>NZ_JBMRFS010000008.1:0-170181 GCF_049384825.1 Stenotrophomonas sp. CASM106
TCGGCCTGGGCCTGCTCAGGCACTGCTATACGGAGTTCAGTTTCCTGTCGCGGCTGCTGCCTTCGCTGTACTACGGCGAGCGCGCCAACGGCGAAGCAGTGCCGTTGCCGTGGTGAACGGCGCGCCGGTCATTCAACCAGCGCATCGTAGCCTTCGCCACTGAACTGGATCAGGCAGAAGCCATGCCCGAACGGATCAGCCAGTACGGCGATGCGTCCCCAGCGACGCTCGCGCACGGACTGCTCGAGTGTCGCCCCGGCCGCAACTGCACGTGCCAGCGCGGCTTCAATGTCATCCACCACCCAATCCAGGTGCAGCGGCGTCCAATGGCGCTCGTAGTCGCGCACGTCGCCGTCTTCCGTGGCGGCGCTGCCGGCGTCGTTGTGCAGCAGGTAGAGCGGCGTTGGCCCACCGAGCAGCTCCACGGCGCCCGGGCCGAGACGGCGGCCGATGCGCAGGCCGAAGGCCCGGATGTAGAAGTCTTCGGCGGCGGCCAGGTCGGGCACGTCCATGTTGACGATGAAGCTGTGGGCAGTGGCGTTCATGGCAGCGATGGGCGGCATCCGGTGGTCGCAGTCTAGTCCTGCCGCGTGGTGCTGCCGGTTCATCTCCTGCGCGGATTCGGGCAAGCTGGGCGGTCTCGATCGACAAGGACATCCATGAGCGCGCTATCCGGCATCGAACAGGCCACCGGCCAGACCTTCCCGCCCCTGTTCAAGCAGTTGCATGCAGCGGGTCGGTTGAGCTGGGGTGCTCCCCATCCGGAATGGTCCGAGGTGGTATTCCCGGCGCTGCAGGCAGAACCGCCGGTGCTGCTGTACGCCCAGGACTATGAGCCGTTGGAACACGATGAACTGCTCGAGGCGTGGCAGGAGCTGACCGCGGAGGATCATTACAATCCCTTGCGCACTGACCTGCAGTTGCTGCCCTTTGCGCGGACCGGTGCGGGTGACAGTTACTGCTTCTGGAGCAACGCGCCCGGTTTCAGCGAACCGCCGGTGGTGATGGTGTGGCATGACGACGACCGTGCCGACGTGCTGGCCGCCAGCTACCAGGATTTCGTGTTCCGCAAGATGGTCGAAGCGGTTGCCGACTACCAGCGGCCGTACACACTGCTGTCGCACGGCAAGCTGGCCGGGAATCTGCAGCGCTGGCTGCAGACTCACCATTCCTTCCTGCGCGGCGACCAGTACGCGGCATTGCAGCGGCTGTTCGCCCGCGTTGACGATATTGAAGAAGGCAACTTCAGCGAAGACGAGGCACAGGCCATCGTCGCTGAAGTGATCGGCTTCGAGCGGTTGGACGAGTCGTTCGCCTACGTGCGCGAGGACGCCTGAGGGCTGGGGTCGGATCCGGGCGCAGCGTGGCTCTGACTCCTTGTTCGCCGGACAGGGGTCAGAGCCCTTTCCGTTGGAAGGGGATCCGACCCCGTGCGGGCCCCGTGCGGGATCAGCCTGCGGCCGGGTAATCGAGATAGCCCGCCTCGCCGCCCCCGTAATAGGTGCTGCGGTCGGGCGTGGCCAGCGCGATGTTGCGCTGCAGGCGTTCGACCAGATCCGGGTTGGCGATGAACGGCTGGCCGAACGCGGCAAGGTCGATGGTGCCGGCCTCGACCAGCTGCAGGGCGCGTTCGCGGGTCATGCCGCCGGCCAGGATCACGGTGCCACCGTAGGCCTGCTTGAACTGCTGCAGGAAGGCCTCGCCCAGCACCGACTGGCCCGCCTGCTGGTTGTCGTTGAGATGCACATAGGCCAGGCCGCGCTTGCCCAGTTCCTCGGCCAGGTACAGATAGGTGGCCTCGTTGTCGGGGTAGAACGGCATGTCGAAGGTGAGATTGTTCGGTGCCAGGCGCACGCCGATGCGCTGCGCGCCGATGCGCTGGGCCATCGCATCGACGGTGTCCAGGATCAAGCGCGCGCGGTTGGGCAGCGAGCCGCCGTAGTGATCTTCGCGCTGGTTGATGACCGGGTTGAGGAACTGTTCGAACAGGTAGCCGTTGGCGGCATGCAGTTCGATGCCGTCGAAGCCGGCGGCGATGGCGTTCTCTGCGCCGCGCACGAAGTCGTCGACGATGCCGGGGATCTCTGCGGTCTCCAGTGCACGTGCCGGGGTGGGATCGGCGTGGCCGCGGCTGCCATCGTCCAGGTACACGAACGAGGTGTTCTTCGGTGCGCTGGCCACCGGGCGGGTACCGGCGCTGACCGGTTGCCCACCGTCGGGCTGCAGCGAGGAATGCGACATGCGGCCGACGTGCCAGAGCTGGGCGAAGATCGTGCCCTGTGCGGCATGCACCGCCTCGGTGACGAGCTTCCACCCGGCCACCTGCTCGGCCGACCAGATACCCGGGACGTCGATGTAGCCCTGGCCCTGCGGCGAGACCGGGGTGCCTTCACTGATGATCAGGCCGGCGCTGGCGCGCTGCCGGTAGTACTGCGCGGTGAGTTCGTTGGCGACCGCACCGGGGTTGCGGGCGCGGGTCATCGGGGCCATCGCGATGCGGTTGCGCAGGGCGGTGCCTGCCAGATCGAAGGGGCGGAACAGGGCGGCGATCATGTCGGTCATCTCGGTGTGGGGGAAGGCGCCAGCGGCGCGATGCACACAGGATGGAGTTGACATGCGGACGCATAAAGCGCTTCGATCTCCCTGGGCGCGGGACTATTTGTCCCCAATGGAGCGTGATAGATGCTGCCGCTGGAATCGTTGAATGGCCTGGTGACCTTCGTTACCACGGCCCGCTCAGGCAGCTTCACCGAGGCTGCCGACGCGCTGGGCATCTCGCGCTCGGCAGTGGGCAAGGCCATCGCCCGGCTGGAAGCGCGGCTGGGCGTGCGCCTGTTCCACCGCACCACGCGGCGCATCGCGCTGACCACCGACGGCGAGGCGTACTACGCATCGTGCGCGGCGGCGCTGGAAGAAATCTCCGCCGCCGAAGCCTGCCTGGGGTCGGCCGGCCTGCCCAGCGGACGGCTGCGCATCGACATGCCGTCCTCGTTCGGGCGGCTGGTGGTGCTGCCCGTGCTGCTGCGCCTGTGCCGGCAGTACCCGGACCTGCAACTGACGATGACCTTCACCGATCATTTCGTCGATCCGGTCGAAGAGGGCATCGACCTGCTGATCCGCTTCGGCGGGTTGCACCAGGCCGAGCACCTGGTCGCGCGCCGGCTGGGTCGCCAGCGCCTGGTCACCTGCGCATCGCCGGAGTACCTGCAGGCGCATGGCGTGCCAGCGACCGTGGAGGAACTGGCGCAGCATCGCAGCATCGTCGGCTTCCGCCATGGGCAACCGGTGGCGTGGCGGATTGGCAGTGATGACGCGGAGGGAACGTTCATCCCGAACGCGGCCTACCAGCTCAACGATGGTGACGCAGTGATCGATGCGGCCATCGCAGGACTGGGCATCTGCCAGATGCCCATTTCACTGGTACGCCGACATCTGGAATCCGGCGCGCTGCGCTCGGTGCTGGATGCGCACATGCAGCGGCATATCGACATCCATGCGCTGTGGCCACCGACCCGGCACCTGCGGCCGAAGGTGCGCTATGTGGTGGATGAGCTGGCGCGGCTGGCGGGTCAGGGCCTGTTTGACTGAGCGTAGGGCGTCAGTAGTCGACGATCCGGGCGGACGTGTCTTCGCCTTCCTGAAGTGCTTCAAACACCTCAGCCAGAAGCGCGATCAGATCGCGCCCATGTGAGGTGACGAAGTAGGTCGCCAGGCTGTCGATGTCGCCAGCGATATCGTTTCCCCACGGTGGACGCTGGGTTCGATCCTCGAACGACCATATGACACGGGCTGGCGGAAGCTCGGCCAGCTCGCGGCGGACCCTATGCAGTTCGGCCAGCGCGTCGGCAGCATCTGATTGCTGCAGTCCGCCGGCGTACAGTTGCCTCATGAGGATAGGGAATCGGCTTCCCCATCCATCCGGTTCCAGATTGCCGGTGATCGTCGAGAAGAACGCGTACAGAAAGTCGCCGCTGCCGATCTCATCGGTGATGCGCCCGAGCTGGATACCAACGCCCATTACCTGTTCCTGATTCTGCAGTTCCCAGAGCATGCCTCATGTGTTGATGGTAGAAGCTGGGTTTCTGTAAGTGATTGATCTTGATGAATTCAAGGGCGCCGTTGCGGAGCCCGGAGATGCCATTCCCGTCACCTTAAAAACATCCGTGTATACTATCCCCCAGTATAGTTCCGAGGTGGCGCCGCCATGCCGCACTCCCCCGAAGAGAAGAAGAAGGTCCTGGCCCGCGTGCGCCGCATCCGTGGCCAGTGCGATGCGCTGGACCGCGCGCTGGAAGCTGGCGCCGACTGCGGGCCGGTGCTGCAGCAGATCGCCGCCATCCGTGGCGCGGTCAACGGCCTGATGTCCGAGGTGATGGAGGCCCATCTGCGCGAGGAGTTCGGGCAACCCGCCGCCTCCGATGAACAACGCGCCGAACGCGTGCGCGACATGAGCGCGTTGATCCGTTCATACCTGAAATAAACGACGGCGCAACATGGCGCCGCCCATCCTGTCATTGCCTGTCTCTGGAGAGTCCACCATGAAGTCCCGTGCCGCCGTCGCCTTTGGTCCCGGCCAGCCGCTGCAGATCGTCGAGATCGACGTCGCCCCGCCGAAGAAGGGCGAAGTGCTGGTGAAGATCACCCACACCGGTGTCTGCCACACCGATGCGTTCACGCTGTCCGGCGATGATCCGGAAGGCCTGTTCCCGGTGGTGCTGGGCCATGAAGGCGCCGGCATCGTGGTTGAAGTGGGCGAGGGCGTGACCAGCGTCAAGCCGGGCGACCACGTGATTCCGCTGTACACCGCCGAGTGCGGCGAGTGCCTGTTCTGCAAGAGCGGCAAGACCAACCTGTGCGTGGCCGTGCGCGCGACCCAGGGCAAGGGCGTGATGCCCGATGGCACCAGCCGCTTCAGCTACAACGGTGAGCCGCTGTACCACTACATGGGTTGCTCGACCTTCAGCGAGTACACCGTGGTGGCCGAAGTGTCGCTGGCGAAGATCAATCCGGAAGCAAACCCGGAACACGTCTGCCTGCTCGGCTGCGGCGTCACCACCGGCATCGGCGCGGTGCACAACACCGCCAAGGTGCAGGAAGGCGACAGCGTGGCGGTGTTCGGCCTCGGCGGCATCGGCCTGGCGGTGATCCAGGGCGCGCGCCAGGCCAAGGCCGGCCGCATCATCGCGGTGGACACCAATCCGTCCAAGTTCGAACTGGCGCGCGAATTCGGCGCCACCGACTGCATCAACCCGAAGGATTTCGATAAGCCGATCCAGCAGGTCATCGTCGAGATGACGACCTGGGGCGTGGACCACAGCTTCGAGTGCATCGGCAACGTCAACGTGATGCGCGCGGCGCTGGAATGCGCGCACCGTGGCTGGGGCCAGAGCGTGGTGATCGGCGTGGCCGGTTCGGGCCAGGAGATCTCCACCCGTCCGTTCCAGCTGGTGACCGGCCGCAAGTGGATGGGCACCGCCTTCGGTGGCGTGAAGGGCCGCAGCCAGCTGCCGGGCATGGTCGAGGATGCGATGAAGGGCGATATCGAACTGGCCCCGTTCGTCACCCACACCATGGACCTGGACAAGATCAACGACGCCTTCGACCTGATGCATGAAGGCAAGTCGATCCGTTCGGTGGTCCACTACTGAGCCGCGGCGTGGGCTGGTTCGACGCCCTGCGCAGGCCGCGTGCGAAGGATCCGCGCGCGGCCCTGGTCGACCCGATCGAGCAGGCGCTGCGCGCGCTGGGCTGGGTCGAGGGCGGCGTGGGTCCACCGCGCGTGGTGGACTCGCCCTTCGGCATTGATGAAATGCCGTTCGAGCACTGGCTGGCACAGGTATTCCTGCCGCGCCTGCACGAAGCCCGCGCCGACGGCCTGTGGCCACCGCGCAGCGACGTGGCGGTCGCGGCGTATCGCAACCTGGACGGCCAGCCTGGCGTCGAATCGTTGCTGCGCCTGCTGGCACAGCTGGATGAACTGATCAACCAAGGCGTCCACGCCGGGCGTGGATAAGCCGACCAAGGTCGGCATCTACCAGAAGCACGCGTGCGCTGACGCGCCGCGCAGGAGAGCACCATGGAACGCATTGAACACCGCGCCTGTTTTGGCGGTTGGCAGGATGTCTACCGCCATCATTCGATCACGCTGGGCTGCGACATGCAGTTCGCCGTGTACCTGCCGCCGCAGGCGGAAACGCAGACGCTGCCGGTGCTGTACTGGCTGAGCGGACTGACCTGCACCGAGCAGAATTTCATCACCAAGGCGGGCGCGCAGCGCTATGCGGCCGAACACGGCGTGATCATTGTCGCGCCTGATACCAGCCCGCGCGGTGATGACGTGGCCGATGCCGAAGGCTACGACCTGGGCAAGGGCGCAGGGTTCTACCTCAACGCCACCCGTGCACCGTGGGCGAAGCACTTCCGCATGCATGACTATGTAGTGCAGGAGTTGCCGGCGCTGATCGAAGCGGAGTTCCCGGCGACCGGCGCACGCGCCATCAGCGGGCACTCGATGGGCGGCCACGGTGCGCTGGTGATCGCGCTGCGCAATCCGGGGCGCTACCGCAGCGTGTCGGCGTTCTCGCCGATCGTCGCGCCCAGCCATGTTCCGTGGGGGCAGAAGGCCTTCCACGCCTACCTTGGCGACAACCCGGCCGACTGGGCGCAATGGGACGCCTGCGCATTGATTGCCGCGGCCAGCGAGCGCCTGCCGTTGCTGATCGACCAGGGCGAGGCGGACGAGTTCCTGCAGACCCAGCTGCAGCCGCAGCGCCTGCAGGAGGCCTGCGCCGCTGCCGGCCATCCGCTGACCCTGCGCCTGCAGCCCGGCTACGACCACAGCTACTACGTCATTGGCAGCTTCATCGGCGAGCACATCGCCCACCACGCCCGCGCCCTGCACGGCTGAGCCCCCGGGAAAAAGGGGACGGAGGGGATTAAGTCGCATTTGCCGCTGTGCCGCAAACGACTTAATCCCCTCCGTCCCCTTTTTCAGCGATGGATCACACCCTCGTGGCGCCGCCCCGCGCTATCGTGCGCGTAGACGGCCTTGCGGATCGGGGGATGCATGCCGGTAGTGCTGGCGCTGCTGTATGTGCTGTGCCATGGCCTGGTGCTGGCCTTGTGGCCTGGTCCGGCCGGGGTAGGCTCCTTCGTTTTCCTGACCGGTGCCCCGTTGCTGGCGGCGGCCGCCTGCCTGTGGCGGGCCCGCCGCGACCGCGCGGCACTGGGGTGGCGCGCCACGGCATTGGCGCTGCTGCTGTGGGCCGGCGGCATGGCGTTCAACATGATCGACGCCCTGGGCGCCGGGCGTGCCGATTTCACCCCGCGCGCAAGCCTGTTCCTTTACGTGCTCTACGGTGTGCCCCTGGTGTTCATCCTGGCCAGGGCGCGCCGGGAACGGGTCAGCATCAGCCTGATCGATGCGGCCATGGCGGCGCTGCTGGGCGTGCTGTTCTTCGTGCACGCGCAGTCGTTCGCCGCCCGCGTTGACATCGACGACCACGCGTTGTCCAACATGCAACGCATGTTCGATATCCAGAACCTGTGCATCGCCGTGTTCGCGGTGGTGCGCTGGCTGGCCGGCGACGTTCCCGAGCGGCGTACCTTTTTCCGCGCGCTGGCGATGTATGCGGCGACCTACCTGTTGGTGGCGTATTACATCAACCACTACACCTCCGGTGATGCGTTCGGTGCCTATGCGGATCTGCTGATCGATCTGCCGTTCCTGCTGCTGGCGCTGCTCGCACTCAGCCAGGCACCGGCGCGGGTCCTGACGCCGCATCCGCGGATGGCGCGCACGGTGCAGGCGGCGGGCCCGATGATCCTGCCGCTGCTGCTGCTGGTGGTGGGCACCCTGGTGGTCGACCATGCCCGGCCCCTGGCCGTGAGCGGTTTCGTGGTGGCGACGCTGGGGTTCGGCCTGCGCAGCATCCTGCTGCAGGTGGACCTGATGGAACGGCAGGCCTCGCTGGACCAGTTGGCGCGCCAGGATGGCCTGACAGGCGTGGCCAACCGGCGCGAGTTCGACGCGCTGCTGCTGGCCGAGTGGAATCGCGCACGGCGCAGTGGCACCGAGCTGGGCCTGCTGCTGTTGGATATCGATCATTTCAAGGCCTTCAACGACCGCCACGGCCATCCCGCCGGCGACCGCTGCCTGCAGGCCGTGGCAGCGGTACTGAAGGCGAGCGCCGGTCGCGCCGGTGACAGCGTCGCACGTTATGGCGGCGAGGAATTTGCGGTGATCGTGCCCGGAAGCGCGCTGTCGGGCGTTCTGGCGCTGGCCGAGCGCCTGCGCCAGGCGGTGGAAGCGCTGCCGTTGCCGGAAGGATCGGTCAGTATCAGCATCGGCGTGGGTTACCTGCATCCGCCGGCTCTGGCCAGTGCCGATCAGTTGCTGGCAGACGCCGATGCCGGCCTGTATGCCGCCAAGCGGGCTGGCCGCAACCAGGTGATCCTGCATGCGCACGTGCTGGATGACGAGGGCAGCACGCACGGAACGATGGACTGCTGAGCAGCTCTCTGCATGCGATCACACGGGGGGCGCGACGGCTTATCGCTGCCGCAACCAGCCGGTCGGATCGAGCAGCCTCAGCCCGACCGGTGACAATGAGCGCTGCCGCAACGGCAGGTTTGCCGCCTGCACGGCCATCGCACAGCGTGCCAGTTGCCGGCGCAACGGTGCCAGCGTGTCGTCTTCGCGGGGCCGCGCATGCCGCCATTGTGCGATGCGCAGCAGGCAGACCAGCAGGTCCAGTTCGCTGGCGGCAATGAAGGGGGAGCCGGCGGGCAACAGGTCGATCGGTGCCGCCGGCGCGGCCAGCAGCGGCAGCAGGTTGATGAACGCGTCGCAGCCTTCAGGATCAAGGCCGAGGCCGCTCAGCTGTGCGAGTCCATCGGCTACGAGATCGGGGTCACGCAGCTGGCGTATCGCTGCCAGCAGCGCCTGCTCGCCCCGGCCGAACTGTCGACCGAAGGCGCGGTAGTTGACCCGGGTGGGAAACAAGGGGGAACGGGAGGCCATGGTGGCTAGGGCTGTGGGTCGCGGGATTCCACCAGCACCGGACAGGGCGCGTGGTCGATGGTCCATTGCCCGATCGAGGGTTCGAACAGGCGTTCCAGCCGGGACAGGTGGCGATGGCCGATGACGATCAGGTCGCACTTCAGGCGCCGGGCCTGCTCGCTGATCACTTCGCCGGGATCGCCGGAGGGGATCTGCGCGATGGCATCGACGCCGCGCTCGCGCAGTTCGGCCAGGGCTTCGGCCAATACTGCCTCGGCGCGGGAGCGCTGGCGGGCGGCTTCCGGATACTCGGTGCGATCGGCTTCGCTGGCATCGGCCGCCAGCGCGAATTCGGGGTCGAGCACGCACAGCAGGTGCAGGCGGCTGTGGGGGCCGGCGATGGCGGCGGCCAGGTCCAGCACGCGTGCGTGCTGGGGGCCACCATCCAGGGCGACCAGCAGGGTAGTGAACATGGATGTCTCCTTGGCAGGACGGGGATGGTCGCCGATGTCACCGCGCGCACCCATGCCGTGCGCGGCAGTCAATGAATGCGTCGAACGCAACCCACGGTGGTTGCAAGTGCCGTAGAGTCATCTGATTTACTGGAGACTGTCATGCCCCTGCCGGACCTGAACCTGTTGCTGGCACTGGACGTGCTGATTGACGAATGCAGCGTGGCCGCCGCCGCGCGCCGCATGAACCTGAGCGCGCCGGCGATGAGCCGCACCCTGGGCCGGATCCGCACTGCGCTGGGTGACCCGGTGCTGGTGCGTGCCGGCCGCGGTCTGGCGCCCACGCCCCGCGCGCTGCAGCTGCGCGAGCAGGTCCGCGATGTGATCGAGCAGGCCCACCGCGTCTTCAACGCCGGTCGTGAAGTGGACATGCGCGTGCTCGAGCGAACCTTCAGCGTGCGCGCCAATGATGTCTTCATCGGTGGATTTGGCGGTCGCCTGCGCGAGATCTTCCGCCAGCAGGCACCGCGCGCGGTGCTGCGCTTCGTACCCGAGGGCGATACCGACGATGATGCGATGGCGCAGGGCCGGATCGACCTGTACATCAGCACCGCCGGCAAGCATGCGCCCGATACCAAGGTGCAGAACCTGTTCAGTACCTCGTTCATGGGCGCCGCGCGCGAGGACCATCCACTGTTCGACGAGGAGATCAGTGCAGAGCGCTTTGCCGCGTGCGACCACATCGCGGTGTCGCGCCGTGGCCTGCCGCGTGGGCCGATCGATGATGACCTGGCCACGCTCGGCCTGCAGCGCCGCGTGGCGCTGATCAGCCCGACCTTCCACGGTGCGATCTTCGCGGCGGCCGAATCAGACCTGATCCTGCCGCAGATGCCAAGCGTGATGCTGGAGCGGATCGTCAGCATGCGCCTGCCGCTGCGCCTGTTCCCGCTGCCGATCCCGGTGCGTACCGCGGCCATCGTGCAGGCCTGGCATCCGCGGCTGGACAACGATGCCGCGCACCAGTGGCTTCGCCGTTCGATCAAGACCATGTGCGAGCGCGTCGAGGACGCCCACCGCTGAGACCCGCAGGCGTGCGCTGGACGCACGCCTGGGATGCCGGCGACGCCATTTTTCACTGGGTACCGGCTCCCTAGACTGCGCTCCCCGGAGTTTCACTGAGCGCATTCCAATGACCCTCAACATGCCGTGCACTGCACGGATCGGTGCCTGGCGATGAGTGCGCCGGCCGCCGCTGTCCCGGCCGCCGCAGCGCCCCGTCCTGCCGCCGCCCCCGGGCTCGATCGCCGCATTCTGGTCGGCCTGTGTGGCGTGCTGCTGGCGGTGCTGGTGTCCGGCTTCAACGAGAACATCACCAAGGTCGCGCTGGCCGACATCCGTGGCGCGATGGGTTTCAGCGTCGACGACGGCAGCTGGATCGTCGCCCTCTACAGCGCGATGTCGGTCAGCGCGATGGCCTTCGCGCCGTGGTGTGCCGCCACCTTCTCGCTGCGCCGCTTCGCATTGGCGATGATCGGTGGCTTCATGGTGCTGGGCGTGCTGTGCCCGCTCGCCCCGAACCTGCAGGTGTTCCTGCTGCTGCGTGCATTGCAGGGCCTGTGCGGCGGTGCACTGCCGCCGTTGCTGATGAGCGTGGCGCTGCGCTTCCTGCCGCCTGGCATCAAGCTGTACGGCCTGGCCGGCTACGCGTTGACGGCGACGTTCGGCCCGAGCATGGGCACGCCGCTGGCCGCGTTCTGGGTCGAGCAGGTGGGCTGGCACTGGGCGTTCTGGCAGATCGTGCCGTACTGCCTGGCCGCCATGGCGATGGTCGGCTGGGGCCTGCCACAGGACCCGCTGCGGCTGGAACGCTTCGCCCAGTTCGATGGCGTTGGGCTGCTGCTCGGCCTGCCGGCGCTGGTGCTGCTGGTGCTGGGCCTGGTGCAGGGCCCGCGGCTGAACTGGTTAGATTCGCCGATGATCACGCTGATGATCGGTGGCGGTGCCGGCCTGATGGTGCTGTTCATGATCAACGAATGGTTCCACCCGCTGCCGTTCTTCAAGCTGCAGTTGTTGGCCAATCGCAATCTCAGCTACTCGCTGGTCACGCTGGGGGGCGTGCTGTTCGTGCTGCTGGCGGTGATCTCGATCCCGTCCGGCTTCCTGGCCAGCGTGCAGGGCTACCGGCCGCTGCAGACCGCACCGATGCTGCTGTGGGTGGCACTGCCACAGGTGATCGCGCTGCCGCTGGTGGCGGCCCTGTTGAACATCCGCGCGGTGGACTGCCGCTGGGTGCAGGCCACCGGCCTGGCGATGCTGGCACTGGCCTGCTGGCTGGGCTCGCACCTGGACGTGGCCTGGATCCGCGACAACTTCCTGTGGGTGCAGCTGCTGCAGGTGTTTGCCCAGCCGATGGCGGTGCTGCCGCTGCTGATGCTGGCCACCGGCGGCCTGGCGCCACAGGATGGCCCGTTTGCCTCGGCCTGGTTCAACACGGTCAAGGGCTTCGCTGCGGTGCTCGCCGGTGGCGTACTGGATGCCATCGCCCAAGGCCGCCGTCATTTCCATTCCACCGTGCTGGTCGACCGCCTTGGCGAGCAACCGTGGCTGGCCGATGGCCCGCAGCTGGGCGCGCGCCTGCATGCACAGGTACAGGCGCTGACTTCTGCCGACCTGTACTGGGTGGTCGCACTGGTGGCGCTGGCCTTCATTCCCCTCATTGCCTGGATGCCCACCCGCATCCATCCGCCACGCGCCGTGGCCTGAACCTTTCGCAGGAACCCCTCATGACGATCAATCGAACCCCTCTCAACACCGGCCTGGGCCTGGGCGTGCTGGCCCTGGCCATCGGCGCGTGGCTGCTGCTGCGCGATGGCGGTCACCAGACCACCAACAATGCGTACGTGGTGGCCGACTACACCCTGGTAGCGCCGAAGATTGCCGGCTTCGTCAGTGCCGTGGAGGTAGAGGACAACCAGTCGGTGAAGGCCGGCGACGTGCTTGCCCGCATCGACGACCGCGACTACCAGGTGGCATTGCAGGCTGCGCGTGCCGACCTTGCCAATGCCCGTGCACAGCTGGCCAATGCGCAGGCCGCACTGGCCCAGCAGGACTCGCTGATCGCGCAGGCCAGGGCCAGCGTCGATGTCAGCCGTTCCGAACTGACCCTGGCCAGTGCCGACCAGCAGCGTTACCGCGAACTGGCCCGTGATGGCGCCGGTACCGTGCAGAACGCGCAGCAGGCGCAGTCGAAGCAGGCCGTGGCCAGTGCGCATCTGCAGCAGGGCCAGGCCGCACTGTCGACCGCACGCCAGCGCACCGACATCCTCAGCGCGGGCGTGCAGGCTGCACAGGCGGCGGTGCAGCGTGCAGAAGCGGCACAGGCACGCGCCGAACTGGATCTGTCGCACACCGTGCTGCGCGCGCCGATCGATGGCATGGTCGGTCGCCGCGCAGTGCGCGTCGGTGCCTACCTGACCCCGGGTACGCCGGTGGCTGCGGTGGTCCCGCTGAAGCGCGCCTTCGTGGTCGCCAACTTCCAGGAAACGCAGATGACCCGCATGCACGCCGGGCAGCAGGTCGAACTGAAGGTGGACGTATTCCCGGGCACGCCGCTGCGCGGGCACATCGACAGCATTGCACCAGCCACCGGCGTCACCTTTGCTGCAGTCGCACCAGAGAACGCCACCGGCAACTTCACCAAGGTGGTGCAGCGCATTCCGGTGAAGATCGTGCTGGAGCCGGGCCAGCCGCTGCTGGACCAGCTGCGTGCCGGCATGTCGGTGGAAGCCAGCGTTGACCTGGGCAGCCGCGCGCGTGCGCAGAGCGTGCAGCACGGACCGGGCCACAAGCGCGGGGAGGGCGCATGAGCGCCATCACCGTGTTCCGCACCTTCGTTGCGGCCACCCTGTGCACGGCCCTGGCTGCCTGCGCGATGGGTCCGGACTTCGTACGCCCGCAGGCGGAACTGCCCGGCCACTGGCGGGGTGGGGCTGTCGCCGGCAACGCCATCGATCAGGACGCCGCCTGGTGGGCCGGCTTCGACGATCCGCTGCTGGGGCAGCTGGCCCACCAGGTGCTGGCGGCCAACCTGGACCTGCAGCTGGCCGCCAACCGCGTGCAGCAGAGCCGCACCACGCGCGGCATCACCGCCGCCGATCGCCTGCCCAGCGTCAGCGCGAGCGCCAGTGGCGTGCGTGCACGCAACAGCGAGGTGGGCCTGAATGATCCGTCCGGCAACGGCGGCCGTGATGACTACGGGCTGTTCCAGGCCGGTATCGGCCTGGGCTGGGAACTGGACCTGTGGGGCCGCGTGCGGCGCCAGGTGGAAGCGGCCGACGCACGCGTGCAGATGGCCGAAGAGGATGCACACGCCGTGCGCATCGCGCTGCTGGCGGAAACCGCGCGTGATTACCTGCAGCTGCGTGCGACGCGGCAGCTGCTGGCGATCACCGAGGACAACCTCAGCATCGCGCATGACATCAAACGGCTGACCGAGGCGCGCCAGAAGCAGGGCGTGGCCAGCACGCTGCAGGTGTCCAGCGCGGCCGCGCAGGTGGCTTCGCTGCAGGCGCGCATTGCGCCGCTGCGGCATCGCGAATCGCAGCTGCGCAATGCGCTGGCGTTCCTGCTGGCACAGCCGCCGCAGGCACTGGACGCGCAGCTGCAGGATGTACGCCGTGACTGGCCGGCGTTGCCAGCGGTGGCGGTGGGTCTGCCGAGTGAACTGGCCGAGCGTCGCCCGGACATCCGTCGTGCCGAGGCGGCACTGCATGCGGCAACGGCCGGCATCGGCGTGGCCGAGGCCAGTTTCCTGCCGCGCATCACCTTGAATGGTGACGCAGGCTTCCAGGCCAAGCAGCTGGATGACCTGGATGGCTGGAACGCGCACCGTTTCAGCATCGGGCCGTCGATCAGCCTGCCGATCTTCCAGGGCGGGCGGCTGAAGGCGAACCTCGCGCTGAGCAGGCTGCAGCAGCAACAGTCGGCCCTGCAGTTCCGCCGTACCGTGTTGCAGGCCTGGCATGAGGTGGACGACGCCATGGATGGCTACAGTGCCGAGCAGCAGCGCACGGTGCAGCTGCACGTGGCGGTGGATGAGAGCGAGACGGCACTGGGGGCGGCGCGCCGGCAGTACCAGGCCGGCGTGGTCGACATGCTGGACGTGCTGACCACCCAGCGCATCGCGCTGGACAACCAGGCCGCGCTGGCCAACAGCCAGGCCGCCGCCGCGATCGCGCGGGTGGAGCTGTACCGCGCGCTGGGTGGTGGCTGGTAGCGATAGGGAAACGCCGGGCCATGCCCGGCGGTTCGTCGGTAGTTGCCAACCTTGGTTGGCAGTTTTTTTGGAGCGCCAACCAAGGGTGGCGTCTACCAGAGCCCGTCGTGCGCCGGGCCACGTGCTGTGGACCCGGTGGACGCATCAACGCCGGTCCGCTACCTCGCCGTAAAACCAGTATTCCTGTTCCAGACCGTCGTCGTGGTCGGTGGGAGGAATGCTGACCTGCACACCTCGCTCCTCAACGCCTTGGGGTAGGACGAGCTGCCATTCGGCGGAAAGACTGCGCGAGGTGATGGCGGTGACCTGGCCATCCGCTGTCGAGGCGACGTGGCCCTGGAAGTACGCTTCGTCCAGGTAAAGGCAAATCTCGCTGGAGAACATCCCTGGCTGGGCGATGCAGCAGGTTACCCGCACAGTAGCTTGTGAAGCGGGCCGCGACTGGATCAGATTTGCGCAGGCGCTGATGAGCGATTGGGCGCAGGCACGCTGGATTCTCAGGGTGGTGGCCGGCCAGGGTTGGCATCTACCGGAGCAGCCCTCGGAAGCGCCGGGCCATGTCCGGCGGCGCGTCAGTAGTGGCCAACCTTGGTTGGCAGCCGTTTGTGCAAGCGCCAACCAAGGTTGGCGTCTACCAGAGCATGGTCATCGGCACCGGGTCGATCACGACACGGGGACGGTAGCGCCGGGCCATGCCCGGCGGGCGGGTGCCTCAACGCACGTCGCGCAGTTCCCAGTGGCTGCCGGCCAGCAGGCGCAGGCGCTGCTTGAACACGTCACTGTCGATGCGGGTGGTGGCGACCAGGTTGATGCGCAGGTCCTTCTGCTCGCCGGTCACGGTGGCCTCCGGGTCGGTCACGCCCCACTGCGGTTCCACCGCATCCGGGTCGGGCTGCTTGGCCTTCCAGCGTTCGAACAGCGTGCCGCTGCGCAGGGCATCCTGCAGCTCTTCGGCGAAACCGGCGGCGCCCTGGGAATGGAAGGACAGGTCAGGGTCGTTGCCGCGGGCCTTGGACGGATCGGGCAGGCTGATGTGGTACTGCGCAGGCATGGAGTTCTCCTTGAAGTGCGGCAAGGCTGGCACAGTCGGGGTGGAATCGATGTGCAGATTCCGGCCGTGGCCAGCGCTCATTCGAACCGATGCGGCCCATCGGCAAATCCCACGGTGACCGCGCCCTTGCCGACGTTGACCATGCCGGTCAGGCTCATCACCGATTCGTACACGGTCACGCCATGGCCGGCGCAGACCTCTTTCATCTGTGCATAGCCGGGCAGGCTGCGCAGCTCGTCCAGTTCGCCGCCGTAGCTGACGCACACCGTCGGCGTCATCAGCCCGGCACGCACGCGCTGGCCGACCACCGCGAACAGCTTCTGCACGGCGCTGTCGAAGCCCTTGATCTTGGCCACCGGCCCGGTCTCGCCACGGTAGCCGTGCAGCACCGGCTTGATGTCCAGTGCACTGCCCAGTGCCGCGCTGAGCAGGCCGACACTGCGGTCGCCCTTGTGCCGCGCGCGTGCGCGCATGTAGTACAGGTCGCGGGTGATCATGTAGCCGTGCACGTTGCCCGCCAGTTCTTCCAGCCGTTCGCGGATCTGCTGCACGCTGGCGCCACTGTCACGCAGGCGGACAGCCTCCACCGCGGTCACGGCCTGCGCGGCGAACAGGTTCTGGGTATCAAGTACGCGCAGCGCGAACGGCGAGTTGTAGCCCGCTGCCTGCCGCACCGGCTTGTAATCGTTGAGGATGGCGAAGCTGGCCTGCAGCGCGTTGTCGTGGATCGGGCTGCGGGTCTTGGTGATGGTCATGCAGAACACGTGGTCGTAATCGATCACCAGCTGCTGCAGGAACAGGTCGCGGATCTGGTTGACGCTGAAGGGGATGGTTTCCGCTTCAGCGCCATGTTCGGCCACATGCGCGTGCAGGAAGCTCAGGGTGGCCTGCTCATCGCGATGATCGGCCAGCACGGCTTCGCCGATCCGTACGGTGATCGGCAGCAGCACGATGTTGTGCTCGGCAATGAAGTCCTGCGGCAGGTCGCAGGCCGAGTCGACGACGATTCCGATGCGCATCCGCGGCTCCCCCTCCAGGGCGGTTGTAGGTTCGGAAATGTGAAATCTATCTCAAATTCTGGCGTGGCGCGCGAGGGAAACGCGGCACGCCCTGTTCAGCGACTGCGCTGCACGGCCACCGGAAGCTCGGCCAGGCGCTGCCATTCGGGCTGCCGCAGCAGATCCGGGTCGGCCAGCACCGCCGCCATCAGTGGGTGGGCGTCGTTGCCCCAGAACAGTTCGCCATCGATGGCCAGGGTCGGCACGCCGAACACGCCGGTTGCAATGGCGGCCTCGGTGTTCCTCCGCAGCTGCTCCTTGACCGCGGGAGTCGCGATGGCGCTGGCGACATCCTCGATCCCCAGCCGCGCGGCTGGTTCGCGCAGGGCCTCGGCGCTGTCGGCGGCATTGCCGTCGCGCCAGATCCAGTCGAACAGCACGTCCACCGCCTGTGCGCTGCCACCCGCGGCCAGGCACAGGCGCAGGGCAGACAGCGGATTGAACGGGTGGCCCGGCGGGAACCGCAGCGGTGTGCCTTCGGCCTGCGCGGTCCACAGCAGCTGGCGGTAGATGAAGCGGCGCTTGGCCGGAATCTCGGCCGGCCCGAGGTTGCCCAGGTGATGCAGCACGGCACCAAAGGCGATCGGCACCGGCTGGATCCGCGGGAACTCGGGCAGCTGCTTCAGCTTCTGCCAATGCAGGTAGGAGTACGGCGAAACGAAGTCGAAATACCAGCGCAGGGTGGCCATGGTGGTGTCCTTCAATGCGGTCAGGGCTGCGCGTTGCGCAGCAGGTAGCGATCGCGCAGCTCGGTCTGGCGCGAGCGCATCGGCATCGCCCGCCCGCCCAGCCAGACCTGTTCGGCATAGTGCGCCACGTCCAGCGGGTCGCCCTCCCACAGCACCAGGTCGGCACGCTTGCCCGGCTCGATGCTGCCGATCTGGTCGGCCACACCGAACGCCTGCGCCGGCACCCGGGTCAGGCCGGCCAGGCCGTCGGCCCAGGGCAGTCCATTGGCCACGGCATTGCCGGCCAGCTGGCGCATCTTGCGGGCGTTGTGCGAGGCGTCGCCACGCTGCACGAACGAGACCGCCACGCCGGCCCGTTGCAGGCGTGCCGCATTTTCCAGGGTTGCACCTATCTGGTCGAAGCTGGCCGGCAGGTTGGACAGCACGTCGACGAACACCGGCACCTGCGCGGCGGCCAGCTCCGGTGCCAGCTGCCAGGCTTCGCTGCCACCGGCAATGGCGATCTTCACCTTCTCGCGGGCGGCCCAGCGCAGCAGCTGGCGGATGTCCGCCGCACGGTCCACCTCCACCACGATGCGGCCCTGGCCGGCCAGGTAGCGGCCCAGCGTGCGGCGCCCGGCCGGGGTCAGCAGCGCATGCGGTGAGTCCGCGGCGACCTGGCCACGCGCCTCGGCCACCATCTGCTGCAGCAGCATCCATTGCGCCGCACGCGAATGCCCGGTCAGTTCCACTGCGGCCGACCCCAGGCGCAGGAACAGCGCGCGCGGCCCGAGGGGATCGGCGCTGCCGTCCAGCCGCATCACACCGCCCTGGCCAGCGACGAAGCCGCCACCGGTGGCGGCCCCCAGGGCGGTGAAGCCGATGCCGTCCAGGCGCGCCACCGGGATCAGCACCGAGGCCGGGTTGTAGGCCAGGGTGACATCGAATTCGGGGCGCAACGGTTGTTCGCCGATCTTCAGCGTGCTGTCGACCGTGCTCGCTTCACCGGAGACTTCTTCGATGCCGATCTCGGTGATGCCCCCGAACAGCGCGGGTGTCAGCGGGCGGCCATCGGCCTCGACGACGTTGGCCCCGGCCGGTGCGGACAGCCCGTTGCCGACTGCGCGGATGATGCCGCCCTGCACCAGTACATCGGCGTGCTGCAGGCTGCCGCGCGCGCTGGCCGTATGTACGGTGGCGTTGCGGACCAGCAGGTCCTGCGCCTGCGCAGCTGCGGAGAGGTAGACCAGCACCATGACCGTAGCGCCGAGCCAAGCCCGGCGACGCTTGTTCAACGCGCCCATCAGTGCACCTCCTGGCCGAGCTGGAAATCGGAACGCGGCGTCGCTGCCGGCGCACTGCGGTCGTACAGGCGGCGGCCGTCGATGAAGACCTGTTCGGCCAGCGCGTAGGAACCGAAGGGGTTGCCGTTCCACACCACTACGTCGGCCATCTTGCCGGCCTCCAGGGTGCCGGTCTGGCCTTCAATGCCCAGCGCTCTGGCGGCATTGGCCGTCATCCAGGTGATGGCATGTTCGGGCGTGATCTCCGGCATGTGCGCGCGGCGCGCGGCGGCGATCACCTTGGCCGCTTCCTGGTTCAGGCGCTGGATGCCTTCGGGCGAATCGGAATGGACGATGGCGCAGCTGTTCTTCGGCCGGTCGACCAGTGCGATGTTCTCCGGAATGCCATCGAAGGCTTCCATCTTGAAGCCCCACCAGTCGGCCCACAGCGCACCGCAGACGCCGTCGGCGGCCAGCCGGTCGGCCAGCTTGTAGGCCTCCACGCCGTGGTGGAAGGCCGCCACCTTGAAGCCGAATTCCTTGGCCAGGTCGAGCATGGTGGCCATCTCGTCGGCGCGGTAGCAGTGGATGTGCACGCGGATGTCGCCTTCGATCGCGCCGGCCAGCGTGTCCAGCTTGAGATCGCGCTTGCCGCCGGCATCACCGGCGCTGTCGCCCTTGTCGCTGCCGAACCAGCCCTTGCGCTTGGCCGGCTTGGGTTTGTTCTTGGCGATGTAGTCGGCAGCATCGATGAAGGCGGCGCGGTAGCCGGCAACGTTGCCCATCCGCGTGGCTGGGGCGACGTTCTTGCCTTCGCCGTAAACCCGTTTCGGGTTCTCGCCGCAGGCCATTTTCAGCCCCCACGGAGCACCCGGGAATTTCATGGCCTGGTAGGTGATGGCCGGCACGTTCTTCAGGGTCACGCCACGGCCACCGACCAGGTTGGCCGAGCCAGGCAGCACCTGCATGCTGGTCACGCCTCCGGCCAGGGCTGTAGCGAAGCCCGGGTCCTGCGGCCACACCGAGTGCTCGGCCCAGACATTGGCGGTGACCGGTGCGGTCATCTCGTTGCCGTCGCTGTGCGCGCCGACGCCCGGGCTGGGGTACACGCCCAGGTGCGAGTGCACGTCGATCAGGCCCGGGGTGACCCACTTGCCCCGCGCATCGATGCGGGTGACCCCGGCATCGGCCTGCAGCTGGCGGCCCACGGCGACGATGCGGCCCTCGCGCAGCAGCACGTCGGCGTTGTCCAGGCGCTGGCCGGTGCCGGTCAGCACGGTGGCGTTCTGGATCAGCACCGGCGCATCGGGATGCGCCTGGTAGGTGCTGGGGTAGGGATCGGCGACGAAGCGCGAGGCGCCCACCGCCGGTGCCGTGCTCAACGAAACCAGCGCCATCCCAAGAGCGGCGCGCAACACCATCGATGCCATGCAGAGATCCCCAACCCACGCGTGAATCCGCCGACGCTATCCGTCGTCGATACCACTTGCCAAGTGACCTTGGGCAGGGGCAGGGGTGGGGATTTTCCTATACAAAAATTCTGAACGAAGCATTAATTTTTTGTGACACCTGCCGCTACCAACGGGTGGGACAGCGAGCGCTGACCCGCCGTGAGGTGTGCTTTGCATTGCTCCATGACGGAGCTGCACCTGAAATATTTCAAGGAATCAAGGACGTAACTGCAGATGATTGTCTTCCCGTCGTATCGCTCCACCGCTTCCCGCCGCTCGATCCTCCCCTCACCCCTGGCCTCGGCCATTGTTGGCTCGCTGCTGATGGCCGCCGCTCTGCCGGCGCTGGCCCAGGACAGCAACGCAGACGCCTTGTCGCGTTACCAGTTCCAGCGCAGCCTGCAGGCCGCGTTTGCCGCACCGGTCCTCACCGCTTCGCCGTCGCTGGCCGTCGCCGCCGCCGATGTGGAAGTCGATCCGGAACCCATCATGGGCAAGCCGGGTGATGCCGCCAGCTGGCGCACCACCGAATTCAACAGCGACTGGGGCCTGCAGGCGATCAACGCCGATGTGGCCTACGCACGCGGCCTGACCGGCACCGGCATCCGCCTGGGCGTGTTCGACAGCGGCACCGGCCTGGACCACGACGAGTTCGCCGGCAAGGACCACCGCAGCATCCATCTGGCCGACGTGCTGGCCGATGGCAGCCTGTGCGCGCGCGAAGTGCTGAGTGGCCCGGACGCCTGCTTCGCCAGCGACGGTGGCCAGGTGGCCGTGTCCTACCAGCTGCTCGACCCGGACTATGCCGATCTGCTGGAGCGCAATGGCTTCTACGAAGGCCTGAGCTACAACGTGCACGGTACCCACGTGTCGGGCACCATCGCCGCCAACCGTGATGGCCACGGCACCCACGGTGTTGCCTTCGGCGCCGACCTGAGCGTGGCCCGCCTGTTCTCCAACAGCGCCACCTACCTGTCGGTGGTGAATATCGGCGGTTCCCTGTATCTGGACGAACAGACCATCGCCGCCATCCAGGCCGACGATTCGATCTACCCGCAGCTGTATGCGCAGATGAACGAGCAGGGTGTGCGCGCCATCAACCACAGCTGGGGCCTGGCCAACGAGCCGACCACAGCGGAAGACCTGGACATGTACCAGTCGCACCCGGTGTTCGCCGCCAGTCTGGCTGCGATGGCCGAAGGTTCGCGCAGCAGCGGCCTGATCCAGGTATGGGCCGCTGGCAACACCGATTCGCCCAACACTTCGCCGGAAGAAGCGCCGATTGCCGGCATGTATGCCTCGCTGCCGCGCGCCGTCGCCGACGTCGAGCCGTACTGGCTGGCCGTGGTCAACGTCAATCAGGACCTGGAGCTGAGCAACCGCTCGATGCGCTGTGGCCTGGCGGCGAACTGGTGCCTCGCCGCGCCCGGCTCGAACATCAACTCGACCGTGTACGGTCCCGATTCGGTGATCGAAGGTGATTTCTACGATGACAATGGCAACCTGGTGGTGGACATCATCAGCCAGACCCCGTCGTCCGATTACGAGGAACTGAGCGGCACGTCCATGGCCGCCCCGCACGTCACCGGCGCGCTGGGCCTGCTGTTCGAGCGCTTCCCGTACCTGGACAGCGCGCAGGTGCGCGACGTGCTGCTGACCACCGCCACCGACCTGGGTGCTGCAGGCGTGGACGATGTCTACGGCTGGGGCCTGATGAACCTGGCTGCGGCCGTCGAAGGCTACGGCTCGCTGCGCGTGGACACCGAAGTGGTGATGAACCAGAAGGCCGGCGGCCTGAAGGTGTGGGAAGGTGATGCATGGGACGACTGGACCAATGACATCGGCGGCCCGGGCAAACTGACCAAGAGCGGCATCGGCTGGCTGCGCCTGAGCGGCGACAACAGCTTCAACGGCGCGGTGGTGCGCGAAGGCGTGCTGGAACTGGACGGCGTGAACACGCTGACCAGCGCCGTGGACGTGACCGGCGGAACCTTCCTGCTGAACGGCACCCTGCAGAACACAGCGCTGAACAGCCTGGGCGGCAGCAGCCGCATCACCGCCACCGGTGTGCTGGACGGCTCGGACCTGACCGTCACCGGCGGCGTGGTGTCCTTCAACGGCGTGCAGACCGGCGGCAGCACCTTCGTGGGTGAAAAGGGCACGCTGAAGGGCGTGGGCCAGCTGGGAAACACCACCGTGGCCGGCATCATCGCTCCGGGCAACTCCATCGGCACGCTCACCATCAACGGTGACTATGTGCAGACCGCCACTGGCGTGTACCAGGCCGAGGTGGCCCCGGGCAGCCGCAGCGACCAGCTGCACGTGACCGGCACCGCCACCCTGGGCGGCACCCTGGTGGCGCTGCCGGAACCGGGCACCTACTACCTGGGCGAGCAGTTCAACTTCATCCAGGCCGACGGCGGCGTGAACGGTCGGTTCGCCAGCACCGATTTCAGCGCCTTCTCGCCCTTCCTGCAGTTCGGCCTGGCCTACTCCGCCGCCGGCGCGCGCATTGAAGTGACCCGCGGCAACGCGCTGGCTACCGCGGCCACCACCGCCAACCAGTTGGCCGTGGCCACCGTGGTCGACGGTCTGGCGGTCAACCAGGGCCTGCCGCGTCCGCTGACCATGCTGTTCCCGGAACAGGTGGGCAGCGCACTGGACAGCCTCAGCGGCGAGCTGCATGCCGCCACCAGCGCGGCCCTGCTGGAAGGCAGCCGCTACGTGCGTGATGCCGCGCTGGCCCGCCGTGCCGGTGCCGCTGCACCGGGTGCCGAAGGCGGCGACGCCACCGGTGTGTGGGTGCAGGCCCTGGCCGGCAGCACCACGCTGGACGGCAACACCAACACCGCCCGCACCGAAGCCAACAGCAACGGCCTGCTGGTCGGTGCCGACCGCGAGTTCGGCGGCTGGCAGGTGGGCGTGCTGGCCGGTACCGGCCGCACCGACGTGAAGCAGGGCGAAGGCCGCCGTGCGAGGTCGAAGGTGGACAACACCCACTTCGGCGCCTACGCCAGCCACAACTGGGGCGGTTTCGGCCTGCGTGGCGGCCTGGCATGGAGCGAACACGATGTGGACAGCACCCGTGAGCTGGCGTTCGCCGGTTACAGCGACACCCTGAGCGCCCGCTACGACGCGCGTACCCGCCAGGCCTTCATCGAAGCGGCCTACCGCTTCGGTGGCCGCGAGGCCGGCCTGGAGCCGTACGTGCAGGTGGCCCGCGTGGAAGTGGACACCAAGCACGTGAACGAGCGTGGCGGTGCTGCGGCCCTGCAGGGTTCGGTGGACGACGTGCGCACCACCCTGGCCACGGCCGGCGTGCGCTTCGACAAGGGCCTGAAGGCCTCGTTCCAGCAGGACAGCTGGTTGCACGTGCGCGGCGCGGTGGCGTACCGCCACGCCAGCGGCGACCGCAACCCGTCGGCCCGCCTGGGCTTTGCCACCGGCGGCGACAGCTTCGTGGTCAACGGTGCACCCATCGCCGACAGCGCGGTGGTGGCCGAACTGGGCCTCTCGGCCTGGCTGACCGCCAAGCAGCAGCTGGAACTGGGCTACAGCGGCCAGTTCGGCGACGAAAGCCGTGACCACGGTGCCAACCTGCGCTGGTCGGTGCGTTTCTAAGCCACCGGCTCCCGCAGGGAAACCAGGAGGGGCGGCCGTTGGGCCGCCCCTTCTCTTTGTGTGGCAGGGCAGGCGCAGCGTTGCCTACAATGGCGCCCCTGCAGAACCGGACCGGGCATGAAGAGCAAACAGGAAATCGTCGACAACTGGCTGCCGCGTTATACCGGCGTTCCGCTGGACCAGTTCGGCCAGCATATCCTGCTGACCAATTTCGGCGGCTACCTGCACACCTTCTCCGCGCTGACCGGCGCCCCGGTCATCGGCCTGGACCGGCCGATGGCCAGCGCCACCATCGATGGCATCACCATGATCAACTTCGGCATGGGCAGCCCCAATGCCGCGATCATCATGGACCTGCTGTCGGCGGTGATGCCCAAGGCGGTGCTGTTCCTGGGCAAGTGCGGTGGCCTGAAGCGCAAGAACCAGCTGGGTGACCTGGTGCTGCCGATCGCAGCGATCCGCGGCGAGGGCACTTCGGGCGACTACCTGCCGCCGGAAGTGCCGGCCTTGCCGGCGTTCGCGCTGCAGCGTGCGGTCTCGACCATGATCCGTGATCTCGGCCACGACTACTGGACCGGTACCGTCTACACCACCAACCGCCGGGTCTGGGAGCACGACGAGGCGTTCAAGGAGCGGCTGCGGGCGATGCGCTGCATGGCCATCGACATGGAAACCGCCACCGTGTTCGCCGCTGGCTTCGCCAACCACATTCCCAGCGGCGCACTGCTGTTGGTGTCGGACCAGCCGATGATCCCCGATGGGGTCAAGACCGAGGCCTCCGATGCCAAGGTCAGCTCCCAGTTCGTGGAAAACCATATCCAGATCGGTATCGAGGCGCTTAAGCTTATCCGGCGCAACGGCAAGTCGGTCCGCCACCTGCGCTTCGACGAATGATGATGATGGCCTGGCGCGGCGCGCCGGCCCTGGGGAGTAGGTGATGGACGTTGCCGCGCACGTGGTGGAATTCTGGAAAGAGGCGGGCCCTGCGAAGTGGTTCGCCCGCGATGATGCGTTCGACGCGCAGTTCCGCCAGTTGTTCCTGGATGAGCATTTCGCAGCCGCCTCGCGCGCGCGCGAACACTGGCTGGGCAGTGCCGAGGGCGCACTGGCGCTGATGCTGCTGCTGGACCAGTTCCCGCGCAACTGCTTCCGCGGTAGCGCCCATTCCTACGCCACCGATGGCCTGGCCCGGCACTACGCCATGCGCGCCATCGAGGAAGGCCTGGACCTGCAGCTGGTGCCCAAGCTGCGCGCCTTCATCTACCTGCCGTTCGAGCACTCCGAGGATCCGCTGGACCAGGACCGCTCGGTGGCGATGTTCGACGTGCTGGGCGACAAGGAATACCTGCAGTACGCCGAGCTGCACCGCGACATCATCCGCCGCTTCGGTCGCTTCCCGCACCGCAACGCCGTACTGGGTCGCATTCCTTCACCGGAAGAGCTGGACTACCTGGCCGAAGGCGGTTTCGCCGGCTAAGAAAAAGGGGACGGAGGGAATTAAGTCGTTTTTGCCACAAACGACTTAATTCCCTCCGTCCCCTTTTTAGGGGTCAGATCGCCTTTCCGCAGGAAAGGGCTCTGACCCCGGGCCTTCAATCAGTACTTCGGCACGCCGTTGTCGACGTCTTCCGACCAGGCGTTGATGCCGCCGGTGACGTTGAACACCTTGGTGAAGCCCAGGGCGCGGAACTGCTCGGCGGCCTGCGCGCTGCGGCCACCGTGGTGGCACATGAAGGCCAGCGCGGTGTCCTTGGGCAGGGCTTCCAGCGCGGCGCGGCCGTTGCCGTCGAAGGTCTTGAACGGCACGCCCACGGCGGCGATTTCACGCTCGTCGGCCGGGCGCACGTCCACCAGGGTGATGTTGCCGGCACGCACCAGGTCGTCGGCATCGCGCACGCTGATTTCCTGCACCGGCTTGGGCGCATTCGGGTTGTCGATGGCCAGGCCCTTGCCGCGGATGTCGTCCACCCAGTCGATGGTGATGCCGTTGGCGCGACGGGCGCTGGCCAGGTCGAACTGCACGCGCAGGCCGTTGGACTCGGCGGCGATGGCGCCTTCGTCGTGCGGGGCCAGCTGGAAGTTCGGCTGGAAACCGGCGTCGATGGACAGCTGCAGAGCAGCGCCCGGGGCATCGGCCAGCGCGCCCTTGAGCATTTCCACGGCCGCCGGGGTGACGGTGATGCTCGGCGGGGTACGGTCCGGCGCGGCCAGGCCCAGCACGCTGCTCAGCTCGCCGCTGGCAGCCATCTGCAGCACGATGTCGCTGCCGCCGACCAGTTCGCCGTCGATGTACAGCTGCGGAATGGTCGGCCAGTCGCCATAGGCCTTGATGCCTTCACGGATTTCCTGGTCGGCCAGCACGTTGACGTGGGCGAACTCGACGCCGAGGTCCTGCAGGGCGCCCACGGCCTTGGCCGAGAAACCGCACTGCGGCATCGACGGCTGGCCCTTCATGAACAGCACGACGCGGTTGGCGTTGAGGATGGATTCGATGCGCGAACGCAGGGCGGGATCGAGGGACATGGACGTCGGGGTTCCGGGAATTCGAATCATCAATTCTACCCCTCATGGCATCATGGGGGATGAGCAACGCAGGAACATTGCATCGCATCCCGACCCGGCCCTGGCGCTGGCTGCCCTGGCTGGTGGCGTCGCAGCTGGCCGTGATCCTGGTCTGGGCCCTGGCCGGCTGGCACTGGGGGCTGCCCGTGATGGTGGCCAGCCACGCACTGTTCCTGGTGCCGGTATTCCTGCCCAACAGCCGCTTCTACGCGCCGGTGCTGAGCCGGATGGGAGAGGCCGGAAACAGCGTCTGGTTGACCATCGATGACGGTCCCGGCCCGGAGACCCGTGCGGTGCTCGACCTGCTGGACCGCTACCAGGCCCGCGCCACCTTCTTCCTGGTGGGCGAGCGTGCGCTGGCACAGCCGGAGCTGGTGCAGGAGATCCTGCGCCGCGGCCACGACCTGGGCAACCACAGCCACAGCCATCCGCAGGCGCGCTTCTGGCGGCTGGGCCCGGCAGCGATGCGTGCCGAGATCGAGGGCTGCCAGCATGCGCTGCAGGCGGTAAGCGGCCGCCCGGTGCGCTGGTACCGTTCGGTGGTGGGCATGACCAATCCGTTCGTGGCGCCGGTGCTGAAGGCGCTGGGACTGGTGCGCGTGGGCTGGAGCGCCCGTGGCTACGACGGTGTCGGCTGCACGCCGGAGGGCGTGCTGTCGCGGCTGCTGCCGGACCTGCGCCCGGGCGCCATCGTGCTGCTGCATGAGGGGGCCGCCCACGGCCACAACCTGGCGATCATCGAACGCGTGCTGCAGGCGCTGGACGAGCGGGGGCTGAAGGCGCGGCTGCCGGTTCCGTAACGCCGGGCCCTGGTGGTGTAGAGCAGCCGAGCATGGGCTCGGCGCTACAGGGGTTGCCGATCATCCTGTAGCGTAGCGCCGGCACATGCTGCACTCGGCGCTACAACGCGGGGCGTTCGGCCACCAGCAACCAGCTGTTGAACGGCGTGCGCCCGTGCAGGGGGCGCGGGGCCGTCACTTTCAATCCGGCCTCGGCCAGTGTCGCCTGCAGCACCTGCGGGTCGGGGTAGTGGCGCGGCCGCGTGCCCATCCAGCCGACCAGCCAGGCCAGCCGGTCCGCCACCCGCGTGGTGCGGTCGCGGCCATCGCCGGTGGCCAGTGGCGTGCGCAGCAGCAGGCGGCCGCCGGGAGCGACCCGCATACTGGCCTCACGCAGCAGTGCCTGCTGTGGGCCCGCGTCCAGGTACTGCAGCACATCCAGCAGCAGCACATGCCCGGCCTGCGCCGGCAGCGGCGCCTGCACGTCCAGGCAGTCGAAGCGCACAGCGGGCAGGCCGGTGGCGGCACGCTGGGCGCGGGCGATCTTGCCGGCATCCACGTCCACGCCCCGGTAGGGCTGGGAGCCACCGCGCTGGCGCAGCACGTGGGCGAACAGGCCCAGCCCGCAGCCCAGGTCCAGCACGGGTTGCCCGTCGCCAGGCAGGTGCTGCAGCACGCCGTCATACAGCGGGTCGCTGCCCAGCTTGCTGCGGGTGTAGTAGTAGTCGCGGCGGCTGGCCCAGGCGTGTGCGGGGCGGAATGCCTCGGCGATCGCGCGGGCCTGCGCGGCGCTCAAGGGTGTGCAGGGCAGGGGCGGGCCGTTCCGTGGCGTGCCATCCATCGGGTCAGTCCGTTCCGCCGAGCAGGTGGGCGGCGACCGGCAGCGCGCGCGCGCTCCACAGCGCGTACATCCGTGCTGAAGGGTGCAGGCCGTCGTCGGCGATCATCGCCGGGTCGCCACCGTGGTCACGGCTGATGTCGGTGATGTCGACGAAGGCCACGCCCTGCTGGGTGCAGATCACTTCAGCGGCCGCGTTGAATTCGTCGGTCTCGATCTCGATCGCGGCCAGGTCACGGCCGCTGCCGATACCGAACGGGGTTGCACCCCAGTCGGGGAAGGACAGCACCAGCACACGCCCGGGGCGGCCACCGGCAAAGCCGATCGCCCGCTGCAGCAGGGCGTGGAACTGTACGCGGTACTCGTCCAGCGGCCGGCCGCGGTACTGGTTGTTGACGCCGATCAGCAGGCTGACGAAATCGAACGGGCCCTGCGGCGCGGCCGCATCGATGCCGGCGTCCAGCTCGTCGGTGGTCCAGCCGGTGGTGGCGATGGTCTGCGGGTCGGCCAGCGCCACATCCTGCGCACGCAGGGCGGCGGCCAGCTGGTGTGGCCAGCGGCCTTCAACGGCAACGGCTTCTCCGATGGTGTACGAATCGCCCAGCGCCAGGTAGGACAGCGCCACGGCTCAGGCCACCGAACGGCGCGGCTTCAACGGTACGACCTTGGTCGCGTCCTCGGCACGGCGGGCCAGCACGCGGTCGATGCGGGCAAACACATCGCGCATCACCGAGGCTTCCGGCAGCAGGGTCACGCGGAAATGATGGCGGTAGGGCACGTTGAAGCTGGAACCCGGTACCACCAGCACGCCTTCATTGTTCATCAGATCCAGCGCGAAGTTGTGGTCGTCGAAGCCCTTGGCGGCGGCACCGACCACGGCCGGGAACGCGTACAGCGCACCGGCCGGCGCGACCAGCGACAGGTGCTCACTGGCTTCGCAGGCTTCGATCACCGCGCGGCGGGTTTCATACAGGCGGCCGCCCGGGGTACACAGTTCGGAGATGGTGTCCGGGCCGTTCACCGCGGCTTCGATGGCGTACTGGCCCGGCACGTTGGCGCACAGGCGCAGCGCGCCGAGCAGGTCCAGCGCGGCGCGGAAGTCGCCCAGGCGCGCGTCGTCGCCGCTGAGGTGGGCCCAGCCCACGCGCCAGCCGCAGGCACGGTGCACCTTGCTCAGGCCACTGAAGGTCAGGCACGGGTGGTCGCCGGCCAGCGGCGCGACCGGCTGGAATACCGCATCGTCGTACAGGATCTGGTCGTAGATCTCATCGACCAGCAGCAGCAGGTTGTGGCGGCGCGCGATCTCGACCACGCGCTCGAGCAGTTCACGCGGGTAGCTGGCGCCGCTGGGGTTGTTCGGGTTGATCAGCACGATGGCGCGGGTGCGCGAGGACACCAGCGTCTCGATCTCGCTCGGGTCCGGCTGGAAGCCGTTCTCGGCGGCGCAGCGGTAGTACACCGGGCGGCCATCGTTGAGGATGGTCGAGGCCGACCACAGCGGGTAGTCGGGTGAGGGCACCAGCACTTCGTCGCCCGGGTTGAGCAATGCGCGCAGCGACAGGTCGATCAGTTCGCTGACGCCGTTGCCGACGAACACACGGTCGGGGTGCGCATCCGGTGCGCCACGGCGGGCGTAGTACGCCGCGATGGCTTCGCGTGCGACCGGCAGGCCCTGCTGGTGGGTGTATGGATCGGTGCGGCCCATGTCATCGGCGATCGCGCGCTGCAGGTGCTCGGGCGCGCGGAAACCGAAGTTGCCCGGGTTGCCGATGTTGAGCTTGATCAGCTTGCGGCCCTGCGCCTCCAGCTCCCGGGCTCGCCGCGCCAGTTCTCCGCGGATTTCGTAGCGCACTTCGGAAAGGCGCTCGCGGATGGCCAGGGGCTTGGGCGAGATGGTGGACATGGGGGCTGGGCCGTCAAAAGGCATGGGGATTCCATCCTACCGGAATTGCTGCAGTGCATGGCAAGGGTGCCGGGCTTGTCATTGCTGGGCTGGCAGGGCGCCGGCGCAGGTAGAATGGCGGCGATGACCCAGACCCCCGATTTCATCGCCCTGCAGACCATCGGTTGGCCCTGGCCGGGCCCGGCGCAGCAGGCCGACTGGCAGGCCGTGATGGCCGCGCACCCGCAGGCCCGCCCGGCGCGGGTGATCGAACAGCACCGCACCCACTACGTGGTGGCCGATGGCCCGGATGCGTCGATCAAGGCCGAATCGCTGCCGGAATGGCAGCGCCCGCGCTTCCCCAGCCACGAGCGGCCTGCAGTGGGCGACTGGGTGCTGCTGGACGGCATCCGCATCGTCGCGCTGCTGCCACGCCGCACCGCGATCAAGCGTGGCGCCGCCGGCGAGCACTACCACCAGCAGGTGATCGCGGCCAACATCGACACGGTGTTCATCGTCTGCGGCCTGGATGCCGACTTCAATCCGCGCCGCATCGAGCGCTACCTGCTGCTGGTCGGCGGTGGTGGTGCAGAACCGGTGGTGGTGCTGACCAAGGCCGACCAGACCGAGTACAGCGAGGATGCGCTGGCGGTGCTGGAAGAGCTGGAGATGCAGGGCATCGCGCTGCATGCGATCAACGGCCTGGATGCCGACAGCGTGGCGGTGCTGCAACCGTGGCTGGGCCCGGGCCGCACGGTGGTGCTGGTCGGTTCCTCCGGTGCCGGCAAATCCACGTTGACCAACACCCTGCTTGGCGAGCAGCGGATGAAGACCAACGCGGTGCGCGCCAACGATTCGCGTGGCCGCCATACCACCACCCACCGCGCGCTGATGCCGTTGCCGACGGGCGCCTGCCTGATCGACACCCCGGGCATGCGCGAGCTGAAGCCGACCGGTGAAGAGACGCTGTCCGAAGGTGGCTTCGCGGACATCGAGGCGCTGGCCGCACAGTGCCGTTTCAACGACTGCAAGCACCAGCAGGAACCAGGTTGTGCGGTGCGTGCGGCGATCGAGGCGGGCGAGATCGAAGAAAGCCGGTTGCTGAACTACTTCAAGCTGAAGGAAGAAGTGGCTGCCGCAGCCGCCAAGCTGGCGGTACGCCAGGCCGAGACCGCGCAGGAGCGCGGCGGCAAGAAAGGCAAGGGCCAGCAGTTCCGCCCGGCAGGCAAGCCGCGTAGGCGCTGATCGGTACCGCGGGGTCGGATCCCATTGCGCCGCAATGGGCTCTGACCCCTGCAATGAACCCGCCACTGCCTGCTTCGAGCGGGTGCCAACAGCCCGCGCCTGGTAGGTGCCAACCTTGGTTGGCACGGGTGTGTCGGCAAGCCCGCCGTCGGCGGATGCCAACCAAGGTTGGCACCTACCAAAGCAGGGGCACGGCGTTATAGTCCGCGCATGGAACCGACTGCGACGCTGGACCGTGACGTGGCCCACCATGCAGCGCTCGATGCGCGCCTGGTCGAGGCCGTGGGAGGCATCCGCCTGCTGGGCCTGACCAGCTGGCCGGCCACGCTGCAGGCACCGTTCCTGGACAGCGTGGCGCGCGGCCAGCCGGTGCTGCCGAAGGTGGATTACCCACGGCTGGACTTCAGCGAAGAACGTCGCGCGCTGGCCGCGATCGCCGCCGACTGCGACGACACTCATCCGCTGGGCCACTACGTGCGGCAGTCAGCGCAGAGCTGGGACCTGGCCGCGCAGCTGCTGGAAGGACTGGGCACCGCCGCCGTTGATACCTGTTCGGTGCAGCTGTTCGGCGCCCCCGAGCAGCCGCTGCCGGGCAATGGCCCGAGCACGCGCGACGCGGCGCGCCACTTCATACAGATTGCCGCCGAACTGGACCACGAACTGCTGGCGCCGGAAGAGCAGGTGCCGGTCTCGGCCATCGCCCTGCAGCTGCAGCTGCAGAATGATCTGGATGCGTTTTTCGAATCGCGCATCATCCAGGTGCAGCTGGATCCGGAACTGGTGTCCAAGGCCGCCGCCGGCCCGACCCGCATCCGCCTGCGCACCAGCGCGCGCTTCAGCGCCTACGACCGGGCGCAGCTGTTCCACCATGAAGCGCTGGTGCATTCGCTGACCGCATTGAATGGCCGCGGCCAGCCGGTACTGCCGAGCCTGGCGTTGTCCTCGCCACGGGTAACGGCGACCCAGGAAGGGTTGGCGACCTTCGCCGAGCAGATCACCGGCAGCATCGACATCGAGCGCCTGAAACGCATCAGCCTGCGTACCGAAGCGATTGCGATGGCACGCGAAGGCGCTGATTTCATCGAAGTGTTCCGCTATTTCTGCGATGCCGGGCAGAACGCGGAAGAGAGTTTCGCCTCGGCCCAGCGCGTGTTCCGTGGCGTGCCGCCGAGTGGCGGCCTGGCGTTCACCAAGGACACGGTGTACCTGCGCGGCCTGGTATCGGTGCATACCTTCTTCCGGCACATGCTGGCCGAGGACCGCCTGCAGGTCTGCCGCTGGTTGTTCGCCGGCAAGATGAGCCTGGCCGATGCGATCGCGTTCGCGCCGCTGTTCGAGGCGGGGGTGCTGAAGCCGCCGCGCTGGCTGCCGCATTGGGTGAGTCGGGCGAACGGCCTGGCCGGCATGCTGGCGTTCTCGCTGTTCGCCAACCGGATACGGATGGACCAGCTGGCGCCGGAATGAAATGCGTTGGCGGATCCTCCTGCGCCTGCCTGCTATCGGCTGGGAGGAGGCGGGGCACCCTGGTCAGGACACGCAAAAGCCCCTCCATGGTGCTCGATGGCGCCATCCATGGCGCCAACGGTCCTGACCAGGGTGCCCCGCCTCCTCCAGACAATTTCCTGCGGGCGCGGCAGCAGGTCCACCAGAGGGATTGCGTTTGAAAAGCTTGAAAAGCAAAGCGCCGGTCAATGCCCGGCGCTTTGCTTTTGCTCTAGCTTTCCATTGCCTCCGCGCCGGCGCTGGGAATTGCCTACCTGCGCCATGCAGGAACACTCAATGCGCCGCAGCGCCCGCTTCTGACTTAGAACTCCGCCGCCACCGTCATGAACAGCTGCCGCGGTGCGCTCGCATGGATCGCATAGCGCGTGCCCTTCGGATCAGTCGGTGCGAACGAACTCAGCTGGCCGGCGTAGCGCTTGTTGGTCAGGTTGGTCGCGTTCAACGACACCCGCACGTTGCGCAGGCCCAGGCCCGGGCCGAAATCGTAGCCCGCACCGGCGTCGAAGGTGGTCACGCCCGGCACCGACTGGTCGTTGGTGTAGGTGTAGTAGCGCTTGCCGGTGTACTTCGCACGCAGGCTGGCGAAGAAGCCGTCGCGGTTCCAGCTGATCTCGCTGGAGGCCATGCGCTGCGGCGTATCCACCGTGATCTTGCCGGCCACCGGAACGATCGCACCGCCCGAGGTGTAGTCATCCTCGTAGGTGGTCTTGTTCCAGGACAGCGCGTTGTACCACTGCAGGCCATCAATCGGCTTGAGGATGAAAGTCAGTTCCGCGCCATGGCTCTTCACCGAACCGACGTTGATGAAGCGCGTCACGCACTCCGGGCGCGTGCCGACTTCGATGCTCGAACACGGGTTCAGCGACAGCAGGCGGTTGTCGAACTTGACGTTGTATGCAGCGATCGACGCCTGGTACTTCTCGCCGAAGGTACGGAAGCCGGCTTCCAGGCTCTTGGACTTCTCCGGTTCCAGCCCGGCGCTGGCCGCGAACGATTCCGGCGACACCTGCAGCGGGCCGCCGCTGCCACCGCCGACGAAGGCGGCGATGTTCTCGGCGTAGGAGGCGAACAGCTCGTTGTTGGCGTTGAGCTTGAAGCCCAGGCCTACCTGCGGCAGCACCGATTCCTTGGCGGTCAGTGTGCCCGACGCAATGCGGGTTTCAACGCCGGGCTGCGCGGTGGCGCGCATGCGGGTGTTGGGGCTCTTGATGCCCACGTCCACGGTCAGGCGCTGGTCCAGGAAGCGCATGCGGTCCTGCACGTATAACTGGCGCGTGCGGATGTCGAAGTCCTGGTTGAACAGCAAGCGGTCGGGGTTCTTCAGGTACAGGTCGTCCAGGAACGGGCCGCTGATGTAGTAGAAGTTGCGCGACACGTTATGGTCGTTCTGCTCGTACCACAGGCCGGCTTCCAGCTCGTGGATGCCCACCGTCCACGACAGCGCGGCGGTCAGGCCATCGCGGTTGATCGTGTAGTTGGTGCTGCGGATCGAGATCGGCAGCATCCTGTCGGTACCCGGGTAGGACGGCTGGCCCGGTGCCCACCAGTGGCCCTGGCCACGGTTGTCGTGGTGGTAGGCCAGCAGCTTCAGGCGGCCCTGCTCGCCCAGGCGCAGGTCGGCATCGACCGAGTACAGGTTGTCGTCGCGCAGCGCACGGCTCTGATAGTACGCATCGTCGATGCTGTTGACGCCGCCGCTGAACTTGCAGCGCGCCTTGTTGTAGGTGCCAGGCGCGCAGTACGCGGCGGCGACGGCGCGATCCCAGTCCGGCGCGTAGATGTTCCAGTCATACCCCAGTCCGCGTGCCAGCATGTCCTTGGACAGGTAGGCATAGTTGGCCTGGCTGGCGCGCGAGGTCGCCACGAACGCACCGAAACGGTGGTCGCCAACGTTCCACACTGCCTTGGCATTGAACTGGCGGGTGGTCTGGTTCTGGTACGGCGCGGCCCACATGTCCTGGTCCTGGTGCACGCCGGACACATAGGCCGAGAAGCCGTTGAGGTCGCCGGTGTCCACGCGCAGGTAGCCGCGGCGCTGGTGGTTGTCGCCGACGGTGACGCTGGCGCGGCCACCGAATTCGGTGGATGGATCCATCGAGAAATACTGGATGGTGCCGCCCAGGTTGCTGGTCGAGGCCACGCCCAGCGAACCAATGCCCTGCGACAGTTCGGCGCCGGCCAGGTTCTCGGCGATGATCGCGCGGGCGATGCTCAGGCCGTTGTAATTGCCGTAGCTGTTGTCGCCCAGCGGGATGCCGTCCAGCGTGTAGCCCAGGCGGCTCTTGTCGAAGCCGCGCAGGCTGATGGTCTGCGATTCCTCGTTGGCGCCAAAGGCATCGTTGGACTGCACCGACACGCCCGGAAGGCGATCGAGGATCTTCTGGCCACTGGTGCCCGGCGGCAGCACCTGCTTGTCCACGGCAGTGATGCGCTGCACCTGGCGGGTCTCGCCCTGGCCGATCACAGAGACGGTATCCAGCGTCTGCGCGCTCAGCGCGGCATCGGTGCTGGCGCCGGTATCGGCGGTGGTGGCGGCATGGGCGCTGGCAGCGGCGGAGAGCACGATCGCTACGGCGATCGTCAGGTGTCGGGTCTGCATGGTGGTCCGTTGCATGGGGGGTGATCACCGGCACGCGTGCGCGGTGCAGGGCCACTATGCGAACGGAACATGAAACCTTCTTTACGGAAAACCAACGAATGGTGCCGGGCACCCGCGCAGGTCCCGCAGCCGGATGAAAAAGGGGCCGGATTCCCTTCGCAAGCAAAGGTTCACCGGCCCCGCGCACTCCGTGGGGGAGGCGGTCCACGCGCAGCGTGGAGAAAGGCTCAACCCATGTACAGGCCACCGTTGACCGGATAGTCGGCGCCGGTCACGTACGAGGCTTCATCCGAGGCCAGCCACGCGCACAGGCCGGCCACTTCTTCGGGGCGACCCAGGCGGCGCACCGGCACCGAGGCCGCCAGCCGGTCCAGTACATCCGGCGGGAAGCTGCTGATCGCCTGGCTGGCGATGTAGCCCGGCGACAGCGTGTTGACGGTGACGCCGCGCGAAGCCACTTCGGCGGCCAGCGCACGGCTGAAGCCATGCATCGCGGCCTTGGCGGTGGCGTAGTTCACCTGGCCGATCTGGCCCTTGTGGGCGCTGACCGAGCCGATGTTGATGATGCGGCCCCAGCCCCGCGTGGCCATGCCGTCGACCACCTGCTTGGTCAGGTTGAACAGCGCGTTGAGGTTGGAAGCGATCACCGCGTTCCAGTCCTCCACCGTCATCTGCCGGAACAGCAGGTCGCGGCTGCCGCCGGAGTTGTTGACCAGTACATCGACCTCACCCACTTCGGCGCGGACCTTGGCGAACGCGGCGCTGGTCGAGGCCCAGTCGGTCGCGTTGCCTTCGGAGGCGATGAAGTCGAAGCCCTGTTCGCGCTGCTCGCGCAGCCAGTTGGCCTTGCGCGGCGAGTTCGGCGCGCAGCCGGCAACCACGGTGTGGCCGCTGCGGGCCAGGCTCTGGCAGATGGCAGTGCCGACACTGCCCATTCCACTGGTGACGTAAGCGATTCGAAGCGTCATTGCAGAAGGCTCCTTGGCAAAGGGTCAGGCGGCGAGGGGATACAGGCCGAACAGCAGGCTGCCGATCATCAGCAGCATCGAGATGGCGATGGCCCACTTCAGGGTGAACTTCTGGTGGTCGGCGAATTCGACCTTGGCCAAGCCCACCAGCAGGTAGGTGGACGGCACCAGCGGGCTGAGCAGGTGCACCGGCTGGCCAGCCAGCGAGGCGCGCGCCATTTCCACCGGAGTGATGCCGTAGTTGCCGGCGGCCTCGGACAGGATCGGCAGCACGCCGAAGTAGAATGCGTCGTTGGACATGAAGAAGGTGAACGGCATCGATGCCACCGCGGTGATCACCGCCAGGTACGGGCCCCACGATTCCGGAATCACCGCCAGGAAGCTGTGCGACATCGCTTCGACCATGCCGGTGTTGTTGAGGATGCCGGTGAAGATGCCTGCGGCGAAGATCAGCGACACCACCGACAGCACGTTGCCGGCATGGTTGACCACACGGCGGCGCTGCTCGGCCAGGTTCGGATAGTTGATCACCAGGGCGATGGCGAAGCCGACCATGAACAGCACTGGCATCGGCAGCACGCCGATGATCAGCGCGGTCATCAGTGCCACGGTCAGCGCCAGGTTCACCCACAGCAGCTTCGGGCGCTTGATGTCTTCGGCGTCTTCCACGGTCGGCAGCGGGTTGCTGTCATCGGACACGCTGTTGTCCATCCAGCTGCCGCCCTTGGGCAGGGTCACCACGCCGAGGCGACGGCGTTCCTTCAGGCCCAGGTACCAGGCCAGCAGCAGCACGCCGGCACAGGCGATCACCATCGACGGGATCAGCGGCACGAACACGTCGGCCGGGTCCACGTGCAGCGCGGTGGCCGCGCGTGCGGTCGGGCCGCCCCACGGGGTCAGGTTCATCACGCCGCCGGCAAGGATGGTCACGCAGGTCATGTTCAGCGCGTTCATGCCCAGCCGCTGGTACAGCGGCAGCATCGCCGAGACGGTGATCATGTAGGTGGTCGAGCCATCGCCGTCGAGCGAGATCAGCATCGCCAGCACCGCGGTGCCAAGCACGATCTTCATCGGATCGCCCTTGACGAAGCGCAGGATCACCCGCACCAGCGGATCGAACAGGCCGGCGTCGATCATCACCCCGAAGTAGAGGATGGCGAACATCAGCATCACGCCGGTCGGCGCGATCTTCTTGATGCCCTCCAGCATCATCTCGTCGATGCCGGCACCGAAGCCACCGATCAGCGCGAACAGGATGGGAATGGTGATCAGGGCGACGAGCGGCGACAGGCGCTTGCTCATGATCAAGTACATGAACGTAATGACCATGCCAAAGCCGAGGATGCTCAGCATCATCTGCGGACTCCTTGCGAAAACAGGACGTGGGGAGTGGAAGGGGCCGGGCGCCGCGCGCCCGGAATGTCGGGCCTAGAAGTCGTACTGCAGGCGGCCGGTGACCGCGCGCGTGCGGTCCACCGTCACCCCGGCCAGGCGGTCGCGGTTGCGGCTTTCGATCACGTTGAGCATGAAGCGCAGGTTGTCGCGCAGGTACCAGTTGCCGCCCAGCGTCCAGGCTTCGGTGCTGCCACGGCGCAGGTCCGGCGCGCCGTCGAGGTGCTGCGCGCCCCACATCTGGTCGTAGCGCAGCGCCACTTCGAATGCACCGGCCTTGTGGCGGATGTCCTTCACCCGCGCGAAGCGCCCGGTCTTGCGGTCATAGGCGCGGCTTTCGCCGGTGACGAACCAGCTGAGCATGCCGTAGGCAGCCATCACATCGCCGCGCTGGGCGCCGTCATCGAAGGTGGCGCCACTGAACTCGCCCTGCCACGACAGCGGGCCGCGCACCTGCGCGTATTCCAGCGACCACTTGTTGACGTCGGTATCGCGGCCGGCGGAGAAGTCGACCAGGGTCAGGCGGCTCTCGTCCGACAGATGGCCGGCCGGGCGCGGGCGGATGCGCAGGCCGGGCACGCCGTTGGCGCCGGGGTTGTCGTAGGCCTCGCGGGCCAGCGACAGGCCCAGGTGCAGCACGTCGCCATCGCTGGGCGAGGGCGCCCAGGTGACGCGGCCACCGGCAGCGCGCCCCTTCACCTGCCAGGCGTCGATGCTCTCCAGGCTGTAGAGGCTGGCCGCCCAGGTGAAGTCACCGGGGTTGGCCTGCCAGGACGCACCCAGGCGGTACAGCGGCGCCAGGGTGGTGCCGGCGTTGCCGCGCTCCAGGAAGCTGCCGTAGTTGGAGCTGGTACGGTCATCCAGCGAGAAGTACTGCTTGAACTGGCCCACGGTCAGCTTGCCGGCCTTGCCGAAGCTGCGTGCCAGGTAGACATCCTTGGCCTCGACGCGGTCGCCGGAGAAGTCGGCTTCCAGCTTGTAGTCGACCACGAAGAACTTGCCGGACACATCGACCCATGCACGGCGGATCTCGGTGTCATCCTTGTTCGGCGTTCCGCGGTTGTCGTTGTCGAAGGTGGCGAAGTCCAGGTGCAGGCGGCCCCCCAGGGTGGCGGTGACCGGACGGTCGTCTTCGGCGGCGAAGGCCGGCACCGACAGGACAGCCAGCGCCATCATGGCGGCAGGACGCCGCCAGGCAAACGTGAATTCCACAAACCCTCCCAGGTGCGCGCCAGGCGCGCGGCAATCGTGGGCACCGGACGGTGCGCGGCCGCAGTCTGGGTCGGGCAAGCTGTCATCGTCCTGTCAACGGATTGTGCGGTGCAGCGAAAAGCAGGCCGCTGGGCTCGCCGTGCCGCGCCCGGCGAGCCCAGCGGCGGCATGCGGTAGCATTCGGTTCCCCTCCCACCCGTGTGCCCATGCGCCTGCTGCTGGTCGAAGACAATCCGGATCTGGCCGATGCGATCATCCGCCGGATGCGCCGCAGCGGGCACGCCGTGGACTGGCAGGCCGATGGGCTGGCCGCTGCCAGCGTGCTGCGCTACCAGAGCTTCGACCTGGTGGTGCTGGACATCGGCCTGCCCAAGCTCGATGGCCTGCGCGTGCTGGCCGGCATGCGCGAGCGCGGTGACAGCACGCCGGTGCTGATGCTGACCGCGCGTGACGGCATCGAAGATCGCGTGCAGGCGCTGGATGTGGGGGCCGACGACTACCTGGGCAAGCCGTTTGATTTCCGCGAGTTCGAAGCGCGCTGCCGCGTGCTGCTGCGGCGTGCGCGCGGCCAGGCCAGCGAAGTGGTGCAGATCGGCGGCTTCCAGTTCGACAACGCGGCGCACCGGGTCAGCCTCGACGGGGAGCCGATCGAACTGCCCAATCGCGAGTACCGCCTGCTGGAGATCCTGGTCGGCCGTCTTGGCCAGGTGGTCGGCAAGGACGAGATCGGCAACGGCCTGTTTGGTTTCGATGACGAAGCGGGCCCGAATGCCATCGAGTTGTACGTTGGTCGCCTGAGAAAGAAGCTGGCGGGCGCGCCGCTGCGCATCACCACGGTGCGTGGCGTCGGTTACCTGCTGGAAGCCAGCGATACCCATGCCGACGCCGATGGCTGACACGCGTGCTGCGACTGCGGCGCCGGGTTCGCTGCGGCGCACGCTGCTGCTCTACCTCGGCGTGCTGCTGGCGGTGTTCGCGGTGGCCCTGCTGTTCGCCGCACGCGATTACGGCCAGCGCGCCGCCAACCGATCCTACGATCACCTGCTGGTGTCCTCGGCGCTGTCCATCGCCGATTCGGTGGCCCTGGTCGACGGCCAGTGGCAGGTCGATCTGCCCTATGCGGCGCTGGACCTGCTGGCGATGGCGCCGGAGGACCGCGTGTTCTACCGGGTGGCCGACAGCCGCGGCACGCTGATCACCGGCTACGGTGATCTGCCGACACCGCCGCGCAGGCCCGGTACCCAGCCGCAGCTGTTCGACGCCCCCTACAGCGGCGAAACCGTGCGCTTCGTGGTGGTCGGCCGCAGTTTCGCCGCGGCCTCGGCACAGGGCGAGGTGCAGGTGCAGGTGGGCCAGACCCGGCGCGCGCGCGAAGCCGTTGCGCAGGACATGGTCAATCGTGCATTGCTGGCGATCGGTGTGTTGTCCGGGCTGCTGCTGGCGCTGGTGGCGTTCGGCGTGCATCGTGCGTTCCGGCCGCTGGTGCGGGTGGAGCGCGAGCTGTCGCGCCGCGAGCCGTCCGACCTGAAGCCGCTCGATGCCCGCGTGCCACGCGAGATGGACCAGATGGTGGCCGCGTTGAACCGCTTCATGGAGCGCCTGTCCAGCAGCAACGAGACACTGCGCGCGTTCATGGCCGAGGCCGCACACCAGATGCGCACGCCACTGGCGGCATTGCGAGCTCAGGCGCAGTTGGCGCTGGATGATGACGATCCGGAGGACATGCGACGCAGCCTGCAGGCGATCGAGCGCAACGCCACGCATATGAGCCGGCTGCTCAACCAGCTGCTCAGCGATGCCAGCGTGATCCATCGTTCGCACCTGCAGCGCTTTGCGGCGGTGGATCTGGCCGAGACCGTGCACCAGGCGTTGCATGAAGCACTGCCGCAGGCAAGCCCGGCACCGCGCGTGCAACTGGCGATGACTGCCGAGCCGGTGCAGGTGCATGGCGACGCGCTGCTGCTGCGCGAGGCAATCAAGAACCTGGTCGACAACGCGTTGAAGTACGGCGGCGACGGCCCGTTGCAGATCGCGCTGACCGTGGAAAGCGGGCAGGCCGTGCTGACCATCGCCGACCATGGCGCCGGCATCGCGGCTGCCGATGCCGAACGCGTATTCGAGCGCTTCGCGCGTGGCGAAGGCGCGCCATCCGGCGGTGCCGGGCTGGGCCTGGCCATCGTCAAGCGGGTGGTCGACAGCCACGGCGGCCGCATCGACCTCAGCAACCGCCCGCAGGGCGGGCTGATCGCCACCATCCGCCTGCCACGGAGCAGTCCATGATCCGCCTGTTTGCCACGGCCGTTGCCCTGCTGCTGGCCCTGCCGGTGCTGGCCGCGCCCGGCGATGTGCGTCGTTTTCCCGCACAGGGGGCGGCCACCGCGCAGCTGCGCATTCACGGCACTACCGACATCGAAGTGTTCGCGGTGGTGATTGCCGATTACCAGCGGCTGCACCCGGGCACCGAGGTGGTGTACGAGGACATCATCACCCAGGACCTGTACGCGCGTTACCTGCACGACCGCGGTGGACCGGCATCGCCGGACCTGCTGATCTCCAGCGGCATGGACCTGCAGACCAAGCTGGTCAACGATGGCCACGCGCTGCCACATCGCTCGGCGCTGACCGCTGCGCTGCCAGCCTGGGCGCAGTGGCGCAACGAGGCCTTCGGCATCAGCTACGAGCCGGTGGTGATGGTCTACAACACCCGCGCAATGCCTTCGGCAAAGGTGCCGCACACGCGCCGCCAGCTGCTGGACCGGCTGCGTGCCGAAGGTGCACCGCTGCGCGGCAGGGTCGGCACCTATGACATCGAGCGCAGCAGTGTCGGCTACCTGCTGGCAACCCAGGATGCGCAGCGCGGCAGCATCGCCGGCGCGCTGCTGGGGGCGCTCGGCGACAACGACGTGGTGCGCGAAGAGCGCACCGGCGTGCTGCTGGACAAGGTGGCCAGCGGCGAGCTGTCGCTGGTCTACAACGTGCTTGGTTCCTACGCGCAGGCACGGGTCGATGCCGGCGCGCCACTGGCCATCGTCGAGCCTGAGGACTACACGCTGGTGGTGCTGCGCACCGCGGTGATTCCGCGTACCGGCCCACACCCGGAAGAAGCGCGGCGCTTCCTCGACTACCTGCTGTCGCCCCGTGGCCAGCAGGTGCTGTCGCGCGAGGCGCGGCTGATGCCGATCGTGACCGGCAACGCACGTGGCGACGATGCGCCCGGCCGCAGCCGGCGTCCGATCCAGCTCGGCCCGGGCCTGCTGGTGTACCTGGATGCGCTCAAGCGCCGCCAGTTCCTCGATGCCTGGCGCAGCAGCGTCGAGCCGGCGGGGCGCTGAGGCTCCGGCCTGCCCGTACAATGGCGGCATGAGCGAATACACCATCCTGATCGCCGACGACCACCCGCTGCTGCGTTCGGCGGTGGTGCAGTCCTTGCGGCAGAGCCTGCCGCTGGCGCAGGTGCGCGAGGTGGCCAGTGCCGATGCGCTGGCCGAGGCGCTCGACGCACAGCCGGACGTGGACCTGGTGCTGCTCGACCTGACCATGCCCGGCGCGCACGGTTTTTCCGCGCTGCTGCACGTGCGCGGCTCGCATCCGGACATCCCGGTGGTGATCCTTTCCTCCAACGACCATCCGCGGGTGATCCGCCGTGCCCAGCAGTTCGGCGCCGCCGGTTTCATCCCGAAGTCCGCGCCGGCCGAGACCATCGGCGAGGCCGTGCAGGCAGTACTCGATGGCGGCCTGTGGTTCCCGGCGATGGCCGCCGAGCGTTCCGAGGCCGATGCACTACTGGCCAGCCGCCTGGCCCAGCTGACCCCGCAGCAGTTCCGCGTGCTGCTCTGCCTGGCCGATGGCCTGCTCAACAAGCAGATTGCCTACACCCTGGGGCTGGCCGAGAACACGGTGAAGGTGCACGTCACCGCCATCCTGAAGAAGCTCGAGTGCCACAGCCGCACACAGGCGGCGGTGCTGGTGAAGGCGCTGGAGCCCGAGGGCGACGCCGGCATCGGGCTGTAGTTTCCAGCCAACGGCGCAGCCCCTCGTGGGTGGACACGTAGAGCAGTTCATGGGTGAGGCCGGGCAGGTGGACTGCACAGGGGCCGCTGCAAGTACATCCATGTAAGCTCGGTCGCCGCATCCATGCGGCTCACGCCCCTGCGCAGCCCACCTGCCCGGCCACGGACAGGTTCCGTGCGCATCCACCCACGGAAGAGAAAAGAAGATCAAAAGCAAAGGCAGCCTGACAGGCCGCTTTTTGCAGAGCCGAGCCCACGCTCGGCTGCTTTCTGGCCGGTCCGTGAAGCCGAGCATGGGCTCGGCTCTACACGAGCAAGCGCAGCGCGCGACCCGCTTTTGATCTTATTTTCTTCTCCGTGGGTGCAGGCCACCGAAATCTGTCGGAGGCCGGTCGGGTTGGGTGCGCGGGGGTGTCAGCCGCATGGGCCCGAGGCATGCCTCGGGCGGGTTGGGCAGGACGCCCAACCCGGGTCTTGCCGTGTGCGCAGGACAGCGCACACGAGCAAGCGGCTGCCAAGCCTCCAGGGACGGATTCACGGCGTCCCCCGCGCACCCAACCCGACCGGCCCACCCACGGCTTCTGCTTTCCACGACCAACCAGACACCACCCACGAGGGGCTGCGCCGTTGGCTGGAAACTACCCGCGATGGCGGATCAGCAACTGACTCATCAGTGCCCGCAGCGCCGGCGGCTTCACCGGCTTGGCCATCATCCCCCAGCCGCGTTCGGCGGCCATCTCACGCAATCCCGCATCGCGCTCGGCAGTAACCAGCACTACCGGCGGGCGGGCCTGCCACAATTCGGCCAATGTCTCGTACAGCACCGGCCCATGGTGATCGCCCATGCGCACATCCAGCAGCACCAGCTCCGGTACTGCGCCTGTTGCTGCCAGCTGCAGCGCCGCCTGTGGGCCATCGGCCAGCGCCACCTCGCAGCCCCAGCGCTCCAGCAGCGCGCGGCTGGCCGCGCACACGTGCGGATCGTCGTCGATCACCCACACCCGGCGACCGCGAAGCGGGTTGTCCGCCGCCGGTTCCTGCACCAGCACCGGCACAGGAGCAGTAGCGGGAATCGCGCTGGCTTCGCCGAACGGCACGCCCACCGCGAACACGCTGCCCTGGCCCAGCTGCGAGCGCAGCCGGATCGGATGCCCAAGCAGGCGGCCGATGCGATCGACGATGGCCAGGCCAAGGCCGGCGCCGCGCTGCTGGCCGTCGTGCAGGCGGCGGAACTCCTCGAAGATCTCGCCCTGCAACGCGTCGGGAATGCCGGGGCCCTGGTCGTGCACCTCGATCCACAGCATGCCTTCACGGCGACGGCAGCCGAGCAGCACGCGGCCGCGTTCGCTGTAGCGCAGCGCGTTGGACAGGAAGTTCTGCAGGATTCGGCGCAGCAGGGCTTCATCGCTGACCACTACCGCATCGGTATCGACCCAGTCGACCACCAGGCCACGCGACTGTGCGGCGATGCCGAATTCGCGCGCCAGCGTCTGCAGCAAAGGCCCGAGCCGGAACGCCTGCACTCGGGTCGGCAGGCTGCCGGATTCCAGGCGCGCGATATCCAGCAGACTATTGAGGATCGCATCCTGCGCGGCCAGTGCAGCATCGATGTGGTCCGCAGTCTGCTGCTGCGCCGGGTCGCCCAGCTTGCCGCGCAGCACCGAAACGAACATGCGCGCCGCGTTGAGCGGCTGCAGCAGGTCGTGCACGGCCGAGGCGACGAATCGCGTCTTGTAGCGGTTGGCCTGCTCGGCTTCGCGGCGTGCTTCCTCCAGGTCATGTGTGCGCTCGGCGATGCGGTGTTCCAGCGCATCGGCCAGCGAGCGCAGTTCGCGCGCGGCGTTCTTGTAGCTGGTGATGTCGGCATAGCTGGTGACGAAGCCGCCGTCGGGCAGCGGGTTGCCACGGATTTCCAGCACGGTGCCATCGTCTTTTTCGCTCTCGCGCATGTGCGGGCGGCCGCTGCGCAGGTGGTTCAGGCGGCGCTCGATGGCTTCATCGACCGGGCCCGGACCAAGCAGGCCACGGCGTGCGTTGAAGCGGAACAGTTCCTCGATCGGCCGGCCGACGCGAACCAGGTCCTGCGGGAAGCGGAACAGTTCCAGATAGCGCGAATTCCACGCGACCAGGCGCAGTTCGCGGTCGATCACCACCACGCCCTGCGGCAGGTGTTCGAGGCTGCGGCTGAGGCCGCTGTCGGCATCGGTGGCGGCCTGCAGCAGGCCATCCTGCGCGGTACGCAGTTCCTGTGCATGCTGCTTGAGCAGGGTTTCCAGCTCGCGGCGGCTGCGCAGGCGATGCTTGGACAGTCGCCGGCGCTGCTGCACGAACAGCACCAGGAAGCCCAGCGCCAGCCATGCAGCGCCACCGGTGAGTGCTGCGGCGCGGCCGGCGCCGGTGGCGGCACTGGCATCGTGCAGCAGGTGCAGGTTCCAGCCTTCGGCGGGCAGCGGCAGGCTCTGCCACAGCATCGGCTGCGGCAGCGCCGGGTCCAGCAGGCGCACCATGCGGCCGCCATCGGCCAGCACGTCTTCGGTGCGTGCGCGCAGGGGCTGCAATGCGCGGTCGGCGTACTGGCGGGCGTCCAGCATCTCGCGGCGCTCATCGGCCCCCAGCGGGCGCAGCAGCCGGTAGCGCCAGCTGTCCCGGTTGGCCAGGAACACCACGTCGTGGTCGTCGCTGGCCAGCACCACGTCCGGGCTGCTCAGCCATTCCTGTTCCAGCGCGGACAACTCGACCTTGATCACCACCACGCCCAGCCGCTTGCCGTCTTCTTCGATGGCCTGCGAAAGGTAATAGCCGGGCACGCCGGTGGTCATGCCGATGCCGTAGAAGCGGCCACGGCCCTGCGCCAGCGCCTGGCGGTAGTAGGGGCGGTAGCTGTAGTTCTCGCCGACATTGGTGGTCGGCTGGTCCCAGTTGCTGGCCGCCACCGCCACACCGTCGTGGCCGACCAGGGTCAGGGTCGAGGCACGGGTGACTTCGTTGGCGCGTTGCAGCTTGAGGTTCAGCCGCTGCCGTTCGCTGGGCGAGGGCGGCACGCGCAGTGCATGCAGCAGATCCGGGTCAAGTGCCAGCACCTGCGGCAAGGTGCCGAAGCGGTCGATGCGCTGTTGCAGGCCCTGGCCATACAGCTGCAGCTGGCGTTGCACCTGGCTGCTTTCCTCGCCGAGCGCGCGCCGCCAGGCGTAATGACCGGCGGCGACCGCGCACAGCACAGTACCGCCGACCATCACCAGGATGGTCAGCAACAGCATCCGGTGGCGGCTGAGCCAGTACATGGCGGCAGTCTACGCAGGGCCGGCGGGCGTGGCGTGCACGCCCGCCGGGGTCTGACGTGGAAGGGGTCAGAAGTGCATCTGCGCGCGCAGTTCGAAGATCTCCGGCGTGCTGTGCACGCCACGACGGCTGGCGTCGACCTTCACGTAGTTGGCCTGGAACTTGAAGTGGCTGGTCAGGTACCAGTTCGCACCCAGCGTCAGGTCGTGCTGGCGGCCGCCGAGGATGCTGCCATCGTCCAGGTCGAGACGGCTGTATCGGGCCAGCAGTTCGACCGCGCCGTAATCGTGCGCCGGCTTGATGTTGGCCACCGCGCCGGCGTTGTACGGGCGCGATTCGCCGGTCAGCACCCAGCTGGCCATCGCGTACTGGCCACTGCCGGTGTAGTCGGGCTTGCCGTCATGACGGGTGACCGTAGCGCGCAGCGCTTCGGCCTGCAGCGAGAACGGGCCCCGGATCCAGATGCCTTCCACGCCGGTGCGGCGGATCTGGTCGGCGGTGACCAGCGCACCGGAATCGACGTAGCGGATGTCGGTCAGGCCGGCTTCCGGGCGCGCGCGCAGGCGGGCGCTGGCCTCGTGATGCACGTCGCGGCCATCGCTGTAACCACGCGGGTTTTCCTGCGAGTAGGCCAGGCCCAGGTGGATCACATCGCCTGGTGCCTTCACCGGCGTCCACACCGCACGCACCGCCTGGGTGGTGCCGGGGTTGTCGCCCTGCAGGTCCTTGCCGCCATAGGCCCCGGCCTGCAGCAGGTACTGCGGGCGCTCCAGCACCCACTCCACGCCGGTGCGGCGGCCTTCGTAGAAGGCCTGCACCGGCAGCGAGGTTTCCAGGAAGCTGCCGGCACGCGAAGAGGTGTTCGCATCCAGGCCGACCGGGGTCTTCATGTAGCCGAAGCGGAAGCGGCCGACGTCACGGCCGAAGAAGGCCTTGCTCTCGAAGCGCACGAACACGTCCAGCCAGGTATCGGCCTGGAAGTCGTAGTAGACCATCGCATCGTAGACGCCCTTCTTTTTCAGCGTCGCGCCGAATTCCTTGCGGCGCACGGCATCGTCGTCCTCAAGGCCACTGGCCGAGGAGAAGTCGTTGTAGTCGTAGGCGATGTTGGCGGTGGCCGCCAGCTCGGTGCCATCACCGAAGGTGTACTTGGTCGGCCAGTTGTCGAAATCGGCGGCCGAGGCGAAGGCGGGAAGGGCGGCCAGCGACAGGGCCAGCAAGGTGGGATTCGGGCGCATGTTGGGTGCGGCTCTCTCAGATTGCGTGTGGACAGGACATCAACGGCCGGAAGGGCCGGAACTTTCGCAAAGACTCACCCAGCCGTTCAGCCCGGGCCACCAGCCTCCCCAGGATCGGGCGGTGCGGCGCCAGTGTAGGCACCTGTGCCACCTGAACCGGGAGGCTAGTACCAATAGGTTATCTGCGCTGGCGTGCCTGGCGCGTACAAAGGCGTCCATTGGTCGCACCTCCTGTGCGTGCTGCACAGGGCCTGCGATCAGTTTCCACGGTAACGGTTCCCGTGCAGCTCCGGGGCCGTACGTGCCTGAAAACGCCCCTTCCGGAGTCCGCCATGCACATCCCGACCGCAGCACCGGTGCCTGCAAAGCCGTTGCCGATCTATCGCCAGCTGTACTTCCAGGTGATCGTGGCGATCGTCCTGGGCGCCATCCTCGGCCATTACGAGCCGTTGATCGGCGAGAAGATGAAGCCGCTCGGTGATGCCTTCATCAACCTGGTGAAGATGATCATCGCGCCGGTGATCTTCCTCACCATCGTCACCGGCATCGCCAGCATGACCCACCTGCGTACGGTGGGCCGGGTCTTTGCCAAGGCGATGGCGTACTTCCTGTTCTTCTCCACGCTGGCGCTGATCGTCGGCATGATCGTGGCGCACGTGGTGCAGCCCGGCGCCGGCATGAACATCAACCCGGCCGAGCTGGACCAGACCGCGGTGCACAGCTACGTCGAGAAGTCGCACGACCTGACCCTGGTCGGCTTCCTGATGGACATCATCCCGAAGACGCTGCTCAGCGCCTTCGTCGACGGCAACATCCTGCAGGTGCTGTTCGTGGCCGTGCTGTTCGGCATCGCGCTGGCGATGGTGGGCGAGAAGGGCAAGCCGGTGCTGAACTTCCTGGAGGCGCTGGTCGCTCCGGTGTTCAAGCTGGTGCACATCCTGATGAAGGCCGCCCCGATCGGCGCCTTCGGTGCGATCGCCTTCACCATCGGCAAGTACGGCGTCGGCTCGCTGATCAACCTGGCCTGGCTGGTGGGCTCGTTCTACCTCACCGCCTTCCTGTTCGTGGCGGTGATCCTCGGCGTGGTCTGCCGCCTGTGCGGCTTCTCGGTATTCAAGCTGGCGCGCTACCTGAAGGCCGAACTGCTGCTGGTGCTCGGCACCTCGTCGTCGGAGTCGGCGCTGCCGTCGCTGATGGAGAAGATGGAACGCGCCGGCTGCAGCAAGTCGGTGGTGGGCCTGGTGGTCCCGACCGGCTACTCGTTCAACCTGGACGGCACCAACATCTACATGACCCTGGCGGCGCTGTTCATCGCCCAGGCCACCAACACCGAACTGACCCTGGGCCACCAGATCGCACTGCTGCTGGTCGCCATGCTCAGCTCCAAGGGCGCGGCCGGCGTCACCGGCGCGGGCTTCATCACCCTGGCCGCCACCCTGGCCGTCGTGCCGGAAGTGCCGGTTGCCGGCATGGCGCTGATCCTGGGCGTGGACCGCTTCATGAGCGAATGCCGCTCGCTGACCAACTTCATCGGCAATGCCGTGGCCACCGTGGTGGTCTCGCGCTGGGAAGGCGCGCTGGACCGCAACCGCCTGAAGCTGGCGCTGGATGGCCGCGAAAGCGAACTGCCGCCGCCGGTCGATGCGCTGCCCGAGGCACTGCCGGCCAAGGGCTGATCCAGGTGTGTGGTACCGCGGGGCCGGTCACGACAGTGGTACGGCCCCGCGGCGTTTCAGGGCGTCCCATGGCTGTCATGGGCAACGCCGAAGCTGACATCCCGGTACCGTCGCATACGGCACGGAATTGTGCGGTCGCAGCATGCTTGCGACAGGATAGCGACAGGTCCAGACGCTCCAACGGGGGTATCATCCCCTGTCCCTTCTGCCCATTCATGTAACCCACATCGATGTCCAACGAAGATTTCAAACAGGCCGCCCTCGATTACCACCGGATGTCCCCGCCGGGAAAGATCAAGGTTTCCGCTACCAAGCCCATGCTGACCCAGCGCGACCTGTCGCTGGCGTATTCGCCGGGCGTGGCGTACGCCTGTGAAGCGATCAAGGCCGACCCGCAGCAGGCCAGCGAGCTGACTGCCCGCGGCAACCTGGTGGCGGTGATCTCCAACGGCACCGCGGTGCTGGGCCTGGGCAACATCGGCGCGCTGGCCGGCAAGCCGGTGATGGAAGGCAAGGGCGTGCTGTTCCAGAAGTTCGCCGGCATCGATGTGTTCGACATCGAAGTCGACGAGACCGACCCGGACAAGCTGGTCGACATCATCGCCTCGCTGGAACCGACCTTCGGCGGCATCAACCTGGAAGACATCAAGGCGCCGGAATGCTTCGTGGTCGAGCGCAAGCTGCGCGAGCGCATGAAGATCCCGGTGTTCCATGACGACCAGCACGGCACGGCGATCATCGTCGGCGCGGCGGTGCTCAACGCCATGGCGATCACTGGCAAGAAGATCGAGGACGTGAAGCTGGCGACCACGGGCATGGGCGCGGCCGGTATTTCCTGCGTGAACATGCTGGTGCAGCTGGGCCTGAAGCCGGAAAACATCCTGGCCTTCGACCGCGAGGGCGTGATCCACACCGGCCGTACCGACCTGGACCCGGAAAAGCAGCGCTATGCGCGCGACACCGACAAGCGCACCCTGGCCGAGATCGTCGACGGCGCGGACATCTTCCTGGGCCTGTCGGCGCCGGGCATCCTGACCGCCGACATGGTCAAGACCATGGCGCCGGATCCGGTGATCTTCGCACTGGCCAACCCGACCCCGGAAATCATGCCGGAACTGGCGCGCGCCGCCCGTCCGGACGCGATCATCGGCACCGGCCGTTCGGACTACCCGAACCAGGTCAACAATGTGCTGTGCTTCCCGTACCTGTTCCGTGGTGCGCTGGACGTGGGCGCCACCGCGATCAACGAGGAAATGAAGATCGCCTGCGTGCGTGCCATCGCTGCACTGGCCCGCCGCGCCGCCACCGACATGGGCTCGGCCTATGGCGGTGACACCCCGAGCTTCGGCCGTGAATACCTGATCCCGCGTCCGTTCGACCGTCGCCTGCTGGTGGAGCTGTCGGCCGCCGTGGCCCAGGCCGCGATGGACTCGGGCGTGGCCTCGCGCCCGATCGACGACATGGGCGCCTACCGCGACAAGCTGGCCCAGTTCGTCTACCGCACCAGCCTGATGATGAAGCCGGTCTACGACCGCGCGCGCAGCGACAAGCAGCGCGTGGTGTACGCCGAAGGCGAAGAGGAAGTGGTGCTGCAGGCGGTGCAGAACGTGGTCGATGACGGCCTGGCGCACCCGATCCTGATCGGCCGCCCGGAAGTGATCGAATCGCGCATCGAGCGCCTCGGCCTGCGCCTGAAGATCGGCGAGAACGTTGAAGTCACCAACATCAACGATGATCCGCGCTTCAACGAATACTGGCAGTACTACCACGGCCTGACCGGCCGTCGTGGCGTGACCGTGGCCGCGGCGAAGAACCTGATGCGTTCGCGCCCGACCCTGATCGCAGCAGTGATGGTGGCCCGTGGCGAAGCCGATGCAATGCTGACCGGCATCGTCGGCCGCTTCCACAAGAAGCTGGGCTACGTGCGCAGCGTGCTGCCGCTGGAGCCGAAGGTCACCTCGACCTCGGCGATGACCGGCGTGATCAACCAGCAGGGCGTGTTCTTCTTCGTCGATACCCACGTGCAGGAAGACCCGACCGCCGAGCAGCTGTGCGAAGCGACCCTGCAGGCGGCCTACCGCATGAAGTTGTTCGGCATCGAGCCGAAGGTTGCGCTGCTGTCGCACTCCAACTTCGGCAGCCATGACTCGAAGGACGCGCTGAAGATGCGCCAGGTGCGCGAGCTGCTGCTCAAGCGCAACCCGCGCCTGAACGTGGACGGCGAAATGCAGGGCGACACCGCATGGGATGAAGCGCTGCGCCAGAAGCTGCTGCCTGGCTCGACCCTGCAGGGCCGCGCCAACCTGTTCGTGCTGCCGAACCTGGAAGCGGCCAACATCGCCTACAACCTGGTGCGCGTGTTCACCGATGGCGTGGCGATCGGCCCGATCCTGATGGGCGTGAACAAGCCGGTGCACATCCTGACCACCAGCGCCACTTCGCGCCGGATCCTGAACATGACCGCGATCGCGGCGGTCGATGCGCAGATCCGCAAGCAGCTGGAAGCGGAAAAGAAGGCATAAGCCTTCTTTCCCACTTCCGCTGCCCACGCATTCTTCCTCTACCCCCGCCTTCGGCGCGCCCCTTCAACAAGAAGGGGCTCCTGGTCGGAAGAATGATGGCGCTGGCGCGGCTGGACGTCGGCGCAAGTGAAAACACCGGGCATTGCCCGGTGTTTTCATTTGCCGCAACGGCCGCAGAACCTGCCACACGCGCTACGCCGCCCGGTCATTTCCCTGCAACGCCGTTGCGGCCCAATACGCCCACGCGGCCCGGCCGTGGGAAGGGACCGGACCGGCCTTCCCACCCTGGGCCCGACCAACTTTCATGGGCGAGGGTGTCATGCGTAATCGAGGCACGCGGCGATATTTCCAGCAGCTGTTCGCGCTGTACGCCGGTTTCGTGCAGTCGCGCTGAGGCGTAGAAAGCAGCGAGGTAGAGTCGACCGTTGGTCGACTATCGCGCGAAGCGCGGGGTTTTCGGGGGCTGTACGAAAGTCAGTCGACTAACAGTCGACTCTACCCAGTCGCCCCAATTCCCAGTTGACCAGCCAGTCAGCGCCGCTTGCCGCGGCGTGCAGGGGCCGGCGGCGGTGCATCCGAACGCGGCTTGGCGTACTGGGCCCACAGTGCGGGCAGTGCCTTGCCGGTGTGCTTCTGCCACAGCGCCGGTGCATAGCGGCCATCGCGCAGGGCCGTGTCCAGTGCCAGCACCAGGCCGGGGTGTTCGGCGTCGGCCCATTTCAGGAACGCACCGGTGACCCGGTAGCCGCTGTCGAAGTTCTGGCCCTTCTCGACCTTGCCCGGCAGCGACCAGCCCGCGGCGGCATTGTCCATGCCGTAGCGGTCGCGTGCGTAGTCGGCGATGCCCTCCACCAGCCAACCCGGCACCCGTGCGTCGCCATGGCCCGGATAGCCCTGCGCGATGTGCATGGCCTCATGGGTGACCAGGTCGATGTCGTTGGGGTGCTGCGCCAGCCAACCCGGATTGATGGTGATCGTTGCCGCCTGGTCCTTGTCACCGACGAAGGCGATCCCGGTGTAGGCCGGATCGATCACGATGCGCACCATCGATGGCGCGGCCGGGTGGAAGTCCGCACGTTCGCGCAGGTAGGCGAAGTAGAACGTATCGATCACCCGCTTGCGCTGCGGCGCGGCCAGGGCGCCACGGGCGTCCTGGTAGTTCAGCGTCACGCCGTCGCGGGTCAGCTGCGCATCAAAGGCCTGGGTCTGGCCGAAGCTGGAGAAGGAAAGGGCAACAAGGGCCAGAGGCAACAGACGGTAGCGCATAGGGCTCATTGTACGGCGCTGGGCGCCAACAGTTCGATCTCCGCCAGCGGCAGCAGGCCCGGCGCGGCCAGGCGCAGCCGGTACTCGCTGTAACGACCGGGTCTGGCGATGCGGAACGGACGGGTCTGGCGGGCAGACTCGAAGGCTTCGCCGCTGCGCTGGTCGAGCACGATCCAGTGGCCGTTGCCATTGCGCGCTTCCAGCGTCCATTCGCCGCCCTGGATGCGGCCGTCACCGCTGGTCAGCGTATACATCGTCGGCGTGCCATTGCTCAGGCCGGTCAGTGCGATGGTCGCGCCGCCATCCAGGCCGACGGTGGTGGCCGCATCGTCATCGACCAGCGCCGGCAGGGCGCGGCCATCGGCCAGCGTCGCCTTCGCGCCGCTGCCGAGCAGGTCGTGCAGCAGTTGCGGGCGCTGGCCACGGGCGGTCAGCGAGCGCGGCACGTCATCCACGCCGCTGCCCCAGCGCGACGGCTGCGGGCCCATCACGAAGTCCAGCGTCGCGCCCTTGGCGATCAGCTCGTGCGGCACCCAGGTCTTCGTCCAGGGCGTGCCGTTGATCTTCAGCGACTGCACGTAGACGTTCTCTCGCGAATTGTTGGCCGCGTTCACGGTCAGCACCGCGCCGCCCTGCAGTTCCACCCGCGCGTGGCGGAAGGCCGGCGAACCGATCACATACTCCGGGGCGCCCATGCGCAGCGGGTACAGGCCCAGCGAGGCCAGCACGTACCACGCCGAGGTCTCGCCATTGTCCTCGTCGCCCGGATAGCCCTGGCCGATCTCGCTGCCGACGTACAGCCGCGACAGGATCTCGCGCACGTGCTGCTGGGTCTTCCACGGCTGCCCGGCGTACAGGTACATCCACGGGATGTGGTGCGCCGGCTGGTTGCTGTGCGCGTACATGCCCATGCGCACGTCGCGCGCCTCGGTCATCTCGTGGATGGTGCCGCCGTAGGAACCGGCCAGTGCCGGGTCCGCGGTTTCCGGCGTGGCGAAGAAGGCATCCAGTTTCGCCGCCAGCTTGTCGCGGCCACCGTACAGCGCGGCCAGGCCCTCGCCATCGTGGGCGGCGGTAAAGGCGAAGGTCCAGCCATTGGACTCGGTGTAGTCGTGGCCCCACACGCGCGGGTCGTAGTCCTTCGCGTCCACGCGCCACTGGCCATCGGCAGTGCGGCCCTGGAAGAAGCCGGCGGCCGGATCGAACATCGTCGTGTAGCTGGCGGCGCGATGGCGGAAGTAGTCGGCCTCGGTGCTGTAGCGCTCGCGTGCGGCCGGCGTGGTCGCACGCTTGGCCAGCGCGTCGGCCATGTTGGCGATGCCGAAATCATTGAGTGCGCCTTCCATCGTCCACGACATGCCTTCATGCACGTCCGCGCTGGCGTAGCCACGGAAGGTCGAACGGTCCATGCCCTTGCGGCCGACATGGCGGTCGGGCGGGACCACGGTCGCGTTCTTCAGCGCGGCGGCGTAGGCCTCGGCCGGATCGAAACCGCCGATGCCCTTCAGCCACGCATCGGCGAAGGCCACGTCCGAGCTGGTACCGACCATCAGGTCCGCATAGCCCGGCGACGACCAGCGTGCGATCCAGCCGCCGGCGCGGTACTGCTCGATGAAGCCCTGCACTAGCTGGCCGGCATCGTCGGGCGTGAACAGTGCATAGGCCGGCCAGGTGGTGCGGAAGGTGTCCCAGAAGCCGTTGTTGACGAACACCTTGCCATCGCGCACGCCGGCGTAACTGCGGGTCGCGCTGCCTTCGGTGTTGTCATCGCTGGCGCTGGCCTGGTTGGCGTAGCGCCACTCCGGTGCGGCGGCGCTGCCCACGTTCTCGTGGCCGGAATTCGGGTACAGGTACAGCCGGTACAGGCTGGAGTACAGCGTGGTCTTCTGGTCGTCGCTGGCATCGCCGATGTCGAAGCGGGCCAGGCGCGCGTCCCACGCGTCCTGTGCGCGGCCGGCCACGCTCTCCAGCGTATCGGCGGCGGCGATTTCCAGTGCCAGGTTGTGCCGCGCCTGCTCCACCGAGATCAGCGAGGTGGCGATGCGCATCGTCACCCGCCGCTCGCTGCCGGCATCGAACTTGATGTAACCGGTCGGGCGCCCGGTGTCGAGGCGGCCGCTGCTGCGCCAGGGCTTGTCGAAGCTGGCCACGACATACATGCGGCTGGCGCCGTTGGACAGGCCGCTGCGCGTATCGGTGTAGCCGGACAGCGTCTGTGTGGCGGCATCCAGGGTCAGGCCACCACGCGCATCGACGTTGTCGAACAGCAGGTTGGCGTCACCGCCTTCGGGGAAGTCGAAGCGGAACAACGCGGCATGATCGGTTGGCGCGATGGCGGCAGCGATGCCGTTGTCGAAGCGCACGTCGTAGCGGTAGGGGCGCGCGCTTTCATGGCGGCGATCGAACGACAGCGCGCGCTTGCGGCGGTCGGCCTCCGGCACGCCACGGCTGGCCGAGGGCATCACCTGGAAGGTCTGGCGGTCACCCATCCACGGGCTGGGCTGGTGGCTCAGCGCAAGCGCCTGCAGCTGCGGGCGGTTCTGTGCGTCGTTCTGTTCGTTCCAGCGGTACAGCCAGTTCAGTGCGCCGGCATCGGTCACCGGGGTCCAGAAGTTGAAGCCGTGCGGCACCGCCGTGGCCGGGAAATTGTTGCCGCGCGAGAAGGTGCCGTTGGCCTGGGTGCCGCGGGTGGTCAGCACCCAGTCGGAGACGCGCTGTGGCTGCTGCCGCGGCTGTGCGTCCAGGCGCACGTCATCAATCCAGCCAGAGACCGGCGCGCCCTCGGCACTGGCCACCTCCAGCTCGATCGCCACCACGCGGCGGCCCTTCAGCGTGGGTACGTCGCCCAGCCGCACTGCCTTGCGCGCCCACTGTTGCGGGTACAGCGTCTTCGATTCGCCCTGCGCGAGCGCGCCGATCGCCACCCCATGCTGGTCGCGCGCCGTACCGGCCGACACGCGGCTGCCATCGTCCAGCAGCAGGTCCAGCGAGACATAGGTCGAAGCGACGGTGTCCTTGCCGACGATCTCCGGCAGCACCAGCCACGACAGCGTGGTATCGGCCTCGATGGGCAGGTCGGCCTTGAACAGTTCGCGCCGCGCGCTGCCGCCTTCGCTGCTGTAGCGCAGTGCATGCAGGCCGCTGTAGCCGGCGTTGCGCTTGGCCGCGTAAGGCGCCGCAGGGCCGTTGCCGATCGTGACCTGAAGTGCACCCGCGGCCTGCGTCGGGGCAGGTTCGCCGGGCTCGAACGAGGTCTGCAGCCCCTGTGCCAGCACCGGCATCGCAGTGGTCGCACAGGCCAGGGCCAAGGCGAGTGGAAGCAGGGCGCGGCGCGGATCGGACAGGGTCATGCAAGGGTCTCCCGGAAGGGCTGGCGGCGGGCAGAACCCGCATCGGCGGACACCACGGACAGCATCGCTCCGCCCGCCAGGCTGGCAGTGGAAGAGGCGATGCCGGTCCGGTGGGGGCGGGCCATGCGATCGGGTTGGATTGGGTGGGTCGGGGTGCGACCTGGCCCGATCCTGCAACAGCCGTCGCGCGCTGGCAAGTGCCATTTAGTTCGATCCAAATGCGGGAAATATCGCTGGAGTCGATTCTGGCGAGCGAACCTGCCGGATCTGCCGCAGAATCCCCATGGGTGCCATCGCCCGGCGTGCCGCGCGCAGCTGCGTGACATTCGCGGGAGCGCGCAAAGGCCCGTGGTGGCGCAATGTCGGTGCGGCCCAGATGCTAGAATCACAGGCCTCGCAACCCGTTTACCGACATCCGCCATGAGCCATACCGCCACCGCGCCCGCCAACGCCGAGAAGCGCTACACCGTGCACCGCAGCGATCTGCCGTTGAGCTGCCCGACCCCGGAAATGGCGCTGTGGAACTCGCATCCGCGCGTGTACCTGCCGATCGAAGACGAGCCCAACGGCGAAGCGCAGTGCCCGTACTGCGGTTCCGTGTTCGTGCTGGCCGACTAAACGGCGGCCCCTTCGATGCGCCGATTGACCGTGGTGCAGTTGCTGCCGGCGCTGCACTCCGGCGGTGTCGAGCGCTCGACCCTGGAAATCGCTGCTGCCCTGGTCGCGGCCGGCCATCGTGCGCTGGTGGTGTCCGCCGGTGGCCGCCTGGTGCAGCCGCTGCTGGACAGCGGTGCCGAGCACCTCACCCTGGACATCGGCCGCAAGTCGCTGCTGACCCTGCGCCATCTGCCGACCCTGCGCCGCCTGTTTGCCGAGGTCGGTGCGGACATCGTGCACGCCCGTTCGCGGCTGCCGGCCTGGCTGGGCCTGTACGCGATCCGCGCCATGCCCGCCGCACAGCGCCCGCACTGGGTGACCACCGTGCACGGGTTGAATTCGCCCAGCCGCTACAGTGCGGTGATGACCAGTGGCGAACGCGTGATCTGCGTGTCCAACACCGTGCGCGCCTTCGTGCAACGCCACTATCCGACGGTGCCGGAAGAAAAACTGCAGATCATTCCCCGCGGTGTCGATGTCGGCCAGTTCCCGCGCGTAGCGCATGCCGACCGTCGCCCGCGGCTGGCCCTGGCCGCCGATTACCCCTGGCTGGCGCAGGTTGATGGCCCGCTGCTGCTGTTGCCCGGGCGCGGCACCCGGTTGAAGGGCCACGCCCACGCGCTGCAGCTGCTGGCCGACGTGCGTGCCGCCGGCGTGCCTGCGCAGCTGTGGATGCTGGGCACCGAGGAACCCGGGCGCGAGGCCTACGTGGCCGATCTGCGCCGCCAGGCTGCGGCACTGGGCGTGGCCGAGGCCGTACAGATCAGTACGCCTACCGCACGCATCGCCCTGGCCTACGCCGCCAGCGATCTGGTGCTGCAGCTGTCGGACAAGCCGGAAGCCTTTGGCCGCACCGTGGTCGAGGCGCTGTCGGTCGGCCGCCCGGTGCTGGGCTGGGACCACGGTGGCGTCGGCGAACTGCTGCAGCAGCTGCAGCCCAGCGGCGCGGTGCCGCTCGGCGACGCGCGCGCGCTGGGTGAACGTGCGCTGGCCCTGCTGGCGCAGCCGCCATCCTTGCCGACCCGCATCCCGTTTACCCTGCAGGCCATGCAGCGCGATACCCTCCGCCTCTATGCCGATCTCGCCGGCTGACCCCGCTGCCATCGTGCGCGACGACCGCGCTGGGCGCTGGGCGCCCTGGTGGGTGCTGGCGTACGTGGCGATGTGGCCGTTGCCAGGCATCGCCGAAACCGTGCTCGGCCTTGGCGCGCTCTATGCTGCCGCGCGCATGGTCATGCGCCGGCTGCAGCGCCGCCCGCACCTGTTGAGCACGGCGGCGTGGGCCCTGACCTCGATCCTGTTCCTCGGCTACTGGCTGCCACAGGCGTTCTCGGCCATCGATGCGATCGATCCGGCGGCCTCGTGGACCAAGGCTGCCGCCGGACTGCGCTACCTGCCCTTCATGTGGCTGGTGGCGATCGCGGTGGCCACACCGGAACGGCGGCGGCTGACCTTCGGCGGCCTGACGCTGATCACCGGCGCGTGGACGCTGGACGCGTTGGTACAGGCGCTGGCCGGCACCAGCCCATGGTTCTGGTCGCTGGAGCACCTGAAGCTGGCCGTAAGTGGCCACGCGCTGTGCCCGGCCGACGAAGCCGCACTGGCCGACCGCCTCAGTGGCGCGCTCGGGCCCTGCAACCTGAAATTCGGCCAGGTGCTGGCCAGCCTGTCACCCTTCCTGCTGCTGCCGATGGCGCGGCGTTTCGGTAGTGCGGGGTGGTTGCTGGCCGCCGCCGCACTGGGAGGCGTGCTGCTGCTGGCCGGTTCGCGCGCCTCGTGGATCACCTTTGTGCTGGTGCTGGGCTACAGCGGCCTGCGCCAGTTCGGCTGGAAGCGGCTGCTGCTGCTGGCCCTTGTGGCAGCGCTGGGTACGGCCGCACTGACAGCGGGCGTGCCGCAGCTGCGCGAGCGTGTTGCGCGCACGGCACAGGCATGGAACGAAGACGGGCAGGGCGTTGACGAGGCGCTTTCGGGGCGCGCGCGCATCTGGACGGCGGCCGTGTGCATGATCGAGGAACATCCGGTCAACGGTGTCGGTGCGCGCGGCTTCCGTGATGCGTATCCGGCCTGCGTGTCAGACGAGGGCCCCGCCGTGTGGGGCAATCAACCGGCATTGCACGCCCACCAGATCGTGCTGGAAATCCTGGCCGAGACCGGCGTGCTGGGCCTGCTGCTGTGGCTGGCGGCGGTGGCGCAGGCCTGGCGGGCCTGGCGCTATGCACCGCCGGCGGCGCGTGACCGCGCCCGCCCGGCGATGCTGGCGCTGGCGGTTACCGTGTTCCCGCTCAATACGCACCTGGCGTTCTATTCTGCGTTCTGGGGCGGCCTGACCGTGCTGCTGGCGGCCCTGTTCGCCGGCAGTCTGCTGGCCCGCGAATCGGACGAATCTCCGCCGATGCAGTAGTTGCCAACCTTGGTGGGCTCCCCGGGACCGGCCTCGGTTCATCCGGCGCCAACCAAGGTTGGCGACTACCGCGAGGACGCCGGCCCTTCCACCGCATCCGGCTATTTGTAGAAATCACTCCGGCCGCCGGGCTGGCGCTTGAAGCGGCGGTGGATCCACAGGTACTGGTCGGGGGCTTCGCGCACCATCTCTTCGATGGCCTGGTTGACCCGCGTGGTATCGGCTTCCACGTCCTCGCTGGGGAAATTCTCCAGCGGTGCGCCGATCTTCAGCACGTACTTCCCGCCTTCGCGGCGGTGGAAGTACGGGATCACTGCACAACCGGTCATCCTTGCCAGCTGGTGGGTGGCGGTGATGGTCGAAGCGGTGTGGCCGAAGAACGGCACGAACACGGTGTCCTTGCCACGCATGTCCTGGTCCGGCGCGTACCAGAGGAAGCCGCCCTTCTTCAGGTGGCGCACGGTCGCGCGGATGTCCTCGTTGGCGAACATCGCCTTGGCATAGCGCAGGCGGCCGAACTTCACCGCCCACTCGTACACCGGGTTCTTGTGCTTGCGGTACATGCCGGACAGGTCGACGTAGTCGCACAGCAGGCGTCCGCACATTTCCAGGGTCATGAAGTGGCCGGAGACCAGCAGCACGCCGCGGCCTTCAGCCTCCATCTGCCGCAGGTGTTCCAGGCCTTCGATCCGTACCTGCGGGCGGATGCGGTCGATGCTGCCCCACCAGGCGCGGATGCACTCGAACACGCCCACGCCCAGCGCATCGAAACTGTCGCGCACCAGGCGCTGGCGCCAGGCTTCGTCCTTCTCGGGGAAGCAGAGCTGCAGGTTGACTTCGGCGGCGCGGCGGCGGCTGCCGAGCAGGCGCCAGGTGATCCAGCCGACGCCCCGGCCCAGCGCGCGCTGCAGCATCCACGGCAGGCGAGCGATGGCGAAGGCGCCGAACATGGCGGCGAACATCGGCCAGTTGCGCGGATCGCGCAGCGATGGGCGGACGGCGGTGGAGGCATCTGACATGGGGCCATTCTACCAAGGCGGCCGCGTGTCTTTCCCCGGGGGCTCCCGTATCCTTGCCGCATGCGCAAAGACCCTGTCGAATGGATCCTGCGCGGCCTGTATTCGGTCGTGCTCTACATCCTGCTGCCGATCACCGTGTACCACCTGGTCTGGCGCGGTTTCCGGGTTCGTGAATACTTCCGGCGCTGGGATGAACGCTATGCCTCCTATCCGCAGCCGACCGGGCAGCCGCGGGTCTGGCTGCACGCGGTCTCGGTGGGCGAGGTCAATGCCGCCGCGCCGCTGGTCAATGCCCTGCGCCAGCAGCGCCCGGACATCCGCTGGGTGATCACCACCATCACCCCGACCGGCTCCGAGCGCGTACGCGCGCTGTGGGGCGACGCCCTGGACCATGTCTACCTGCCGTACGACGTGCCGGGCAGCGTCAACCGTTTCCTCGGCCATTTCCAGCCCAGCCTGGCGCTGATCCTGGAAACCGAGCTGTGGCCGAACATGCTGTTCGGCTGCCGTGACCGCGGCATTCCGGTGTACATCCTCAACGCCCGGTTGTCGGCGCGTTCGCTGCGCGGCTACCGGTTGCTGGCGGCACTGATCCGCCGCGCGCTGCGCACCGTCACCTGCGTGGCCGCGCAGTCGCAGGACGATGCCGAGCGCTTCGTGCAGCTGGGGGCGGATCCCGGCCAGGTGCAGGCGCTGGGCAACCTGAAATTCGACATCGCCACGCCGGATGTGCAGGGTTTCGTCGAACAGTTCCATGCGCGGGTACCGGCCGCTCGTCCGGTATGGATCGCCGCCAGTACCCATGATGGCGAGGAGCAGGCGGTGATCGACCTGCACCGGCGCCTGCGCCAGCGGCATCCGGAGCTGCTGCTGCTGTGGGCACCGCGACATCCCGAGCGTTTCCCGAAGGTGGAAGCGCTGGCGCGCGAACAGGGCTGGAGCGTGGCGACCCGCCGCGTGGACCAGTGGCCACACGCGGCCACAGACGTGTTCGTCATCGACACCCTTGGCGAGCTGATGCCGTTCTATGCCTGCGCCCAGGTCGCCTTCGTCGGCGGCAGCCTGCAGGCCATCGGTGGTCACAACCTGCTGGAGCCGGCCGCGATGGGAACGGCGGCGGTGACCGGCCCGCACCTGCACAACTTCGCGGAAATTTCCCGGCGCATGCGCGAGGCCGGGGCGCTGCTGATCGGCGAGGACGCGCAGGCGGTGGGCGATCTGCTGCAGCACCTGCTCGACGATGCCCAGGCCCGCGAAGACATGGCGCGGGCGGGATGCACGCTGGTCAGCAATGGCCGCGGCGCGCTGCAACGCACGCTTGCCCTGGTGGCGCCGCACCTGCCACCACCGCGCGAGTGATCGCGGCAGCGCGGAGTCAGCGGCGCTGACGAGCATTGTCGTGATCAACTTCATCAATTCTGCTTAGCGACGATTTTTCTGTCGTTGCTGGACCGACCCTGCCGCTGGCAGCGTGCCTGCCATCACATCGTTGCGCACATTCCACCGATTCTGATTCCGCAGGGCGACGCAGGCTGCCAGCCTGCTGTCGACCGCGCTTGGGCGGATATCAAGGGAACTTGCGATGGACGGCGACAGGGGCGGGGACGGCACGGGTGGGGCCGGCACGGGTGGGGCCGGACTGGGGACGGACCATCTGGCGGTGGTGGCGTTGACACTGTTGGTGGGCGGCAGCGTGATCGCACTGGTGGGCCAGCACACGGCGGCACAGGCAGGCCCCGCCATCGTGCTGAGCTTGTTGCTGGCTGCACTGGGGGCCGGCCTGGTGCTGTGCTGCCTGCAGGATCTGGTGCTGCGGTTGCCGGCGGGCGAGGGCCTGCACGGGCTGCTGGCTGCCAGCTGGGGGCCGCGGGTGGCGGGCGTGTTGGGCATGGCCCTGCTGCTGGAGCTGGTGGCGACCACGGCGGGCGTGGCGCAGTCCATGGCCCTCCATCTGCACGCGGTGCTGGCCGCCGAAGGCCTCCAGCCCTGCGACTGGCTGCCGGAACAGGTCACGGCGGCGGTGGGCCTGCTGATGCTGGGCGCGCTGGCATTGCTGCCGCCACGGCGTGTGGTGCTGGTGGCCTGCGCCCTGTTGACGGTGAAGATCGGTGCGGGGGTGTTGCTGCTGGCGCTGGCGGCACGTCATGTGCATTACGCGCACTGGATCCCCTGGCTGCCACCGGCGACCGCGCCGTATCGCTTCGGGCTGGGCGGGGTGCTGGCGGCTGCGGTGCCGCTGCTGGGGGTATTTGCCAGCGTCGGCTTGGCACTGGGCTTTCCTGCGTTGCGCCGCCAGGGCGCGATGTGGCAACCGGCAGTGCTGGCGCTGGTCTCGTTGCTGGCGATGCTGCTGCTGATCGTGCTGGCAGCACTGCAGGCAGGGCTGGTCGAGTTTTCCGCGCTGGCCAGTACCCGGCCACTGTCGGTGGCGCTGCAGATGCATCCGCAATTGGAGTGGATGCTGCCGTTGTTGCCCCTGGCGGGGGCTACGGGCCTGGCCGCACTGCAGCTGGTGCTGCTGATGCTGGCCTTGCGGCTGGCAACATCGCTGTGGCCAGGGGCGGGTGATGCAGTGGGACGCTCCCGCGGTGTGATCGTGGCGGCGGTCGGACTGCCGGCGGTGATGCTGGTGCTGTGGCTGCCGTTGGGCACCCTGCCGGCGCTGCCGGGTCCGGCAACCCTGCTGGTGATGGCGGCGCTGTGCCTGGCGGTGCTGCGGCGGCGGAATGACATGAGGCAGGGCGCAACCGGTCGCGAACTGGTGCTGCCGATGCTGGCGCCCTTGGCGGCCGCGCTGTGCGTCCTTGCGGCGTTGGAACGCCTGCGGGCATGGCCGGGCTGAGGGTTCGCGGGGCCACGCAACGGGTAGCTGCGGGCGGATGCACCGCCTGCAAAAAAGCCACCCTTGCGGGTGGCTTCTTTGTTGCCGGCAGGGCGACGGATCAGTGCGTGGTCGTTGCCGGATTGCCCGCGTCCTGGGTCAGCAGGCGGTTGACGTCCTGCAGCTCTGCCACGTCCAGCGCACCCAGCGACTGGCTCAGCAGCAGGCGGTTCTGCAGGAAGGTGTAGCGGGCCTGGGCGTAGTCCAGCTGCGCCGAGAACAGGATGCGCTGGTTCTGGATCACGTCCAGCACGGTACGGGTACCGACTTCCAGGCCGACCTGCGAGGCGTCGTACGCGCTCTGTGCCGAGACCACGGCCAGGCGACGGGCCTCCACTTCGCTGATGCCCTGTACCAGGGTCTGGTAGGCATTGCGGGTGTTGCGGTCCAGGGCGCGCTTCTGCTGCTCGTAGCCGTCCTGGGCGATGTCACGCTGGGCCAGCGCCTGGCGCACGCCGGACTGGGTGGCACCACCGGAGAAGATCGGCACGCTCAGGGTCAGGCCGATGCTGTTGGTGCGGGCGTCCGGCGACAGCGAACCGGAACCAGTGCTGTCACCCCAGGTCGCGCTCTTGCCCCAGCTGCCGCCCAGCGACAGGGTCGGGTAATGGCCGCCACGGGCGGCCTGCACGCCAGCCTCGGCGGCGCTGACCTTCAGTTCCTGCGCCTTCAGCGCCGGATTCTGGGTGGTGGCCTGCTGCACCAGCTCATCGATGTTGCCACGGTTGGCCGGCACTTCCGGGCGGAAGTCGGCCGGCAGCCCACGCAGGTTGGTCACCGGCTGGCCGGTCAGTTCGGTCAGGGCCTGGTAGTTATCGGCCAGGGTGTTCTGCGCAACGATGGTGTTGGCACGCGCCTGGTCGTACTGGGCGCGTGCTTCGTGCACGTCGGTGATCGGCGCCAGGCCCACTTCCAGGCGCTTGTCGGCGAAGTCGAACTGCTTCTTCGCGGCCGCTTCATTGGTCTGTGCGGCATTCAGCGATTCGATCGCCACCAGCACGTTGAAGTAGGCCGCCGAGGTGCGCACGATCAGGCTGTCGTTGGCCGAATCGAGGGTGAAGTCCGCCGCCTTGCTCAGCTCGCGCTGCGAACGCAGGTTGTTGATCTGGGTCCAGTTGAACAGCGTCTGGCTGCCGTCGATCGTGTAGGTGCGGCGCTTGTTGGTGAACGAGCCGGAGTTGGCGTCGGCGTTCGGCTCACTGCGCGTGCGGTTCAGCTGGGCCTGGCCGTTGATCTGCGGCAGCAGGGCGGCGCGCGCCTGCACGGCGCCTTCCTTGTCATACAGCCGGGTCGATTCGGCGGCGGACAGCTGCGGATCGCCATTGCGCGCCATTTCGTAGACCTGCAGCAGGTCGGCGGCATGGGCGGACAACGGCAGCAGGGCAGTGGCCAGCGCAACAGCGAGGGATCGGCGGATCATTGCGGCTTCCTTGGACTCAGAGGTGGAACTGGGGGGCCGGGGCGGCACCACGCAGGTAATCGATATCGGTCTCGAACAGGGACTCGCTGCTGCCGTCGGCCTTGACCAGCAGGGCCTCCATCGCCGGCGAGCGGCCGTGGATCACGAACAGGCGACCACCCGGACGCAGCCACGAAGCGAACTGTGACGGCACCACGTCGACCGCACCAGTGACACAGATCACGTCAAAGCGGCGTTCGGTCTGCCAGGACAGGGCGTCGGCCACTTCCACGCGGACGTTGGTGCCCAGGCCGGAAGCATCCAGACGGGCGCGCGCGGCGGCGGCCAGCTCCGGGTCGATTTCCAGGCTCAGCACGTCGCGCGCCAGCGCGCCGATGCAGGCCGACAGGAAGCCGCTGCCGGTGCCGATTTCCAGCACTTCGTCACCCGGCTGCAAGTCCAGCGCCTGCAGGGTACGGCCCTCGATGACCGGCTTCATCATCTTCTGGCCATGGCCGATCGGCAGTTCGACATCGGCGTAGGCCAGTGCCCGGTGTGCATCGGCGACAAAAGCCTCGCGCGGCAGGCGGGCCAGGACGTCGAGCACCTTGATGTCCAGCACGTCCCAGGGACGGATCTGCTGTTCCACCATCAGTTCGCGGGCGTGGGCGTAATCAATCGTCATGAGGTTCAAATCCAGCGCAGTGGGCCGGCCATTTTACCGGTGCCGGAGGCCGGCGGCGCGCCCAGAGCATCAGCTGCCGGGTGGCCGGGGTCGCAGTGCCGGAAGTCATCGCGACCTCCGGTTCGTTCAGTTTTGGTTATTCAGCCGTCCCGACCCCTCGCGGCGCATAGGCGCGCAGGAAGAAGTCGATGCTGGCAGTCACGTGGGCAACAGGGTCGCATTCCACCGGTGACAGTGGCATGCCGCACATCATATGCATGTGCACTTCGCCCTTGACCAAGGTCAGGAACTGCTCGCCAGCCAGCGAATAGTCGGTGATTTCCAGCTCGCCGCGCTCGGCGCGTGCCCGCAGGAAGTCAGCCAGGGCCTCGCAGGTACGTTCCGGTCCTGCCTTCCAGAACAGCTCGCGCAGGCGTTCGTCGGTCTCCGGCGCCATCATCATGCGCTGGATCGAGATCGCCGCATCGGACGTGATCAGTTCGAAGAAGGCCAGACCGATCCCGATCAGCTGGTCGCGCAGCGGGCCGTCCGCGTCGGCCACGAACAGGGCATCGGGCAGCATTTCAATGCACTTCGACTGCACGGCCTCGGAGAACAGGGTCTCCTTGTCGCCGAAGTGGCTGTACACAGTCAGTTTCGAGACGCCGGCCTGAGCGGCGATGGTGTCCATGCTCACGCCGGTATAGCCCTGTTCGATGAACAGTGTCTTGGCTGCTTCAAGGATCGCCGCGCGCTTGCCGAGGTCCTTGGGGCGCCCGGGTCCGGCGGCCTTGGCAGCGGGCTTGGCCGACGGCTTGCGGGAAGTGTGAGAACTCATCACGACAATACTAGACCAAGCGGTTCGATATTTATACTATACCGGCCGGTTTATTAAATTGGGCCGGCAGTCGCGGCTCCCCCCTTAGTTGCAACCCTGCGTTTTCAGGACGTTGACCGATGAAGATCGTGCGCTGGATGGGCGGTATGGTGTGGATGGCTGCGCTGGCAGCCTGTTCGGGACAGGAACAGGCGCCCCACGCGGCCGTTCCGGTGCTGGTGGTTCACCCTGGCGAGCAGGCCGGGCAGGCGCCGGCGGCGTTCCCGGGCACGGTGCGTGCGCGGCAGGAAAGTCCACTGTCGTTCCGCGTTGGCGGCAACCTGGTCAAGCGCCACGTCGATGCCGGGCAACGGGTGAAGAAGGGCGACGTGCTGGCCGAGCTGGACGTGGCCGACTTCGCGCTGCAGGCCCGCGCCTCGCAGGCGCAGCTTGCTGCGGCCGAAGCCGATCTGGTGCGTGCCCGTGATGACCTCAAGCGCTACCAGGTGCTGGCCGACCAGCAGCTGGTCAGCCGCTCGCAGCTGGACCAGCAGTCCGCCGCCTTCAAGGCCGCGCAGGGCCAGGCCAACGCCGCCCGCGCCAACCTCGATGTGCTGCGCAACCAGGCCGACTACGCACAGCTGCGCGCGCCGTCCGATGGCGTGATCGCCAGCCGCGAGGCCGAAGCCGGGCAGGTGGTGTCGGCCGGCCAGACCATCTTCAACCTGGCCGCCGATGGCGGGCGCGAAGTGCTGATCGACCTGCCCGAGGCCACCATCCGCGACTATGCGGTGGGCCAGCCGGTCGAGGTGGAGCTGTGGAACCGTCCTGGCCAGCGCCTGCCAGGCACGATCCGCGAGATCGCCGCTGCCGCCGATCCACAGGCACGCACCTATGCAACCCGGGTCAGCCTGCCCGCCGATGCGCTGGCCGATGTCGAACTGGGCCAGAGCGCGCGCGTCTACAGCAGCGCCGGCCGCCACGGCACCCTGCAGCTGCCGCTCGGTGCGCTGCAGCGCGGTGCCAACGGTGCCGCCAGCGTGTGGGTGGTCGATCCGGCCAACAGCACGCTGAAGGCCGCGTCGGTCACCACCGGTGCCTATGGCAGCGAATCGGTGCCGGTGCTGTCCGGCGTGAATGCGGGTGACTGGGTGGTCGCTGCCGGCGGACACCTGTTGCGTGCCGGCCAGCCGGTGATCGCCGTGGACCGCCAGAACCGCCCGGTGCTGAAGCCGGCCACGCCGACCGCTGCCGCCAAGGCCAAGGAGTAAGCCGGTGCGCCGCTTCAATCTTTCCGAGTGGGCGTTGTCCAACCGCCCGCTGGTGCTGTTCGCGATGCTTGCCTTCGCGCTGATCGGCGCATGGTCGTACAAGCATCTGGGCCAGTCCGAGGATCCGCCATTCACCTTCAAGGCGATGGTGGTGCGCACGCTTTGGCCGGGCGCCACCGCCGAACAGGTCTCGCGGCAGGTGACCGAGCCGATCGAGAAGGCGCTGATGAACACCGGCGAGTACGAGTTCATCCGCTCCTATTCGCGCCCCGGCGAATCGCAGGTCATCTTCATGGCGCGCGACAGCCTGCGTTCCAGGCAGATCCCGGACCTGTGGTACCAGGTTCGCAAGCGCGTGGGCGACATCCGTGCGACGCTGCCGCGCGAGATTGTCGGCCCGTTCTTCAACGATGAGTTCGGCGACACCTACGGGAACATCTATGCGTTGACCGGCAAGGGCTTCGACTACGCGGTTATGCGCGACTACGCCGACCGCATCCAGCTGGAACTGCAGCGCGTGCCCGATGTCGGCAAGATCGACCTGGTCGGCCTGCAGGACGAGAAGGTGTGGATCGAACTGTCCAACACCCGGCTGGCAACGCTGGGTGTGTCGATGCAGCAGGTGCAGCAGGCGCTGGCCGACCAGAATGCGATCACCGGCACCAGCTTCTTCGAGACCGCCACCGATCGCGTGCAGCTGCGCGTGACGGGCCAGTTCAACGACATCGACGCCATCCGCCAGTTCCCGATCCGTGCTGGCGACCGCACCGTGCACCTGGGCGACATCGCCGAGGTCAAGCGTGGCTTCGCCGATCCGGCGTCGCCGAAGATGCGCTTCATGGGCGAAGAGGCGATCGGCCTGGCGGTGGCGATGAAGGATGGCGGTGACATCCTCAAGCTGGGCGCCAACCTCGACGCCGAGTTCGAGCGGCTGCAGAAGACCCTGCCGGCTGGCATGCAGCTGCGCAAGGTGTCCGACCAGCCGCAGTCGGTGGAGGAGTCGGTTGGCGAGTTCGTGCAGGTGCTGACCGAAGCGGTGGTGATCGTGCTGCTGGTCAGTTTCTTCTCGCTGGGCCTGCGCACCGGCCTGGTGGTGGGCGTGACCATTCCGCTGGTGCTGGCGATGACCTTCTTCGTCATGCATTACTTCGACATCGGCCTGCACAAGATTTCGCTGGGCGCACTGGTGCTGGCGCTGGGCCTGCTGGTGGACGATGCGATCATCGCGGTGGAGATGATGGCCACCAAGATGGAGCAGGGCTTCGATCGCCTGCGCGCGGCCAGCTTCGCCTGGGAATCGACCGCGTTCCCGATGCTGACCGGCACATTGATCACGGCAGCCGGCTTCCTGCCGATCGCCACGGCGGCATCGAGCACCGGTGAATACACCCGTTCGCTGTTCCAGGTGGTGACCATCGCACTGGTGGTGTCATGGATCGCAGCGGTGCTGTTCATCCCGTACCTGGGCGACAAGATGCTGCCGGACCTGTTCAATCCGCAGCCGCCGAAGCCCGGCAGCCTGTCCGCGCGTTGGCTGGCCAAGCGCCAGCAGTGGGCCGACCGCTATCCGGCGCTGGCCAACCTGATCGCACCGCCGCAGCATGGGCACGACCACGATCCCTACCAGCGCCCGTTCTACCGCAGCTTCCGGCGCTTCCTCGACGCCTGCCTGCGCCGCCGCTGGTGGGTGATCGCCGCGACCGTTGCCCTGTTCGTGTTCTCACTGATGATGTTCCGCTTCGTGCCGCAGCAGTTCTTCCCGGACTCGACCCGGCCGGAACTGATGGTGGACATCGAGCTGGCCGAGGGGGCGTCGCTGCGCTCGACCCAGGCCCAGGCCGAGAAGCTGGAGAAGCTGCTGTCCAGCCGCGAGGGCATCGCCAACTATGTGTCCTACGTGGGCACCGGTTCGCCGCGCTTCTACCTGCCGCTGGACCAGCAGCTGCCGGCGACCAACTTCGCCCAGTTCGTGGTGCTGGCCAAGGACATCAAATCGCGCGAAAGCACCCGTGACTGGCTGCTGCACGAGGTGATTCCGAAGTTCCCGGACGTGCAGATGCGCGTGACCCGCCTGGAGAACGGCCCGCCGGTCGGTTATCCGGTGCAGATGCGCATCTCCGGCGAGCACATCGAGAAGGTGCAGGCGATCGCGCGCCAGGTCGAGGCCAAGGTGCGTGAGAACCCGCACGTGATGAACGTCAACCTGGACTGGAGCGAGCCGAGCAAGGTGGTGCGGCTGGTGATCGACCAGGAGCGTGCCCGCGCGCTGGGCGTGAGCAGCGCCCAGGTCAGCCAGTTCCTGGCCAGTTCGCTGGCCGGCCAGTCGGTGAGCGTGTATCGCGAAGGCAACCGCCAGATCGAGATGCTGCTGCGCGGACCGGCCGATGAGCGCAACCAGCTGGAGCTGCTGTCCAGCCTGTCGATGCCGACCGCCAACGGCGGCAGCATCACGCTGTCGCAGGTGGCGACGATGGAGTACGGCTTCGAGGACGGCATCATCTGGCACCGCAACCGGTTGCCGACCGTGACCGTGCGCGCCGACATCAGCGATGGCATGCAGGCGCTGGACGTGGTGCACCAGATCGTGCCCACGCTGGATGGCATCCGTGCCGAGCTGCCCAGCGGCTACCTGCTGGAGACCGGCGGCACCGTGGAGGACTCGGCGCGCGGCCAGAACTCGATCAAGGCCGGCATGCCGCTGTTCCTGGTGGTGGTGGCGACGCTGCTGATGCTGCAGCTGCGCAGCTTCTCGCGTGCGGCGATGGTGCTGGTGACCGCGCCGCTGGGCATCATCGGTGCGACCCTGTTCCTGCTGCTGTTCCGTGCGCCGTTCGGCTTCGTCGCGCTGCTGGGCACGATCGCACTGGCCGGCATGATCATGCGCAACTCGGTGATCCTGATCGACCAGATCCAGCAGGACATCGATGCCGGGCATGATCGCTGGCATTCGATCATCGATGCCACGGTGCGCCGCTTCCGCCCGATCGTGCTGACCGCGCTGGCGGCCGTGCTGGCGATGATTCCGCTGTCGCGCAGCGCGTTCTATGGCTCGATGGCGATCTCGATCATGGGTGGTCTGATCGTGGGTACGGTGCTGACGCTGGTGTTCCTGCCGGCGTTGTACGCGGCGTGGTTCCGGGTGAAGCCGGACGAATCCGGGGCGTAATGCCCCGGGTTCTGCGGCCACGGCCCCTGGCAGGTGCCAACCTCGGTTGGCACTGAAGCATGCATCCACACAAGGCGTGGACTGATCTGCTCGCGGAATCTGCCTTCTGTAGTGCCGAGCCATGCTCGGCTGCTCTTCGCTCTTCGCTCTTCGCTCTTCGCTCTTCGCTCTTCGCGCGATGATGGGATGAGTCGAGCATGGCTCGACTCTACAGAAGCACCCACGCATGACGTGCATCTACAGCAGCGGATCGTTGCCCTGGTAGGTGCCAACCTTGGTTGGCACTGCAGCATGCATCCACGCATGGCGTGGACTGATCTGCTCGCGGGATCTGCTTTCTGTAGAGCCGAGCCATGCTCGGCTGCTCTTCGCTCTTCGCTCTTCGCTCTTCGCGCGATGATGGGATGAGTCGAGCATGGCTCGACTCTACAGAAGCACCCGCGCATGACGTGGATCTACTGCAGCTGCAGGCCGATCCGCAGCACTGGCAGCAGCCACTCGACGAACACCTGCACGCGCAGTGCACGGTGTTGCCGATGCGGTTGCAGCAGGGTCACCGGCAGCGGCTGCGCCGCGTACTGCGGCATCACCTCCACCAATGCGCCTGACTGCAGCTCGGCCTGCACGTCGTAGCGCGGAATCTGCAAAAGCCCCAATCCCGCCACGCAGCACGCGATCGAGGCCTCGGCGCTGTTCACGCGTACCCAGCCGGGCATCGGCAGCGTGCGCAGCTGGCCGCCATCCTGCCATTCCCACGGTTCCACCCGTGCCGTGGTCGGCGACGCATAGTTCACCGCGCGGTGCTGCGGCAGGTCGGCAGGATGCTGCGGAACACCGTGCTCGCGCAGGTAGGCCGGCGCGGCCACGTTGACGAAGTCGAGCTGGCCCAGCGTGCGGGCCACGAGGCTGGAATCGCCCAGCTGGCCGACCCGCAGCACCGCATCGCAGCCGTCTTCGATCAGGTTCACCGCGCGGTCGGTCATGCCCAGGTCCACTTCCAGCTGTGGATAGCGCGCGAAGAAATCCGGCAACGCCGGGGCGATGATGCGACGGCCGATGCGGCTGGGTACGTCGATCTTCAGCAAACCGGCCGGTTGCGCGTCGTCCTGCCGGAACAGCGACTCGGCGTCTTCAACCTCCGCGATCAGGCGCAGGCAGCGGGCATGGAACACGTCGCCGTCATGGGTGGTGGATACCCGTCGGGTCGAGCGCTGCAGCAGGCGGGTGCCAAGCCGCTGTTCCAGCTCGGCAATCGCCGCCGAGACGGTCGAGCGGGGCAGGCCGAGCTGGTCGGCGGCGCGGGTGAAGCTCGCGCACTCCACGACCCGGGTGAAAATGCGGAAGCGATCGATCCGGTCCATTGTTCGCTGGCTCTGGAAAGTTAAGTCAATGTGGCGGGCTTTATCCGCTTTTTCTGCACGATATCGTCGTCAGGGCAGGGTTGCCACCCCGGGCAGCCCCCTCCCGAGACCGAAGCCATGACCGAGCATTCCCTCAAGGGCAAGACCGTGCTGATCGCCGGTGGCGCCAAGAACCTGGGCGGCCTGATCGCCCGCGACTTCGCCGCACAGGGCGCCAAAGCCATCGTCATCCACTACAACAGTGCCGCTACCCAGGCCGATGCAGAGGCAACCGTTGCCGCCGTGCAGGCGGCCGGCAGCAAGGCGGTGGCCCTGCAGGGCGACCTGACCTCGGCGGCAGCGATGGAGCGCTTGTTCGCCGATGCCGTGGCCGCAGCCGGCCGTCCCGACATCGCCATCAATACGGTCGGCAAGGTATTGAAGAAGCCGCTGCTGGAGATCAGCGAAGCCGAGTACGACGAGATGAGCGCGGTCAACGCCAAGGCCGCATTCTTCTTCCTCAAGGAGGCCGGCCGCCAGGTCAACGACGGCGGTCGCATCTGCACCCTGGTCACCTCACTGCTGGGTGCGTTCACGCCGTTCTATTCCAGCTATGCCGGCACCAAGGCGCCGGTCGAGCATTTCACCCGCGCGGCGTCAAAGGAGTTCGGTGAGCGCGGCATCTCGGTGACTGCGATCGGGCCGGGCCCGATGGACACGCCGTTCTTCTACCCGGCCGAGAGTGCCGATGCACAGGCGTACCACAAGACCGCGGCCGCGCTCTCGGCGTTCACCCGTACCGGCCTGACCGACATCGCCGACATCGTGCCGTGGATCCGCTTCCTGGTCACCGATGGCTGGTGGATGACCGGGCAGACCATCCTGGTCAATGGTGGGTACACCACCAAATAATGCAGCCGCGCACGGCGTGGATCTGCTGCGCGACATTCGAACGATCCACGCATGGCGTGGATCTACAGTAGAGCCACCCCATGGGTGGCTGCGCACAATGACCAAAGGCAGAGGCGCCACGCATGGAGTGGCGCCATCGGATCAGTTGAGTTTGGCCAGCACCGCATCCGTGGCGGCGGCGGTACTCACGGCCTGGCCCTTGGCGGCCAGGTCGGCAGTGAACACCCCATCATCCAGCACCGCGTGCACCGCCGCTTCCACTGCTGCGGCTTCGTCTTCCAGCCCCAGCGAATGGCGCAGCAGCATCGCCGCGCTGAAGATCGTCGCGTAGGGATTGGCGATGCCCTTGCCGGCGATGTCCGGGGCCGAACCGTGGATCGGTTCGTAGATGCCGACCGCACCCGGTTCACCCAGCGAGGCCGAGGGCAGCAGGCCGAGCGAGCCGGCCAGCATCGAGGCTTCGTCGGTGAGGATGTCGCCGAACATGTTCTCGGTGACGATCACGTCGTACTCGCGCGGCTTGGCCAGCAGGTGCATCGCCATCGAATCGACCAGCTGGTGCTCCAGCGCCACCTCCGGGAATTCCTCGCGGCCGATGCGCGCGGCCACGTCGCGCCACAGGCGCGAGGTTTCCAACACGTTGGCCTTGTCCACCGAGGTGACCCTGCCACGCCGCTGCCGGGCCAGGCGGAAGGCACTGCGCAGCACGCGCTCGATCTCGGCCACGGTGTAGCGGCACAGGTCGCTGGCACTGTCGGCATCGCGGGTCTTGTCGCCGAAGTAGATGCCGCCGGTCAGTTCGCGCACCACCACGAAGTCCACACCCTGCAGCAGCTCGGCCTTGATCGGCGAGGCGTGCAGCGCGGCCTCATGGGTGCGCACCGGGCGCAGGTTGGCGTACAGGCCCAGCGCCTTGCGGATCGCCAGCAGGCCCTGTTCCGGACGCACCTTGGCGTTCGGGTCGGACCACTTCGGGCCACCGACTGCGCCCAGCAGCACCGCGCTGGCGGCCTGGCAGGCGGCCAGGGTCGACGCCGGCAGCGGTTCGCCGTGGCGGTCGATGGCGATGCCACCGATGTCGTGCTCGCTGAAGGTGAAGCTGTGGTTGAAGCGTTCGGCGACGGCCTTCAGGACGGCGACTGCCGCGGCGGCCACCTCCGGGCCGATGCCATCACCGGGCAGGACAACAATTTCAGCGTGCATGCTCACTCTCGTAACGTTCGATTTCAGGGACACGGCCCAACAGATACCCCAACTGGTCGACACCTTCCAGCAGGCAGGTCTGCGAGAAGCCGTCCAGCGGGAAGGAATAGACGCGGCCGTCCGGCGTGCGCAGTTCGCGCGCGGCCACGTCGATGGTCAGCTCATCATCCGGGCGCTGCATCAGCGCCTGCACGTCGGCCTCGTCCAGCACGATCGGCAGCAGGCCGTTCTTCAGCGAGTTGCCGCGGAAGATGTCGGCGATCTCGCTGCTGACGATGGCGCGCAGGCCCAGGTCGGTCAGCGCCCACGGTGCATGTTCGCGCGACGAGCCGCAGCCGAAGTTGCGACCCGCCAGCAGGATGCTGCGGCCGGCGTTGTGCGGCTGGTTGAAGGCGAAGTCGGCCACCGGTGAACCGTCGGCCTGCCAGCGCCAGTCATTGAAGGCGTTGCGGCCCAGGCCGGCGCGTTCGGTGGTGGACAGGAACCGCGCCGGGATGATCTGGTCGGTGTCGATGTTGGTCTGGCGCAGCACCACGCTGGCCGAGGTCAAGGTACGGAAACCGGCCATCACGCCACCTCCTGTGCGAACAGCTCGCGGGTGTCGGCGACATGCCCGTTCACCGCGGCCCACGCCGCGCTCATCGGTGAGGCCAGCAGGGTGCGCGAACCGGGACCCTGGCGGCCTTCGAAATTACGGTTGCTGGTGCTCACGGCCAGCTGCCCGGGCGCGACCAGATCACCATTCATGGCGATGCACATCGAGCAGCCCGGCTCGCGCCACTCGGCACCGGCCGCGCGCACGATCTCATGGATGCCTTCGGCCTCGGCCTCTCGCTTGACGATCTCCGAGCCCGGCACCACCAGCATGCGCACCCGGTCGGCGACGCGACGACCGCGCAGCACCTGCGCCACCTCACGCATGTCACTCAGGCGGCCGTTGGTGCAGGAACCGACGAACACCACGTCCACCGGCGTTCCGGCCAGCGCCTTTCCGGCCTGGAAATGCATGTAGTCCAGGCCCTTCTGTGCGGCGGCATCGTTGGCGGCCGGGATCGGCGCATCCACCGCGATGGCGGTACCCGGGTGGGTGCCCCAGGTCAGGGTCGGGCGGATATCGGCGGCGTCGATGTGCACTTCGCTGTCGAAGTGCGCGCCGTCATCACTGCGCAGCTGCTGCCAGCGCGCCACCGCAGCCTCGAAATCGGCGCCCTTTGGGCCGCGCGGGGTGTTGGCGACGAAGTCGAAGGTGACCTGGTCCGGCGCCACCATACCGGCACGCGCACCCGCTTCGATCGACATGTTGCACAGGGTCATGCGCTGTTCCATGTCCATCGCTTCGATGGTGCTGCCGCGGAACTCGATCACGTGGCCGGTGCCGCCATTGACGCCGATCACGCCGATGATGTGCAGAACCACGTCCTTGGCGCCGACACCCGGCGCCAGCGGCCCATCGACGGTGATCGCCAGCGTCTTCGCCTTGCGCTGCAGCAGGCATTGCGTGGCCAGCACGTGGCCGACCTCGCTGGTGCCGATGCCGAACGCCAGCGAACCGAAGGCACCGTGGGTGGAGGTGTGGCTGTCGCCGCAGACGATGGTCATGCCCGGCTGGGTGAAGCCCTGCTCGGGCGCGATCACGTGGACGATGCCGCGGTTGTCCGAGGCCATGTCGAACAGCTCGATGCCGTGCTCGGCGCAGTTGCGCGCCAGCGTGGCGACCTGTGCCTCGGAGGCGGCGCTGGCATAGGGCAGCGTGCCGTCCGCGGCGGCCGGCAGGGTCGGCGTGGAGTGGTCCATCGTCGCCTTGGTGCGGTCCGGCCGGCGCGGCGACAGGCCGCGTTCGCGCAGTTCGGTGAAGGCCTGCGGCGAGGTCACCTCGTGGATCAGGTGCAGGTCGATGTACAGCACGGCGGGCGCGCTGTCGGATTCGGGAACCACCACGTGGGCGTCCCACAGTTTGTCGTACAGGGTGCGGGGTGCGGAAGTCATGCGTATGCCTGGCAGAAGTACGAAATAGCGAACATCAGTAAGGAAAGCGGAACGGTCAAGTCAGCGACGGCGGGCGAGCACACGCAGGCGGACGTAGTCGGCCAGCGGCTGGCCAGATGCGTCACGCGGCAGCTCGGCCAGCAGTGCGGTGGCCGCCTCGCGCACGGTGGCGCGGGCCTCGGCCGGCAGGTCGTCCAGCAGCGGTGCGGCGAATACCCGCAGCCAGCCGGCCACGCCGGTCGGCAGTGCGGTCGGGCGCGGCGTGCACTCGATCAGTTGCACCTGGAAGCCATGCTGGCGCAGGCGATCGGCGTAGGCGTCGGCCGTCGGGAAGTACCACCGGAAGGTGCTGGCGCCATGCCCGTGGGCCACGCGCGCGGCCTGCACGGCCGCGACGATCGTGGCCACGTTGCCGTGGCCGCCGAACTCGGCGACGAAGCGGCCACCGGGGCGCAGGGCGCGGCGCACGCCTTCCAGCACGCGGTCCGGAGTCGTCATCCAATGCAGTGCCGCATTGCTGAACACCGCATCGAACTCGCTGTCGAACGACAGTGCGTGGCCGTCCATCAGCTGGGCGTCGACGCCGCGCGCACGGGCGGCGATCACCAGTTCCGGCGAGGCATCCACGCCGTGGATGCGCGCACCGCTCAGGGCCAGTTCGGTGCTGAGTACGCCATCGCCACAGCCCAGGTCGAGGATGCGCTCACCGGCGCGCGGGTCGAGCAGGCGCGATACCGCACCGCCGAGCAGCGGCACGAAGCCGGCATCGATCGCATAGTCCTGGGCGTTCCACTGCTGGCCAGCGGCGCTGGCCGGGGTGGGGGTGTCGAAGGCGCTCATGGTGGGATCCTCAGGCGGTGGCGGAAGCGGGAACGTCGGCGCTGCTGTGGACGGCGGCCTGACGCTGGCGCAGCAGGCGGTTGGCCACATCCAGCCAGGCCAGCGCGGAGGCTTCGATGATGTCTTTGCTGGTGCCGGTGCCGTCGTACTCCACGCCGTCATGGCGCACACTGAGGTTGGCTTCACCGCGCGCATCGGCGCCGATGCCGACGCTGTGCACGTGATAGCTGTCCAGCATCAGCTGCACGCCGGTGGCGGCCGACAGCGCGCCGAACAGCGCATCGACCGGGCCGTCGCCCTGCGCGGTCTCGGCCACGCGGTTGCCATCCGGGTCGGACAGTTCGACCAGCGCGTTGGCGCGGCTGCCGACGTCGCTGATGGTCATCGAGGCCAGGCGGTAACCCTGCGCGCTGGAGCCGCCCTGCATCAACGTCTGCAGGTCGGCATCGGTGACCACGCGCTGCTGTTCGCACAGGCCCTTGAACTGCTCGAACACCAGCTTCAGTTCGTCTTCGTCCAGCCAGAAGCCCAACGCACGCAGGCGCGCTTCGACGGCGGCGCGGCCACTGTGGCGGCCCAGCACCATCTGCGAATCTTCCCAGCCCACGTCTTCCGGACGCATGATTTCGTAGGTGCCGCGATGGCGCAGCATGCCGTGCTGGTGGATGCCCGATTCATGGGCGAACGCGTTGGCACCGACGATGGCCTTGTTGCGCTGTACCGGCATGCCGACCAGACGCTGCAGCAGCTGCGAAGTGCCGACGATGCGTGGGGTGTTGATCGAACTGTCCTGTTCGTAGAAGGCCTGGCGGACCTTCAGCACCATCGCGATCTCTTCCAGCGAACAGTTGCCGGCGCGCTCGCCGATGCCGTTGATGGTGCACTCGACCTGGCGTGCACCGCCTTCGATGGCGGCCAGCGAGTTGGCCACCGCCAGGCCCAGGTCGTTGTGGCAGTGCGCGCTGAAGATCACGTTGGCCGCGTTCGGCACGTCGGCGACGCCGGCGATGACCTGCTGGAACATCGCGCGGATTTCTTCCGGCGTGGTGAAGCCGACGGTGTCGGGCAGGTTGATGGTGGTGGCGCCGGCGGCAATCGCCACGCGCGAAACCTCGATCAGGTAGTCCAGCTCGGTGCGGGTGGCATCCTCGGCCGAGAACTCGACGTCGTCGATGTAGGAACGGGCCAACGAGACGTGCTTGCGTACCGACTCCAGCACCTGCTCGCGGGTCATCCGCAGCTTGTGCTCGCGGTGCAGCGGGCTGGTCGACAGGAACACGTGCAGGCGCGGGTTGGCTGCCGCTTCCAGTGCACGTGCGGAGGTCTCGATATCGGCCTGCAGGCAGCGCGACAGCACCGCCAGGCTCAGGCTCGGGCGGCGCAGTTCGCGGCCGATCAGCGCCATCGCCTCGCGGTCGGATTGCGAGCTGGCCGGGAAGCCGGTCTCGATGATGTCCACGCCCAGTTCGTCCAGCGCACGCGCCATCACCAGCTTCTGCGGCGGGCTCATGCTGCAGCCGGGGGACTGCTCGCCGTCACGCAGGGTGGTGTCGAAGATGCGGATGCGCGGGGTGGTAATTCGTTCGATGGTGGTCACAGGGAAATCTCCTCGACAGCGGGTGCGACGGCTTGCAGGGGGGAAGGGGAAGAGGCGGGGGAGGCGAGGGCGCTGGCCTTGGTCGGCGAGCGCGGGGTTTCGCTGCGCCGTCGCCGCGGTTTGCGTGGCGGGCGCGGACGGATGTCGGTGAGCAGGCCGGCCAGGACACCGGCATCGATGTTGCCGCCGGACACCACCGCACACTTGCGGCGGCCGGCGACGCGGCGGCCGGCCGCCAGCGCCAACGCGCCCGCGCCCTCGGCGATGATGTGTTCCTCCAGCGCAAGCCGGACCAGCGTTTCGCGCAGTTCGGCCTCGCGCACGATCACCACATCGTCCAGCAGCGAGGTGCACAGGCGGCGGGTCAGGAAGCCGGGAATCTTCACCCGCACGCCGTCGGCCAGAGAGGCAACCGGGGCGATCTCGCGCACGTCGCCGCGGATCGCACGTGCCATCGAATCGACGCCTTCCACCTGCGCGCCAATCACGCGCACGCCCTGCGATTTCAGCGCCAGTGCAACGCCGGAGGCCAGTCCACCGCCGCCGATCGGCACGATCACCACGTCCGGCGCGTGTGCGGCCAGCTCGATGCCGACCGTGCCCTGGCCCGCGATCACATCGGCGTCGTCGAACGCGGACAGGAAGCGGTAGCCGTGTCGCTGTGCCAGTTCGACCGCGAAGGCGTAGGCCTCGTCGTAGCTGGTGCCGTGCTGGCGAACGGTCGCGCCCCAGTGGGCGACGCCGGCGATCTTGGTGGCCGGTGCGCCATGCGGCATCACGGTGATGGCCGGCACGTCCAGGCGGTAGGCCGCCCATGCCACGCCCTGGGCATGGTTGCCGGCCGAGGCGCAGATCACCGGCCGGGTATCGCCGCGCTCGCGGCCGGCCAGCAGCGCGTTCAACGCGCCGCGTACCTTGTAGGACCCGGTGCGCTGCAGGTTCTCCAGCTTCAGCCAGGTGCCGAAGCGCTCGGCATGGTGCAGCGGGGTAGGCGGCAGGAAGCGGCGCAGCCGGGCCTGCGCCGCCAGTACGTCGGCGACGCTTACGTCGCCGACATCGCTTTCCTGGCTGGCATCAGCGGCCGGCATGGGCCACCAGCGCGGTGCGGGCGACCGCCGCATGCGGGCACGGGCGGCGAAGAAGACGCCTCCGTACCGGCACCGTGGTCACTACGGTACGGGTGTTCATACGGATGCTCCTTCCACGGCAGTGACCTGCACGGACACGCAGTCGTAGATCTTCTCGATCTGCCGGCACAGCGTTTCCGCCGGGCGCTGGCCATCCACCACCAGCTGCAGGTGCCAGCGGCCATCGTCGGCGGCCACCGGCGCACCGCTGATCGCGCGCGGTGCGAAGCCCCGGCGTTCGGCCATGCCGATCACGCGCAGCAGCGCGCCTTCGGCCGGGTGCAGCACCAGGTCAAGCCGGTATTGCATTGGGGGTCTCCTGGCGGGCATGGGCAGGGTTGCTTTCCAGCATCGTGCTGTTGGCGGTGTTCGGCGGCACCAGTGGCCACACGTTGGCACGTGCATCGATGGCCACGTGCAGCAGGGCCGGGCCCGGTTCGGCCAGCAGCGCGGCCAGGCCGCCTTCCACGTCATCGCGGTTGTCGATGCGGGTGGCGGCGATGCCGAACACCTGTGCCAGCGCCACGAAGTCCGGGTTGTCGGACAGGTCGATCTCGCTGTAGCGCTCGGCGAAGAACAGTTCCTGCCACTGCCGCACCATGCCCAGCGAACTGTTGTCCAGCAGCACGATCTTCACCGGCAGGCGGCAACGCGCGATGGTCGCCAGCTCCTGCACGTTCATCATGAAGCTGCCGTCGCCGGACACCAGCACCACGGTGCGCTCCGGGCATGCGAACTGCGCACCCATCGCCGCCGGCAGGCCGAAGCCCATGGTGCCCAGCGCGCCACTGGTCAGGTGGTTGCGCGGGTGGTTGAAGCGGCAGTGCTGCGCCACCCACATCTGGTGCTGGCCGACATCGCAGGCGATCACCGCATCGGCCGGGGCCAGCTCGCTCAGGCGCTTCAGCAGCGCCGGGGCGTAGATGTGCTGGCCCGGTGCGTCGTAGCGTGCCGAGAAGCGGTCGCGGTGCTGCGCGCAACGCCTGCGCCACGCGTCCTGATGGGCCTTGGGGGAGGGGAAGGCCGCACGCAGGGCACGGATGGCATGGCCGACGTTGCCAGGCACGGCGACATCGGCGCTGCGCAGCTTGGAGATCTCGTAGGCGTCGGCATCGATATGGACGACGCGGGCGAACGGTGCGAACTCGGCCAGCTTGCCGGTGGCGCGGTCGTCGAAGCGTGCACCCAGCACCAGCAGCAGGTCGCTTTCCTGCACCGCCATGTTGGCCGCGCGGGTACCGTGCATGCCCAGCATGCCCAGTGACTGCGGATGGCTGGCCGGCAGCGCGCCCAGGCCACGCAGGGTCATCACGGTGGGGATGGCGCTGGCTTCGACGAAGTCGCGCAGGTCCTGCACCGCATCGCCCAGCGCGATGCCGCCACCGGCGTAGACCACCGGCTTCTCGGCGGCTGCCAGTGCGGCAATGGCTTCGGCGATGGCCGCTTCGGCCGGCGCAGGTGGCGGCTCGACGCTGCTCGGCACGTGCGCCGGCAGGTGGCTGGCATCGGCCAGCTGCACGTCCTTGGGCAGGTCGATCAGCACCGGGCCGGGCCGGCCCTCGCGGGCGACGCGGAAGGCATCGGCGACCACGCGCGGCAGGTCGTCGACGCTGCGCACCAGCCAGCTGTGCTTGACGATCGGCATGGTCAGGCCGAACACATCCAGTTCCTGGAAAGCGTCAGTACCCAGCAGCGGCGTGGCGACCTGGCCGGTGATGCAGACCATCGGCACCGAATCCAGCATCGCATCGGCAATGCCGGTGACCAGGTTGGAGGCGCCCGGGCCGGAGGTGGCCACGCAGACGCCGACCTGGCCGCTGGCGCGGGCGAATCCATTCGCCGCCAGTGCGGCACCCTGCTCGTGGCGCACCAGGATGTGCTTCAGCGACGAATCCACCAGCGCGTCGTAGAACGGCATGATGGTGCCGCCGGGATAGCCGAACAGCGTGCGGATGCCTTCGGCTTCCAGCGCCTGGGTCAGCCAGCGCGCGCCGTTGGGCGGCGCGCTGCGGTGTGTGGAAGAGTTCATGGGGGAACCTTGCAAAGCGGGTGGGGGAGGGCCGCGCGGTTACGCGGCCTGTCCTTGCAACCAGACCATCTTGGCGCGCAGTTCCTTGCCCACCTTCTCGATCGGGTGCTCCAGGTCGGCCTGCTTGAACCGGTTGTAGTTCGGCAGGCCCGCTTCGTACTCGGCCACCCAGTTCTTGGTGAAGGTGCCGTCCTGGATGTCCTTCAGCACCTCCTTCATGCGCGCCTTGGTGCCGGCGTCGATCACCCGCGGGCCGCTGACGTAGTCGCCGTACTGCGCGGTCTCGGAGATGAATTCCAGCATGCGCGAGATACCGCCTTCATAGAACAGGTCGACGATCAGCTTCAGCTCGTGCAGCACTTCGTAATAGGCGATCTCCGGCTGGTAGCCAGCTTCGACCAGGGTTTCGAAACCGGCCTGCACCAGCGCCGAGGCACCGCCGCACAGCACCGCCTGCTCGCCGAACAGGTCGGTCTCGGTCTCTTCCTTGAAGGTGGTCTGGATCAGGTTGGCGCGTGCACCGCCGAGGCCGGCCGCATAGGCCAGTGCGTACTCGGCCGCCTTGCCGCTCTTGTCCTGGTAGACCGCCCAGATGCAGGGCACGCCACGGCCGATCTCGTACTCGCGGCGCACCAGCGCGCCCGGGCCCTTGGGCGCAACCAGCACCACGTCCAGGTCGTCGCGCGGCCTGATCATGTCGAAGTGCACGTTCAGGCCGTGCGCGAACAGCAGCACCGCACCCTGCTTCATGTTCGGCGCCAGCACGTCGTCGTAGAGCTTCTTCTGCACCATGTCCGGGGTCAGCACGGCGACCAGGTCCGCATCCTTCACCGCGTCGGCCGGTGCTTTCACGGTGAAGCCGTCGGCCTGTGCCTTGACTTCGGTCGGGCCGCCCGGACGCAGGCCTACCACCACGTCGAAGCCGGATTCGCGCAGGTTCAGTGCGTGGGCGCGGCCCTGGCTGCCGTAGCCGATGACGGCGATCTTGGTCTGGGGCAGGTCGTTGGTGCTCATGGGGGAGGTTCCTTGCGGTGGGAAGAAAAAAAGAACGGCCGGTCGTCGAGGTGACGTACCGGCCGGTCAGGGGAAAGCGGTGGAGGAGGCACCATGCGCCGCGCAGGCACAGCCACCACGAGGCGTGGCGGCGGTGTGGGTCCGGGTTTTGCGTTGGGCGTTGTGCATGGTGGTTGCGTCTGAAACCAGGTTCTGAAATGAAAAAACCCACACCGGGGCGGGTGCGGGTTTTTGAAGAGTTCCGGTGTATTCGTTGCTTACACGCTGGCTCGTCCCGCACCTGTTGGTTGGGTAATAAGTACGAGCACAAGAATCGAACGCAGCGAGGCGGCGCCGATGTCGGCGGCTTCGTTGTGGGTTCGCGGTGGCGTGTTGTGATGCAACATGTGATCGAGAGAAACACAGCCGTTTTGGCGATGTCAACCCTCGCGACGGAATTCTTGTTGGTTTCCGTTGCATCCGGCGCAATCGCCTGTGGCACAAGGATGGTTGCCGCTGAAAGTGTTTCGGTGAACCGGAATTCACTCCTTTCAGGGCGGTTTTTGCGCGGAATCCGGCGGATCCTCGCCTTGCTGGGTGCGGACCTTGCACACCCACCCCAGGACCAACGTCCATGACCTCTGCCCGATACCCCAGGATGGCCGCAGCGGCGAAGATCGGGGGACCACCCTTCCATCGGAACCCGACCGTGTCCCGACGCCTTGCCCGTTCCCTGCTGGCCGCCGCTGTACTGGCCGCTGTGCCCGCACTGTCTTCGGCCGCCGACCGCATCACCGGCCACACCTTTGCCACCCGTTCGGAGGTGATCGCCCCGCATGCGATGGCCGCTACCTCGCAGCCGCTGGCCACCCAGATTGCGCTGGACGTGATGAAGGGGGGCGGTTCGGCGGTGGACGCGGCGATTGCCGCCAACGCCGCGCTTGGCCTGATGGAGCCGACCGGCAATGGCATCGGCGGCGACCTGTTCGCCATCGTCTGGGACCCGAAGACGCAGAAGCTCTACGGCTACAACGGTTCGGGGCGCTCGCCGAAGTCGCTGACCCTGGCCGAGTTCCAGCGACGTGGCCTGAAGGACATCCCGGCTACCGGCCCGCTGCCGGTCTCCGTGCCCGGCGCGGTCGACGGCTGGTTCGCGCTGCACGACCGCTTCGGCCGCAAGCCGATGGCCGACAACCTGGCGCCGGCCATCCGCTACGCGCGCGAGGGCCATCCCGTCGCCGAGGTGATCGCCTACTACTGGGACCGCTCGGTGCCCAAGCTGTCGCAGTACCCGGGCTTCAAGGAGCAATTCACGATCAACGGCCACGCCCCGCGCAAGGGCGAGATGTGGAAGAACCCGAACCTGGCCAGCACCCTGCAGCAGATTGCCGACGGCGGACGCGATGCCTTCTACAAGGGCGCCATTGCCCACACCATCGGCGACTACTTCAAGGCCAATGGTGGCTACCTGAGCTACCAGGACATGGCCGAGCACCACGGTGAATGGGTCGAGCCGGTCAGCAGCAACTACCGTGGCTACGACGTGTGGGAGCTGCCGCCGAACAGCCAGGGCATCGCCGCCCTGCAGATCCTCAACGTGCTGGAAGGCTACGATTTCTCGAAGATCCCGTTCGGTTCACCCGAGCACGTGCACCTGTTCGTCGAAGCGAAGAAGCTGGCCTTCGCCGACCGTGCGCGCTTCTATGCCGACATGGCCTTCCAGCCGGCGCCGGTGCAGAAGCTGATCTCCAAGGAATACGCCGCGCAGCGCCGCGCGCTGATCTCGATGGACAAGGCGTTGAAGGAAGTGCAGCCGGGCACGCCGAAGCAGCTGGAAGAAGGCGACACGATCTACATGACCGTGGCCGACGCCGACGGCATGATGGTGTCGTTGATCCAGTCCAACTACCGCGGCATGGGCAGCGGCATGGCGCCGCCGGGGCTGGGCTTCATCCTGCAGGATCGTGGCGAGATGTTCGTGCTGCAGAAGAACCATCCCAACGGCTATGCACCGGGCAAGCGGCCGTTCCAGACGATCATCCCGGCGTTCATCACCAAGGGCGGCAAGCCGTACGCCAGCTTCGGCGTGATGGGCGGCGCGATGCAGCCGCAGGGCCACGCGCAGATTGTGATGAACCTGGTGGATTTCGGCATGAACCTGCAGGAAGCCGGTGACGCACCGCGCATCCAGCACGAGGGCTCGACCGAACCGACCGGACAGGCCACGGCGATGACCGACGGTGGTGAAGTGAATCTGGAAACCGGCTTCCCCTATGAAACCGTGCGTGCGTTGATGCGCAAGGGGCATCGCATCGTGTTCGCCGATGGGCCTTATGGCGGGTACCAGGCGATCATGCGCGACCCCGAGAGCGGGGTTTATTACGGAGCTTCGGAGAGTCGCAAGGATGGGCAGGCGGCGGGGTATTGAGGTTTCCCGGCCACCGGGCGCAGCCCCCTCTGCGGTGATGGTTCAGCGATGCTTGGCTTGGCCGGGCGGGTGGATTGTCTGGGGGACGCCGTGAATACGTCCCTGTAGGCTCGGTCGCCGCATCCATGCGGCTCACGCCCCCAGCCAACCCACCCGCCCGGCCACGGACAGTTTCCGTGTCCGTCACCGCAGGAAAAGAAAAAGAAGAGCAAGAGCAAAGGCAACGGCAACAGCCGCGGGCTTTGGGTTGGGGTCGGATCCGTTTTCCGCAGGAAAACGGATCCGACCCCAGATTGATTTCGATATCTGACAGAAATTCATCCACGCATGGCGTGGATCTACCCGATCGCGGAAAACTGTAAGAGGTGGGGCGGTATCGGAGGGCGGGGTGTCAGCCGCATGGATGCGGCTGCCAAGCCCCCAAGGACGGGTTTACGGCGTCCCCGCCCTCCGATACCGCACCGCCAACCCACGGAATGCATGCCGTTGCTGTTGCTGTTGCCTTGGCTTGAAGCCTCTGCGGTGCAGGGCGCAGCCCTGCCCAAAAACCCTCAATGCAGCAGGGCAGCCACCGCGGCGCGGAACCCGTCCTGGGCCTGCCCGGACTCGGGTGCATGATGCAGCTGGCGCACCGCCCGGCCCAACCGTGCCGCCCCCACGAAGCCACAGCTCGCCTGCAACCGGTGCAACTGGCTGCGCAGCTGGCGCTCGTCGTGCTGGTCCACCGCCTGCTCGACCGCGTCGCGCACACCGGGCAACTCGGCCAGGAACAGCTCGCGCAGTGCGATCAGGTGGTTGCGCTGGCCATTGAGCGCGGCCAATGCCGCAGTCTCGTCCCAGTCCTGCACGGCCAGCTCGACCGCGGCCGGGGCCTGTGCCACGAAGATTCCCGCCGGGCTGTTGACCAGCGCGCGGCGCACGGCCTTCAGCAGCTGGTCGCGGCCCAGCGGCTTGACCAGGGTGTCGCTGAAACCGGCTTCGCGCAGGCGGGCGTGGATGGAGGTATCGCCGTCGGCCGTATGTGCCAGCGCCGGTGTGTCGGGATGTGAGCGGCGCAGCTCACGCAGCAGTTGCGCGCCATTGCCATCCGGCAGGTTGACGTCGATCAGCCACAGATCATGCGCGCCGGGTTCGGCACTGGCCAGGGCACTGGCCAGCGAATCTGCGGTATCCACATCCGCCGGTAACGTTTCCAACGCCGCCTTGAAAAAACCGCGGCTGATGATGTCGTCCTCGACAAGCAGGAAGCGGGGCCGTGCGGCCCGCGGGGTCATCTGCATCAGGGCTGCCTCCATGTCAGCTGGCCCAATCATCAAGCACGACGGCCACGGGCGCAAGCGGGTCCAGGCCCCGTCGGTCAGGATCTGCGACAATACGCCCCCATTTTTGCCCGCAGCCTGTTGCCACGTGGCCCGATCCCGTTCCCGCACTGACCGTACCCCATTCCAGACCGAGATCCTCGACCTCAGCCATGATGGTCGCGGTGTCGCCCGCCGTGAAGGCGAGGGCGGCAAGGTCACCTTCGTCAGCGGCGCGCTGCCCGGCGAGGTGGTGATGGCTGAGCAGACTGCCCGCAGCCGCCATTTCGACGAGGCGCGCACCCTGGAGGTGCTGCAGGCCTCGCCGCAGCGGGTGACCCCCAAGTGCCCCCATTTCGGCACCTGCGCCGGCTGCGTGCTGCAGCACCTCGACGAAGACCAGCAGATCGTGGCCAAGCAGCGCGTGCTGATGGACAACCTGGAGCGGATCGGCCATGTGAAGCCGGGCACCGTGCTCGCGCCGCTGGTCGGCGAGAGCTGGGGCTACCGCCGCAAGGGCCGTTTCTCGGTGCGCCGGGTCGAAAAGAAGGACAAGACCCTGGTCGGCTTCCGTGAACAGGATCCGCGCTTCGTTGCCGACCTCAGCCAGTGCCTGACCGTGATCCCCGAGATTGGTACCAAGGTCGAGGCGCTGTCCACCTTCATCGAGTCACTCGATGGCAAGCGTGACATCCCGCAGATCGAATTCATCGCCGGTGACCAGGCCGTGGTCCTGACCGTTCGCCATCTGCAGCCGCTCAGCGATGCCGACCGCGCGGCCTGGGCGGCCTTCGGCCAGCAGCATGGCTTCGTGATCTACCTGCAGTCCGGCGGCGTGGATACCGTGCGGCCGCTGGACGGGCAGGATGTGCCGCTGTCGTTCCGTCTGGCGCCGTGGGATGTCGAGCTGGCGTTCCGCCCGCTGGACTTCATCCAGGTCAATGCCAAGCTCAACGAGAAGATGATCGCCCACGCCCTGGACCTGCTGGAACCGGGTGAGGACGAGCGTGTACTGGACCTGTTCTGTGGCCTGGGCAACTTCACCCTGCCGCTGGCGCGCCGCGTGCGCGAGGTGGTTGGCGTGGAAGGCGATGCCGGCCTGGTGGCGCGTGCGCGTGAGAACGCCGAGCGCAACGGCCTGGCCAACGCGCAGTTCTTCAGCGCCGACCTGACCCAGGACCAGCGCAGCACCCCGTGGATGCGCCAGGGCTTTGACAAGCTGCTGCTGGACCCGCCGCGCTCGGGTGCGATCGAAGTGCTGCAGCAGCTGCCGCTGAAGCAGTTCAAGCGCATTGTCTACGTCAGCTGCCACCCGGGCTCGCTGGCGCGCGATGCCGGCTATCTGGTCAACGAACAGGGCTTCACCCTGGTCAGCGCCGGTGCCATGGACATGTTCCCGCATACCGCGCACGTGGAAAGCATCGCGGTGTTCGAGAAGCGCTGACAGGTTGTCATCACCCATCGCGCATAATGGCGCGATGGGCATCGAAATCGAACGCAAATTCCTCGTCAGCAGTGATGGCTGGCGCACCGCCGCGCATCGGGTGATCCCGATGGCGCAGGGCTACATCAACGACATGGGCGCGCTCGACCGCGGCACCCAGAACGCCTCGGTGCGCGTGCGCATCGAAGGCGACCACGCCGCGCTGAACCTGAAGTCGCGCACCATCGGCCATACCCGCCAGGAGTTCGACTACCCGATCCCGGTGGAGGATGCGCGCGCCCTGTTGGCGCTGTGCGTCGGTGGCCTGATCGACAAGCGCCGCCACCTGGTCGAACACGCCGGCCTGACCTGGGAGGTGGACGAGTTCCTCGGCGACAACGCCGGCCTGGTCGTGGCCGAAGTCGAGCTGGACAGCGCCGACCAGGCGATCGAACTGCCGGACTGGGTGGGTGCCGAAGTCACCGACGACGCGCGCTACTACAACGTCGCACTGGCCAGTCACCCCTATTCACAGTGGTGAAGCCCCCAAAAAAAGGGACGGAGGGGATTAGGTCGTCTTTACCCCAGCTGTGCTGGAAACGACTTAATCCCCTCCGTCCCCTTTTTTCGAGGGAGGCGGGCCCCATGTGGTGGGGATGAGAATCGACATCTACTCCGACGTGGTCTGCCCCTGGTGCTGGATCGGCAAGCATCGCTTCCAGCAGGGTGTGCAGTTGCTCGGCGCCAATGCGCCTGAACTCGATATCCACTGGCAGCCGTTCCAGCTGGACCCGGACGCGGACGCCACCCCGGTGCCGCTGCGCGAGGCCTATGTGCGCAAGTTCGGTGGCGTCGAGCGCACCGAGCAGATCCTCGGCCAGACCCAGACCACCGCGCGGGCCGAGGGCCTGCCGATGGATTTCAGCCAGGGCCAGGTGCGGGTGACCACGCTGCCGGCCCATCGGGTGTTGTGGCTGGCCGGCCAGCACGGCGTGCAGGATGCGGTCGGCGAAGCACTTTTCCGTGCCCACTTCGAGCATGGCCAGAATCTGGCCGATACTGCAGTGCTGGTGAAGGCCGGCGTGGCTGGCGGCCTGGACGGTGCTGAAATCGCGCAGATGCTGGGCTCCGACCGCGGCCTGGCCGAGGTCGAAGCCAGGCTGGCGCAGGCCCATGCACTGGGCATTTCCTCGGTGCCGACTTTCGTCATCGATGGGAAGTGGGCCATTTCCGGGGCCCAGCCGCCAGAGGCCTTCGCCAACGCCCTTCGCCAGATCGCAGTCGAACAGGGCGCCCCGGCAGCTTCGGCTGGCGGCGACGAGGCCTGCGGCCCGGACGGCTGCAAGGTCTGAGCAGACCGGGGGCAGCCCCCCGCGGGAATCCGACCCCGGGGTCAGATCCCCGCAGGGGCTCTGACCCCACACTCCCCTTCGTCTGACCCCTGCGCCTGTCGGCCGGTTCTGCGACAATGCGGCACTGCGCCATGCGGGCGCGCGTTGTGGAGATCGACCATGCTGCTGATCGGCGTTGCCGGCACCGAACTGACCGCCCAGGAACGTGACTGGCTGCAGCACGACGCCGTGGCCGGGGTGGTGCTGTTCAAGCGCAACTTCGCCTCGCGCCAGCAGGTGACCGATCTGAGTGCGGCGATCCGTGCCGCCGCCCCACGCCCGCAGCTGATCTGCGTGGACCAGGAAGGCGGCCGTGTGCAGCGTTTCCGCGAGGGCTACAGCGCGCTGCCGCCGCTGCAGGACATCGGCGCGCTGTACGCCGCCGACCCGCAGCAGGCGCTGGCCCTGGCCGAACAGCATGCCTGGCTGATGGCCAGCGAAGTACGTGCCAGCGGCCTCGACCTGAGTTTCGCGCCGGTGGTCGACCTTGGCCGCGGCAACCGCGCCATCGGCAACCGTGCCTTCAGTGAAGACCCGCAGGTGGTGGCCGCGTTCACCGCCGCCTATGTGCGCGGCATGCATGCGGTCGGCATGGCCGCCACGCTCAAGCATTTCCCCGGCCACGGCACCGTGCTGGAAGACACCCACGTCGATACCGCGATCGACCCGCGCGCGCTGGACGAACTGCGTGGGCAGGACCTGGTGCCGTTCCAGGCCGGCATCGCCGCCGGTGCCGATGCGGTGATGATGGCGCACGTGATCTATCCGCAGGTGGCGCCGGAGCCGGCCGGCTATTCCCCGCGCTGGATCCAGGACATCCTGCGTGGCGAGCTCGGCTTCCGTGGCGTGGTGTTCTCCGATGACATCGGCATGGCCGCCTCGCACAGCGCCGGTGGCGTGCCGGCACGCGTGCACGCGCATCTGGATGCGGGCTGCGACGTAGTGCTGGTCTGCCACCCGGAACTGGTCGATGAAGCCCTGCACGCGGTGCAGGGACGCTCCCTCAATACTGCTGCGCTGCTGGGCCTGCTTGGCCGCGGCGCGCTCGGCTGGGACGGCCTGCTGGCCGACGCCCGCCATGGCGACACCCAATCCCGTCTGCTTGAAACCCTTGGAAGAACCGTCTGATGCCCAACCTCACCATTTCCCAGGCCCTGGCCCAGGCTGACCTGCTGGTCGACCGCCCCACCATCGACAAGGCCATCGCTGGTATCGCCGACGCCATCGCGCGCGATTACAAGGGCGAGGTGCCGCTGTTCCTGTCCATCATGCATGGTGCGCTGCCGTTCGCCGGCCAGCTGGCGCTGGAACTGGGCGCGCGCGGCCAGGACGTGCAGTTCGATTACCTGCACGCGACCCGCTACCGCGGTGAAACCACCGGCGGAGACCTGGTCTGGAAGCACAAGCCGGCCACCTCGCTGTTCGGCCGCCGCGTGCTGCTGATCGACGACATCCTCGACGAGGGCTACACCCTGCAGGGCGTCCGCACCTGGTGCCTGGAGCAGGGCGCGACCGACGTGCGCATCGCCGCGATGACCGTGAAGAAGCACGACCGCGCACTGCCGGACGTGACCGCCGACTACGCCGGCATCGAGCTGCCGGACCGCTACGTGTTCGGCTTCGGCATGGACGTCAACGAGACCCTGCGCTGCGTGCCGGCGATCTACGCAATGAAGGAGTAACGGCGCAGCTGCCTGCGGCGCGTCTTCTTCCACCGCCGGCATCCTCGGGTGCCGGCGTTCGTCTTTCCATGGAGTGCTTTGAATGCAACAGATCGCCCTGGCCGTGATCGGCGGTACCGGTGTCTACAACCTGGCCAAGCTCGACGACGTGCAGATCCACGAGGTCGACACCCGCTTTGGCCGCCCGTCCGGCCCGGTGCGCGTGGGCACGCTGCTCGGTCATCGCGTGGCGTTCCTGGCGCGGCATGGCGAGGGGCACTCACTGCCGCCGCACAAGATCAACTACCGCGCCAACCTGGCCGCGCTGCAGCAGCTGGGCGCGCAGCGCGTGCTGGCATTGAACACGGTGGGTGGCATCACCGAAGACTTCGGTCCGCGCGTGCTGGCCTGCCCGGACCAGATCATCGACTACACCTGGGGCCGCATCAGCACGATCTGTGAAGAAGAAGGCACCGACGTGGTCCACGTCGATTTCGGCCACCCCTATACGCCGATGCTGCGCAGCAAGATCCTGGCGGCAGCGAAAGTGACCGGCGTCACGGTCCATGACGGTGGCTGCTACGGCGCGACGCAGGGCCCGCGCCTGGAGACCATCGCCGAGATCGCCCGCATGCGCCGTGACGGCTGCGACCTGGTAGGCATGACCGGCATGCCGGAGGCCGCGCTGGCACGCGAGCTGGGGCTGGATTACGCCTGCCTGGCAATCATCGCCAACTGGGCCGCCGGCTGCGGTGATGGCGAGGAGATTACGATGGCCGAAGTACTGGCGAACGTGCAGGCGGCCAGCAACGGACTTCCGGAACTGGTGGGCGAATTGGCGCGGGGGTGATTGTCTTCCCCGAGCAAGCTTTGCATACTCAGCTTGTGCGCGGGTTCAGCGTACACCACCCATTCATTGCATAAGGTCTCGCATCACCATGCCGAACGGTACCGTCAAGTGGTTCAACGACGCCAAGGGATTTGGCTTCATCTCGCCGGAGGATGGCAGCGCCGACGTGTTCGCGCACTTCTCCGCCATCAACTCCAAGGGCTTCCGCAGCCTGCAGGAAGGCCAGCGTGTCACCTATGACGTGACCCAGGGCCCGAAGGGTGCCCAGGCTTCGAACATCACGCCGGCCGAGTGATCCACTCGACAGTGCGTTGAAAACCCCGCTCCGGCGGGGTTTTTTTTGCGTCGCGACGGGCATTGCGGCGCTGTGGACAGGGTTCCAGGTGGCCATCCGGATTTGCGCTCGGGCACAATGCGCCGATGAAGGAACGACTGCGCATCGCCGTGATCGGCTACGGCACCGCTGGACAGGCATTGTCCATCCTGCTCTCCCGTGATGGTCACGAGGTGGAGATCTTCGAACGCGTGCCCTCGCCGGGGCCGGTTGGCGCCGGCTTCCTGCTGCAGCCCAGCGGCCTGCAGGTGCTGTGGCAGATGGGCCTGCTTGATGCCGTGCGCGCGCATGCGGCGCCGGTGCACCGTCTGTATGGCGATACGCCGTGCGAGCGCACGGTGATGGACATGCGCTATGACGGCCTGGATGCGCGCCTGCACGGCCTCGGCATGCAGCGTGGGGCGCTGTTCTCGCTGCTGGACGGGGCGCGTGCGGGTGCGGGCCAGCTGCATGCCGGCGTCACCATTGCCGCAGTGGATGCCGCACAGGGCCGCCTGCATGACAGTGAGGGCCGCATGCATGGGCCGTTCGACCTGGTGGTGGCCGCCGATGGTGCGGCTTCGACGCTGCGCGGCTCGATCGAAGGCGGCACCGGGCTGGACCGCGTGTATCCCTGGGGCGCACTGTGGTGCCTGCTGCCGGCCGAGGACTGGCCGCACCTGCAGGAGCTGCGGCAGCGCTACGTGGCCGCGCGCAAGATGATCGGGCTGCTGCCGGTCGGTACGCGGCCAGGTGATGACACGCCGCGCCTGAGCTTCTTCTGGAGCCTGCCACGCGCCGACTTCGAACGATGGCAGGCCGATGGCATGACGCCCTGGCTGGACGAGCTGCACGCGCTGTGGCCGCAGGCCAGCGCGCGCTTTGCGCATCTGCATGATGCCGGCCAGCTGGCGCGCGCGGTCTACCGTGACGCCGTGATGACGCGCTGGCATTGCGGCCGCATGGTGCTGGCCGGCGATGCCGCACATGCGATGAGCCCGCAGCTGGGGCAGGGCGTGAACATGGCGCTGCTCGATGCGCTGGCATTGCGCGATGCCGTGCGCGCACATGGCGGGGGAGGCGCTGCATTGCAGGCCTACCAGGCGCAGCGCAGGGCGCACGTTGCGGTCTACCAGCGCTGGAGCCGTTGGCTGACGCCGCTGTTCCAGTCTGATCGCGATGCCTGGGCAAAGGCGCGCGACGTGCTGCTCGGGCCGATGGGGCGCCTGCCGGGTGGGCGTGGCCACATGCTGCGCGTGCTCAGCGGTACGCAGCATGGCTGGTTCGGTTCGCTTGCGCTGGATCCGGCATTTGTCGACGCGTTGGCTGCAGGGGCGCAGATGCCTGGCATCAGCGCGATCACTGCGAATGCGTGAAGCGCGCTGTCACGCGAATTAACGGTTGCCTCACCGTGTATATGCGAGAAGTAGGTTGCACGCGATTGCGCGTCGCCCGTTTTCCTTTCCGTGATTGACATCGCGCGTGGCCCGGGCGGCGTTGCCGTTGCGGCCTGTCGCGGCCCGGACGTGCCGCCTGTTGTTGAAGAGGAGGACGCCATGTGGTTCGCGGTCGAGGAGCTGGAATCGGAAATCTGCAAGCTGCGCGGACTGTTGCAGATGCTGCACGAGGACCAGCCCGACGTACTGGAGGACGTGTTCGAATTCCATGTGGGCAGCTTGATCAGTCATGCATCGCCGGAGCACCACGGACGCATCCGCGCCTGCGCACAGGAGATGCTGGCGGCAATCCAGGCCTTGCCGCGGCGACGTGAAGTTGACACGCCTGAGTTCCAGTTGATGCCGCAGCTGGACATTCGTCCGGCCTGATTCAAGCCACTGGCAGTTCCACCAGGCCGTTTTCCACGCAGGCGATCATCTGTTCGCCGCTGGCGGGAGCAGGCACGATTCCGGCGGTGAACGCGGAAAAGGCCGGCAGGACCGTCATCCGCTCGCGCAGCCAGAAGGCCGGGAAGCGCCGGCGCAATGCGGGCAGTGCGACCTGCGGATGCAGGTGGCCTGCGACCACGTGCCACGCCGGGTCTGCGCACGGTTCATGGCGCAGCAGGAACGGCGCCAGCCGCACCTCCTCGTGGATCTGCACCTGCAGCTGGGCATGCGGTAGCTGCCGGTCATGATTTCCGCGCAGGACATGCACGTCCAGTGCGGTGTTGCGTTCGCGCCAGCCGAGCCATTGCTGGTACCAGGCGGCGCGATGCGCCGGCCCATGCAGGATGTCGCCCAGGATCCACAGTTCGCGGCAGGCGTGCCTGTCCAGCAGACCCTGCAGGCGTTGCAGGTCTTCGCCGGTTCCGCCGCTGGGCAGCGCGATGCCGGCGCGGCGGAACACATCGGCCTTGCCCAGGTGCAGGTCCGCGATCAGCAGCGCCTGCCGCGCCGGCCAGTAGAGTGCGCGTGCGCCCGCCAGGGTCACCGGTTCGCCGGCAAGCAGCAGCGGTATCTCATCGGCCATGGCGACGTTCCAGTTGCTGGGCCGCGCGTTGCACGCGGGTACGCCAGTCCTCGTTGCTGAACTGTCCGCGCAGGCGTTCGGCCCACAGCGGAAAGCCCAGGGGCGTCAGCGATGCAGGGCGCTGCATCGACATGCGTCGCGCGCCGATCCGGACCAGCACCTGGCGCAGCCCCGGCAGGTCGAGGCTGTCATGCAGCACTTCGCGTTCGGCCAGCGCCAGCAGCAAGTGCTCGGGGTCATGCTCGCGCAATACGTCGTACAGCAGGCCCGCCGAGGCCTGCAGTTGGCGCAGCGATCGCGGCATGCCCCCCGGCAGGCTGGGTACCAGCAGGCCTGCGACGCGCGCGATGCCACGGAACTGGCGCCGCGCAAGCTCGCCCAGGTTCACCGCCGCACGCAGATCGTCCAGCAGCTGATCGGTGGTGAACAACGCATGCCATTGCGCCGCGTCCAGGTCGATCGCCTGCGCCGGTGCCAGCACCAGGCCGTGATCATTCACGGCATAGCCGATGCTGTTGCGTTGCTGGCGGGTGCAGCGCAGTGCCAACAGGGCGGCCAGCGCCTCGTGCACGTGGCGTCCGGCGAAGGGATAGACGAAGAGGAACTGGCCTTCGCGGCGGCGTACGTCTTCCAGCAGCAGGTGGTCCGGGCCGGGAAGCGCCGACACCTGCTGCTGAAGTGCCAGCAGCGGTGCCAGCCAGCGCGCTTCCGCACTGTCGTCGGCGCCTGACAGCACCGACTCCAGTTCGCTGCCGAGTGCCATCGACAGCGGCAGCTGGCCTCCCTGCCAGCGGGGCACGACACCTTCACCGCGCCCTCGTGCCAGCCGCACGAAGGCGGTCATGTCGCGCAGCTGCACCAGCTCCAGCAGGCGCCCGGCGAACTGGAAGCGGTCTCCGCGGCGCAGGCGGCTGGCGAACTGTTCCTCCACGGCGCCGAGGCCGGCCCCGCGCAGGAACTGCACGCGCACGCTGCCATCGCTGCTGATGGTGCCGATCGACAGCCGGTGGCGTAGTGCCTGGCGCCGGTCGTGCATCCGGTAGCGGCCATCGACGTCCTGCACGACCTTGTGGAAGTCAGGGTACTGGGCCAGGGCCTGGCCCCCCTGCACGATGAAAGTCAGCACGGCCTGCCACTGGTCCTCGGCCAGGGATGCGAACGCATGGGTGCGCCGGACCTGCGCCAGCAGCGCATCACCGTGGAATCCACCGGCCAGGGCACGGCTGACCGCATGCTGGGCCAGAACGTCCAGCGACAGCATCGGCGGCCTGCGTGCTTCGACCACGCCTTCGGCCAGTGCGCGACGCACGGCTGCGTACTCGGCCAGTTCCAGCGCATGGCTGGGCACGCACAGGATCGCGCCACTGGCACCGGGACGATGGCGCGCACGTCCGGCGCGCTGGCGCAGGCGCGCGACGCCCTTCGGGCTGCCCAGCTGCAGTACCTGTTCGACCTCGGGAAAGTCCACGCCGAGGTCGAGGCTGGAGGTGGCGACCACGCAGCGCAGCGTTCCTGCACGCAGCCCGTCCTCCACCTGCTGGCGCAGCGCCGGATCCAGCGAACCGTGGTGCAGCGCAAGCGTGTCGTGTTGCTCGGGCCAAACCGACGCCAGCGCCTGATGCCACAGTTCTGCCTGTGCACGGGTGTTGGTGAAGAGCAGGCTGCTGCGTGCCTGCATCAATGCGTCCAGCACCCGCGGCAGTTGGGCCAGGCCCAGGTGCCCGGCCCAGGGAAAGCGTTCACCGGGTTCGGGCAGCAGGCTGCGCACCGTGGTCGCACGCGGGCGCACGCCCTGCACGATCGGCGCGTCGGGCTGTCCGGGCAGCAGCACGTCGCGCGCCTCATCCAGATTGCCCAGCGTGGCCGACAGCCCCCACAGCTGCAATGCAGGCGCGGCATCGCGCAGCACGGCCAGATTCAACTGCAGCAGGACGCCGCGCTTGTTGCCCAGCAGTTCGTGCCATTCGTCCACCACCACGCAGCGCAGCTGGCGCATGCGCGGCAGCGTATCCGGATAGCTCAACAGCAGCGCCAGCGATTCCGGCGTCGTGACCAGTACGTCGATGCGGCCCTCGCGTGCCTGTCGTCGCTCGCGGTTGCTGGCGTCACCGCTGCGCAGGCCGACACGCCATCCAAGCTGCAACCCATCGACCACGGCCTGCAGCGCACGCGCGGTGTCGCTGGCCAACGCGCGCAAGGGCGTCACCCACAGCACCTGCAGCGGGCGTACCGCACCGGCGCGGCGGGGCGAAGGCGGTGGGTCGATCATGGCCTGCAGCAGCGGTCCCCCGAACATCGCCAGTGTCTTGCCGCTGCCTGTGGGCGTGTGCAGCAACCCGGATCCGCCGGCGAGATAGTGCCGCCACATCGCGCGCTGGAACGGCAACGAGCGCCAGCCTTTCGACGCGAACCAGTCTTCCAGCCGGCGTAGTGCCTGGCTGCGGTTCATCGCGCCAGCGCCTGCAGGGTAGCCAGCTGATCGGCCTCGCTGGCTGGCTTGTCGTGGCGCCAGCGCAGGATGCGTGGAAAGCGTACGGCGATACCGGACTTGTGCCGGCTGCTGCGGTTGACCGCCTCGAAGCCCAGTTCGAAGACGTGTTCGGGGCGTACGCTGCGCACCGGGCCAAAGCGCTCGCGGGTATTGGCGCGGATCCAGCGATCAAGCGCGAGGATCTCCTTGTCATCCAGGCCCGAATAGGCCTTGGCCACCGGTACCAGCGTGTCGCCGTCCCAGACGCCGAAGGTGTAGTCGGTGTACAACGTGCTGCGCCGCCCATGGCCGGCCTGCGCGTACAGGAGCACTGCATCGATGGTGAGCGGATCGACCTTCCATTTCCACCAGTCACCGCGGCGTCGCCCGGCCTGGTAGGGCGAGGCACGACGTTTCAGCATCAGCCCTTCCACGCCACGTTCGCGTGCCAGATCGCGCATCGCCGCCGCCTGCGGCCAGTCTTCGGCGGCAACGTCGGGTGAGAGCTGGATCCGTGCATCACCCAGGGCACCGACGACGTCGGCAAGCCGTGCACGCCGTTCCCGCAACGGCAACTCACGCAGGTCCGCGCCATCGTGTTCCAGCAGGTCATAGGCGAGCACGCGCACCGGCGTGTTGCGCAGGGTAGCCGCACCGGGCTTGCGGCGCTGGATGCGGGTCTGCAGCGCGGTGAATGCACGCGGCAGGTCCGTGGCTTCGTCCCACGCCAGCAGCTCTCCGTCCAGCACGCAGCCATCGGGAAGCGCCATCGCCGCCTGTTCGATTTCGGGGAAGCGACCATCCAGCCGCTCTTCGCCGCGTGACCACAATGCGACCTCGCCGCGCCGGCGCAGCAGCTGCAGGCGGATGCCATCCCACTTCCATTCCAGCAGCCAATCTTCGATGGGGCCGAGGCGTTCGGCAGGATCGCCTTCCAGTGGCGAGGCGAGGAAGAACGGGTAGGGTTGCTGCCGGTCCAGTGGCAGCTCATCCGGCGACAGCAGCTGGCCCAGCAGTGCGGGCGAGGGCACCCACTCGCCAAGCATGCGCTGGGCGATGCGCGCGATGTCCAGCCCGGACCACTCCGCCAGTGCCTGCTGCACCAGCCGCTGCGAGACGCCAACGCGCAGGGCGCCGGTCAGCAGCTTGTTGAACACCAGGCGTTCGCTGCTGCACAGCTGCTGCCAGCCCGCGACGACCGCCGCACGGCGTACCGCTTCGGGCTGGTTGGCCACCGCCAGCAGATGCTGTTCGATCCAATCCGCCAACGCACGGTCGGCGGCCGGCTGGGATGGATCATCCAGCAGCAGGGTCAACGTTTCGGCCAGGTCACCGACCTGCGCATAGCTGTCTTCCACCAGCCATGGCGGCAAGCCGGATTCTTCGGCAATCCAGGCGCGCAGTTCGCCACTGGCGGCGATCTTGCGGCGTGCGCCGCCCACCTTGCCACCGCTGAGCAGGTACAGCGCCCACGCCGCATCGTGCGCGCCTGCCTGGCGGAAGTAATCGATCAATGCCGCACGCTTGTCCAGCGTGGCGGTGCTGCGGTCCAGGCGCTGGTAGAGTGCCGCGAAGGCCTTCATTCCTCGCTCCCGAAATCGGTACGGAAGGCTTCAGCCGCTACGCCGCGCTCGCGCAGGAAGGGAATCAACGCATCGGTATTGCCATGGGTGGCGATCACCCGCTGCGCGCCGGTCTGTTCGATGGTCTGCAGCAGTGCGGGCCAATCGGCGTGATCGGAAATGACGAAGCCACGATCGACGTTGCGGCGACGCCGGTTGCCGCGCAGCTGCATCCAGCCCGAGGCGAAGCCCAGCTGGTAGCGGCCGAAGCGGCGCATCCACGGCGTGCCGGCGGCCGAGGGCGGGGCGAGGATCAACTGGCCGGCGGCATCCGGCTGGCGACCCTGCTCGGCCACCGCCAGCGTCTCCAGCATTGGCACGTTGGCCTGCCGATACACCTCCACACCATTGGCGATGGCACCGTGCAGCCAGGCCGGGCGATCGTCCAGCGGCAGCAGTTCGGCCAGTACCCGTTGCGCCTTGCCCAGTGCATAGCACAGCAGGATGGCAGCTTCGCCGCGCTGTTCGCATTCGCGGCGCCACGCCACGATCTCCGCAGCGACGGTGGGCGTGTCCGGCCAACGATAGATCGGCAGGGCAAAGGTGGCCTCGGTGATGAAGGTATCGCAGGGCACCACTTCGAACGGCGCACAGGTTGGATCAGGCTGGCGCTTGTAGTCGCCGGACGCCACCCAGACCTGCTGCCCGTCGTCGATGCGCACCTGCGAAGATCCCAGTACATGGCCGGCGGGATGCAGCGATACCTGCACCCGGCCCAGGCGGAACGGCACGCCCTCGGCATGCGCCTGCACCGGCACATCGCCCAGGCGCCAGCGCAGGATCGGCAGGCTGCCGTCGCTGCAGTGGTATTCGCCCATGCCCGGGCGTGCGTGATCGCCGTGGCCATGGGTGATGACCGCGCGCGGGACCGGTCGCCAGGGATCGATGTGGAAATCACCGGCGGCGCAGTACAGCCCTTCGGGGCGCAGGACCACCAGATCGTCGTTGACTGCCATGCGGTCACTGTGGCCGGCCGCTCGTGCACAGGGTGAGAATCGGCCTGAACACGGGCTTGGCAGGCGATGCGGCACAATCGAACCGCAGATCTCTTGCCGCCAGGACGGACCGGATGAGTGGACCCAGCTTCAGCAGCAATGCGCCCTACGAAACCCATGTGGTGCTGAACCAGCCGCCGTCGTTCGCGGGGCGCCAGTTGTGGACCGATGACGTGGCGCTGATGGAGGCGGTGCAGCGCGAAGGCGCTGGCGGCTTTGCGCCGCGGCTGGCGGTCTATGGCGCGCTGGCGGGTGACGAACTGTACCGGCTCGGCTTCGATGCCAACCGCGATCGGCCGCGCCTGCGCACGCATGATGCGCAGGGCCATCGCATCGATACGGTGGAGTTCCATCCGGCGTATCACCAGTTGATGGGCACAGCGAAATCGCACGGGGTCGCCGGGTTGTCCTGGCACGAGCCGCAACCGGGCGGGCACGTCGCGCGCGCGGTGTTGAGCTACCTGCACCACCAGGCCGAGGCTGGCACCAGTTGCCCGTTGACGATGACCCATGCGGCAGTTGCAGTGCTGCACACGCAGCCGCACCTGGCCGAGTGGGCGCGCAAAGCCGCAGCGCCGGTCTATGACCCGCGCGATGTACCGGTGGCGGACAAGGCCGGCATCACGCTGGGCATGGGCATGACCGAGAAGCAGGGAGGCTCGGATGTGCGCGCCAACAGCACGCGTGCTGAACCGATCGATGGCCAGCGCTATCGCCTGGTCGGTCACAAGTGGTTCTTTTCCGCACCGATGTGCGATGGCTTCCTGGTGCTGGCGCAGGCGCCGGGAGGACTGACCTGCCTGCTGATGCCGCGCCGGCTGGCCGACGGCGACCGCAACGCATTCCGGTTGATGCGCTTGAAGGACAAGCTTGGCGATTGGGCCAATGCCTCCAGCGAAGTCGAGTTCTGCGGGGCACAGGCGTGGCGCGTGGGCGAGGAGGGGCGGGGCGTGGCCACCATCATCGGCATGGTGATGATGACCCGCCTGGACTGCATGCTGGGCGCGGCGGCGGAAATGCGCATGGCGCTGGCGCAGGCGCTGCATCACGCACGTCATCGCCGCACGTTCGGCAAGCTGCTGGTCGAGCACCCGTTGATGACCAATGTGCTGGCCGACCTGGCACTGGAGTCGGAAGCGGCCACAGTGCTGTCGATGCGCATCGCGCGTGCGGTGGACCGGGCCGGCGTGGATGCCAACGAAGCCGCGTTGGCGCGTGTGGGGACGGCGCTGGGCAAGTACTGGTTGTGCAAGCGCGCGCCGGCCTTCGTCAATGAAGCACAGGAATGCCTGGGCGGCGCGGGCTATGTGGAGGAATCGATGCTGCCGCGGCTGTACCGGCAGGCACCGTTGAATTCGATCTGGGAAGGAAGCGGCAACACCCAGTGTCTGGACGTGCTGCGCGCGCTGGCGCGCGAACCGGAGGCGCTGGCGGCGCTGCGCGCTGAACTGGCGGCGGTGGCCGATCGTGATGCGCGCTACGCAGCGGCTTTGCAGCGGTGGGCAGCAGCACCGCCACCGGATGAGTCGCAGGCGCGGCTGTTCTGCGAGCGCACAGTGCTGTTGTTGCAGGCCGCGCTGCTGTTGCGTGCGCAAAGTCCGATGGCAGAGGCATTCGTGCGCAGCCGGCTGCAAGCGGAGCATGGGCTGGTGTTCGGGACCCTGCCGACGGGCGTGGATCTGTCGGCGATGCTGGTGCGCGCGCTGCCGTAGGAGCGCCCACCACGGAATCAACGGAAAAAACGCAAAGCGAAAAGCAGAAAAGCCGCGGCAGTGCCGCGGCTTTTCCTGTAGCGCCGGGCCCATGCCTGGCTGCCGGTACGCCTCAGTGCTTGGCTTCTTCCTTGGCGGCGTTCGCCTTCGCGTCATTGGCGACATCGCGGGCCTTGTCGGCCACCTTCTGTGCGGCGTTGGCAGTCGCGTCGCTGGCGTGTGCGGCGGCGTCGGTTGCGGCGTCCTTGGCCTTGTCGGCAGCGTTGGCGGTGGCGTCTGCAGCCTTGTCCAGCGCCTGCTGGGTATCGGCGGCGGCCTGCTCGGAGGCTGCAGCGGTCTTGTCGGCGGCGTCACGGGTAGCTTCTGCCGCCTTGTCGACGGCATCGCGGGCAGCCGCGCCGGCGCTGTCAGCGGCCTGCTGCGCGTCCTGCTTGGCCTGTTCGGCTTCCGGGCCCTTGCAGGCGGCCAGGGCCAGCAGCAGGGAGGCGGCCAGCAGGGTGGTGGTGATCGGGCGAATCTTCATGGCGGTCTCCGGTACTGCAATGGATGGGGACGCCAGCCTATTCATGCCGTTGTGAAGGCGGGGTCGCGATGCCCGCGCCGCGAGGTGGCAGTGGCGCAAAGAAAAAGCCGCTGGCGAACCAGCGGCTTTTCCGGAACAGCGTGAAGAAAGAAGTTATTACTTCTTGGCTTCTTCAGCAGCGTCCTTGGCCTGCTCAGCGGTAGCTTCGGCAGCCTTGGCAGCGTCCTTGGCTTCGCCAGCAGCAGCGTCGGTCGCGGCAGCAGCGGTGTTGGCAGCAGCGTCGGTCGCAGCGTCAGCAGCGGTGGCGGCGGTGTTGGCAGCCTGCTGGGCAGCGTCGGCGGTCTGGGCGCCGGCAGCGGCGGCCTGGTCGGCAGCAGCCTGGGCTTCGGTGGCGGCTTCGTTGGCCGAAGCAGCGGCGTCCTGGGCAGCTTCCTGCTTCGAGCAGGCGGCCAGGGCCAGAGCCAGGGACATCGCGACCAGCAGCTTGTTGATGCTCATTGTGTAAATCCTCGTCGTTAGAATTAGGCAACGCGCATGCTGCGCGCCGACAACATGATGACAAGCCAAGATTGGGTGTCAAGCGATCCCGCATTCATTTTTGCGAAATCATCGTTAAATCTTTTTAAATCAATTCGATGGCGATTGCCGTTGCTTCGCCGCCACCGATGCACAGGGTGGCAATGCCGCGCTTGCCACCGCGCGTGCGCAGGGCGTTGACCAGGGTCACCACCAGGCGTGCACCGGAGGCACCGATGGGATGACCCAGCGCGCAGGCACCGCCATTCACGTTCAGCTTGTCGTGCGGGATGCCCAGCTCACGCATCGGCGCCATTGCCACCACGGCAAAGGCCTCGTTGATCTCGAACAGGTCGATCTGGTCCAGCGACCAGCCGGTCTTGGCCAGCAGCGTGTGGATCGCGCCGATCGGGGCGGTGGTGAACCACTCCGGTTCCTGCGAATGGGTGGCGTGGCCGACGATGCGGGCCAGCGGAGTGATGCCACGGGCGGCCGCGTCTTCCTCGGTCAGCAGGACCACCGCGGCGGCGCCGTCGGAGATGCTGGAGGAACTGGCGGCGGTGACGCTGCCGTCCTTCTTGAAGGCCGGACGCAGGGTCGGGATCTTGGCGATATCCGAGCGCCCCGGCTGCTCGTCGGTGGCGACCTCGACGTCACCCTTGCGGGTGGCTACCTTCACCGCGACGATCTCGTCGGCGAACGCACCGTTGGCCTGTGCGGCCTGCGCGCGCTTGACCGATTCGATCGCGTAGGCGTCCTGCTCCTCGCGGCTGAACTGGTACTTGTCCACGGCGCATTCGGCGAATTCGCCCATGGCCTTGCCGTCATAGGCGTTGACCAGGCCGTCGTGGGCCATGTGGTCGACCGCCTGGAAGTTGCCGAAGCGGTTGCCGGTACGCGAGTTCGGCAGCAGGTGCGGGGCGTTGGACATCGATTCCATGCCACCGGCGACCACGATGCTGGCCGAACCGGCCTTGATCAGGTCATGGCCGAGCATGATGGTCTTCATGCCCGAGCCGCACACCTTGTTGAGGGTGGTGGCGCCGGTCGACAGCGGAATGCCGGCGGCGATCGCCGCCTGGCGGGCGGGCGCCTGGCCGAGGTTGGCCGGCAGCACGCAGCCCATGAGGACCTCGGAGACGTCGCTGGCCGGTACGCCCGACTGTTCCAGGGCGGCAGCGATGGCGGCCGCGCCGAGGGTGGGGGTCGGCACGCCGTTGAACTGGCCGAGGAAGGAGCCGATGGCGGTGCGCTTGGCGGCGGCGATGACGATGTTGGACATGGCAATCTCGTTGATGCGTAAGCAATGTTCGGAAAGGAGACCGCGGACGTTGGAAGCGCCCCGGTTTCCCGGCAGACTGCGTGGGGGTCGGCCCAAGTATAGAGGGTCGGGGAGGGCCGCCGCTGGGCGGCACCGCACGCCTGCCGGGATGTAGGCAGGTCAACGTTCATGGGAAGGAATCGATGGAACGCACGACGATGGTTAGGTCCGCGCTGGCAACGGCGCTGGCGATGGCAATGACGGCATGTGGCGGCGGCGGAGGCGGCGGCAATGTCCGCATCGATCCCCCTCCGACCACCCCCACACCCCCAACGACGCCCCCTCCGACGGCACCGCCTCCGGCCAAGCCGCAGGAACCAGCCTTCGACGCGCACCTGTCAGTGACCAATGCGCGTGCCGCACAGGCCGCCGGCCTGACCGGGCAGGGCGTGCGCATCGGCATCGTCGACTCGGGCGTGCAGCGCAACGCAGCGGCATTGAACGGGCGGGTGGTGGGCAACCTCAACTACATCGATCCGGCGCGCAACAACCTGCTGGTGGACGACGTGGTGGGCCACGGCACGGCGGTAGCCAGCCTGGCCGCCGGCGCGCCGGTGGGAACCTGGCCGGGCGGCATCGCCCCCGGTGCGCAGATCGTTTCGGCGCGGATCATCGCCGACAAGCCGCCGGTCGATGACGGCAGCGGCAAGGGCAATTCCTTCAGCGGTCCGCTGGGCGTGGCGCAGGTCCACCAGGACCTGATCAGCTACAACGTGAAGGTGATGAACAACTCGTGGGGCGGCCTGTACTGGACCGACCTGCCGACCACCGCGCAAGTGGCGGCCGAGTACCGTCCGTTCGTCATCAACCATGGCGGCCTGGTGGTGTTCGCGGCCGGCAACGATGCGCGCACCGAACCGAGCAGCCTGGCCGCCCTGCCCAGCCAGCTGGGCGTTGCCGGCTCGCTACCGGCGGCCGACCTGGAGCGCGGTTGGCTGGTGGCGACCGCAGTGGATCCCTATGCACCGGGCACGCTGGCCAGCTACGCCAATGCCTGCGGGCAGGCGGCGCGCTATTGCCTGGCGGCGCCGGGCAGCGCGGTCTATCCCGATGCCAATGGCAGCACCTACTACTGGAACTACGGGACGTCCTTCGCCGCCCCGTTGATCTCCGGCGCCGCCGCGCTGGTCTGGCAGCGCTACCCGTACTTCGACAACAACCTGGTGCGGCAGACCCTGCTGGGCACGGCCAAGGACATCGGCGCGCCCGGCGTGGATGCGGTGTTCGGCTACGGCCTGCTCGACATCTCGCGGGCGATCAAGGGCCCGGGCCGCTTCGACTGGGGTGATGTAGTGGCCAATGTCGATGCGCCATCGAGTGGCTCGCTGTGGAGCAACGACATCGTCGGCAGCGGTGGCCTGGTCAAGCAGGGCGGGGGCACCCTGGTGCTCGCAGGCAACAACAGCTACAGCGGCGCCACCCGCATCGAGCGCGGCATCCTGTCGCTGCAGAACGGCGGTGTCATCCGTTCCAACGTGACCATCCTCGGCCAGCCCGACCCGGATTCGACCGGCCTGCAGTTCAATGGCGGCACGCCGCGCGTGATCGGCAACGTGGTCAACGGCAGCAGCGTGTTCCTGACCACCGGCAGCACCACCGGCACCATCGAGGGCAACTACACGCAGCAGGCGGGTGGCCAGTTGATGATCGCGCTCGGTGCCAATGCGCTGCAGGTGACCGGCACGGCCTCGATCAATGGTGGCGTGCGCGTGCATGGCTTCGTCTCCGGCTACGTGCCGCAGAACGGCAGCCGCCAGGACCTGGTCCATGCGGCCGGTGGCCTGAGCGGCACCTTCAGCAGCCCGGCCTCCTCCAGCGGCCTGCAGGGCCTGTCGCTGCTGCAGAGCAGCTATGGCTATGACAGCAACACTGCCTGGTTGAACCTGACCCAGGTGAGCGTGACGGCGGCGGCGACCGGGCTCGCGGCCTCGGCGCAGTCCGCGGCGCAACGACTGGAAGGTGCGTTCAGCGCACTCGATGGCAGTCCCGCCCTGCAGGGCTCGGCCTTCGGCGCGGCGGCCGGTGCGCTGCAGTGGACCGGCGGTGGCAGCGAGGGCCTGGCAGCCAGCCTGCAGAGCCTGTCCGGGCAGGCGCATGCGCGGGCCGAGTCGGCCACCTTCGACAGCATCGACATGTCGCGCCGTGCGATCGCCGAGCGCTTCGATCGCGTGCAGGCGGCGCCGCGCCTGCGCGGGGCCTGGCAGAGCGCGCTCGGTGAGGCCGGGCAGGGCAGTTTTGCCGGCAATGCCGCCGACAGCCGTGGCTGGATGGCCGGCCAGGACCTGCCGCTGGGCAGCAATGGGCTGATGGGCGTGGCCTTTGGCGAGACCCGCAGCAATGGTGGCAGCAGCTTCGGCGGCGATCGTGGGCGTGATCGCCAGGCGCAGGCGCAGCTGTACGCCGGCTGGAACCTGGGCCGGGGCTATGCGCTGGCGCAGGTCGGCAGCGGCCAGTTCACCCGTGCGCTGGATCGCCAGTTGCTGCTGGGCGCCGGTGCCTATGGTGTTTCCGCGCGTTACGGCGGACGCTTCAGCAGTGCCAGCGTCGAAGGCGGCTATCGTTTCGGCCGCGCGGGCGCGTCGTTGACACCGTATCTGGGTGCCAGCACCACGCGCGTGGATACCGATGCCTTCAATGAGCTGGGTGGTTTCGGCTTCGGCCTGCGTGGCGACGCCAACCGCGTGCAGCGCAGCCAGATGCTGGCCGGTATCCGCGGCGAGCGCGGCTGGGGGCGCTGGACGCTGCGCGGGCACGCCGAGTGGCAGCAACGGCTCGACGGTGCCGATGCGGACTGGCAGGCCAGCTTCGTTGGTGTCGATGCCTGGGCACCCCTGGCGGGATGGGACGCACCGCGTGGCAGTGCGCTGTTCGGCGTGGCGCTGGAGTCGTGGTGGGGCCGCAATGGCCGCCTGAGCCTGGGCTTCGACCAGCGCGTCGGTGGCGAGGGCGCGCGCCAGGCGGCGCTGCGCTACAGCACCGGGTTCTGAGCGGGAGGTCGCGCCGGGACGTCAGCCCCGGCGCGACATCGGCAGGCTCAGCCGCCGCGCAGGTTGCCCAGGCGCGGGGTGCTGCGGCCCAGCGGCATCTTCAGCTTGCCGATCGACAGGATGCGGCTTTCGGCGATGCGGTCGGCCGCACGCTGCGGCGCGATGTTCTCGCGCTGCGACAGTTCGAAGATGCGGGTGAGGTTGTGATAGATGCTGCGGATCAGGCGCATGGCGCGTTCGCGGTTGTAGCCATCGATCTCCAGCGACACGTTCATCACGCCGCCAGCGTTGACCGCATAGTCCGGCGCATACAGGATGCCGCGCGCGTGCAGTTCATCGCCGATTTCCAGGCTCGACAGCTGGTTGTTGGCGGTACCGCAGATGATCTTGGCCTTGATTCGCGGCAGGGTGTCGGCGTTGATGGCGCCTTCCAGCGCGCACGGTGCGAACACGTCGGCGTTCACTTCGTGGATCTCGTCGGGCTTGACCGCTTCGGCGCCGAAATCGCTGACCGCGCGATCAACCAGTGCGCTGTCCAGGTCGGTGACATACAGCTTGGCACCGCGGTCGCGCAGCAGTTTCACCAGCTCCATGCCGATGTGGCCCAGGCCCTGCACCGCGATGCTGGTCTTGCCCACTTCCTCGTGGCCGAACTTGAAGCGCATCGCCGCCATCAGCGCCTGCAGCGCACCGTAGGCGGTGAACGGGGCCGGATCGCCGGAGCCGCCATGGACCTGGTGCACGCCGGTCACGAACTGGCTCTCCAGGTAGATGTTCTCCATGTCGTTGACGTCGGTGCCGACGTCTTCGGCGGTGATGTAGCGGCCGCCCAGCGAGTCGACGTAACGGCCGAAGGCGCGGAACAGCACCTCGGTCTTGTCCACCTTCGGGTCGCCGATGATCACCGCCTTGCCGCCACCGACGTTGAGGCCGGCCAGCGCATTCTTGTAGGTCATCGTCCGGCTCAGCCGCAGCACGTCGGCCAGTGCCTCGTCGGTGCTGGCGTAGGGGCGCATGCGCACGCCGCCCAGGGCCGGGCCCAGGGTGGTGTTGTGAATGGCGATGATCGCCTTCAGGCCGGCATCGTGGTTGTGGCAGAACACCACTTGTTCGTGGCCGGTGGTGGCGAGGGTTTCGAATAGCATGGCGTCTCCGATGGCGCGAACAGCGGCGAACTGCAGCGAACGGCCAGTGAACGGTAGGGTCCCAAAACAAAAAAAGCGACGTCGTCATGGCTGGGGGACGGGTCGCGCGGCGCCATTCTAGTCCATTCGCCCGGCCGTTGCCGTCGACGTCGGCGGCCGTCAGGTTAAAGAAGATGAAAGTGCGGCCGATGCTGCGACGACGGCGGGTGGCCGGATGGGCGTGAAGAGGCAGGGCGGTCAGTGACGGCAAGGGCATCACAACGACAGGACGGGCGGCGATGACAGCGGCATGGTGGCGATCGCTGCGCGGCTGGCTGACACGTTCGACCGGGGCGGCACCGGCGCGGCTGGTTGCCGCATCCCGCCAGGCGGTGGCCGCCGCAGCCGCAAGCCTGCAGGGCGAGGCGCTGCCGTCGCCGGAGATCGCCGCTCACCTGCAACGCGGGCTGCATGCGCTTGCGTTGTACCCACGGCTGGCCGGCGAGCCAACGCCGGTGCAGGACCCAGGCCTGGGCGAGGCGGTGGCGCGCGCGCTGCAGGACCGCGACTGGGCGGCCAGGCAGCTGCCCCGCCGGCCGCAGCTGCTGCCGCAGCTGATCCAGACCGTCAACGACGATGCCGCCTCGGCCCGGGTGATGGCCGCGATCATCGGCCAGGATCCGGTGCTGACCGGCAACCTGCTGCGCATCGCCAACAGCCCGGCCTACAAGGTCCACGAGCGCCCGGTAGAGAGCCTGCAGCGGGCGGTGACCCTGGTCGGCACCGAGGGCGTGCGCCAGATCATCAGTGCGGTACTGGTGCAGCCGGTGATGCAGGTGCAATGCGAGGTGTTCCCGCAGTTCAGCGCGATCATCTGGGAGCACGCACTGCTGGCATCGCGTGCAGCGGCCGACCACGCACGCACGGTCACCTTCGGCGATGCCTTCGCCGCGCAGTGGCTGGGCCTGGTGCAGGGGCTGGGTGCGGCGCTGGTGATGCGCCAGCTGCTGCAGGAGGCACAGGCCCGTGGCGAGCCCGTGGAGCCGGCGTTGGCCCTGCAGCTGTTGCAGCAGTGGTCGTTGCCGCTGGCGCAGCGGGTCGCTGCCGCATGGGAGTTGCCTGAGCCGGTTCACCAGGCCTTGGCGGTGGATGCGGAAGGATCGTTGGCCGACAGCCTGCGCCTGGCGAGCGCGGCCGCAGCGGCCAGCTTGTTGTGCCGCCATGGGCATGCCAGCCAGAGCCGCATGCTGGCCCTGCTGGAGCAGCTGCCCTCGGCACCGCCGCATGCATTGCGCTGGATCTGGCGGCGCCTGCATGGGCGCAACGTGGAAACGCTGGATGAGGCCGGACAGGATGAGGCCGCTCCGGCGTCCTGAGCGCTACAGCTGCGATTCCACCGGCAGCCAGCTGATCACCCGCGACAACCAGCGCTTGCGCGCCGTTGCCCCTGGCTCGGCCTCCACCCAGTGGGGGGGCGGTTCGCGCTCCAGCCAGCGCAACCGGCGGCGGTCGTCCAGTGCCAGCCACCAGCTGTGCCTGGGGTCAGCCAGGCGCAGGTATTCGTCCCGCAGCTGTGTACCCAGCACCGGATCGTCGAACAGCACACCCATTTCAGTGTTCAGGTAGGCCGAGCGCGGGTCCAGGTTGAAGGAGCCGACGAAACCGCGGCGGTCATCGATCAGGAATGCCTTGGTGTGCAGGCTCGCGCCGCTGCTGCCGAACACGCCGGCATCGCCCGACTGACCCTGTGCCTTCAGCTCGTACAGGTGGACGCCCGCTTCCAGCAGTGGCACGCGGTAGCCCATGTAGCCCCCGTGCACGGCGGCGACGTCGTTGGCGGCCAGCGAGTTGGTGACCACGCCCACCTGCACGCCCCGCCCGGCCATTGCCGAAAAGCCATCGAGGCCCTCGTTGCCGGGCACGAAGTAGGGCGAGATCAACAGGGCCTTGTGCCGGGCGGCCTGCAGCTCGCTGATCAGGGTCGACACCAGCCAGGTGGCGCGATCATCCCTGCGGTGCTTCATCGGCGGGTCCGACACGATGCGCACGGCACCGCTCCAGTGCAACGGCTCGGGGCTCGGGCGCTGCCGCTGGCGTGATTCGGCCACGCGCGCAAGGTAGGGGCGGGCCACGTCCCGCTGCGCCTCGTGGTCCGATTCGCGCACCAGCAGGCGCAGTTGTGCGTCGGTATGGAAGGCAAGCGCGGATACCGGAATGGCGGTTTCGCTGTTCCAGTAGTCGTCGAAGATCCGGTTGGCCTGCTCCACGGCGGGGCCGGCGACCAGCAGGTCCAGATCCTGGAAGTTCACGTCGGTGCGCGCGCTGAAGTACTCCTCGCCGATGTTGCGGCCACCGACGATCGCGACGCGGCCATCGGCGATCCAGCTCTTGTTGTGCATGCGGTGGTTCACGCTGAAGAAGCGCTGCACCATCTCCACCATGCGCAGGATGCCGGTCCGGTTGCGGAACGGGTTGTACAGGCGGATCTCGATGTTCGGATGGGCATCGAGCGCCATCATCAGCGCGTCCTTGTCCTTGGCATTCATGTCATCGAGCAGGATGCGCACGCGCACGCCGCGCTCGGCGGCGTCATACAGCGCCTTGGCCATCAGGTGGCCGATCAGGTCGTCGTGCCAGATGTAGTACTGCAGGTCCAGGCTGCGGCCGGCCTGGGTGGTGATCATCGCGCGGGCGGCGAAGGCATCCATACCATCGCTGAGGAAGGCCACGCCCGACTGGCCGGGATGGGCCGCCTGCAGCGGCACGATCTGCTGGTCGATGCGGGTCTGTGCCGGCTGCAGCGGCAGCACGTGCGAAGGCGCGCCATGCGCCTGCGGCGTGAGATGGTCGGCCAGCAGCAGCCCGGACAGGACCAGCAGCACCAGCACGGCGAGGATGATCGCAGCAACACGCAGCAGGCGTCGCCACAGCGGCTTGGGCAGGCTCATGCCCCGATGGTAGAGCCACGCCATGCGTGAAGGAATGCCTGCAGGATCGATACGGGGTCAGAGCCCTTGCCTTCGGCACGGGATCCGACCCCCGGATCCCTTTCCACGGGAAAGGGCCCTGACCCGCACACCTCAGAACCGCTCGTCGCTGCCCAGGTAGCGCCACTGCCCCGGCGGCAGCGGCCCCAGCGCCACGCGTCCGATACGCAGGCGGCGCACGGCCGTGACCTGCAGGCCGGCGGCGCTGACCGCCACACGCAGCCCCTTGGCCGTCAGACCCTTGCCGGCGAAGCGCAGGCGCTGCTCGCTCTGCCAGCTGACCTTGGCGCCGCCCGATTCCTGCTGCAGCCGCGCCATCAGCCACGGCCCGCGCTCGGGACCGCCTTCGGCCACTTCGATCAGGTATTCCTGCTCGGTACGGCCCAGGTTGCGCTGCAGGTGGGCCAGCGTGGCCGGATCCTGGCTGACCACCACCAGCCCGCTGTCGCTGGCCGGCAGCGAGGCGGCCAGCTGCAGGCCGTGGAAGTGACGCTGCAACGGACGGATGTCGCTGGCATCAAGTTCGCTGCGGCTGTCACTGCTGACCAGGGCACACAGGGTTTCGGCGGCGACACCGGCCGGCTTGTGCAGCAGCATGCTGACCCGCTCGGCCTTTTCATCGCTGGCCTGTTCGGCCACCACGATCACCGCGCTGCCATCGACCGGGCGCTGCGGCTGTTCCACCACGTCGCCGTTGACCGTGACCCAGCCGCCTTCGATGTAGCGCCGCGCTTCGCCGCGCGGGATGCCGAGCAGGGCGGACAGGCGTTTGTCGAGACGGATCGGTTCCATGGCAGGCAGGTCGGGCAGGGGGCGCGCAGTGTAGCTGCTGCGGCCGGTCAGCGCTGGCCGCGGTTGGCCAGCTCGGTCAGGTACAGGCGGGTATCGAACTCCAGCTGCAGGTAGTCCGGCTCCATGTGCTGGCACAGCTGGTAGAAGGCCTTGTTGTGGTCGGCTTCCTTCAGGTGGGCCAGCTCATGCACCACGATCATGCGCAGGAACGCCGCGGGTGCCTGGCGGAACACGGTCGCGATGCGGATCTCGCGGCTGGCCTTGAGGCGGCCGCCGTGCACGCGGGAGATGGCGGTGTGGGTGCCCAGCGCGTGCTTGATCACTTCCAGCGTATTGTCGTAGCAGACCTTGTTGAGCGGCACCGACTTGCGCAGGTAACGGTCCTTCAGCTCCTGGGTGTAGTCGTACAGCTGGCGGTCGCTGCGCACCTCGTGCGGGTCGGGGTAGCGCTGCTGCAGCCAGGGGCCGAGCCTGCCCTGCGCCAGCAGCTCGCTGACCTGGGCAACCAGGGGTTCGGGATAACCGGTGAGGTACTTCAGGACTGCCATGCAGGGCCGGCGGGGCGTCGGTAGAATGGGGCATCCAAGATTACACGCGGTACGCACCGACCATGGCAAAGCCCAACGCGCTGCAGGAACAATTGCTCAAGGCCGGCCTGGCCAAGAAGTCGCAGGCCAGCGCCGCCGCACGCGAGCAGGCCAAGGCCCGCCAGGGCAAGGCCGAATCGACCTCGGCCGAGGTCCAGCGCGAGGCTGAACGTGCCCGCGCCGAGAAGGTCGAGCGCGACCGCGCACTGGCCGCCGAACGCAATGCCCAGGCCAGGCAGGCTGAACAGAAGGCCCAGGCCAGGCAGATCATCACGGCCCATGCCGTACCCCACAAGGGCGACGACGAGTACCGCTTCAGCGATGGCGCGGCGATCCGTACCCTGCTGATCGACCCCAAGCTGCGCAAGGCGCTGTCGGTGGGCGTGCTGGTCATCGTCGCCCACGGCGAGGGCTATGCGTTGCTGCCCCGCGCCGCCGCCGAAAAGGTGCGTGAACGCGCACCCGAAGCAATCATCGTCGACCACGGCCAGCCGGGCTCGACCGCCGAGATCTCCACCGGCAACGCAGAAGACGACGCCTATTACGCGCAGTTCCAGGTGCCCGACGACCTGGTCTGGTAAGCAAAAAGGGGACGGAGGGGATTAAGCCGCAATCGGCCTGATCGGATCCGTCGGCGTTCTGTTTGGCATCCTGAAGAGCAGCCGAGCATGGCCCGGCTCTACATGAAGGCCTTCCTTTTTGCCGGGGTGTATCGTCCCCATATCGGGCGACACACCTGCGGAGGATAGCCATGGCCACCGGTTGGGCAGGAGACGGCGCGGTCCAGGACCAGATCGACGCCACTGTCGATGATGCGATCGCCCGCGCGCGGCGACAGCTGCGCGACGGCCCCGGCCTGGAACACTGTGAGGAATGCGACGCGCCGATCCCGTTGGCGCGGCGCCAGGCTGTGCCTGGTGTGCGGTTGTGCGTTGCGTGCCAGCAGGCGCGGGACGACGAAGACCAGGCGCATGCCGGGTACAACCGGCGTGGCAGCAAGGACAGCCAGCTGAGGTAAACGGGTGTTTTATTGCAGGGCTGCGCCCTGCACCTGCAGAAGCAACGTCAACATCAAAGGCGCCATCCATGGCGCTCACTGATCTGGCCCCCCCTCAACCGGACCCACCCCGCCTTCGACAGATTTCCGCGATCTGTTGGAACCTGCTCCTGATGGTGGGTGCCGACCGTTGGTCGGCACGGGGTCGGATCCAATTTTGACTATCGATATCTGACAGATGTGCCGACCAACGGTCGGCACCCACCAACAGCGCGCGGAATCTGTCAGAGGTGGGGCGGTGTGGGTGGGTAGGACCGTTGGCGCCATGGATGGCGCCATCGAGCCCCCATGGGTGAGGGCGCTTTGCTTGCGAAGCACTGCTTCGCAAGCGCCCGAACGCACAGCCGCCAGCGGCTGGGCCGGACCCCGGAGGGGGGTTTACGGCGTGTCCTGACCACCCACACCGCCCCGCCATCCCACGGAATGCCGCTCTTGATCTTGCTTCGGCTTCGGCTTCGGCCTCTGCAGGTGCAGGGCGCAGCCCTGCCGAAAACTCCACCCTCAACCGTCGCCCTGGATGCCGCCGGGGGCCTGCGCCGGGTCACGCCAGCGCCGTACCGTGCGCTGGAAGAACAGGTTGTTCGGCAGCTGCAGCACCGTGCCCTCGTGGCCCTCGCCGGTCTCCTGCAGCGTGGTGTAGATCAGGTTCACGTCGATCACCCGGCCCTTCAGGCCCGGCTTCTCGCCGTTCTCCAGCACCTCGATGTAGTCGTGCAGGCGGAACGGGCGGGTGGTGAAGATCAGCAGCGTGCAGAAGATGTTGGACAGCACGCTCCAGGCCGCGAAGAAGGCCACCGCGCCCACGGCCGCGAAGCCGGTGAACGCGGTCCACAGCACCGAGGGCTTCGCGCCGAGCAGGCTGAGGATGTACAGCAGGGCACTGAAATAGACCACGAAACTGGTGATCCGGCGCGCGCCCATCACCATCTCGGGCGGCAACGTGTAGTGCTCGGCGAAGCGGCGGATCAGGCGCCGGGCGAGCACGCGCAGGAGCCACGCGACCAGAAGCACCCCTACGATCTGCAGGGCGACGCCGGCGTAGTTCAACCACGGGTGGGTCCAGGGCGGCAGGTGATCCTTCAGCGACAACATCATGGGGCGACAACAGGTGGCAATAACGACCTTCGATGTTACCCGGCGCGTGCCGGGGATTCGACCGCCGGGGCCCAGGCCAGGCACACCAGCGCCTGGCGGTGCTGTTGCAGGCAGGCACGGCCGTTACCGGGGTGCAGCTGCAGCGACAGGCCCAGTGCCTGCAGCACGACGCAGGCGGCGATCACCAGCAGGGCGGCGCAGGTTGGGCTGGACATGGCAGGACTCCTGGACGGCAATTTCGCGAAGGACCTTCCATGGATGCAGCAGGTGTCGAAAAGGTTGCACGGCAGTGATCGTCGTCCGGCTCTAAACCTTTTCCCGGGCCGCCGCATCCAAGCGATATGCTCGACACCACCATGCCCGCGCCGCCTGCCGCCCACGACGCCGTCGATGAACCCGCCCTGGTGCGGGCGGCCGCCGCCGGCGATACCTTGGCCTATGAACTGCTGTACCGGCGGCATGCACCGCGCGTGTTCGCCGTGCTGTGGCGGCTGTGCGGGGGCCAGCAGGCGCGTGCCGAAGACGCCTTGCAGGAAGCCTTCCTGCAGGCGTGGAAGGCGCTGCCGGGGTTCCGTTTCGAGAGCAGCCTGTCGACCTGGCTGCATCGCCTGGGCGTCAACGCTGCGCTGATGGAACTGCGTGGGCGCGCCGCCGGGCAGGACCACGACAGTCTTGATGATGTGGACGCAGGACTGCAGGAACTGGCCGTACACGACCGCTGCGCCGGTACCGAGCGCGACCTGGAGCGCGCGCTGGCGACGCTGCCGCCGAGGGCGCGCGCGGTACTGGTGCTGCATGACATCGAGGGCTGGAAACACCAGGAGATCGCCGCGCAGCTGCAGATGGCCGTCGGCAGCTCCAAGGCACAGTTGCATCGTGCGCGCGGCCTGTTGCGCGCACGGCTGGGAGACATGACATGAGTACACACGAACACGATTCCGACCACGATCTGGTGGCCCGACTGCGCGCGCTGCCTTCCGAACGCGGCCTGCCCGCCGATGGCTGGGCGCGGTTGTCGGCGCAGCTGCCGCCGCGTGAACCACAGGCGGCGCCTGCGCCGACCGGCAACGTGGTGGTGCTGCCGGGGCGTTCGCGCCGGCGCTGGTGGTTGCCGGTGGGGGCCGCACTGGCCGCAAGCCTGGCGCTCTACGCGGTGGCGCCGTGGCGCCATGCGCAACCGGACGCGCCGGTGCCGTCTACCCTGCAACTGCAGGCCGCGGCGATGACCGAGCAGTACCAGCAGGCAGTGGCCTCGTTGCCCGCAGGCCGGGCGCCGGAATGGCAGCCGGCGCTGCACGAACTCGATGAAAGCGCGGCACAGATCCGGGCCGCGCTGGCGCAGGATCCACGCGCGCCGCATCTGCTTGGCCAGCTCAAGCGCACCTATGCGTTGCGGCTGGAATTGACCCGGCAGGCGGCCTATGCCGCCGAGTCCGGCCTGACGACCTGAGGAGACCCCCGATGACACGAACCCTGATGACCTGCTGCGCCGCGCTGTTGCTGCTGCCCGCGGTGGCCCTGGCTGACACACGGATCGACGAGCGCCACAACCTGGCCGCCGGCGGCCGCATCGAACTGAGCAACGTGGCCGGCAAAGTGAGCGTGCGTGGCTGGGACCGCAACGACGTGCAGCTCACCGGTACGCTAAGCGATGGCCTGCAGCTGCGCCAGGAGAAGAGTGCCAACCGCGTGCGCTGGGAGATCGAGTATCCGCGTCGCAACAACAACGGCGGCGCGACGCTGGTGCTGAACGTGCCGCGCTCGGTGGAACTGCTGCTGAGTACGGTCAGTGCCAGCCAGGACATCAGCGGCATCGATGTGCGCCGCCTGCAGGCCGACACGGTCAGCGGCAGCCTGAGCGCCTCCGGTCGCAGCGGCGACAGCAAGCTCAATACGGTCAGCGGCGGTGTCATCGCGCGCCTGCAGACGCCGAAGCTGGACGTGAACACGGTCAGTGGCCGCATCGAAGCCGGCGGCGGCGTGTCCGGTGACATCGGTGCACAGACGGTATCCGGCCGGGTCGAGGTCGATGCCGGGCGGGTGCAGCGGCTGGCGGTGGAAACCGTGTCGGGCAGCATCGACCTGTCGGCGGCCGGGCTGGCGCCGGGGGGCCGTATCAATGTCGAATCGGTGAGCGCGTCGGTCAACCTGCGCCTGCCACGCACGGTTTCGGCGCAGCTGTCGGTGAACAGCTTCAGCGGGTCGATCAACAGCGACGCCGGCCAGGTGGAACGGCCGCGCTACGGCCCCGGCAGCCATCTCGATACTCGGCTCGGCAATGGCGACGGTGACATCCGCATCCAGTCGCATTCGGGCAGTGTGCGGGTACGCCTGGATCGCTGAGCGCGGTCCGGCAGGCCGCGGCGGCAGCGCCGCCGCGGTCGGAGCTGGGTCAGCTGGCTTTCTTCAGCGCCCAGGTAGTGCCGAGGACTTCGATCTTGCCACCGGCCTTGCGGAACGCTGCCAGGTCCGAAGCGATCGAATCGCTGCTGACCACGGTGCTGGCGGCCGCGCCCTTGCGTTCGCTGCGGATGCTGTTGCTGGCCTTCGCGGGGGTCTTTGCCTTGCGGGGCATGGTTGCTCCTGTCAGGTGGAAGGGGAGGAAAGCGCCCAGGCATCGGCCTGGCGCAGGTAGTCCTGCCGCTCGCGGCGGCAGTCATCGCCGCCCATCGAGAACTGGCGGCAGATCGCCGGGCGCTGCGAATAGATCGTGCAGCGCAGGTGATAGGGATCGATCGCCGCGCACCAGCCTTCCTCGTTGCGCGCCATCACGGCACGGCCGTGGGTGTCGCGTGACAGGAACTGGCCGGGCACGTGGTCGCCGGGCTGCAGCAGCACGGGCAACCGGCAACAGACCGCGTCACAACGGCGGCAGTCGATGGGTGCAGGTGCTGCGTCAGGTTGTAAGGCCTCAGGGGCCTGGCGGGTGCCCAAAGCGGGTCTCAATGGCGGCTCAGGTGCTGCGCGGACCATGAACGAGCCAGGAAGGCATGGCCGCTAGGCCCGCTGGGCGGGCCAGGCTGCACCGTGGACACACACCGGCATGGCCGGTGGAAGGGGCAGCAGGGTTCTAGCCGACCAAGAGTAACTTAGACCGCGTAACGTTTTGTTAATCCTGGCTGGCTGCCGCCAGCGCAAGGCCCTGGACCACGCCCAGCGAGGGCTCGCCGTGGACCATGCGGGCGCCCGGGAAGGCGGCCGCCACCGCCTGGCGCAGGTAGCCGGCGCGGGACATGCCACCGGTCAGGAACACGGCATCCGGGTCGCCGCCGATGTCGCTGCGGACCTGGGCCAGCAGCTCGCGGATCTGCTCCAGGTAGCCATGGGCGGCGGCGGCCAGGCCGTCGGCGCTGCTGTCGGCATGCAGGTCGCGGGCGATGTAGTCCAGCGTGCTGCGGTGCTCGCTGGCAGCGCTGAGGGCGATCTTGGCGCGTTCGACGTCACGGTACAGGCGGGCGGTGTTGCCGGTGTCCTGCAGGGCCTGCAGGCGGTCGCCCCAGGGCGCGTCGACATGGTCGTACTTGTGCAGGCGGAATTCGCGCTGGCGGGTCATGTCCTGCACGGTGGCCGCTTCCACGTAGTGGTGGGCCGGCACGCGGGTGATGCCGCGGCCGAACAGCGGCATGTAGCTGGACAGGCTCAGCGCCAGGTCGATGTCGGTACCGCCGCGGGCGATACCCCAGGCGCGGTGGATGCGCGGGGCGTCGTCGCCGCCGACTTCGGCATGGGCGATGTCGGTGGTGCCGCCGCCGATATCGACGATCACCGCCTGGTGCCGCTCGCGGCTTTCGGCGTGGTAATGCATGGCCGCCGCGGCTGGCTCCTCGAGGAAATCAACCTGGTCGAAGCCGGCCTGGGTGGCCGCTTCACGCAGGATGTCCAGCGCCTGGTCGTTGCCGGCTGCGCCGATCGAACTGCGGAACTGCACCGGGCGCCCGAGCAGGGCGGCGCGCAGCGGCCGGCCGAGCTGGGCACTGGCGGTCAGGCGGATGTGTTCGAGGATGTGCGCGGCGATGCCGGTGATGGTCTGCTTCGCGCGCGGGTGCAGGTTGTAGCCGAGCATCGACTTCGGGCTCTGCACCAGGTTGCCTTCGTGTTCCTCGAAATAGGCTTCCAGCGCTTCGTCGCCGTAGACCGCGTTCTGCAGCAGGTCGTTGGCGCTGCGTTCCTTGCCGGCGCGGGCTTCCATCCATTCCCGGCGCAGCGCGCGCAGGGCTTCGCGGCGCAGCGCCTGCGGCGTGCGTTCCTGGCCGGCGGCGCGCGCCGCGCGCGCGGCGCTGTCGATCATCTGCTGCAGCTGGTGTTCCTGGCCGTCGTCGAGCTGGAAGTCGTCCGGGTCGGGCACCACGCCGGGGAAGTACACGCTGGTGCGGAACTGCTCGGCGTCGCCGAAGCGGATCGGCAGCAGTGTTCCCTCATGCACGATGGCGGCGGCGGAGTTGCTGGTACCGAAGTCGATGCCGAGGCGCATGGGGAGTTCCGGGGGGCGATCAGGGGCCGCGCACTCTGCTGCAGTTCGCCGCCGACTGCAAGTTCCTGCGGCCTCCCATTCCGTACCGGGAGGCCGGATCGGGTCAAGCCGGGAGCCGGGCGGCGCCCGGAAAAGGGCAGGCGAGCCGGGCGGTTACAATGGCGGCTGTTGATTCACTTTGAGGTACTTGCTGATGTCTTCTGCCCCCGCCTGCCCGCAGTGCACCCTGGAAAACACCTATGCCGATGGCGCGCTGTGGATCTGCGCCGACTGCGGCTTCGAATGGACCGCCGAGGAAAGTGCCGGTTCGACCCTGGTCGTGCGTGACAGCAACGGCAATACCCTGCAGGCCGGTGACACCGTCACCGTGATCAAGGACCTGAAGGTGAAGGGTTCCTCGATCCCGCTCAAGCAGGGCACCGTGATCCGCAACATCCGCCTGGTCGAGGACGATGCCGAGCACATCGAAGGCAACTCGGAGAAGATCAAGGGCCTGGTCCTGAAGACCTGCTTCCTCAAGAAGGCCTGACCGGCCTTCAGCGCCTGGCCTGCTGCTGTGCGCGCCAGCGGGCCAGGCTGTCCAGCTTGGCCTGGTAGCGCGCCTGCTGCGGGGCACCGCCCAGCGCCTGCGCGCGCAGCAGTTCACGATCGGCGCGCTTGAGCTGGCCGGCCAGGAAATAGGCCCGCGCCAGCCCGAAGTGGAACTGGTGTGCGGTGTCGTACAGGCGCACGGCCTGCCGGTAATAGCGGATCGCCTGATCCAGTCGGCCGGCGCGTTCGGCCTCGGCGCCGAGCATGTACTGCGCGAACGGATCCTCGCGCTGCACCGACTGCAGGCGCTGCTCCAGCGCCTGCGCCTGCATGATCATGCCCAGCTTCCGGTACAGCGCGCTGGCGTTGGTCAGTGCAGCGTCCTGGCGGCCGTCCAGTCGCAGCGCCGTTTCCAATGCCCGGCGCGCGGCGGCGGTATCGCCCGTACGGTTTTCCAGCACGCCCAGGTTGTTCCAGGTGGCGGCGAAGCTGTTGTCCTGTGCCAGCGCGGCATTGAAGAAGGTGCGTGCACCCACCAGATCGCCGCTGGCCATGCGTTCGGCGCCGCGGTTGTTGTAGAAGTGTGCCAATGCCCGTGCCTGGCTGATCGGCAGCGGCCCGCGGCGGTCGTACAGCACGTTGCGATCCAGATCGACGGTGGCGAAGCGGCCGGCGAAGCCGACCCCGGCATTGACGTGGCCGACGCTGTAGACCAGGCCCTGGGCCTGGTCCTGGTACCACGACACGACCTGGCCGACTTCCTGCACGCGTGCCTGGATGCCGGCTTCGCGTGCCAGCGCGACGAACATCAGGGTAAAGGCCAGGCAGTTGGCGCGCCGCTGCTGCCAGATCTCGCTGACGGTGAAGGTCGCATCGGCGTCGTACTGCAGATCCAGGCCGTGGCGGTCGAAGATCATCTCCACCAGCGCCTGCAGGCGCTGCTCGCGGGAGTAACCGTGATTGATCACCTGCGTGCGCAGCATGTCGCGCATCGCCGGTGGAATCGCGAACACCTGCTGCGGCGTCGGCATCGCCGGAGTGGCGGTGCTGGCAACGACCAGCGGCGCGGCCGTTCCCGGATGATCCTGTGCGATCGCGGACGGTGCTGCCAATGCGGCCAGTGCGAGCAGAACGAATCGGGCGGCAGGACGGTACATGACGGCTCCCGGCAGCGGCGGGCGCTCCCGCCTGAGGCGAGTGTAGACCTGTGCGCGCACCGCTGCAGCGACCGTTGGTCGGTCCGCACGTTCATCCACAACCGGTGTGGACCAGCGCTCGGGAAAGCTGTGGACAACCGCGTTGCGGCTTACTGCGAAGGGCGTTGTGAGGGCATGGTGAAAAAAGCGACAGCTTGCCCGTCAACCGCGCAGGCGGGATGATCCGGGCATGGACTTTTCCCCACTGACGCTCGCTCCGGCGCAGTGGCAGGCGCTGCAGGACAGCTATGCAACGCCACCACGCGCCTACCATCACTTCGGCCACGTGCGCGCGGTGCTGCAGCACTGCCAGGAGGTTGCCGACGGCCCCGGCTGGCAGCAGCCGGCCGAGGTCTACCTGGCCGTGCTCTACCACGATGCGATCTACGTGGCGGGGCGAAAGGACAACGAAGCACGTTCGGCGCAGATGGCCCTGCAGGCGATCACGCAGGCGCCGGAACTCGCCGCTGTCGATGCCGCCCGGGTCGAGCAGCTGATCCTGCTGACCGCCCGCCATGGCGCGCTCGGCCCGGACGATGTCGATGCCGAGGCCGCGCTGTTCCTGGACTGCGACATGGCGATCCTGGCCGCGCCGGAACCGGTGTTCACCGCCTATGACCGGGGCGTGGCCGAAGAGTACAAGGGCGTGGTGCCGGGCTTCCTGTATCGCGCTGGCCGCCGCCGTTTCCTGCAGGGCCTGCTGCGCGCACCGCGCATCTTCCTCAGCGAGTTCTTCCACCAGCGCCTCGACGCGGCCGCGCGCGACAACCTGCGGCGGCAGCTGGGTCGCTGAGCCAGCCCGCTACACTGGGGCCCGTTTCCACCGATTGCCGCTTCCAACCGTGTCCGTCCCTGATCCCGATCCCCGTCCGCTGCCGCCGGAAGAGCCCGGTCCCAACGAATGCTGTGGCAGCGGTTGCCCGCTGTGCGTGCTGGACCTGTATGCCGACGAGCTGCAGCGCTATCGCAAGGCGTTGGCCGAATGGCAGGCGCGGCACCCGGAGGCCTCCGCATGAGCCGCGCGCGTCCGGCGGCGCTGCTGGCGCTGGCAGCCCTGGTTCTGTTCCTGGTTACCGCGCTGTGGACCCAGTTCGCACGCACCGACCTGGACTGGGTGCGGGCCACGCTCAGCCTCTACCTGCACGGGCCGTGGGGGCTGGCGTTGCGTGCGGCGTACTGCCTGCTGGCACTGGCGATCACCCTGCTCGGCATCGCCCTTTATCGCGGCAGCATCGGCCCGCGGCGCAGCGCGGCGGCGCCGCTGCTGTTCACGGTCTCGGCGCTGGGCCTGGCCACGGTCGCCATCGGTGACAGCTGGCTGCCCGAAGCAACCCCGCTGCTGGCACCGTTCATCCACGGGTTGGCGGCCAACACTGCATTCCTGTGTGCCAGCGTCGGCATGCTGCTGCAGGCCTGGTACCTGCGCCGCGAACCGGGCTGGCAATCCGCCGCCGGCCTGCTCTGGGGCTGGGCCTGGCTGGCCTTCGTGCTGCTGTGGCTGCACGTGCTGTGGCGTGGCGGGCCGCCGCGCGGGCTGGGGCAGAAAGTGGTGATCGTGGTGATCGTGGGCTGGCTGCTGTATCTGGCGCTGGCGCTGTATCGGCGCAGTCGTCGCGCCGCAGCCTGCTGAAACCCCAACGGCCTGCACCGGTACGTGCCGTGCACGTGGAGGCAGCGTATCGTGTGCGCATTCCATCGGGGCTGCGATATGAAGCGTGCAGGGCTGGGCAGGGTAATGGGCGTGGTGCTGGCGCTGGCCGCACTGCCGGCAACCGCGGCAGCGACCGTGCAGCAGTTCAGCCACGGGCGGTTCGAACAGATTCCGGTGCATATGCCGGCCGGTACCCCGCAGCGGGTGGTGATCTGGTTCCACGAACCGACTCCCGGTGGCGATACCAGCCGTCTGCCGATCGAGGCCCTGCGTGCCGACGGTGCGATGGTCGCCGCCGTGGACATCGCGCACCTGCGCGGCGTGCTCAAGCGCGAAGGCAACCCGACCTGTTCGTTCGGTTCCGGCGATGTCGAGAATTTCTCGCGCTGGCTGCAGGCCTCGCTGCATCTGCCCGGGTACCACCTGCCGCTGGTCGGCGGCGATGGCGAAGGCGCTGAAATGGCCTATGCGCTGGCTGCGCAGGCCGATACGCAGGTGTTCGCCGGCCTGCTCACCACTGGTTTCTGCCCGGACCACAACCACGAGCGCATGGTCTGCGGCGATGGCGTGAAGCGCAACACGCTGCAACCCGCCGAACTGAACTTCCCGTGGTTGAGTGCAGCCGGTGATCACGGCTGCAAGGCGGGCGAGGCCAGCGGTTTCGTGCAGCAGGTGGCGATGGCGCGCGAGTTCAAGCGCACGGCGCGTGGTGATGCCTCACCGGGCCTGGTGGCTGCAGCGCGGGTGATGGGTGCGCAGGCAGGCGTCAGCCTGGCACCGCCGCCGGCCGCGCTGAAGGGCCTGCCGGTGGTGGAAGTACCGTCGACCGGCAACGGCGACACGCTGGCCGTGTTCGTCTCCGGTGATGGTGGCTGGGCCGGCCTGGACAAGGATGTGGCGTCGTCGCTCAACGAGCACGGCGTGGCCGTGGTCGGCATCGACTCGCTGCGCTACTTCTGGAGCGAGCGCACGCCGAAGGGCTTCGCTGCTGACCTGCAGAAGATCATCGATCACTACCGCCAGCAGTGGCACCGCGACAAGGTGATGCTGATCGGTTTCTCGCAGGGTGCCGACGTGCTGCCGGCGACCATCAACCAACTCGATGCCGATACCCGTGCAGCGCTGGACCGCATCGTGCTGCTGTCGGTAGGCAAGAAGGCCGACTTCGAGTTCCACGTCAGCAACTGGCTGGGCGGCGGCGGCGACGGACTGCCGATCGCGCCGGACGTGGCCAGACTGCCGGCGGAGAAGACGCTGTGCGTGTACGGCGACAAGGATGAGGACGCACTGTGCCCGGACCTGCCGGCCAATGACGGTGTGAAGAAGGTGAAGCTGCCGGGTGACCACCACTTCAATGGTGATTACGACCGCTTGGCCGAAGTGATCCTCAAGGGCGGTATGTAGCGCTTGGTAGACGCCGACCTTGGTCGGCGCTGGGGCTGAGGGCGCCTTGGGGATGAGCGTGTCGACCAAGGTCGACACCTACCGGGCGGCAGGTGGCGCCGGGTATGCCTGGTGGTGCGGGGCGTCAGTTGCGCCGCGGGTCCAGCGAGATCAGGCGCGTGGCATCCAGCAGTGCGGCCGGCAGGTGCATGCCACCGGGCGCAGCGAGATAGCGTGGCCGCCACTGCGGGTCGAACTTCGACTTGAAGCGGCGCAGGCCACTGAAGCCGTAGAAGCGTTCGCCATGCCGCGCCAGCAGGCCGGCCAGGCGGTTCCAGCGGCCGGCCAGGCGATGCTGCGCCAGCCCGGACAGTGGCGCCATGCCCAGCGAGAAGCGTGCATAGCCCTGCGCGCGGCCCCACAGGAACAGCTCGATGAAGAGGAAGTCCATCGTGCCCTTCGGCGCCTCGTTGACGTGGCGCATCAGGTCCACCGACAGCTCGGCACCGGCCGGCGCCTGCCACAGGTTGGCGAACGCCACGATCTGGCCTTCGGCCTCCACCAGTGCCACCGGGAACCGCACCAGGTAATCCGGGTCGTAGCTGCCCAGCGAAAAGCCCTTTTCGTCGCCGGCCTTGTCTTCCAGCCACGCGTTGGAAATCGCGTGCAGGCGCGGCAGCAGGCTGGGAATTTCCTCCACCGGTGCCACACGGAAGGACAGGCCGCCGCGCTTGCCCCGGTTCCAGGCCTGGCGCAGGTCCGCACGTTCGCGGCCTTCCAGGCCGAAATCGTGCAGCGGCACCATCGCTTCTTCGCCCAGCTTGACCAGGCCCAGGCCCAGGTCGAGGTAGGTCTGCCAGTAGGACTCGCCGACCTGGTAGAACACCGGGCGCAGGCCGAGCCGGTCGGCTTCCTCGCGGAAGCGCCAGATCAATGCGCGGGCGACCTCCGGCGGGCCGACCGGATCGCCCATCGCGATCAGCGAACCGCCGTAGCGCTGCATCATCACGAAGCCCTGTTTCGCCTCGTCGCGCAGCACCGCCTTGTCGGCGGTCAGCACCAGGCAGGCCTGGGTATCGGTGGCACCGGCCAGTACCGGCGCCAGTGATTGCAGCGTGGCCTCGTCGGCGGCTGGCAGCGGGCTGCGCGTGCTGTGCAGCAGCCGCGCCAGGCCGAACATCACCAGCGCGATCGCCACGACCAGCAACGCGCGCAGCGCGCGTGGTGCGTTGCCGGATATCGCAAACTGCCACCACAGCTCGTTCTGGTACTCGACATGGCTGTAGGTGAAGAACAGCAGCCAGGTGACCGCGACCAGCACCAGGCCGAGGTTGCGCAGCCACGGCCATGACCAGGCTTCGTCCAGCAGCGCGCCCTGGCGGTAGAACTCGCGACGTGCGGCCCACAGTGCCATCGCCACCAGCACTGCCGAGACGGCGATCAACAGTTGGCCACCCCGCAGCCACAGCGGCAGTGGGGTGATCACGCACACCGCCATCGCCAGCACCCACGCGGCGTGGCTGCGCCGGGCCAGGCCCTGGCCGATCAGCAGCAGTGCGACGCCGCTGAGGCTGCCGATCAGGTGCGAGGTCTCCAGGATCGGCAGCGAGGCATTGACCAGGTGACGGCGTGGCGTCGGCAGCGTGCCGTCGATGACCAGTGCGGCGCCGATGCTGAACACCGCCAGCGCGATGATCTGCGGCAGCCACGGGCGCAGCGCGTTCCAGCCCGCACGGGTTGCCCCGGCGCTGGCCTGCAGTGGCTGACGCAGGGCGGGCGCAAGGGCGAGCAGGGTGGCCAGCACCAGCGGCAGCACGTAGTAGGTGACGCGGTAGATCAGCGCCGCTGCCAGCACCGCCGCCGGTGCCACCTGCGGCAACAGCTTCAGCAGGCTCCACTCGAACACGCCAAGGCCGGCGGGCACGGTCGAGACCAGGCCGGCCAGCACGGCCACCAGGTACAGGCCGACGAAGCCGGGCAGTCCGGTCGGCGTGGAGTCCGGCAGCAGCACGTAGAACGCGGCACTGGCCAGCACCAGTTCGATCACGCTCAGCACGGTGACGCCGATCATGGTGCGGCGGTCGGGCAGCCACAACGCATGGCCGAACACGCTGAACTGCCGTCCATCGCGGCCGACCAGCAGCACGGTGCCGAGATATGCGAGCAGGGCGACGATGCCGACGATGCGCACGGCATCGGGATTCAATGGCAATGCCAACGCTGCCGCTGCAGGTTCCATGCACAGTGCCACGCTGATCAGCAGCCATGCCCCGAACACGAAGCCGAGCGTGCTCATCAGCACCACCTGGCCGATCTGCGCCAGGTCCAGGCCGGCGCTGCGGTAGCCACGCAGGCGCACCGCGCCGCCGGTCAACGCGGCAAAGCCCACGGTCTGGCCCAGCGTGTGCGCAAGGAACGCGGTGATGCCGACTCGCGCAGGGTGCACGCGGATGCCGCTGCGACGCAGGCCGATGGCATCGAAGCCGATCAGGCAGGCGTAACTGGCCAGGCCGAGTACCACGGTGAGCGCGATCTGCATGCCACTGAGCTGCCGGAACGCCTGGCGGATGGCCCGGTAGCCGTGCTCGTCGAACTCGTTGGCCAGGCCGTGCAGGGCCAGGGCGAGGATCAGCAGCGGGATGACGATGGTGGCAACCCGCTTCCAGGCTGGCGTGGAAGGGGCAGTGGTGGAATCGACGGGGACGGTCATCGGCGCAAGGGTGCGGCAGGAGGGGCGAGGGCGGTGTCAACGCGGGCGTGGCGCATCGTGCGCCTGTCATCGTCATTTGACCAGTGGGACCGTCGGAGCCCGGTAGTGACGTGTCGCGGAAGGTGCCCGTGCACCCACCGTCGACCGGATTGGAGGACAATGCAGGCCTGATCACCCGCAGGAGCCACGCCCATGATGGAGCGTTACGACGTCGGACCGCGCATGTCCGAAATGACCGTGTACAACAAGGTCGCCTACCTCTCCGGCCAGATTCCGGAAGACACCAGCCAGGACATCACCGGGCAGACCCGGCAGGTGCTGGCGGAGATCGACAAGCTGCTGGCACTGGTCGCCAGTGATCGCCAGCACGTGCTGCGCGCGGAAGTGTTCCTGGCCGATATCGCCGACTTCGACGGCATGAACAAGGCGTGGGACGAGTGGGTGGTCGAGGGCGCGACCCCGGCCCGCGCAACCTTCGAAGCCAAGCTGGCCCACGCCGAGTGGAAGGTCGAGATCGTGGTGACGGCGGCCGTGCCGTAACTGCGGGATGGGGTCGGATCCCTTTCCCGCGGAAAGGGATCCGACCCTGTTACAGGGGCAGCAACTCGATGCAGTCCACCGGGCACGGCGGAATGCACAGTTCGCAACCGGTGCACAGATCGGCAATGACCGTGTGCATGTACTTGGCGCCGCCGACGATGGCGTCCACCGGGCAGGCCTGGATGCACTTGGTGCAGCCGATGCAGTCGGCTTCCACGATCAGCGCCACCTGCGGCACCTTGTGTTCGCCACGCGAACGATCAAACGGAATGGCAGGCACGCCCAGTACCTGCGCCAGCGCGCGCGCGCCAGCATCGCCGCCCGGCGGGCAGCGGTCCACGCTCACCTCGCCGCGCGCCATCGCCTGCGCATACGGGCGGCAGCCGTCGTAGCCGCATTGCCCGCATTGGGTCTGCGGCAGCAGGCGGTCGAGGCGTTCGGTCAGGGGCGGGATCAGGCTCATGCGTGGCGAAGGCTGCGCGTCGGGGTTACTTCAGGGGTTTGCCACGGAACCAGCGCTCGTGGGCCAGCGCCAGCATCGGCTTGTCTTCGGAACTGTCACCGTAGGCGTGGATGCGCACGTAGCGGGACAGATCGAACTGGCGACGGATGTGCTCGACCTTGCGCGGGCCGCAGTCGCCACCGGCATAGCGACCGGTCAGGCGGCCGTCCTGGCTTTCCAGCCGGTTGCAGATCAGCTGCAGGCCCAGCTGCTCGCACCATGGCCGCAGGTACAGGTCGAGCGAGCCGGACACGATCACCACGGTATGCTGCTGTTCCCTGTGCCAGCGGATCTGCTCCAGCATTTCCGGGCGCACCACCTCGGGCAGGAACTCACGCGAGAAGCCTGCGGCCAGCGTGGCGATGTCATCGCTGTGGCGGTTGCTGAAGGTCAGGCGGGTGACGCGTGCACGGATGCGTTCGGCCGAGATCAGTTTCAGCTTGTATGCGGCCAGCCACGGGCCGACCTTCCACCACGCCTGCGCCAGCTGTTCGGCGGTGGCCACGCGGCGCAGGAAACGGCCATAGGTATCGCAGGTGGTCACGGTGTGGTCGAAGTCGAACAGCGCCAGTTCCATTCCATTGCTTCCCATCGCGTTGCCTCCGCTGGCCGATGCTGCCGGCAGGCGCGGCGGTGGCCGCGCCCGCTGCAGGCATCAGCGGACCGGCATGCCCGGCTGCGCGCCGCTGTCGGCGTCCAGCAGCGCCAGCGCGCCGCCGTCGAAACCGGCCGACAGGATCATGCCTTCGCTCAGGCCGAAGCGCATCTTGCGCGGGGCCAGGTTGGCGATGAACACCACGCTGCGACCGACCAGGGCTTCCGGCTCGCCGTAGCTGCCACGGATGCCGGAGAAGATCTGGCGCTTGCCCAGTTCGCCGGCATCCAGTTCGAAGCGCAGCAGCTTGTCCGAACCTTCCACGAACTCGCACACCAGCACCTTGCCGATGCGCAGGTCGAGCTTGGCGAAATCGTCGATGCCGATATAGGCCGGAGCATCGGCGCTCTTCGCGTCGTCCTTGGCCGGGGCCGGTGTGGCCGGCTTGGCGGCGTCGGTCCTGGCGGCGGGGGCGGCAGCGGCGGCCGGCTGCAGGGTGTCCTTGGAGGCGTCGATCATGGCGTCAATCTTCTTCGGGTCGATACGGGTGAACAGCGGGGTGTAGTCGGTGATGCGGTGGCCCAGCAGCGGCTGTGCCAGTTCGGTCCAGTCATTGACCGGCGCGGCCAGGAAGGCCTCGGCCTGCGCGGCGGTGGCCGGCAGCACCGGCTTCAGTGCGGTGACCAGCACGCGGAACAGGTTCAGGCCCTGGCTGCACACGGCCTGCAGCTGCACGTCGGCGCCTTCCTGCTTGGCGATGACCCACGGCTTGACGTCGTCGATGTAGCGGTTGGCTTCGTCGGCCAGGGTCATGGTCAGGCGGATCGCCGCAGCCGGGTCGTTGCGCTCGTAGGCTTCACGGATCGGCGCCAGGCCGTCGACGAAGCGCTGGTACTGCGCCGCGTCGGGCAGCTGCGCGGCCAGCTGGCCGTCGAAGCGCTTGCTGATGAAGCCGGCGCAGCGGCTGGCCAGGTTGACGAACTTGCCGACCAGGTCGGCGTTGACGCGGGCGATGAAATCACCCAGGTTCAGGTCAAGATCGTCGACGCCACCGCCGGACTTGGCGGCGTAGTAGTAGCGCAGCGCTTCCGGCTCCAGGCCGGCATCGAGGAAGGTACGCGCCATCACGAAGGTGCCGCGCGACTTGCTCATCTTGGCACCGTCCACGGTGAGGTAGCCGTTGACGTGCAGGCGGGTCGGCGCGCGGTGGCCGGTACCGTGCAGCACCGCCGGCCAGAACAGGCCGTGGAAGTTGACGATGTCCTTGCCGATGAAGTGGTGCAGTTCGGTGGCGGTGCCGGCGCGCAGGTGCGCTTCGAAGTCCTCGCCGAGCTTGCCGCACAGGGTCTGGAAGCTGGACAGGTAGCCGATCGGCGCATCCAGCCAGACATAGAAGTACTTGCCCGGCTGGCCGGGAATCTGGAAACCGAAGTACGGCGCATCGCGCGAGATGTCCCACGCGCGCAGGCCACCTTCGGCGTTGAGCCACTCACCCAGCTTGGCCTTCACGCCCGGCAGGGCGACATCGCCGGCCAGCCATTCGCGCAGGAATGCATCGAAGTGGCCCACCTCGAAGAAGAAGTGCTCCGAATCGCGCATTTCCGGCGTGGCGCCGGAGATGACCGAACGCGGCTCCTTCAGGTCGGTCGGTGCATAGGTCGCGCCGCAGACTTCGCAGTTGTCGCCGTACTGGTCGGGGCTGCCGCAGTTCGGGCAGATGCCCTTGACGTAGCGGTCGGGCAGGAACATGCCCTTGGCCGGGTCGTAGAACTGGGCGACCGAACGGCGGCTGATGTGGCCGGCCGCTTCCAGCTTCAGGTAGAACTGCTCGGTCAGTGCCTTGTTGGCCGCCGAGTTGGTCGAGTCGTAGTGGTCGAAGGCCACGCCGAAGGCGGCGAAGTCACGTTCGTGGCTGGCCTGGATGTTGGCGATGAAGGTTTCCGGGGTGACCCCGGCCTTTTCCGCGGCCAGCATGATCGGCGTGCCGTGGGTGTCGTCGGCGCAGACGAACCAGGCCTTGCCGCCGCTCATTCGCCGCGCACGCACCCAGATGTCGGCCTGGATGTAGCCGACCAGGTGGCCCAGGTGCAGCGGGCCGTTGGCGTAGGGCAGGGCGGTGGTGACGAGCGCGGTACGGGTCATGGTCGCGGGGTGAAGCCGAGGGGAACCGCAGAGTATCGCATGCCCGCAACGACGTGACCCGGCCGGGGCCGGGTCACGGGGATGAAGCGGGGGCCGGGGCGCTTATTCGCGCTGCCAGGTCTGGGCGCGGCAGATGAAGGCGATGCAGCCGGACACGTCCAGCCTGGTGCCACCCGGCTGCAGCTCCATCTTCGACTTGTAGGTCTTGCCGTTAGCCGGGTCGAGGATGGTGCCGCCGGACCACTTGTTGGCGCCATCGGCCTTCAGGTTCCAGAGGATGGTCATGCCCTTCACCGGCTTGTTCCTGTTGGCGCCTTCACAGCCATCGCAGACCGGGTTCGGGCCCTTGTCCGAGTGCAGGATGTCGACCACCTTGCCGGTCAGGGTGCCGTTGGCGGCTTGGCTGATCTCGACGATCGACTTCACCTTGCCGGTCTTGTCGTCGATGGTCTTCCAGCGGCCGGCGGCGCCGTCGGCGGCCTGGGCCGACAGGGCGGCCAGGCACAGCGGCAGTGCCAGCAGCAGGGTCTTGAAGGTGTTGCGCATGGTCCCCTCCCAGGGTTCATTCCGGCACGGTGCCGGCATGGGTCGACTGTATACCCATTCGGCGGGGTATGGGGAAGGGGGGCTTTGCAGGGCTGCGCCCTGCACCTGCAGAGGCAGCCGCAACAGCCGGAGCAACAGCAAAAGCGGACTTGCTGAGGGATGGCGGGGCACTGTGGGTTTGCGGGGCCGCCGCAAACCCGTCCCTGGGGGCTTGGTCGCCGCATCCATGCGGCTCACACCCCGCAAACCCACAATGCCCCGCCTTCGACAGTTTCCGGCGATCTGCCGGTGCTGGTGCGGTTGGTGGGTGTCGACCTTGGTCGACACAGATCCATGCCATGCGTGGATAAGACGGACCGTGGGAATGCGGGGTCAGATCCCTTTTCCGACGGAAAAGGGATCTGACCCCCGGGGACGTCAACCGGCTTCGTACAACTCCAGCGGAAGGTCGTCGGGGTCGGCGAAGAAGGTGAAGCGGCGTCCGGTGTACTCGTCCACGCGGATCGGTTCGCAGGCGACACCATGCGCGGCCAGGCGCTGGATGAAGGGTTCCAGTGCAGTCACCCGGAACGCGAGGTGGCGCAGGCCCTGGGCTTCCGGGCGGCTGGGACGGGGCGGCGGCGAGGGGAAGGAGAACAGTTCCAGCTGGCCGCCGTCGGGCAGGGCCAGGTCCAGCTTCCAGGAGTCGCGCGCGGCGCGGTGGTTCTCGGCCAGCACGCGCAGGCCGAGGATGCGCACGTAGAAGTCTTTTGAACGTGCGTAGTCGCTGCAGATCAGTGCGGCGTGGTGGATGCCCAGCAGGGCACCGGAATCGGCGGTCATTGCAGGGTGTCCAGCCAGCGCTGGGCGATCTTCAGCGCCAGCGGATAGGGTTCGGGGTCGTTGCGGTTGGTCAGAACGATCACGGTCAGGTGTTTTTCCGGGTGGCGCACGATCACGTTGCGGAAGCCGATGCTCTCGCCGCTGTGCCATTGCACGGGGCCATTCAGCCGCCAGCCGAACCCGTAGTGCGGTACATCCGGTTCGGGCGTCGATGTGGCGGGGCTGAACATCGCGCGGCGCGAGGCCTTCGACAGCAGGCGGTCGTCGTACAGCGCCGCATCCCAGCGGGCCAGGTCGTCCAGCGAGGAATAGATGCCGCCATCGCCGAGCACGGCGCTGGTGGTGCTCTGGTCGGTGCGCCGCCAACGGCCATCGATCCAGCTGTAGCCATAGGCGCGTGCGGCGATGGTATCGATGCCGTCCTGATGGGCCACGGTGTGGGCCATGCCCAGCGGGCGGAAGATGCGCTGTTGCAGGAAGGCTGCGAAATCCTGGCCGGAGGCGCGGCCGACGATCAGTGCCAGCAGCGCATAGCCGCTGTTGCTGTAGTGGTACTGCGTGCCGGGCGCGAAGTTCAGCCGGTCCTGGCGCGACAGCAGGGTCAGCACATCGGCGTCATGCACCTGCCGAGCATCAGCCGGGTCCATCAGGTCTTCGTAGTCGGGCAGGCCACCGGTATGCGAGAGCAGCTGGCGGATGGTGATGGCGGCCGCAGCCGGGGGCAGTTCGGGCAGCCATTGCCGGGCAGGTTGGTCCAGCCCGAGCCGGCCATCTTCCACCAGCAGCAACACCGCCGCAGCGGTGAACTGCTTGCTGACCGAGGCCAGCCGGAAGTTGCTGGCCGCGGTGACCGCCGTGCCGTCCTCCACCACCGCCAGGCCATAGCCGCGCCGGAATACCGGTTTGCCGTCATGCAGCACCAGTACGGCGGCGCCGGGCACCTGGCCGTCGTAGGCCTGCATCAGGCCGTCGATGCCCGCATCCGGTGGGGCCAGCACCGGTGCGGCAACGGTGGCCAGCGGCAGCAGGCCCAGCACGGCGGCGAACAGGGCGACGGCAGGACGCATGGCGGCTCCGGAAGGCTCAGGGTGACGGGGCGGGCGTGGCGCTGGCCGGCTGGGCCATCCAGCGTTCCATCTTGCGGTCCAGCACGTCCAGCGGCATCGAGCCGTCCTTCAGCAGTTCGGCGTGGAAGCGGCGCAGGTCGAAGGCGGCGCCCTGGCGCGCCCTGGCCTTGTCGCGCAGGGCGACAATGGTGGTCAGGCCGGCCACGTTCGACAGTGCCTGGCCAGGCTGGGCCATGACCCGCTCGACTTCGGCGTTGGCATCGTCGCTGCTCATGTCCACGGTCTTCTGCAGGTAGGTGACAGCCTGCTGCTTGCTCCAGCCCTGGGCATTCACGCCGGTATCGGCCACCACGCGGGCGGCGCGCAGCAGGCGCGAGTACAGGTAGCCGATGCGGTCGTAGGGATCGGTGTAGATGCCCAGGTCCTCGCCCAGCGTTTCGGCGTACAGGCCCCAGCCTTCGACGAAGGCGAGATCGCCACCGAGGCGGCGGAAGCGCGGCAGCTTGGCCAGCTCCTGTTGCAGGCCCAGCTGCACGTGGTGGCCGGGGATCGCTTCATGCAGGTACTGCACCGGCACGTTCCAGCGCTTGCGGCCGGGCAGGTCGCGGGTGTTCACGTACAGCACCGCGGATTGCCCGGGCAGTGCCGGCTGGTAGGCAGCGGCAGCGGCGGTGAGCGCACGCTCCGGTTCCACCGCGCGTACGTCCAGCGGCGCCTTCGGCAAGGTATCCAGCACCTGCGGCAGGCGTGCGTTGACCTGCTGCTGCACCTGGCGGTAACGGTTGATCAGCGCATTGGCATCGCCGTACTGGAACTGGCGGTCGTTGCGCATGCTGCGCAGCAGCTTGGTGGGGGTGCCGCGCAGCCTGGCATCCTTCATCACCGTGGCGATCTGCGCCTGCAGTTCCTGCACGCGTTGTTCGCCCAGCGCGTGCAGCTGCGCGGCGGTCTGGTCGCTGGCGGTGGTCTGCACGATCAGGCTGGCGTACCAGGCCTGGCCATCGGGCAGTGCGCCCAGGCCGCTGCTGGCGCGCGTGGCCGGCAGGTATTCGGTGGCGATGAAGCCGCGCAGGGCGCGATAGGCCGGCATGATGCGCAGTTCGATCATGCGCTTGTACTCGGCGCTGATGCGCGCCTTGTCCTCGGCCGGGATGGTGTTGGGCATGGTGCGGATCGGCGACCAGAAGATGCTCTCTTCGGCGGTCGGCTTGATCACCGCATCCAGTTGCGGCAGCACTTTTTCCATCAGGTCGCGCGGCTGTACCACGCCGGCCTTCATGCCTTGGCGCATGTTGTCGATGGCCTGGTCGAACAGTTCGGGAATGCCCAGCGAACGGCGCGACCAGGTGTCGTAGTCCTGCACGGTGTTGAATGGCTGCGCGCCGGCACCGGCACCGAGGATCGCCATGATGCTGCCGATGTTGTAGTACTGGCTGATCGGCATCATCCAGCTCGGGTAGCGCTCGGCGGCCAGCGAGGCGCGTGCGTCGCGCACGAAGATCTCGTAGCTGAGCAGGTCCTGGCCCTGCAGGCCATCACTGCCGAGCTTCTCGACCTTGCCCAGCCATTGCGTGGTGAAGTCGTGCGACTGCTGGCGCCAGGCGGCGGACAGGATGTTGGGCAGCTGGTCGTTGTAGCGGGATTCGCCCTGGAAGGTGGCCTGCAGCGGGTTCAACCGCATCGAGGCATCCCAGTACTCGTCGTACAGGCGCTCCAGCTGTACCTGCTTGGGTACGGCACGGGCCGGCGCGACCGGACGCGGCGCGGCGCGGCGTGCCGAGCTGCCACGCGCCGGTGCGGTGGCGCGGGCGGGCCTGGCCTTGGGCTTGGCAGCCTGGCGGGTCTGCGCGGCGGCAGGGCGGCTGGCCTTCTTTTTCGCTGCTTCGGCCGACGGCACGGCACTGAACAGGAACAACGCGGCGATGGCGGCGGCCAGGGCGCGGGTGGGATGCGGCATCAGGAGCTTCCGTGGAACACAGACCGTGGAGCTTGCACGATCCGGCCGCGTACGGCCAGCGTGAAGGCGCAGTCAGCTTGCCGCCGCTGGGGCTTCAGTCAGCCGCCGCCGCCGCGCGCAGCGCAGCGGCCCTGTCTGCGCCCAGATAGCGGGTGATCGCACGCCGCATCAGGTACAGCAGCGGAATCAGGGCAATTGCAAAGCCCATCTTGTAGATGTAGTTGACGCTGCTGACGGCCAGGAACAGCGAGGTCGGCCAGTGCTGCGGGCCGAGCACGAAGGCGATCCAGATCACCACGAAGCTGTCCACCACCTGCGAGATCGCGGTGGACCCGGTCGCACGCAGCCACACGTGGCGCTCGCCGGTGGCCTGGCGGATGCGATGGAACACCGCCACGTCGATCAGCTGGCCGAGCAGGAAGGCCACCAGTGAACCGGCGATGGTCCACATGCCCTGGCCGAACACCGCTGCGAATGCGGCCTGGTAGTCCGGCACGCCGTGCCCGTCCATGGAGGTGACCCACCAGCTGGCCGGCGCCAGCGAGATCGCCGCGAAGGCGAACAGGAAGCCATAGGCGATCAGGACCACGGCCAGCCACGAGATGAAGCGCACGCCGCGCTTGCCGAAGAACTCGTTGATGGTGTCGGTCATGATGAACACCACCGGCCATAGCAGGGTGCCGGCGGTGAAGCTGAGCGAACCGGTCTGGCCGAACAGGTTCCAGTTCAGCGGATCGATGCCGAGGGTGTCTTCCAGCGCGAAGATCTTCACTCCGATCAGTTCGGCCAGCACCGCATTGCCGCAGAAGAACGCAGCCAGCACGATGAACAGCAGGACCGCGCGGTCCTGCAACGGGCGCTCGATCGGCGCCGCGGTCATTCGCTGCGATCGCCGGGGCGATCGCCGGCGCGCGTGAACGGAACGCTGGACGGCGCGACGGCGCCGCCGGAAATGATGAAGCTCATGGCCTGGTCGACGGTCCAGTCGGTCGGGGTCAGCAGTTCCACCGGCACGATTTCCAGGTAACCCGAAGTCGGGTTCGGCGTGGTTGGCACGTACACCGCGGCCAGTTCACGGTCGGTGCCGTGTTCCTTGATCACGCGGGTGACCAGCCCGACCGACTTCATGTCGCGGTGCGGGAAGTCGATCAGCACCACGCGCTGGGTGCTGCCCGGTTCGGTCTGCAGCATGTCCAGCAGCTTCTTGGCGCTGTCGTAGATGATGCTGGCCAGCGGAATGCGCTTGATGACCGCGCCGACCCAGCGCAGCAGGCGCTGGCCCAGCACGCGGCGGCTGGCCACGCCCACCGCCAGGATCACCAGCAGGGTGGCCAGCAGGGCGATGGTGTTCTGGATCCACTCGGCCCGGACCCAGCCGAGGTAGTGCGGAAAGCTTGTCGCGATCTGCTCGGAAAGTGGCACCACCAACGGGCTGGAAATGCCCGACAGCAGCACGAACACGAACTTGACCACGACCCAGGTCAGCCAGATCGGCAGCAGGGTCAGCAGGCCGGTCAGGAACAGGCGCTGCAGGGAGGGGCGGGGGACCAGGGCGGGGGCTTCGAGCGACATGTGCGCATTGTAGCGGTCACGGCCGGTCGATTACGCTGGGCAATCGACTGCGGCAACGGCACATGGAAGGGAAGCTGTGTTGAAGATTCTGCACGGACTGGGTTGGACCCTGGCAGGCCTTCTGGTGCTGGCCATCGTGGTGTGGTGCGCCTCGCGCATGTGGCCGGTGCCGGAATCGCGGCGACAGGCCCAGCAGCGCCTGCAGGCCCGCCTGCCTGTCCACGGCCACAACGGTTTTGCGCTGCTGTGGACGCTCGCGTTCGACGATCTGGACGCGCGCCAGCGCGAACAGGCCCTGGCCCGCGACGTGCAGCGTTGGGAGGCCGATCCGCGCGGCAATGGCGGCGCCGGACCGCAGCTGGCGGAGGACCATGACGCGCTGCGATCACGACCGGCGGCCAGCTGCGGGCCGACCGCCAGTGACTGCCTGGGCCAGGTGCGCGCCGACCCGCAGCGCTTCGTCGATGCCCACGCTGGCCACCAGCAGCTGCATGCGCGCCTGGACCAGCTGGCCGATGCGGACCACTTCGTGTCGCCATTCCGGCCCAAGGGCGACGGCATCCTGGTGCCGATGCCGACCTATGGCCTGATGATCGATGCCACCAGCGCACGCGCGCTGGCCTATGTGCAGGGCGATATCGACGGTGCGCTGCGTGGCAGTTGCAGGGGGCTTCAGCTGGGCCGGCGGCTGGTGACGGGCGGCAGTTACCTGGTGGAGAGCATCATCGGTGCCAGCCTGGTGCAGGCCAATGCCCAGCTGCTGGCCGACATGCTGGTCGAACTGCCGGCCGACCATCCGTTGCCAGCGGAATGCGATCAGGCAATGCAGCCGATGCTGGCCGCCGAACAGAGCCTGTGCCGTGCGATGCAGGGTGAGTACGCGATGAGCCGGGCTGCGATCGAAACCTCGGCGCAGGAATTCGGCGGGGTGCTGGTCCTGGATCGCAGCAGTACCCTGGCGCGCGCGGCGGGCAATCTGGGCTGGGCCTGCGGCGCGGCGGCGATGGCGGCGCTGGAAGCGGATCGCCCGCTGCCGGTGCCGGCACCGCCGCAGCATGACTTTGGCTGCCTGTCGAACATCCTGGGGTGCGTGCTGACCGATATTGCCCGCCCGGTCTATCCGGCCTATTCGTCACGGACCCAGGATGCCGCCGCGATGGTGCGGCTGATCGGCGCGCAGCGCTGGCTGAGGCAGCAGGCGCAGGATCCGGTGGATGCGCTGCAGCGCCTGCCTGCGCAGTTCCGCTCGCCGGTGCGGGCACCGCAGCTGTCGGCCGATGGCCGCCGTCTGCAGGTGCCGCGGCGTTCACCGTCGCGCAGCACCGACGAGAGCCCATGGCTGTCGGTGCCGCTGGTGATGGAGAACGCCCCGGCCGCTGCTGCGCGCGATTGAGCAGCGTCTCAGTCGCTGCCCGCCAGCGGATCGAATGCCCAGCCATCACCGATGGTCTGCAGCGTCCAGCGGCGGCGGCTGTGCAGGGGCTCCCAGTGCACGCTGTCCTTGTCGTCCTCGATGCTGCCTTCGCTCCGCTTTACCCTGCCAGTGGAGAAGTTCACGCTCACCGACTCGGTCTGCCCGGAATTGCGCATCACCGAATTCTGGTCGTAGCCGATCAGCGCAAAGGCATCGTCCTGCCAACGGAAGGTAAAGGCGGTCGTGCCCATTGACCAGCTGCCCGCGCTGGCGAATGAAAACAGTGCGACCTTCAGGGTGCCCCGCTGGATGCTGACGCCGCCGTCTTCGAGCGGGTCGCTCATCACCGGATTGTCCGGGCGTGGTATCAGCTGGTGGTCCTGCACCGCCAGCACATAGCCGGACGGGCGCGACCACGCCACGGCGAGAATGCGCGGGTTGCTGTCGTACGGCGAGGGACCCAAGCCATCGTGCTCGATGACGTTGCGTGGCGCCTGCTGACGCAGCACCAGCACCAGGTCCGCGCGGCCATCCTGGTCGAGATCGCCTTCGACACTCGATTCAAGTGCCCAGCCCTGCGGGACGAAACCGGCGGCATTGGCCGCCTGGGCCGGCAGCGTCGGATATTGCACCGGTGGCAGGTCGAGGGCGTGGGCGGTGAAGGACAGCAGGGTCAGCAGTGTGGCAAGCGCATACGGGCGCATCGGAGCCTCCATGGCAGGGAGGCCGAGGATAGCGCGCGCGTGCTGGATCAGCGTGCGTGCGGCTTCAACCGCAGGTACACCTGCTTGCGTACCTGGGCGACCACTTCGCCGCTTTCGTCGACGACATCGTTGCTGAACCAGCGCAGCACCTTTTCGCCGCCGGCCGCTTCGGCACGCAGTTCGGCCAGCAGTGCATCATCGATGCGGAACGAAGTGCGCACCGTGCCCCGGCCAGGCTTGAGGAAATCGATCGCACCGGCCCGGTCCCACACGTAATAGTCACGGCCGAGGATGTGCAGCAGGCCCAGCATCCAGAATGGATCGGTCATCGCGAACAGGCTGCCGCCGAAATGCGTGCCCACGTAATTGCGGTTCCACGGCCGCAGTCGCAATGCCACGTCGATCTGCCGGTAATCGGGCGTGATCCGGGTGACGTGGATGCCGGTGAACAGGAACGGCGGCCAGAGGTTGATGCCGAAGCGGAACAGGCGGGCGTTCATGCGGGTCCGGGGCGCGAGGCGAGGTGCCCAGTCTAACCATTCGCATGCGTATGTTGCACCCCGGGAGTCACGTCCCGCCGTCGATCATGAACCCGTCGCGGCCGTTGGCCTTGGCCTGGTAAAGGGCGGTGTCGGCGCCTTCCACGAAATGGTGCGGTTGCAGGTCACCGTCGGGCACGCGGGTGAATACCCCGATGGTGAGCGTGACGCCGTCATCGCTGCCATCGCCCGGCGCCGGCAGTGCACGCACGCAGGCAATCAGGTCCTCGATCACCCGGCGCGCGCCCTCGGCCGGCGTATCCGGCAGCACCAGTGCGAATTCGTCGCCACCGTAGCGCGCCGCCATGTCGCGCGGGCGACGGGCATGCGCGCCGATCAGGCGGGCGACATCACGCAGCACGCGGTCACCGACCTGGTGGCCATGGCGGTCGTTGTGGCGCTTGAAGTGGTCGACGTCGATCAGCGCCAGGCTCAATGGCTTGCCACTGCGCCGCGCGGCGTCGCATTCCTGCTGCAGTGACTGCTCGAAGCGAAGGCGGTTGCCCAGGCCGGTGAGGGCATCGCGGTTGGCCAGGCGGTGCCAGGCCGAGATCCGCCACACCGCCCAGACCAGCAGTGCCAGCACCACGCCCAGCATCGCGCTGGCCGGTGCCCACCACAGGTCACCGGTGCGCAGCAGCAGCCAGCTCAGCAGCGGCGGCATCGGCAGCGAACACAGCGCGACCAGCCACGGCAGGCGCAGGCCGAGCAGGATCACGCACAGCGCCACCAGCACGCCACTGATGGCGTGCTGCCAGGCGTGCGGCAGCACGTCGATCTGCTTGTGCTGCAGCAGCATCGAGGTGATGTTGGCCTGGTACTCGCTGCCGCTCATCCAGAACTCGCGGGTGGTCGGGGTCAGCAGGCGAGGCGCGATGCCGCTGGCCGTCATGCCGACCACGATGCGGCGGCCATGCAGCATCGCTCCATCCACGTGCCCATCGAGCACGTCCGCATAGGACACCTGCGGCAGCCGCTCGGGCGGGCCGGCGTAGCGCACGCGCACGTAATCATCGCGACGCCATTGATAGGGCGAGCCCAGCGCCGGGTCGGGGTCGGGCAGGCCGCGTACCGCACCCGCCGGCAGGTCGGCCAGTGCCAGGCCCAGTGCCGGCCAGTGCGGCCGTCCGATACCGGCGTGCAGATAGACGCCGCGGGCGACGCCGTCCCCATCCACCTCGACATCGGTGTGGCCGATCGCGGCGGCACTGGCGGCGATCTGCGGGATCGGCAGCATTTCCTCGGCCATGCGGTCGCCGGCCGCCGGTGCCGCCAGCACCGGCAGCACCACCCGGCCGTTGCGTCGGATCGCGGCCGCCAGCTCATCATCCTGGCGGCTGTCGCGACGGTCGGGTTCGGACAGCATCAGGTCCAGCGCAACGCGTTCGGCGCCGGCATCGGTCAGGCGGTCCAGCAGGCGGGCATGCACCGAGCGCGGCCAGGGCCACTGGCCGATACGCTGCAGGCTGCCTTCGTCGATGGCCACGATCAGCACGCTGGGGTCGGGGCGGTAGTCCCAGTTGCCGATCAGTGCGTCATAGGCTGCCTCGTCCTGGCGCCACAGCCATTGGCCCTGGCTGGCCACGATGGTCAGCACGCCGGCCAGCAGGGCCAGCAGGATCCGCTTCGACCATGGCAGCGGCGAGCGCCTCACAACAACAACCAGAGCAGCAGTGCACCGCCACCGGCGCCGTAGCACAGGCGGCATGGCAACGGGATCTGCTGGGCAGGAGAGAACTCGCCGGCGTGGCCGTCATCGTCGATGTACTGCACGCGCACGTGCAGCGTGCCGCTCCACGGGCGCTTGAAGCTCACCTGCGGCTGGGCCACCGTTTCATCGATCAGTGGGGCCTTGAAGTCACCGCGGCGATCCACCTGCACCCGGTAGCGCTGGCCTTCGCTGCCGGCCTGCCAGCGCAGGGTGAGCTCGCCGTGCGCGGCCTCGGGCGGTTGCAGTGCCGGGTCCACCGGCTCGTTGCTCAGCTGCAGCGGCAGCGCCTGGCCATAGCGGCCCTGGTGGCCTTCGGCATCGCGCGAGGCCACGCGCCAGTAGTACTGTCCGGGCGGCAACGGTTGCGCCAGGCGCAGGTCGGTCGCATGGGTAGCCTGCTCCTGCAATGGCTGCCGGAAGCTGGGTTCGGCGGCGATCTGCAGCACGCTGCTGCGTGCACCGGGGGCCTGGCTCCAGCGGAAGCGCGGGCGGTCGCTGTTGATCGTCTGCCCATGCAGCGGCGATATGGTCAGCGGCGGCGGTGGCTGGTCACTGAGCTCGAAATCGGCGCTCGCATCCAGGCCTTCGACGCCCTGTGCGTCGACCGCGCGCAACAGCAGGCGCAGCTGGCCGGGCGGCAGGTCGCCGATCGCCAACCGGGTGTCGGCGGTGGTGGTGGCGAACAGCAGGATCTCCGGCGTTGCCGCCTGCACCACTTCCACCCGGTAGTGATCGGCGCCAGTGACCGGTTCCCAGGCAAGCAGGGTCGGCAGCGGCGCCAGGCGCAGCGCGTCATTGCGCAGCGCCGGCGCCGGCAGCAGGGCCGAGACCGCGGCGGGGGCCGCATCGGCGCTGCTGCTGCGGGTGGACTGCCCCGGGCGCACCAAGCGCTGGCCATGGGGGTTGCCGACCTGCACCTTGCCCTGCAGGACCTCGGTGGCGCCGACGTGCCCGGTATCCCCGGCGCTGACCCGGAACACCGTGCCGCGCACGCTGCTGGTCGCGGTGGGTGCATCGATGATGTAGCGCGAGGCCGGGCCGCGCGCCGGCGTCACCCGGTTGCTGGCGCGCCCCTGCTGCAGGCGCAGGCGGGTGTCGACCATGCCGGTGTGGCCATAGCGGCTGAGCTGGTCCAGGCGCAGGCGCGAGTATTCGCGCAGCTGCAGGCGCGAGGCATCGGCAAATTCCAGCGTGATGCTGGAATCGCCCTCGGTTTCCACGGTGTCACCGATATGCAGCTGCTCGCCGGCCTGGAGCGCACGGGTCGCCGTGCCATCGGCACCGGACAGCTCGACCTTGCCGCGCACCGACAGCACCCGGGCCGGCGCCGGTTCGGTGCGCAGCCAGCTGATCGGGAAGCGCAGCAGCTGGCCCGGCGGCAACTGGTAGGGGTTGTCGATGCGGTTGTGCTGCTGCAGCTGCTGCCAGCGTACCGAGGGTTTCAGGTACAGCCCGCCCAGGTCCCACAGGGTGTCGCCGGGCCGGACCCGGTAGTTCCAGTCCTGGGCGCCGGCGATGGCAGGCGGCAGGAGGAGGGCGCAGAGCAGGGCGCCCGTTAAACGCATGGCGAACGACAGAGAGCGGACGACGGTCACAGTTTGCAATCCCGGCAATGCGGGGGTGCAGCTGCAAGACCCCATGGCCCCGACCTCATCCCCCCGAACGGATCGTGGCGACCGCAAGGCCGCCAGCGCGCGCATTATTGCCCGCGTTCAGTGCAGGGATTCTGAACGGAGCGGGCTTCCGTTCAGAACAGCAGCGACGCCATCCTGCGGCGGTACTGGCCCACCAGGTCCTCGTCGGAGATCACATTGAAGGCGTCGATCAAGGCTTTGCGTGGCAGGCCCTCCTCGAATCCACGGTCGATCCGCAGCATTTCCAGGAACTGCGCCAGGGCGGCCTCGTCATGCCCGCCCAGCAGCAGCTGCACGCCGCGCAGGTGGCGGGCCTTGAGATCCTTGCCATCAGCGGCGATGCGGGCCTCCAGCACCTCGGCCGCCGGGGCATCCTTCAGCGCAGCGGCGAAGGCCAGGCGGGCACGGGCGCGCACGGCGCGGTCGTCGGTGGCCAGATTGGCCGGCAGGCCGTCGATCAGCGTACCGGCCTCGTCCACGCCGCCGATCTGCAGCAGGGCCAGGGCCAGGTCGAGCTTCAGCTCATCCTTGTCCGGCTCGGCGGCGATCTGCGCGCGCAGTACGTCGACCTGCGCCTGCGGGTCCAGCGGGGCGTCATCTTCAGGGGCGGCATCGCCGACATCGGCCGGCACGATGCCGTGCTGGGCCAGGAATTCACGCAGCTGGCCTTCCGGAATGGCGCCGGGGAAGCCGTCCACCAGCTGGCCGCCCTTGACCAGGAACACGGTGGGCACCGAGCGGATCTGGAAGGCCGCCGCGATCTGCTGTTCCTTGTCGACATCGACCTTGGCCAGCTCGAAAGCGCCGTTGTACTCGGCAGCCAGCTTTTCCAGCATCGGGCCAAGGGTCTTGCACGGCCCGCACCAGGTGGCCCAGAAGTCGACCAGCACCGGCGTCTGCAGCGACTTCTGCAGGACTTCGGCCTCGAAGGTCGCAGTGGTGGCGTCGAATACGTAGGTCGTCTCGGTCATGGGGGAGGCATCGCTTGGCATCTGGAGACCGATTCTATGGTGACGATCGATGTCGGTCTCAACCCTGCCATCACGGAGTACGCCCTCGAGTGGTGCTGGCGGGCCGGCAGGGGCGCAGTGCAGCGTGTGGATCACCCACTAGCCGGAGGCGATAGGCTTCGATGGGGAGGCGCGCTTGCGACAGGGCGGAACTGCCATGCCTCGAGCATCACGGTAGGCGCAGCAGGCGGATATTGAAGTGCTCTGGAATGCGCCGCGCTTGGCGCATCGCGCCGCTACCGCGACAATGCCGTGGTCCATTCCTTTCCAGGTGATTGCGCGCAATGTCCGTGGTCCGGCTTGATCGTTGGTTGGGGCTGCTTGCGGCAGTCGTATTCGTCCTGGCCGTGGCCGGCTTCGGTGCCGGCCTGGACGGCTATGCCCAGGCTCGCCACCCGGTGGCGCTGCTGGGTGCGCGCGGTGTACCGCATGCGCTGGCCTTCAATCTGCTGGGTTTCGTGCTGCCCGGCGTGCTGGCGGTGGCGGTGGCTGAACGCCTGCGCCGCAGTCTGCCGGCCACTGCTGGCTGGGCGCCACGGGTCGGCAGCCAGATGCTGCTGCTGGCCGGTCTGGCCTTTGCCGCGATGGGGTTGCTGCCACTGGACGTGGATGACCTGCATGGGCCCGCCAGCCAGCTGCATGCCAGCGCCTGGATGATCTGGGTGCTGGGTTTCGTCGCGGGCACCGTGCTGCTGGGCGTGTCCCATCTGCGCCAGGCGCATGGCCGGGCCTTGGGCGCAGTGGCCCTGGGCTGCGGCGTGCTGGCCGCGCTGGCGGCGTTCGCCCTGCAGGGCACACTGCCGGCGCCGATGGCACAACGGCTCGCGTTCGCCTGCTGGCTGGTCTGGCTGGCGGCGGCCCTGCCGCTGTCGCGCCCGCGCTGAGACGCCTCCCCGAGCGCCGCGGCGCCGGCGTCCGGCAGGCAGGATTGGAGCCATTTGCCGCACTGCGGTACGCTGTACCGCTTTGCCGCCGCATCCGCGTGTTCCATGACCAGCGCTGAAACCAACGCCTACGACCCGCAGCAGGTTGAATCCGCCGCCCAGCAGTACTGGGACGCCACCCGTGCCTTCGAGGTCGACGAGACTTCGGACAAGCCGAAGTACTACTGCCTGTCGATGCTTCCGTACCCGTCCGGTGCGCTGCACATGGGCCACGTGCGCAATTACACGATCGGCGACGTGATCAGCCGCTACAAGCGCATGACCGGCCACAACGTGCTGCAGCCGATGGGCTGGGACGCGTTCGGCCTGCCGGCGGAAAACGCTGCGATCAAGAACAAGACCGCGCCGGCGGCGTGGACCTACAAGAACATCGACCACATGCGCAGCCAGCTGAAGTCGCTGGGCTATGCCATCGACTGGTCGCGCGAGTTCGCCACCTGCCGTCCGGACTATTACGTCCACGAGCAGCGCATGTTCACCCGCCTGATGCGCAAGGGCCTGGCCTACCGCCGCAACGCGGTGGTGAACTGGGACCCGGTCGACCAGACCGTGCTGGCCAACGAGCAGGTCATCGACGGCCGCGGCTGGCGCTCCGGTGCGCTGGTGGAGAAGCGCGAGATCCCGCAATGGTTCCTGCGCATCACCGACTACGCCCAGGAACTGCTGGACGGCCTGGACGAGCTGGACGGCTGGCCGGAATCGGTCAAGACCATGCAGCGCAACTGGATCGGCCGTTCCGAGGGCCTGGAGATCCAGTTCGATGTGCGCGATGTCGATGGCAGCGCGCTGGACCCGCTGCGCGTGTTCACCACCCGCCCGGACACGGTGATGGGCGTGACCTTCGTGTCGATCGCCGCCGAGCACCCGCTGGCGCTGCATGCGGCGAAGAACAACCCGGAGCTGGCGGCGATGCTGGCCGACCTGAAGCAGGGTGGCGTGTCCGAGGCTGAACTGGAAACCCAGGAAAAGCGCGGCATGGACACCGGCCTGCGCGCGCTGCATCCGGTCACCGGCGAGCCGGTGCCGGTGTGGGTCGCCAACTTCGTGCTGATGGGCTACGGCACCGGCGCGGTGATGGCCGTTCCGGGCCATGACCAGCGCGACAACGAAGTGGCCAACAAGTACGGCCTGCCGATCAAGCAGGTGATCGCGCTGAAGGATGCGCGCACCGAAGAGGAGCGCAACTGGGACGGTAGCCGCTGGCAGGACTGGTACAGCGACAAGAGCCGTGCCTTCGAGCTGGTGAACTCGGCCGAGTTCGACGGCCTGGATTTCCAGGGCGCCTTTGAAGCCCTGGCCGAACGTTTCGAGCGCAAGGCCCAGGGCCAGCGCCGCGTCAACTACCGCCTGCGCGACTGGGGCGTGAGCCGCCAGCGCTACTGGGGCTGCCCGATTCCGGTGATCTACTGCGCCAAGTGCGGCGCGGTGCCTGTGCCGGAAGAGCAGCTGCCGGTGGTGCTGCCGGAAGACGTGGCCTTCGCCGGTACCGGCTCGCCGATCAAGACCGACCCGGAATGGCGCAAGACCACCTGCCCGGATTGCGGCGGCGCGGCCGAGCGCGAGACCGACACCTTCGACACCTTCATGGAGTCGAGCTGGTACTACGCCCGCTACACCTCGCCGGGTGCCCGTGATGCGGTCGACAAGCGCGGCAACTACTGGCTGCCGGTGGACCAGTACATCGGTGGCATCGAGCACGCGATCCTGCACCTGATGTATTTCCGCTTCTACCACAAGCTGCTGCGCGACGCGCGGATGGTGGACAGCAACGAACCGGCGCGCAACCTGCTGTGCCAGGGCATGGTGATCGCCGAAACCTATTACCGCCCGAACCCGGACGGCTCGAAGGACTGGATCAACCCGGCCGACGTGGAAGTGCAGCGCGACGAGCGCGGCCGCATCACCGGCGCCACCCTGATCGCCGACGGCCAGCCGGTGGTGGTCGGTGGTACCGAGAAGATGTCCAAGTCGAAGAACAACGGCGTGGACCCGCAGGCGATGGTCGGCAAGTACGGCGCCGATACCGTGCGCCTGTTCTCGATGTTCGCCGCACCGCCGGAACAGTCGCTGGAGTGGAACGAAGCCGGCGTGGACGGCATGGCCCGCTTCCTGCGCCGCCTCTGGGCCCAGGTGCAGAAGCACGCTGCCGACGGTGCCGCCCCGGCGCTGGATGCCGCGGCGCTGGATGCCAACCAGAAGGCGCTGCGCCGCAAGACCCATGAAACCATCGGCAAGGTCGGTGACGACTATGGCCGCCGCCACAGCTTCAATACCGCGATCGCTGCGGTGATGGAGCTGATGAACGCGCTGGCCAAGTTCGAGGATGGCAGCGAGCAGGGCCGCGCGGTGCGCCAGGAAGCGCTGCAGGCGATCGTGCTGCTGCTCAACCCGATCACCCCGCATGCCAGCCACGCCCTGTGGCAGGTGCTGGGTCATGGCGAGACGCTGCTGGAAGACCAGCCGTTCCCGCAGGCCGACAGCAGCGCGCTGGTGCGCGATGCGCTGACCCTGGCGGTGCAGGTCAACGGCAAGCTGCGTGGCACCATCGAGGTGGCGGCCGATGCCGCGCGCGAGCAGGTCGAGGCGCTGGCCCTGGCCGAGCCCAACGCGGCCAGGTTCATGGAAGGCCTGACGGTGCGCAAGATCATCATCGTCCCGGGCAAGATCGTGAACATCGTCGCTGCCTGATGTCCCCGGCACCGGTCACCCGCGCGGTGGCCGGTGCCATTCCATGAGCAGGGCCGGGCGCCTGATGGCCCTGCATTCACGCGGCTTCGGGCACGCTGTGTGTTGCCGTGATCGCCCGGCTCCGCCAGACTGTCTCCATGACCCGAATCCTGCTTGCCCTCGTTCTTGTCCTCGGCCTCGCCGGCTGCGGTTTCCATCTGCGCAACAAGCTGATGCTGCCGACCGACACTGCCCCGGTGAAGGTGGTCTCCACCGCCCCGTACAGTGAACTGGTCAAGCTGCTCAACCGCAGCCTGCTGGCCTCCGGTGCCAAGCTGGCCGATGAGGACAGCAAGGGACCCAACGCCCAGCTGCAGGTGCTGTCCGAGCGCTGGGGTGACCTGCCGATCGCCATCGACTCGCAGGGCCGCGCACAGGAATACAGCCTGCGCTACGCGGTGATCTTCATCTTCCGTCGCGAGGATGGCAGCGAACTGGTGCCGCAGCAGGTGATCGAACTGTCGCGCGACTATGTGTCGCCGCCGACCGACGCCACCGGTACCACCACCGAACGCGAAATCCTGGCCACGGAGCTGCGCCGGGAAATGTCCGCCTCGATCATCCGCCGTATCGACAGCGTGGTCCGCGCCGAGATCGAGAAGGGCGGCAGCCTGTCCGCGCCGAAGGCCAAGCCGATCGAGGGTGCGGTGCCGGCCGCCGACGTCAAGCACTGAGCGGCAGCGACGATGGAACTGCGTCCGGAGCAGCTGGCCAGCCAGGGCGCTGACACCCCGTTGGCGCCGGTGTACCTGATCGCAGGCCCGGAAACCCTGCGCGTGCTGGAGGCGGCAGATGCCGTCCGCGCGCGCGCGCGCGCCTCCGGCATCGGCGAACGCGAAGTGTTCGACGCCGACGGGCGGGATTTCGACTGGAACCAGCTCGACGCCAGCTTCAATGCGCCCAGCCTGTTCAGCGCCCGCCGCCTGGTCGAGGTGCGCCTGCCCAGCGGCAAGCCCGGCAAGGACGGCGCCGAAGTGATCAGCCAGTTCTGCGCCAATCCGGCGCCGGACGTGGTGCTGATGATCACCGCCAATGAATGGAGCAAGGCCCATCAGGGCAAGTGGGCCGAGGCGGTCAGCCGCATCGGCGTGCTGTCGGTGGCCTGGGCGATCAAGCCGCACGAACTGCCGGACTGGATCGAGCGCCGCCTGCGCGGCAAGGGCCTGCGTGCCGACCCGGCCGCCGTGCAGCGCCTGGCCGAGCGGGTGGAGGGCAACCTGCTGGCCGCCGCCCAGGAAATCGACAAGCTGGCGCTGTTGGCCGATGGCCAGCCGCTGGATGTGGAGCGGATGGAATCGCTGGTGGCTGACGCTGCCCGCTACGACGTGTTCCGGCTGGTGGAGGCGACGTTCTCCGGCCAGCCGCCGGCCGTGCTGCGCATGCTGGCTGGCCTGCGCGGCGAAGGCGAAGCGGTGGCCGCACTGATGCCGATCGTGATCCGTGAACTGCTGGCCGGTGCCGGCCTGGCCCGTGTGCAGGCCCGTGGCGGCAACCTAGCCGCCGAAATGAAATCGCGTGGCATCTGGGAATCACGGCAGGCGCCCTACAAGCGCGCGCTGCAGCGGCACCCGGAAGGCAAGCGCTGGGAACGCTTCGTGGCCGAAGCCGGGCTGGTCGACCGCATCGCCAAGGGGCGGGCCGACGGCGATGCCTGGCTGGCGCTGGAGCGCCTGCTGGTGGCCGTGGCCGAACCGCGTGCCGTGCGCCTGCTGGCGCGGGCCTGAGCGATGAGCCTGCGGATCTATTACGGGGGCACCTTCGATCCGGTGCACCTGGGGCATCTGGCAATCGCGCGAGCCGCCCGGGACGAACTGCAGGTGGCCGTGCGCATGTTGCCGGCAGGCGATCCGCCGCACCGTGCGGTGCCCGGCGCTACCGCCGAGCAGCGCTGCACCATGTTGTCGCTGGCCATCGGCGACGAACCGGGCCTGCTGCTGGACCGTCGTGAACTGGACCGTGCCACGCGCTATCCCGGTCGTCCGTCCTACACCGTCGATACCCTGCGCGAGCTGCGTGGCGAGCTGGGCCCAAGCCGGCCACTGGCCTGGCTGGTGGGCGCCGACAGCCTGCTGGGCCTGTCCGGCTGGCACGAATGGGAGGCCCTGTTCGGGCTGGCCCACTTCGTGGTGGCCGAGCGGCCGGGCAGCCCGCTGCAGGCGTCGATCGACGGTGAACTGGGGCGTGCCCTGCAGGGGCGCTGGGCCGACAACGAACAGGCCCTGTTCGCCAGCCCGGCCGGACGCATCCTGCGCCTGCACCACCCGCTGCGCGAGGAATCGGCCAGCGCCGTGCGCTCGCAGATCGCCGCCGGTGGCCCCTGGCGCGCCCTGCTGCCGCCGGCTGTCGCGGACTACGTCGCTGCACACGGGCTGTACCGCCCGGCCACAGCGTGAATGGCGCCGCCGTGCCATCCCCGTATAATCGCCCCCACGTTTATCGAGTCGATCCACTTTGAGCAACCAGACCCAGCCCCAGACCATCAAGGTCGATCTGCCCAGCCCGCCGCCGTCCGTGCCGGAACTGCTGGCCAGCGTCCGCCAAGCCACCGAAGACCTGAAGGCCAAGGACCTGGTCGAGATCGACGTGCGCGGCCGGTCCAGCGTTGCCGACTACATGATCGTCGTTTCGGGCACCTCGACCCGCCACGTCAAGTCGATCGCCGATGAAGTCGTGCGCTTCGCCAAGAACATCGACGTGATGCCGCTGGGTGTTGAAGGCGAGCGCGAAGCCGAGTGGGTGCTGGTCGATCTGGGCGACGTGATCGTCCACGTGATGCTGCCGCGCGTGCGTGAGTTCTACGCCCTCGAGCGCCTGTGGACCGTTGGCGACCAGCCGCCGTCCAGCGACGACGAAGTGGCCTGAGCCGCACGTTGATGCATCCCTTCGACGGCGCCGATGGCGCCGTCGACGTTTTGGAGGACCGTGTAGATGAAAGCCCGCCTGATCGCCACCGGTGAACGCGCGCCCAGCTGGGTCGCGCAGGGCTTCGCCGAGTACCAGAAGCGGCTGTCGCACTGGCTGCCGTTCGAGCTGGTGGAAATCGAGCCCGGCTTGCGCGGCAAGGGGCGTGATCCGCGCCGCGCCACTGAAGAGGAAGGCAAGCGGGTCATCGCTTCGCTGCCGAAGAACGCCTATGTGGTGGCGTTGGATGTGCCAGGACGACAGCTGAGTTCCGAACAGCTGGCACAGCGCCTGGAGCATTGGCGCGGGCAGGGCCGCGACCTGGCGTTCCTGATTGGTGGCCCGGAAGGGCATTCGCCGGAGGTGTCCGCGCTGGCCGATGAGAAGTGGTCGATCGGACCGCTGACGCTGCCGCACATGCTGGTGCGCCTGGTGGTGGCCGAGCAGCTGTATCGGGCCGCCGCAATGATTGCCAATCACCCCTACCATCGCGCGTGAAGAGTGGTTATACTAGTCGTCTGCCCGAATAGCTCAGCCGGTTAGAGCACTTGACTGTTAATCAGGGGGTCGTTGGTTCGAGTCCAACTTCGGGCGCCACCTTGAGAAACCTGCATCGCAAGATGCAGGTTTTTTTTTGTCGCTACACTCTGCTGCTGCAACCATGGATGCCGATCGTGCGCGTGCTGCTGTCCTCGAGCTTCCTGCTGCTGGCGATGGTGCCGTTCGCCACAACGAAGGCCGCGCCTTCCACCTGGCATCCGCCACAGGGCACCACCGAGCTTCCGTTGTGGCCGCAGGGCACGGTGATCGCGCCACCGAAGTTGAAGGGGCCCGAGCAGGTCAGCGAAGTGATCTCCGAAGCCAGTGGCGAACACTGGATGATGCTGCAGAACGTCGCTGCGCCGACCCTCACCGTGTTTCCACCGAAGGGACCGGCCACCGGCACCGCGGTGATGGTGGTGCCTGGCGGAGGCTATCGGGTGCTGGCGATGGACCTGGAAGGCAGCGAGATCTGCGACTGGCTGACCGCACAGGGCATCACCTGTGCATTGCTGAAGTACCGGGTGCCAGCCTCTGGCCCGAACTGGGACCCCGAGTGCAACTGCCGCGACTTTCCGAAAGTGCCGATGGCCCTGCAGGATGCACAGCGTGCAATGGGCCTGCTGCGCGCACAGGCCGAGCGCTGGTCAATCAATCCCAAGCGTATCGGGGCGATCGGCTTTTCCGCCGGTGGTCACGTGGTGGCTGGACTGAGCACGCACGCGCTGCGCAGCTACGCGCCGGTCGATGCTGCGGATGAGCAACCCAGCCGTCCCGATTTCGCCATGGTGATGTATTCCGGGCACCTGTGGGCAGGGCACGGGAAGGGATTGTCGCTGGTCAGGGACATCACCGTGGATGACAAGGTGCCGCCGACGTTCATCGCGCAGGCCACCGACGATCGCACCGATGACGTGCGCGAATCGCTGGCCTATTACCGTGCCCTGGCGGACGCGGGGGTGCCGGTGGAAATGCATCTGTTCGCACGCGGCGGCCACGCATTCGGGTTGCGCATGAAGGATGCACCGGTCGCGGCGTGGCCGCAGCTGGCCGAGCGCTGGATGCAGGATATCGGCATGCTGGCGGATCGCCAGTTGTAGAGCCGAGCCATGCTCGGCTGCCTGTGTGAAGCCGGGCGTGGGCTCGGCTCTACAGTGCCAGCTCACCTCTGCAGAAGGCCACCAGCGTGGCGATCGCCACCGCCAGGATCGCGCCGAACAGTACCCACTCCCAGCGCGTGAATACCCGCTCGCCGCGCTGGCGCCGGGTCAAAGCGAACAACACCACGCCGGGCACGTACAGCAGTACCGACAGCAGCAGGTTGTCCAGGCCGCCGGCATACACCAGCCACAGCGCATAGGCGCTGGCCAGCAGTGCGACCCCGAAATCGCGCCAGCGCACGCCTGGTTCGCCGGCGTAGGCCTGCCCGCGCCAGGCCAGCTGCACGCCGAACGCGGTGGACAGGAAGTAGGGCACCAGGCTCATCGACGCAGCGAGCAGCACCAGCCCGGTGTAGCTGCCCGAACTGACCAGCACCATCAGCAGGAACAACTGGATCAGGCCATTGCTCAACCACAGTGCATTGGCCGGCACGCCACGCGCGTTCTCGCGGCCGAGGAAGGCCGGCATGGTGCCGTCACCGGCGGCGGCATACAGCACTTCGGCGCACAGCAGCACCCAGGCCAGCAATGCGCCGAGTACGGAGACGATCGAACCGATGATGATCACCGTCGCGCCCCATTCGCCGACGATGGCGCGCAGCACGTAGGCCATCGACGGATTGGGCAGCCCGGCCAGTTCGGCCTGCGACAGCACGCCCATCGACAGCAGGCTGACCAGTACCAGCAGCAGCCAGACCCCGAGGAAACCGATCACCGTGGCACGGCCAACGTCGGCACGGCGCGCGGCACGCCGCGAATAGATGCTGGCCCCTTCGATGCCGATGAACACCCACACGGTCACCAGCATCATGCCGCGCAGCTGCTGGCCGAGGTCGCCGAGTGCGGGCGTACCGAGGAAATCGGCGCGGAATACGTCCATGCGGAACGCGCCCGCCGCCAGGATCAGGAACAACGCGATGGGCAGCAGCTTGGCCACCGTCACCAGGCCGTTGACGATGGCGGCCGTGCGCAGGCCGCGCAGCACCAGCAGGTGCACGGTCCACAGCAGCAGTGATGAAGCGGCTACGGCGGCGGGTGTATTGCCTTCACCGAAGACCGGCACGAAGTGGCCGAGGCCACTGAAGATCAGTACGAAGAAGCTGGCGTTGCCGAGCACCGACGCCACCCAGTAGCCCCACGCCGCGGAGAAGCCGATGTAGTTGCCGAAGCCTTCGCGCGCATAGGCGTAGATGCCGGTATCCAGGTCGGGGCGACGATTGGCCAGGGCCTGGAACACGAAGGCCAGCATCAGCATGCCGGCGCCACTGACCGCCCAGCCGATCAAGGCGGCGGCCGGGCCGGCGCTGCGCGCGACGTTCTGCGGCAGTGAAAAGATGCCGGCGCCGACCATCGAGCCGACTACCAGTGCAGTCAACGCGGGCAGGCCCAGCCGTTGCGATGTCGCGGCCATGGAGATCCCCTGCGGCGCGAATGCCGCGAGCATACGGTAGCCATGTCCTCGTGAACATGTCCGCAAGAGCCAGCGGGCAAGCGCCAGCCTGCAGGAACCGGCCCGCGTGAAAACGACGAAGGCCCGGGCAACGGCCCGGGCCTTCGAAGGTGACGCTGCAACCGGTCTTACTTGAACGTGTACTTGAAGCCGACGGTGTAGTAACGGCCCAGCGCACCGGAGAAGTGCATCGGGTTGTAGTTCACCGCGCCGTAGGTGGTCGGATCGAGCGGGGCGATGCGGTCGAACACGTTGGCCACCGAGGCGTTGAGTTCGAACGAGTCGTTGATGCTCCAGCGACCGGACAGGTCCATCGTGGTGAACGAAGAGATCTTCTTCACCGGCGTACCGTCAGCGTAGAAGGCCAGGTAGCTGCCACCACGGCTGTCGATGTTGTCCATCTTGCTGATGTAGTTGACGATGCCGCTGACGCTCCACGGGCCCTGCTTCCAGGTGGTGCCGAAGTTGACCTTGTCCTTCGGCGTACCGATGCAGTTGGTGACGTCGCAGTTGCCGTGGGTACCCACGTAATCAACCGTGTCGCCGCCTTCGGTGCGCTCGAACTTCAGGATGTGGCTCCACTGCAGGTCCAGCTCCAGCTGGCCCGGGCCGATCTCGAAGGTCTGGCGGATATCGGTATCGATACCGCGCACGCGCGACGAGCTGGCATTCACGTAGCCGGTGTTGACCGCCAGGATGGTGCCGCTGTTGGCCACGCCATTGAGATTGTTGCTGTCGCGCAGCACGTTGCCGGCCAGGATCGCCGCCGCCGTGCTGCCCTGCACGATCTCGTTGGTACGCTTGATCTGCCAGGCATCGACGGTCATCGAGGTGGTCGAAGTCGGCTGCAGCACGATGCCGACCGAGTAGCTCTTGGACTCTTCCGGCTTCAGCAGCTTGTTCGGCTTGGTGATGATCGCCACCGAATTGGCGCCACATTCGCTGGCAGCGCCGCCGCTGATCTGGCAACGCACCGGGTCGACCGCAGTGGAGAAGGCGGCCAGGCCACCGTCACCGTTCTCGGCCGGGTTCGGCGCGCGGAAACCTTCGGCGTAGCTGGCGCGCAGGGCGATCCAGTCGGCCGGGGTCCACTTCACGCCCAGCTTCGGCGTAGCCTTGCCTTCGCCGCTTTCGTACTTGTCGTAACGCAGGGCGCCGGACAGTTCCAGCTGTTCCAGCACCGGTGCCGACAGTTCGACGTAGCCGGCGTAGACGTTCTGGGTGCCGTCATAGGCCGAGTAGCCCAGGCCGATGATGTCGCCCTGGTCGGTGTAGGTCTGCGGGGTCAGGCTGTTGCTGGTCTTGCGCCACTCGGTACCGATCGCCAGGCCCAGCGGACCACCCTTCAGGTCCATCAGGCTGCGCGAGACGGTGAAGTCGAACATGTCCAGGCTGGACTTGGCGCGGGCGCTGATCGTGGGCGAGATGTAGTCGTACAGCGCCTGCGAGTTCTTGCCGGCATCATCACCGATACGCCACACGCCACCGGCGCAGTTGGCATTGCCCAGTGCACACTGGACGGCGCTGTAGCGCAGGAAGCCGGTGCGCTTGTTGGTCAGGTCGGTGCCCGAGTGCAGGTAGGCGGTGTCGTAGCTCCAGTCGCCCCAGTTGCCTTTGATGCCGACCAGGAAGCGGTTGAACTCATTGGTGTTGTCGGTCACGCGCGGGCCGACATCCCAGGCCGAGTAACGCACGCGGCGCGCCGTGCCCGGGGTCGGGTTGTCGGGATGGTTCGGGCCCAGCACGGTGGCACCGGGGCCACTGTTGGCATTGACCGGGCCGCCCGGATAGCCCCAGCCGCCCGACACGCCGGACGGGGTGTTGCTGAAGATGGTTTCCTTCTTCGAGTAGCCGATCTCGGTGTAGATCTCGCCGCCTTCACCGAAGGCGAAGCTGGCGCGACCGAACACGTTGACGTACTTCTCTTCCGGAATCAGGTCGCGGTACTGCTGCGCCGGATCCCACAGGCAGCCATCGGCGGCGATGCTGGCCGGGGTCTGCCCACCGATGGTGGTCAGGCCGGCGCAACCCGGCAGCGGCACCAGATGGCCGGTGGCGTCGAGGTAGGAGCCGTTCGGGCCGGAACCGCCGGAGGTGCCACCACGGGTGTAGGCACCGCCGAGGAACTGGGCGGTCTTGTCATAGCCCCACGGGCGGGTGTCACCGGTACCGATCCACTTGCGGTTCTTGCGGTCGCTGATCTTGATCGCGTCGGTCTTGCCAACGTCCAGGCTGAAGAAGGCGTTCCAGCCATCGGTGGCCAGGTCACCGGTACCGGCGGTCAGGGTTGCTTTCCGGGCGTCGCCATCGCTGTCACCGGACAGGCCGTAGGAGCCACGCAGGATGGCGCCCTGGAAGTCGCTGCGCAGGATGATGTTGACCACGCCGGCGATGGCATCGGAGCCGTAGATCGCCGAAGCGCCGTCCTTCAGGACTTCCACGCGCTCGACGGCATCGAGCGGAATGGTGCTGAGGTCGGTGAAGACCTTCTGTCCGTCATCGGCCAGGCCATAGGTGGCCATGCGGCGGCCGTTCAACAGTACCAGCGTCGAGCCGGCGCCCAGGCCGCGCAGCGAGATGCCGGCGCCACCGCCGGCGAAACCGTTGCCGAAGGTCTTGGGAATCGAGCCGGCGCCATCGGCGGTGATGGTCTGCAGGTACTCGGCCAGCGAGGTCTTGCCGGTGCGGTCGATTTCCTGGCGGGTCACCACCTGCACCGGCGACGGTGTCTCGGTGTTGGTGCGCGGGATGTTGGAGCCGGTGACCGTGATGCGGTCGAGGTTGGTGGCCTTTTCCTGCGCGAAGGCGGAGGAGGAAGCGACGGCGCCGGCCAGCAGCAGGGCGCCGCCGGTGAGGATGTGGGTGATGGACGATGCCAGGGTGCTGCGGCGGCGGCTGGCGGGCCGTTGGATCGGGTGTTTCACAGCTTCTCTCCTAACTGGAAAACCGTAGCGTTGAGGGCTGTCGCCGGATCGATACCGGGACGCGCCAATCTAGGTTTCCTGCAGGTGACGAAGTCGTGAAATTTTGCTTAATCGGTAACGCTTGGTCCTTGGCCTGTCCGCATTTCCCGGGCAGCGGCAGGGACCGGCCCGGCGCGAGGCCGGGCCGGTGGTGGGGCTCAGTCGGGCAGCGAGAACTGCACCGGTACCAGGCCGATGGCCGGAACTGCCACGCCGTCACGCTGGGCAGGCTCGAAGCGCCAGTGCCGGAGCACCTGCTGGCGGGCGGCCTGGTCCAGGTTGCGCGAGCCGCTGCTGCGCTCGACGCTGACCGCGACCGGTTGGCCATGGCTGTCCACTTCCACCCGCAACAGCACCGTGCCCTGTTCGTGGTTGCGCAGGGACTGGATGGGGTAGGTCGGCGGCGGGGCGCTGCGGTACTGCAGCTGGGCGCCGGCCAGAGGGGTGGACGTGTCGATGCTGGGCGCCAGCTGCGGCGGAGCCGGTTCGGCGGCCGGCAGCGCGATGCCCTGGGTCTCCTCCACGGTCGCGGTGGGCGCGGGCAGTGGCGGTACCACCGGCTGCGTTCGCGGTTTCGGCACCACCTGGACGATCTCCCTGGGCGGGACCGGAACCGGCGGCGTTGGCGGTGGCGGGATCTTCTCGATCAGCCGGACCGGCGTCTTTTCACGCGGGACCTGCACGGCCTGGTAGGTCGCAGGGATGAGCAGCAACAGGAAGGCCAGCAGGTGCAGGGCGATCGCCGCGCTCCAGGCGGCCACCCGGGCGGGGTCGAAATGCAGGGATGCAACGGGGTACGTACGAACCATGATCCACCTCCATGCCAGTGACGAAGTCCTCAACGCACCAGGGCCCGTGGCGGGGTTGCCGCACGCGGCTGGCAGTCCATCAGTAGCGCGGCATGACGGCTACTGCCTAGAGGCAGGGGCATGATCGTTGGGCTGGCCTTCAGCCAGTGACGGCGGAGGGCACGAAAAAGGCGGGCCCCCTGCGGGACCCGCCTGTGTCGTCGACCGCGGCGGACGCGATCAGCGGCCCAGTTCGAACACCACGTCCAGGTTGACCGAGACGGTCGATTCGCCCGGTGCGACCGGGGTGGCCTTGTCCATCGCCGCACCGGCCGCCATGGTGCGCATCATCTGCATCGGGCGGAAACCGCCGCTGCTGTTCTCGGAGATGCTGACGATGCGGCGCACCTGCAGGCCCAGCGACTTGGCATAGGTCTGGGCGCGGGCCTGGGCCTTCTTCAGCGCGGCCAGGCGGGCTTCGTCATAGACCGGTTCGGGCTGGTCGATCTCAAACTGCGGACCGTTGATCTGGTTGGCGCCCTGAGCGGCCAGCGCATCGAGCACCTTGCCGAGCTTGGCGATGTCACGGACCTTCAGGCTGACCGTGTTGCTGGCCTGGTAGCCGGTGATCTTCGGCGCCTCGTTGTCGGCATAGCGGTACTGCGGGTTGAGGCTGACGCCGCTGGTCTGCACGTCGCGCTCGGCGATGCCGGCGGCCTTGATCGCGGCCAGCACCTTGTCCATCTGCTGGGCGTTCTGGCGCATGGCGCTGTTGCCGTCGGCGGCCTGGGTGACCACGCCGGCCGACAGGGTGGCGACGTCCGGCACGCGGGTGGCCTCGGCGTTGGCCGAAATGTTCAGCAGGGTGCCTTCGGCCGCGGCGGCGATCGACGGCGACGACGGAGCAGCATGGGCAGTCATCGAGGTTCCAAGGGCGAGGGACAGGGCGAGCAGCAGCGGGGTGGCGGTCAGGCGCATGGGATCTCCTTGTTGTGCGGTGAGGGTGGTGTCGTAGCGATGAACGCGCTGTGAGCCTGTAAGGGGTTGTACGCGTTCCGTAACGGGTTGCCGACGATTCAGGTGACGGGCTCAGGTTATGCTGTGCCGATGCTCTATCTTGCTTCCCGCTCCCCCCGACGCAACCAGTTGCTGGCCCGACTCGGACGCCCTTTCCAGGCCCTGGACCTGGAGGTCGTCGAGCAGCGCGCCGCGACCGAGAGTGCCGAACAGTATGTGTGCCGGGTCGCCGCCGACAAGGCGCGCGCCGGGCTGGCCCGGGTGCTGGCCGAAGACCCGCAGGCGCGGGTGCTCGGCTCGGACACCGAGGTGGTGCTGGACGGTGAAGTGTTCGGCAAGCCGGCCGACGCCGCCGGCGCGCGCGCGATGCTGGCGCGCCTGGCCGGGCGCACCCACCAGGTGATGACTGCGGTGGTGGTGGTCGGCGCCGACGGGCTGGACAGCGAACTGGTCATTTCCGAAGTGACCTTCGCCCCGATCGCCGCCGCCGACATCGCCGCCTATGTCGCCACCGGCGAGCCGTTGGACAAGGCCGGGGCCTACGCCATCCAGGGCGGGGCCGAGCGCTGGATCGAACATCTTTCCGGCAGCTACTCCGGCGTCATGGGGCTGCCATTGCTGCATACCGATCGTCTGCTGGCGCGCTGTGGCGTGCCGGCCCCCACTGCCGATGCCGCCAGGGAGGCTGCCGATGTCTGAGGAAATCCTGGTCAATGTGACCCCCCGCGAAACCCGGGTCGCGGTGATCGAGAACGGCATGCTGCAGGAACTGCACATCGAGCGCGGCTGGCGCCGGGGTGTGGTCGGCAACATCTACAAGGGCAAGGTGCAGCGGGTCATGCCCGGCATGCAGGCCGCGTTCGTCGAGGTCGGCCTGGAGCGCGCCGCGTTCCTGCACGCCAACGACGTGGTGCGCCCGGCCCCGGTGGCCAGTGCCGACACCGAGAACACGACGCTGCCGCCGCCGGCCAGCGTGCCGATCGTCGAGCTGCTGCGTGACGGCCAGGACATCGTGGTGCAGGTGGTGAAGGACCCGATCGGCACCAAGGGTGCACGCCTGACCACGCAGATCAGCATTCCCTCGCGCTACATGGTGCTGCTGCCGCAGTCCAAGGTGGTGGGGGTGTCCGCGCGCATCGAGGATGAAACCGAGCGCGCCCGCCTGAAGGCGCTGGTGACCGAGTTGTCGGCGCAGCACGGCGGCTACGGCTACATCGTGCGCACCAACGCCGAAGGCCAGCCGGCCGAGGCCATCGCCGAGGACATCGCCTACCTGTCGCGCGTGTGGAACGTGGTCGAGCGCCGCGGCCGCGAAGCGCCGTCGTGCAGCATCATCTATGAAGACCTGAGCCTGCCGCTGCGGTCGGTGCGCGACCTGATCCGCAAGGACGTGGACAAGGTGAAGGTGGACTCGAAGGAGACCTTCGGCCAACTGCAGGCCTTCGTCGCCAAGTACATGCCGGTGCTGGCCGAGAAGCTGGAGCTGTACTCCGGTGACCGCCCGATCTTCGACATGTTCGGCGTGGAGGACGAGATCGGCCGCGCGCTGGACAAGCAGGTGCCGCTGAAATCCGGTGGTTACCTGGTGATCGACCAGACCGAGGCGATGACCACCATCGACGTCAATACCGGTTCGTTCCTCGGCCAGCGCAACCTGGAAGAGACGGTGTTCCGCACCAACCTGGAAGCGGCACAGGCGGTGGCCCGCCAGCTGCGCCTGCGCAACCTGGGCGGCATCATCATCATCGACTTCATCGACATGGACGATGCCGAGCATCGCCGCCAGGTGCTGCGCACGCTGGAAAAGGCGCTGGCCCGCGACCATGCCAAGACCACGGTGTACGACTTCTCGCCGCTGGGGCTGGTGGAGATGACGCGCAAGCGCACGGTGGAAAGCCTGGAGCGCCAGCTGTCGGAAACGTGCCCGCAGTGCAGTGGCCGCGGCAGCATCAAGACCACCGAGACGGTGACCTATGAGATCTTCCGCGAGATCACCCGTGCCGTGCGCCAGTTCGATGCTGCGCGCCTGCTGGTGATCGCCTCGACCAAGGTGGTCGCGCGCATTACCGATGAGGAATCCTCGGCGGTGGCCGAGCTGGAAGAGTTCCTCGGCAAGAGCATCCGCTTCCAGGCGGACGAGCAGTACCTGCAGGAGCAATTCGATGTCGTTCTGCTCTGATCCTCGCCGGCTGCAGGCCGGCGGTGGCCGATGAGCGCGCCGCCGCGCCTGCGACTGCGAAGGATCCGCCGTCATTTCATTGCCGCCTGTGCGGTGGGCCTGGTCGGGCTTGCACTGCTGGTGGGCACGCTCAGCCAGCTGCTGCCGCTGGCCGAGCGTCATCCTGACAGGATCGCCGCCTGGCTGAGCGAGCGTGCCGGCCAGCCGGTGCGTTTCGACCAGCTGCAGACCGCCTGGACCCGTCGTGGCCCGCTGCTGCAGCTGAAAGGCCTGCGCATCGGCGCCGGGCAGGGCCTGGCGATCGGCGAGGCCGAGGTGCTGGTATCGATGTACAGCGGGCTGCTGCCCGGGCGCTCGCTGACCGAGCTGCGCCTGCGTGGCCTGGCGCTGGATCTGCAGCAGGGCGAGGACGGACGCTGGACGGTGCGCGGGCTGCCGCAATCGGACAACGGCGGCGATCCGCTGGATGCGCTGCGCCGGCTGGGCGAGCTGCAGGTGATCGGGGGGCGCCTGGGCGTGCACGCGCCGACGTTGGGCATCGACACCACGCTGCCGCGCATCGACCTGCGCATGCGGGTCAATGGCGATCGCCTGCGCGTGGGCCTACGCGCCTGGGCGCAGCCCGAAGCGCTGCCGCTGACCGCGGTGCTGGACGTGGACCGTGCGCGCGGCAACGGCGAGGCCTGGCTGGGCGCCGACCCGGTCGATTTCCACGCCTGGGCGCCCTTGCTGGCGGCTGGCGGCGTGCGCCTGCGCGAGGGCAAGGGCGAGTTGAACCTGTGGTTGACCCTGCGCGATTTCGCGCCGGTGGCGCTGACCACGGATTCGGACCTGCGCGACGTGCGTATCGATGGCGCACCGATACCCGGCATGGCGGCGCCGCAGCTGCAGCTGCAGCGACTGCAGGCCCGCCTGCGCTGGCAGCGCCAGGCCGAGGGCTGGGCGCTGCAGGTACCGCAGCTGCGGCTGAAGAATGAAGACGGCGAGCAGCGCCTCGATGGCCTGCAGCTGCAGGTCGGCAAACAGCTGCAGGTCCGTTCCGGTGAAGTGCAGGCCGGCATCGCACTGCGTGCGCTGGCCCTGAGTGATCGCCTTGAGCCGGGCCTGCGTCGCTGGCTGTTCCTGTCCAGGCCGCAGCTGGACGTGCGCGCGTTGCAGCTGTCGGGCGAACGCGATGGCCCCCTGTGGGCGCAGGGTGAACTGCAGTCGCTGGGTTTCGCCAGCGTGGGCAACTCGCCCGGCCTGCGCGGCCTGGGCGGGCGCTTTGAAGGCGACGCCGACGGCTTCAGCCTGCAGCTGCAACCGCAACGGCAGCTGCAGTTCGATTGGCCGACCGGCTTCGGCGTGCGCCATGACCTGCACCTGGCCGGACAGATCGTGGGCTGGCGCGACGAGGGCGGTGGTTGGCGGATCGGGACGCCGGCGATGCGTGTGGAAGGCACCGACTACGCGGCCGACGTGCGCGGCGGGGTCTGGTTCCAGGGCGACGGCACGCGGCCGTGGCTGCAGCTGGCCGCGAAGCTGGACGACGTGCCGATGACGGCGGCCAAGCGCTTCTGGATCCACTCCAAGATGAGCAAGGGCGCCACCGACTGGCTGGACATGGCGCTGGCTGGCGGCCAGGTGCGCAATGGCGTCGGCCTGGTCACCGGTGACCTGGACGACTGGCCGTTCGACAACAATGATGGCCGCTTCGAGGCCACCGGCCACATCACCAATGGCGACATCCGCTTCCAGCACGACTGGCCGCTGATGAGCCAGGTCGACGCCGACATCGCCTTCATCGGCCCTGGCTTCGACATGCGTGGACGGGGTGATCTTGCCGGCGTGGCGGTACAGAAATTCGAAGCGGGCATTCCGGACTTCGGGCACCAGCCGTTGTACGTACGTGCCGACGCGCCGAGCGAGGCCGGCAAGCTGCTGGCGATGCTGCGCCAGAGCCCGTTGCACAAGGATTACGGCGATACGCTGGACAATCTGGTCGCCAGTGGTCCGGCCCATGTGACCTTCGATCTGCTGCAGCCGCTGCATCAGGATGAAGGCGAGGGCCACCTGCAGGGCACGGTCGATCTGGCCGGCGTGAAGCTGGTCGACAAGCGCTTCCAGCTGACCTTTGACAACATGCACGGGCAGGCGCGCTACAGCAATGGCGGTTTCGGCGCCGAGGACCTGGCGGTGCGCCACCTCGGCCAGGAAGGACGGCTGAGCCTGCGTGCCGGCGGTTACGTGCATGACAGCACGCGCGCCTTCGAGTCGCAGCTGACCGCCCGCCTCGATGCCAGCGTGCTGATCGACCGTGCTCCCGAGATGGCCTGGCTCAAGCCTTACATCAACGGCAATTCGGCCTGGACCATCGGCGTCAACCTGCCCAAGGTGGCGCCCGGCGCACCTGCGCCGCCGAGCGAGCTGCGACTGGGTTCGGACCTGGTCGGCACCCGGCTCGACCTGCCGGCGCCGCTGGACAAGCCGGCCGCCGAGCCGCTGGCGACCACGGTGGCCGCGCAGCTGCCGATGGGCGCCGGCCGCATCGACGTAGCGTTCGGCCAGCGCCTGGCCCTGGCCGCGCGCAGCCACAACAACCAGACCGGTGTGCAGGTCACGCTGGGCAGCGACCATGTCGACCGCGAGCCGCCGGCGAGCGGACTGACGGTCAATGGCCGCAGCCCGACCCTGGATGCGCTGGAGTGGATCAGCCTGGCGCGCGGGGGAAGTGACGACGACGCGATGCCGCTGCGCGCGGTCGACGTGCAGGTCGGCCAGCTCAAGCTGATCGGCGGAGTGTTCGAGCAGACCCGGCTGCAGCTGCACCCGGGCCCGCAGGCACTGGACGTGCGCCTGGACGGGCCGTCGCTGGCCGGCCGCCTGACCGTACCCAACGCCGACGGCGGCACCATCAGCGGCCAGCTTGACCGCGTGCACTGGCAGTCACTGCCGGCGGTACCGGGGGCGGCCGCCGCGCCGGCGCGGGTACAGGCCGGTGCCAATGACATGGACCCGGCCAAGCTGCCGCCGTTCGCGCTGGACATCGCCGACCTGAAGTTCGGCAAGGTGGTGCTGGGCCAGGCGGTGCTGCGCACGCGCCCGCTGGCCAACGGCCTGAACGTGGACGCGTTGCGCTTCCGCGCGCCGGACCAGGAAATCGACATCACCGGCCGCTGGCTCGGCCGTACGGGCGGCGCCCGTACCGAACTGACCGCGCAGGTGCGCAGCGAGGACCTGGGCGGGCTGATGCAGAACCTTGATTATGGCGGCCAGCTGCGCGGCGGTTCCGGCCAGGCGCAGCTGCAGGCGGCCTGGAGCGGGGGGCCGTCGGACTTCCAGCTGGGCAACCTGCAGGGCAGCCTCGACCTGCAGGCGCGCAATGGCCAGCTGCTGGAGCTGGAGCCGGGCGCCGGCCGCGTGCTGGGCCTGCTGAGCGTCGCGCAGCTGCCGCGGCGGCTGATGTTCGATTTCCGCGACTTCTTCTCCAAGGGCTTCGCGTTCAACCAGATCGAGGGCAGCATGCAGTTCGGTCAGGGCATGGCGCGCACCGACAAGGTGCTGATCGAAGGCCCGGCGGCCAACATCACCATCCGTGGCCAGGCCGACCTGCGCAACCAGCAGTTCGACCAGACCATCGACGTCAACCCGCGCGCGGGCAACCTGCTGACCGTGGTCGGTGCAGTGGCCGGCGGCCCGGTGGGGGCGGCGCTGGGCGCGGCCACCAATGCGGTATTGTCCAAGCCGCTGGGCGAGATTGGCGCCCGTACCTACAAGGTGACCGGTCCATGGAAGGAGCCGAAGGTGGAAGTGATCGAGCGCAGCCGCGACAAGACCCCATCACCGCCCGTGCCGGCACCTGCACCGGCCATTCCGCCGACCGTCACCGACCTGCCGCGCTCGCGCTGAGCACGGCGTCCTGTTCACGGGGCTTGCCTGAGCGCCCCCGCACCCCCAGATCGAAACCATGACTGATATCGCCCTGACGCTTGCCCAAGACCGCCTGCTGCGCCCCGGCGGCCTGGATACCGCCGGCCTGGAGCTCACCTTCGGGCAGCTGCTCGGCCCTGGTGTCGACTTCGGCGACCTTTATTTCCAGCACGCCCGCCGCGAGAGCTGGAGCGTGGAAGACGGCATCGTCAAGGACGGCGCCCATTCCATCGAGCAGGGCGTGGGCGTGCGGGCGATTTCCGGCGAGAAGACCGGCTTCGCCTACTCCGATGACATCCATGCCGATGCGCTGCTGGCGGCGGCGCAGTCGGCGCGCGCGATCTCGCGCGAGGGCGGTGCGCAGACCGGACGTTCGCTGCTGCGCGGCAATGCGCGCGCGCTGTACCCGGCGCTGGACCCGATCGACGGCATCGGCAACGAGGCCAAGGTCGAGGTGCTCAAGCGCCTGGATGGCTACCTGCGTGCCGCCGACCCGCGCGTGAAGCAGGTGATGGTGAGCCTGTCCGGCGGCGTCGATACGGTGCTGATCGCCCGCAGCGACGGCGTGCTGGCGGCCGACGTGCGCCCGCTGGTACGCCTGAACGTGCAGGTCATCGTCGAACACAACGGCCGTCGCGAGTCCGGCTACGCCGGTGGCGGTGGCCGTTATGGCTACGAAGCGCTGTTCGCCAGCGGCCGCCCCGAAGCCCTGGCCCAGGAAGCGCTGCGCCAGGCGCTGGTGAACCTGGACGCGGTGCCGGCGCCGGCCGGCATGATGCCGGTGGTGCTCGGCCCGGGTTGGCCGGGCGTGTTGCTGCACGAAGCGGTCGGCCACGGCCTGGAAGGCGACTTCAACCGCAAGGGCACCAGCGTCTACGCCGGCCGCATCGGCGAGCGTGTCGCCGCACCGGGGGTGACCATCGTCGACGACGGCACCCTCGACGGTCGCCGCGGTTCGTTGAACATCGACGACGAAGGCCACCCGAGCCAGTGCACCCCGCTGATCGAGGACGGCATCCTGGTCGGCTACATGCAGGACAGCCTCAACGCGCGGCTGATGGGCATGGCCCCGACCGGCAACGGGCGCCGCGAATCGTTCGCGCACCTGACCATGCCACGCATGACCAACACCTACATGCGCGCCGGCGAGCACGACCCGCAGGAGATGATCCGTTCGGTGAAGAAGGGCCTGTACGCGGTCAACTTCGGCGGTGGCCAGGTCGACATCACCAGCGGCAAGTACGTGTTCTCGGCCACCGAGGCCTACCTGATCGAGGATGGCCGCATCACCACCCCGGTGAAGGGCGCGACCCTGATCGGCAACGGCCCGGAGACCATGCAGAAGGTGCGCATGGTCGGCAACGATCTGGCCCTGGACGAGGGCGTGGGCATCTGCGGCAAGGACGGGCAGAGTGTGCCCGTGGGTGTCGGCCAGCCCTCGCTGTTGATCGAGGGCATCACCGTCGGCGGTACGCAGGCCTGAGCGTGGCGATGGCCGCGGCCACCGCCCGGGCCGGCGCGGACTCAGTCCTCGTCGGCCTCGTCGACCGGATCGCCGGCGTGTTCGTCGCCCGCCGTCTTCAAGCCCAGCGCCGCCGGCAGCATCAGCGTACGCAGCACCTGGAAGATCTCGCGGTAGGCGCGCGGCGGCTTGTTCTTCGCCTTTTCGGCCTGCGCGTTGCGTACCAGGGTGCGCAGCTGCTGGCGGTCGGCCTGCGGGTAGTCGTCAAGCAGGGCGGCCAGCGCCTTGTCACCGTCGGCCAACAGGCGGTCGCGCCAGTCTTCCACGCGGTGCATCATCGCCACTTCGCGGCGGCCAGTCTCGCTGTTGGCGTCCAGCGCATCGCGGATCGCGTCCAGCGTTGCCTCGTCCTCGCGGCGCATGTGCTTGGCCAGGAACGCCAGCTGGCGCTTGTGGGCGATGTGGGCGGTGATGCGCTTGCACTCGGCGATATGCGGCAGCAGGTCTTCCGGGATCGGCAGGCGCGCCAGCTGGGCCGGGGTCAACGACACCAGCTTCTCGCCCAGGGCCAGGACGTCGAGCGCGTCGCGCCGGTTCTGGCTGCGGCTCTTGTCGTGGAATTCACCGGTTTCTTCGTCGCGTCCGCGCATCGTCCCTACCTGATCTCAAAAAAAGTCGCCCGGCGTGATGCCGGGCCCAACCTGTACAGGATAAAGCATTGAACGTGATCGCCCCTGAAGTGGCCGTCGGCGACGACAGCCCGGCCCGGCTGGAACGGCTGGCCGACCTCTCCCAGCAGCTGCTCGACCGCGCCCGCGCGCTGGGCGCCAGCCAGGCCGAGGTCAGTTGCAGCGAGGACCGCGGACTGGAGGTCAATGTCCGCCTCGGCGAGGTCGAGACCGTGCAGTCCACGCGCGACCGCGGCATCGCCGTGACCGTCTATTTCGGCCAGCGCAAGGGCAGTGCCAGCACCGGTGACCTGAACGAGGCCAGCCTGGCCGCTACGGTCGAGCAGGCCTGCGCGATTGCCCGGCATACCGAGGATGACCCGGCTGCCGGCCTGGCCGAGGCCGCACTGATGGCCACCGACTTCCCGGAGCTGGACGGTTGGCACCCGTGGGCGCTGCAGGCCGATGAGGCGGTGGACCTGGCCCTGGCCTGCGAGGCGGCCGGTCGCGAGGCCGACGCGCAGATCCGCAATTCCGACGGCGCATCGGTGTCGAGCATGCAGAGCCTGTCGGTGTATGCCAATTCGCATGGTTTCTTTGGTCGTGAGCGCGGCACCCACCATTCGGTCGGCTGCGCGCTGATCGCCGGGCAGGGCGATGGCATGCAGCGCGATGGCTGGTACACCAGCGCGCTTGGCCGGGAGGACCTGGAAGACGTGGGCCTGGTCGGCCGTCGTGCCGCCGAGCGCACCGTGGCCCGCCTGCAGCCGCGTTCACTGGCTACTGGCAGCATGCCGGTGCTGTTCGCCCCGGAAGTGGCGCGCAGCCTGGTCGGCCACCTGCTGTCGGCGGTGTCCGGCGGCGCCTTGTACCGCCAGGCCAGCTTCCTGCTGGACAGCGTCGGCCAACGCCTGTTCCCGGAATGGATGCAGATCGACGAGCTGCCGCACCTGCGCCGTGGCCTGCGCTCGGCCGCCTTCGACGGCGACGGCGTGGCCACCCGTAGTTCGGCGCTGGTCCGAGACGGCGTACTGCAGCGCTACGTGCTGGGCAGCTATTCGGCGCGCAAGCTGGGCCTGCAGACCACCGCCAATGCTGGCGGCGTGCACAACCTGCAGCTGGCGGCCAATGCCGGCCCGCTGGAAGAGATCGCCCGGCAGATGGGTGACGGCCTGCTGGTGACCGAGCTGATGGGGCAGGGCGTGAACGGGGTGACCGGCGATTACTCACGAGGCGCGGGCGGCTTCCGTGTCGAGAACGGCGAGATCCAGTACCCGGTGGACGGCGTCACCATCGCCGGCAACCTGCGCGAGATGTTCAGCAGCATCGAGGCGGTCGGCAGCGACGTCGACCCGCGCTCGCACATCCGGACCGGTTCGATCCTGCTGGGGCGGATGACCGTCGCCGGTAATGATTGATGGCATTGATGACGTAAGCTATGCGCGCCTGACGCAACCAGCTTGGTGCTGGTGGGTCAAGACCACCCAATGAAAAGGAGTTTTGTCGTGAGCGAATTCGATAACGTCCCGCCGCCGCCGGCAACCACCGATGCCCCGGCCGACCAGCGCACCATGGCGCTGGCTGCGCACCTGCTGGGCATCTTCACCTGGTTCATCGGCGCCCTGATCATCTGGCTGATCAACAAGGATGACGCCAGCAAGGCCTTCGTGACCGACCAGGCCAAGGAAGCGCTGAACTTCCAGATCACCGTGACCATCGCCATGGTCATCAGCATCATCCTGATGGTGGTGATCATCGGCGGCATCCTGGCGCCGATCGTGGGCATCATCAACCTGGTGTTCTGCATCATTGCCGCAGTCAAGGCCAACAACGGCGAAGCCTATCGCTACCCGTTCACCCTGCGCCTGATCAAGTAATACCGGCCGCATGCGCAAACAGGAACGCCCGGCATTGCCGGGCGTTCCTGTTTGAGGGCAGCGTCACCGGCGGCGATCAGTGATCGCGTTCCACCGCCAGCGTTGCCAGCGCGCGCAGCGCATCGGCCTCTTCGCCATGGCCGGCCAACGTGGCCTGCATGCGTGCGGCCAGTTCGCGCAGCTGCGCCTTCGCGCCGTCCATGCCGAGCAGCGCGGGGAAGGTGCTCTTGTCCTGCGCCTGGTCCTTGCCGGCGGTCTTGCCCAGCTGTTCGGAACTGGCTTCGACATCGAGGATGTCATCGCGGACCTGGAAGGCCAGGCCGAGTGCATCGGCGAAACTGTCGAGCTGGGCCAGCTGCGGCTCGTGGGCCTGGCCGCACAGCGCCCCCATGCGCACCGCTGCACGGATCAGCGCGCCGGTCTTCAGCGCATGCATGCGGGTCAGTGCCGCCAGGGTCTGCTGCTGGCCGGTGGCATCGATGTCCAGCGCCTGGCCACCGCACATGCCGGAGGCGCCGGACGCGTGAGCGAGGGTCTGCAGGCAGGCCACGCGCAGCGTGGCCGGCAGCGGCGCATCGGCCAGCAGGCCGAAGGCACGCGTCTGCAGGGCGTCGCCGGCCAGGATCGCGGTGGCTTCGTCGAAGGCGATGTGGGTGGTCGGCTTGCCGCGGCGCAGGGCGTCGTCGTCCATCGCCGGGAGGTCGTCATGCACCAGCGAATAGGCGTGGATCAGCTCGACAGCCATCGCCGCCGCGTCCAGCTGTTCCGGCTGCGCGCCGAACAGGTGGCCACTGGCATACACCAGCAGCGGTCGCATGCGTTTGCCACCGCCCAGCACCGAATAGCGCATGGCCTGGAGCAGGCGCTGCGGTGCTTCGGCAGGCGAGGGCAGGGCGGCATCGAGCTGGCTTTCGATACGGTCGCGCCAGCGCGCGAAAAGGGCTTCAGCCGTCATGGTTGGGCGGATCGAAAGGCTCGGCCGTTTCCGGCTGGGCCGGATCGATGAGCAGGCGCACGCGCAATTCGGCCTGCTCCAGCGCCTGCTGGCACTGACGGTACAGACCGACACCGCGTTCGTAAGCACTGAGCGACGCTTCCAGGCTCAGCTCGCCGGTTTCCATCTGCTCCACCAGCTGCTCCAGCGATTCGAGCGACTGCTCGAACTGGGCGACCGGGGAGGCGTTTTCGGGGGACTTCTTGGCCATGCGGCAAGTGTGGACGGGCTGCGCGCGGGGGTCAATTCACCAGCCGCCCGGACGCCACTGCAGCTGCGCGTCGTGGGCCTGCAACCAGGCCTGCAGGGGAGCTGCGATGACCACGTCGGCGGCGGCAAGCAGCTGCGCTCCATCGAAGACCAGCGGCAGCTGGGCGCGTCGCCAGGGGGCAAGGTGTTCGCGTTGCAGGCAGTCCTTCAGCGCATGCGAATGCTGGCGACCGGGCAGCAGGATGCGTTCGCCGCCCACACGCGCACGGACCTGGAGCGGCCGTTCGAAGGCCTCGGCGCCGTGCAGGTGCAGCTGACCGCCATCGGGCAGCGCCAATGGCGCGCGTCCATCCCATCCGGCCTGCCAATCATGGGGAAGCGCCGGCAGTTGCGCGGGCAGGAGATAGGCATGATCGCGCCATTGCTGGATGGCATGATCGTGCCAGCGCACCCGCGCCTGGCGATCGTTGCTGGCTGGCAGCAGCTCGTCCAGCGCCTGCTGCAGCACCGTGGCCGGCAGTGGGGCGGCCCCATGGCCGATCACCCAGGCACGCAGCACGCGCGCGGCGCGGCCCGGTGACACCTGGCGCAGCAGCTGCAGCGACAGCACACGCGGTGCCACCTCCAGATGCACGATCAGCTCGGCGTCCTCCTCGTCCAGCAGTTCGCGGGTCTGCCGGCAATGCAGGGCGCTGCCCGCCAATGCCGCGGCGGCGTGCGGCCAGCGCTGGCGCAGCAACGGCAGCACCTGCAGTCGCAGGAAATTGCGATCGGCGTGGTCGTCGGCGTTGCTGGGGTCTTCAACCCAGTGCAGCGCGTGCTGGTGCGCATAATCGAGCAGCGCACGGCGCGGCACCGCCAGCAGCGGTCGCCACACACGGTGTTCGCCTACGCGGCTGTCTGCGGACATCGCGGCAAGACCATCGACGCCGGAGCCACGCAGGGCACGCAGCAGGAAGGTCTCGGCCTGGTCGTCCAGGTGCTGCGCCAGCGCCAGTGTTTCGCCGTCGCGCAGTTCGGTGGCGAACGCGGCGCGTCGCGCCTGCCGTGCTGCGCCTTCCAGGCCCAGGCCCGATGTGGGGTCGATCTGCACGCGATGCACGGCCAGTTCGATGCCCAGCGCTGCGCATTGCTGCTGGCAATGCAGCACCCAGTCGTCCGCATCGGGGTGCAGGCCATGGTGCACGTGCACCGCGCGCAGCGCCGTGCTGGAGGCCTTGGCGCAGCGCCACAGCCAGTGCAGCAGCACCGTCGAGTCGACACCGCCGCTGTAGCCCACCAGCAGTGGCGCATCCAGCGGAACGAGGGCAGGGAAGGCAGTCACGGCGGCAAGTATAGGGTTGCTCGGCAGGGCTGCGCCCTGCACCCGGGTACGATCCAGAGCAACGGCAACAGCAACAGCAACAGCAGAAGCTGGTTTCCTGAGGGGAGGCGGGGTGGGTCCGGTTGCGGGAGACGCCGTAAACCCCCAGGCCGGCCCAGCCGCTGGCGGCTGTGCGTTCGGGCGCTTGCGAAGCAGTGCTTCGCAAGCAAAGCGCCCTCACCCATGGGGGCTTGGCCGCGGCATCCATGCCGCGGACACTCCCGC
>NZ_JBMRFS010000009.1:0-146149 GCF_049384825.1 Stenotrophomonas sp. CASM106
GGGGCAGGCAGGACCGTTGGCGCCATGGATGGCGCCATCGAGCCCCCATGGACGGGTTTACGGCGTGTCCTGCCTGCCCCTCCCGCCCCGCCAAACACGCAGCAACCCAGAGCCATGAACCACGCTGTTGCTGTTGCCTTTGCCTGCGCTCTGGCTTGAAACGGGTGCCGGGCAGCGCCCGGCCGGGTATCCTCTCCCTCTGATGTCCGACCTTGTCCATGCCAGCCGCGAAGCCCTCAGCGAAGGCGGCGCGCTCGCCTCGCATCTGGATGCCTTTGTCCCGCGTCCGGCACAGCTGCACCTGACCGACGCCATCGCCGAAGCGCTGCAGCAGCGCGACCTGCTGCTGGCCGAGGCCGGTACAGGCACCGGCAAGACCTTCGCCTATCTGGTGCCGGTGCTGCTGTCCGGGCTGCGCACCATCATCTCCACCGGTACCCGCGCGTTGCAGGACCAGCTCTACCACCGCGATCTGCCGCGCGTGCGCCAGGCACTGGGCGTTGGCCTGCGCAGCGCGCTGCTGAAGGGGCGCGCGAATTACCTGTGCCGCTACCGCCTGCAGCAGGCGCGGGGCGAACCGCGTTTTTCCAGCCCGGAGCAGGCTGCGCAGTTCCAGCGCATCCTGGCCTGGTCCGGCCGTTCGGAGTTCGGTGACATCGCCGAACTGGAAGGCCTGGCCGATGACTCGCCGCTTCTGCCGATGGTCACTTCCACGGTCGACAACTGCCTGGGTACCGATTGCCCGTTCTGGGACGACTGCTTCGTGGTGCGCGCGCGCCAACGTGCGCAGGCTGCCGACGTGGTGGTGGTCAACCACCACCTGCTGCTGGCCGACCTGGCACTGAAGCAGGACGGCTTCGGTGAGTTGCTGCCGGGGGCGCAGGCCTTTGTCATCGACGAGGCGCATCAGCTGCCCGAGTTGGCCGCGCAGTTTTTCGGCGAAGGCTTCGGCATGCGCCCGTGGCAGGAACTCGGCCGCGACTGCCTGGCCGAGGCGCGCGGCGTAGGCGGCGCGCAGTCGGCCCTGCAGGAACCGGTCGACCAGTTGCAGCAGGCGTTGCTGGCGCTGCGCTCGGCGATGGAGGGGCTGCCGCAACGGGGTACGCAGTGGCGTGCGCTGGCGATGCCACAGGTGCGCGATGGATTCGATACGGTGATGGCCGGCCTGGTGACGCTGGAGCAGGCACTGCAACCGCTGCGCGAGGCGGCGGCGGGTCTGGATGCCTGTCATGCGCGGGCACGCGAGGCGGTGTCGCGGCTGCAGCGCTGGCTGGGCGATGATGAGCCCACCCTCGATTTCGATACCGATCCGGCGGAGACCCCCCGTGCCGCCGATGTGCTCTGGTATGAGCTCACCCCGCGTGGTTTCCGCTGCCAGCGCACGCCGATGGATGTGTCCGGCCCGCTCCGCGAGCATCGCGAGCGCAGCCGCGCGGCATGGATCTTCACCTCGGCCACGCTGACCGTGGGCGGTGGCTTCGACCACATCGCCACGCGCCTGGGCCTGGACGATCCGCACACGCTGGTCCAGCCGAGCCCGTTCAACTGGCCCGAGCAGGCGTTGTGCTACCTGCCCGAAGGCCTGCCCGATCCGGCGGCGCGCGGGTTTGGCACCGCGCTGATCCAGACCTTGCGGCCGGTGTTGCAGGCTTCGCAGGGCAGGGCCTTCCTGTTGTTCGCCTCGCACCGTGCATTGCGCGAGGCCGCCGAGGCACTGCGCGACGGGCCGTGGCCGTTGTTCGTGCAGGGCGAGGCGCCACGCGCGGCGCTGCTGCAGCGTTTCCGCGAATCGGGCAATGGCGTGCTGCTGGGCTCGGCCAGTTTCCGCGAGGGCGTGGACGTGGTCGGCGAAGCGCTGAGCGTGGTGATGATCGACAAGCTGCCGTTCGCGGCACCGGATGACCCGGTATACGAGGCGCGGCTGGAGGCGATCCGCAGCCAGGGGGGCAACCCGTTCCGCGACGAGCAGCTGCCGCAGGCGGTGATCGCCCTGAAGCAGGGCGTTGGCCGCCTGATCCGCAGCGAAAGCGACCGGGGCGTGCTGGTCCTGTGCGATCCGCGCCTGCTCAACCGTGGCTATGGCCGGGTCTTTCTTGAGTCGCTGCCGCCGTTCCGGCGCACCCGCAGCCTGGCCGATGTGCAGGCCTTCTTTAGGCCACAATGGCTGCCCGTGGCCGATGATGCGGCTGCCCCGGCCGCCGTTGCGGCGGGCCCGGAGCCTGCTCCCGGTGCCACGTTCCCCTTGTTCTGACCTGATCCAATGAAACTGCTTGCCTTTGAAACCGCCACCGAAGCCTGTTCCGTTGCCCTGCATGTCGATGGGCAGGTGCTGGAACGCTTCGAGATCGCCCCGCGCCGGCACGCCGAGTTGAGCCTGCCGTGGGCCGAGGCGCTGCTGGCCGACGCCGGCATCAGCCGTCGCCAGCTTGATGGCATCGCCCTCAGTCGCGGTCCGGGTGCGTTCACGGGCGTGCGCCTGGCGATTGCCATTGCCCAGGGCATCGCACTGGCACTGGACCGCCCGCTGCTGCCGGTCTCGACGCTGCAGGTGTTGGCGCTGCGCGCACCGGCGGAAGAAACGCAGATCCTGTCGGCGATCGATGCGCGGATGGGCGAACTCTACGTCGCCCGCTTCGAGCGCGTGGACAGCCTGCCGGTCGCGCGCGATGCCGAGCGCGTCTGCGCGCCGGCAGCGGTGGCGCTGCCGGAAGGGCTGTCGGCCTACGGTGTCGGTACCGGGTTCGCCGCAGCCGAGGGTGCGCTGGTCGCGCAGCTCGGTACAGGTTTGCGCGGATTCGACGCCACGGCATTGCCGCGTGCGTCGGACGTGCTCGCACTGGCGGTGCCGGCGTTCGCGCGCGGCGAAGCCATTGCACCGGAGAAGGTCGAGCCGGCCTACCTGCGCGACAACGTGGCACTGACCCTGGTCGAGCAGCAGGCCGCGCGCGAGGCGAAGGCGAAGGCCAACGGCTGAGCCCCTCGTGACGGGGTTGGTTGATCGCATAAACCAAAAGCCGCGCTTGGCCGGGCGGGGTGGGTTCGCGGGGGACGCCGTGAACCCCGCTCCGCGGTCCGGCCCAGCCGCTGGCGGCTGTGCGTTCGGGCGCTTGCGAAGCAGTGCTTCGCAAGCAAAGCGCCCTCACCCATGGGGGCTTGGCCGCGGCATCCATGCCGCGGACACCCCCGCGAACCCACCCCGCCCGAGCTCTGACAGTTTCCGTGTGCGTCCGCCACGGAAGATCAAAAAAAGAAAAGTCAAAGTCAAAAGCGGATCGCTTCGCTCGCATCCACGCGTAGCGTGGATGTGTGTCGACCAAGGTCGACACCTACCAACAGCAATGATGCGTCGGGATCTGTCAGAGGCGGGGCGGTATGGGCTTGCAGGACCGTTGGCGCCATGGATGGCGCCATCGAGCCCCCAGGGACGGGTTTACGGCGTGTCCTGCAAGCCCATACCGCCCCGCCAAACCCAATATCCCGACCGCTGCTGTTGATGTTGACTTTGACTTTGCTTCCAGCGGGTCCCGGGCCGCAGGCCCGGGCAACAAACCCCTACCGGTCGTCGTGCAGGGTGCCACCCGGCAGGAACACCCAGGTGCGGGTGACCTGCAGGATGTCGATCTCGTCCTCGGTCTTCGGCAGCGGCGGGAATGGCTGCGCAAGCTGCACCACCCGCAGCGCCGCCTCATCCAGCAACGGCGTCCCGCTTGAACGCAGGATCCGGCTGCTTTCCACGCTGCCATCGCGGCGCACGCCCACGCTGATCACCACCTGGCCGCCGAGCCGGCGCTGCCGGGCCTCGTCCGGGTAATTCAGGTTGCCGACGCGCTCGGCGCGGTCGACCCAGGCGCGCAGGTAATTGGCGTAGGCATATTCGCGCGTGCTGGCCGACACGAACTTGCGGTTCGGGCGCTTGGCGTACTGCGCCGAGCGCAGATGCACCTCGGCCGCCAGCCGCGCCATCTCGGCATCACGCTGCTCGCGTGCCGTCAGCGGTGCATCCGGTTCCGGCTGCTCCGGTGTCGGGCGCGCCTGCGCCTGGGCCACTGCCTCTTCGCCGTTGCGGCTGCTGACCACCCGCGCCTGCGGCGGGGGCGCCGGCGCGGCCGATTGCTGCTGTTGCGGCACCGGGCTCAGCCCCGCCTGGGCCTGCGGAACGATGCCGGCCTGGTTGTCGCGCGGGCGCTGCGCACGGTCGTGCTCGCCGCCACCTTCCTGGCTGGCGGCGGCAAGGAAATCGGCCTGCTTCGGGGTCAGTGCGGTGCGGGTCTGGCTGAAGATCACCTCCAGCGTCGGCACCAGTGGTGCGTCGCCTTTCACCGCAAAACCCACGCCCAGGATCAGCAGGGCGTGGACCACGATCGACAGCGCGATGGTCGCGCCCAGCCGTTGCGCTTCGCGCGCCGGCGGGGGCAGGACGGCAGGTGCGGCCGCCATCAGCGCAGGCCGGCCTCGAGCGCGTCGAACAGGGTGCCGGCGATGTTCAGGCCGTACTGCGCGTCGAGCTCGCGCACGCAGGTCGGGCTGGTCACGTTGACCTCGGTCAGGTAATCGCCGATCACGTCCAGGCCGACGAAGCGCATGCCACGGCGCTTCATCTCCGGGCCAACCTGGCCGGCGATCCAGCGGTCACGCTCGCTCAGCGGGCGCCCTTCGCCACGGCCGCCAGCCGCCAGGTTGCCGCGGAACTCGTCACCCTGGGGAATGCGCGCCAGGCAGTAGTCGACCGGTTCGCCGTCGACCAGCAGGATGCGCTTGTCGCCGGCCGTGATGTCGGGAATGAACTTCTGGGCCAGCGCCAGCTTGCGGCCGCCGTCGGTCAGGGTTTCCAGGATCACGTTCAGGTTCGGATCGCCCTGGCCGCTGCGGAAGATCGAGCGGCCGCCCATCCCATCCAGCGGCTTCAGCACGGCCTGGCCGTGCTCCAGCGCGAAGGCCTTCAATGCCTTGGCATCGCGGCTGACCAGGGTCGGCGGGCAGCACTGCGGGAACAGCAGGGCGGCCAGCTTCTCGTTGTAGTCGCGCAGGCCCTGCGGGTTGTTGACCACGCAGGCGCCGGCAGCGGCAGCCACGTCCAGCACCTGCGTGTCGTAGATGTACTCGGCGTCGACGGGCGGGTCCTTGCGCATCAGCACGATCTGGCCGGGACCGAACGCGGTACGGCTGAACGCGCCCAGCTCATACCAGCCGGCCGGGTCGTCGCGCACCTGCAGCGGTGCGGTCTGGGCCACCGCCACGCCACCTTCCAGGGCCAGCCCGCCGGGCCGCACGTAGTGCAGGGCATGGCCACGGCGCTGGGCTTCCAGCAACATGGCGAAGGTGGTGTCCTTGGCGATCTTGATGTGGGCGATGGGGTCCATCACCACGATGACGTTCAACGGCATGGGCGCACCTGTCAGGCAAGGCGTTGATGGTAGCGGCAACGCCGGCCGTGCGCCTCCCCGCCGTAGTGCAACGCAGCGTCCGCCTGCCGGCAGCGCAGTCATTGCGAACCCGGTCACGTTCAGCCCGGTGCTACCCCCTGCGCGGCAGGCCGGCCTTGAAGCGGGCGCGGGAAGTGCGATATAGATACGCTTTCGCAGCGGCTCCCGCCAGAGATTGGGCCGTGCGCTTGGGGATAGGCAATGACTGAAAACACGACTGCGGGCGGGGAACTCGCAGGACTCCGGGTGATGGTCATCGATGATTCGAAGACCATCCGCAGGACTGCGGAAACGCTGCTCAAGCGCGAAGGCTGCGAGGTGGTCACCGCCACCGACGGCTTCGAAGCGCTTGCCAAGATCGCAGACCAGCAGCCGCAGATCATCTTCGTCGACATCATGATGCCGCGCCTGGATGGCTACCAGACCTGTGCGCTGATCAAGGGCAACCAGCTGTTCAAGGCGACCCCGGTGATCATGCTGTCGTCCAAGGATGGTCTGTTCGACAAGGCGCGGGGGCGCATCGTCGGCTCGGAGCAATACCTGACCAAGCCTTTCACGCGCGAAGAACTGCTGGGTGCCATCCGCACATACGTCAACGCCTGACCAGGGGGGAAAGGCACAATGGCTCGTATCGTCCTGATCGAGGATTCACCGACCGACCGCGCGGTGTTCACCCAGTGGCTGCGCCGTGCCGGCCACGAGGTGCTGGAAGCGGGCAACGCCGAAGATGGCCTGCAGCTGGTCCGCGACCAGGTGCCGCAGCTGGTGCTGATGGACGTGGTCCTGCCCGGCATGAGCGGGTTCCAGGCCACCCGGGCGATGGCCCGCGATGCGGCGATCAAGCACATCCCGGTGATCATCGTCAGCACCAAGGCGATGGAAACCGACAAGGCCTGGGGCCTGCGCCAGGGCGCAGCCGATTACATCGTCAAGCCGCCGCGCGAGGATGAACTGATCGCGCGGATCAACGAACTGGTGGCCTGATGCGCTCGCCCTTCGACATCCTTGAAGCCTACGAACGACGCAGCCTGGCCCATGCGGTGCAGCTGCCCGGGCGGCAGTTCGCCCAGGACCTGTGGCGTGGCGTCGGTTACCGCGTCGGCCAGCGCCGGCTGGTGTCCGATTTCCGCGAAGTGGTGGAAATCGTGCCGATGCCACCGGTGACCCCGGTGCCCTGCGCGCAGCCCTGGCTGTTGGGCGTGGGCAACCTGCGTGGCAACCTGTTTCCGGTGGTCGACCTGAAGTACTTCCTGGAAGGCACGCGCACCGTGCAGCAGGAAGGCCAGCGCGTGCTGATCATGCGCCAGGCTGGCGGCGACGTCGCACTGACCATCGATGAACTGTTCGGCCAGCGCAGCTTCGAGCTGGACCAGCAGATCGACGCGGGCACGTTGGCCGAAGGCCGCTACGGCCATTTCGTTGACCGTGCCTTCCATGCCGACGGCCATGACTGGGGCGTGTTCTCGCTCTCGCTGCTGTCGCGCACCCCTGAATTCCGGCAAGCCGCGGCCTGAGGCCGGGCATCGCCCCCTGCATTGAAGATCGAGGTTGAACGATGAGTACTGCTTCGGACGCCACCAAGACCGGCAAGCTGCGGCTGGGCGGCAGCAACCTCTGGCTGTTCCTGCTGCTGGCATCGATGATCCTGTTCGGCGTCAACACCGGCGTCGCCACCTGGCAGGGCAGCCGTCTTGCCGACGCCGGCTCCAAGGCCGCCGACCTGCAGGTGCTGTCGCAGCAGCTGGCCAACCAGGGACGTGACGCGGTCGGCGGCAACGCCCAGGCCTTCACCGCCTTCAAGGCCACCCGCAACGCGATCGAACAGAACGTGTCGACGCTGCAGGGCCGCTATGGCAAGGAGCCGGGCGTGTCCGGCGCCATCGCCACCCTGGGCGAAACCTGGGCGCCGCTGGGCAAGCAGGCCGGGCAGCTGGTGGCCAGCGAGCCGGCGGTGCTGGCGCTGGCCGGCAATGCCAACAACTTCACCGGCGCGGTACCGGGCCTGCAGGCCCAGCTGAACGAGCTGGTGCGCGCGATGTCCGCCTCCGGCGCCCCCTCGTCGCAGGTGTACAGCGCACTGCAGCAGGTCGTGGTGGCCGGTTCGATGGCCCGTCGTGTGACCGAAATGCGTGCCGGTGGCAGCGCCGCAGCGACCTCCGGGGATGCGCTGGCGCGCGACATCACCGTGTTCTCGCAGGTGCTCGACGGCCTGCGCAACGGCAACGAGGAACTGGGCATCACCGCCGTGCGCGGTGCTGCCGCCGTGGCCGCACTGGAGCAGTCGCAGCAGAAGTGGGAAGCGATGAAGCAGGACGCCGACGCGATCCTGGCCAGCTCGCGCCAGCTGTTCGCGGCGCAGTCGGCGGCGACCGCGCTGGGCCAGGGCTCGGCCCACATGCTGGACGACAGCCGCAAGCTGTTCGATGCGTTCTCCTCGTTCGGCTCGGTGTCCGACACCCGCCTGTTCCCCAACTTCTGGATCGGCGTGGTGTCCGGCGCGCTGTCGCTGATCGCGATCATCGGCTTCGTCTCCACCAACGTGCGCAGCCGCTCGCGCGAGCAGGAACTGCGTTACCAGACCCAGGTGGAATTCAACAGCCGCAACCAGCAGGCGATCATGCGGCTGCTGGACGAAATCTCCTCGCTCGGTGAGGGTGACCTGACGGTGAAGGCCTCGGTGACCGAGGACATGACCGGCGCGATCGCCGACGCGATCAACTATGCGGTGGACGAGCTGCGCCACCTGGTGACCACCATCAACGACACCTCGGCCAAGGTCGCGATGTCCACCCAGGAAACCCAGGCCACCGCGATGCAGCTGGCAGAGGCGGCGGGCCACCAGGCCAACCAGATCACCTCCGCCTCGGACCGCATCGGCGAAATCGCAGCGAGCATCGAGCAGGTGTCGCGCAACTCGGCCGAGTCGGCCGACGTGGCACAGCGCTCGGTGGTGATCGCCGCCGAAGGTGCCGGCGTGGTGCGCGAGACCATCCAGGGCATGGACCAGATCCGCGACCAGATCCAGGAAACCTCCAAGCGCATCAAGCGCCTGGGCGAGTCGTCGCAGGAAATCGGCTCGATCGTGGAACTGATCAATGACATTTCCGAGCAGACCAACATCCTGGCGCTGAACGCGGCGGTGCAGGCGGCGTCGGCAGGTGAAGCGGGCCGCGGTTTCGCGGTCGTGGCCGACGAAGTGCAGCGCCTGGCAGAACGTACCTCGGGTGCGACCCGACGCATCGAAAACCTGGTGCAGGCCATTCAGGCCGATACCAACGAAGCGGTCACCTCGATGGAGCAGACCACGGCCGAAGTGGTGTCCGGTGCGCGCCTGGCCGAGGACGCCGGTACCGCGCTGACCGAGATCGAGCGCGTGTCCAACGCCCTCAATACCCTCATCAAGAACATCTCCATCGCCGCCCAGCAGCAGTCGGCCGCGGCCTCGGACATCACCCGCACCATGGGCGTGATCCGGCAGATCACCGGCCAGACCTCGCAGGGTGCCGGGCAGACCGCAGAGTCGATCGGCCACCTCGCGCAGCTGGCGGCGGACCTGCGCCGTTCGGTCGCCGACTTCAAGCTGCCGGCGTGACGCGGGCAGGGCGGCGAGCAAGGAACCAGTCGATGAAGCATTTCCATTCCCCACGCCAGAATCCGCGCGGCCACCGCGCGGCGGCGAACGGAGCGCGTCCATGAGCAGTCTGCGCGATGCGATGAGCCACGCAGCGCTGGGCTGGGTCAAGCCCGAGCTGGACGAGACCCTGCGCCAGGTGCGCAACGAGGTCGAGTACTACGCGGAAGACCCGAGCGATGCCAGCCGCATGCGCATCTGCGCCGGCTACCTGCACCAGGTGCAGGGCACCCTGCGCATGGTTGAACTGTATGCCCCGGCGATGGTGGCCGAAGAGCTGGAGCAGCTGGCCAATGCCATCGGCGCCGGCCAGGTGGCCGACCGGGATGAAGCCTGTGCGACCCTGATGCGTGGCAGCGTGCTGCTGCCGGACTATCTGGAGCGCCTGCAGAACGGCCATCGCGACATTCCGATCGTGCTGATGCCGCTGCTCAACGAGATCCGCGCGTCGCGTGGCGAAGAAGGCGTCAACGACAGCGTGCTGCTGGCCTTTGCGCCGGACAGCATCACCGCCACCGAGGCCGAGCTGGACCATGCCCGGGGCAGCCTGAGCGGGCGCAACCGCGAGCTGCTCGATACCGTCGGCAGCGCAGTGAAGGAAGAACTGCTGCGCATCAAGGATGCGCTTGACCTGCACCTGCGCACCGGCGGTGCACCGGAACAGCTGCAGACCCAGGCCAACGAACTGGGCGCCGTGGCCGACACGCTGGGCATGATGGGCCTGGGCGTGGCCCGCGGCGTGGTCGTGCAGCAGCGCGACGCGCTGCGTGGCGTGGTCGAGGGGCGCCAGCAGATCGACGAGAACCTGCTGCTGGATATCGCCGGTGCGCTGCTGTACGTCGATGCCTCGCTGGACGACCAGGTTGCCCATCTGGGCGCCGGCGGCAGTGGCGAGGACGATCCGAGCGCGGTGGAGAACCGGCGCACGGTGGAAGTGCTGGCCCATGAAGCCATCGCCAACTTCGCTGCCGCCCGCGAGCATTTCGTCGCCTTCATCGAAACCAGCTGGAACCATGCCGAGCTGCAGGATGTACCGCGCCTGCTGGGCGATGTGTCCGGCGCGCTGCGCATGCTCGACCTGGGTACCGCCGCCGATTACCTGCGTGGCGTGCAGCAGTACATCGAGGCCGAGCTGATCGGCCGCCAGCGCGTGCCCAGCGGCCGCCAGCTGGACACCCTGGCCGATGCCATGGCCAGCCTCGAGTACTACCTGGAAGCCCTGCGCGATCGTCGCCCGGGCCGCGAAGACATCCTCGAAATCACCCGCAGCAGCCTCGAGGCACTGCGCTACTGGCCGCTGCCCGAACGCAACGCCGCCGCACCGGAAGCGCCGGCAGCGCTTGCGATCGAACGTGAGCCGCTGCCGGTGCAGGTCGAGCCGCTGCAGCCCGAGCGCATCGAGGTACCGGTGCAGCCTGCTGCGCCCGCGGCCGGCGACGTGCCGGTATCGCTGCCGGACTTCACCTTCGATCCGCCGCCGGCCACACCGGCACCGAGGGTGCCCGACAACAGCCTGATGTTCGGCGCGCTGGGCAGCGCGGGCGTCGTGGCCGCCAGCCCGTTGGATGCTGGCGCCTCGCCGCTGCCAACACAGGATGATGCCGAGGCATCGCTGGTCTTCGCCGCATCCAGCGCACCAGCGCCTGATGTCCCGCAGTGGGAGCTGGCGCCGTTCTACCCCGAAGCCGAGGCGGCCGCGCCCGCCGGCGACGAACGCGCGCCGACGTTCGCCAGTTTCGATCCCGTCAGCTTCGAACTGGCCGACAGCGATCACGCCGATGCACCGCAGTGGTCGCTGTCCGAGGCGCCGCAGGTGCTCGAGGAAAGCGCAGCGCCTGCGATCGACGAGACGACGGACAGCATGGTTTCGCCCGTGACCGGATTCGATGCTGCGCCGGTGTTCGATCCGGTAGCGGCCGAACAGGGCGCGGTTGCCGAGGCCGACGACGTGGTGTTCCGCTTCGACGCCGATGCATTGGACAACGCTGACGACGTGCTGTCGCTGCATGCGATGGAAACGTTGTCGCTGGACGATGACCCCGGGTTGCATCCGTCGCTGGAGATCGTCGATGCCGTGGCGCCGCCGCTGGCCGATGCATCGCCTGCGGCGGAGGTCAGGGTGGACGAGGCTCCGGATGACCTGCCGGCATCGTCGATCACGCCGCCGTCGATCGAAGCGCCCGCCCCGGCAGCGGAAACGTCGGCGCCGGCCGTGTCGGTGATCGATATCGACACCATCGCGCCGATCGATTTCAGCGAAGCCGATGCCCAGTTCTTCGCCGAGCTGAGTGCAGCCGCTGCCGGCTTCAATCCGCAGGCGATGCCCACCGCGACGGCACCGGAGGCGGTCGTTGCGACCGGCGCCGACGCCAATGCCGACGCGACTACGGGCTTCGACGCCGGCTTCGACGACGACGCCGAGAACATCGACGAGGACATCCGCGAGGTGTTCCTGGAAGAGTTCGACGACGAGCTCGCCAATCTGGGCACGCTGCTGCCGGCGTGGCGCATGCAGCCGGACAACATGGACCGGCTGCGCCCGATCCGCCGCATCTTCCATACCCTCAAGGGCAGTGGCCGCCTGGTTGGCGCACGTACGCTGGGCGAGTTCGCGTGGAAGATCGAAGGCATGCTCAACCGCGTGCTGGATGGCAGCCGCGCCGCCTCGCCGGCGGTGCTGGCGATGGTCGACAACGCACATGCGGCGCTGCCACAGCTGAACGCAGCGCTGCGCCACGGCCAGCGCATCAGCGTCGACCTGCAGGCCATGCAGGCCATTGCCGATCGTGTCGGCGCAGGCGAGGAAACCTACTACGTACCGCTGCCGGGTGCGGCTGCGCCGGTTGTACCGGTTGCTGAAGCTGACGGCGAAGACGAGATCAGCCGCATTCTCGACGCGGAGGCTGCCGCCTCGGCGCCGGCCGATACCGACGTGGAGGCCGAAGTGGCCGGTACGCCGGCCAACATCGACAGCGTGCTGCGCGAGATTCTCGAGGCCGAGGTGGAAGTCCACCAGGCCACCCTGCAGGACTGGCTGCGTTCGGCGCAGCAGGCGCCGCAACCGGTCAGCGATGCACTGCTGCGCGCGGTGCACACCATGAACGGCGCCTTCGCGATGACCGAAGTGCCCGAGATCACGGCGGTGACCGGCGGCGCGGAGTCCTACATCAAGCGCGCACTGGCCGCCGAGGTGGTCCCGGGTGATGAAGGCGTAGCCGCCCTGGATGCGACTGCGCAGGCGATCACCGCCACCATGGAAGCGTTGCAGGCCGAACAGCCGCGCATCGCGCCGCAACAGGTACTCGCGCAGCGCCTGCAGGCGCTGGCTGGCGCGTTGCCGGAAGCGCGCTGGCCGATGGTGGGCCTGGAAGACGAAGAAGACGATCTGGCGCTGGATGACGAACCGCCGGTGGAACTGGACGCGGATGCATCGACAGCCGTCGCGCTTGAATCCGATGCGGTGCCGCATTCGTTTGCCGCACCGGAGCAGGACGCGGAAGCACGTGCCGATACTGCCGAAGCCCCGGTCGCCGACGTGGCGATCGAGGCCGGGCTGGAGGTCGGTGAGCTGACGGCCAGCGATGATCTTTCGCGCTACTTCGATGCCGGATGGCCGTCCGTACCGGGTGAGGAGGATGCGTCGCTGCCGGTGGTCGAATCGATCCAGGTGGCCGACGACGTTCCAGCCGTTGCCGTAGCCGGTGTCGAGGCGGAGGCCGAAGGCGTGCTGCGGTTGTCCGACGATGCCGGTTTGACCGTCGTGGATGATCTGTCGCCGTACCTGGATGCCAGTGCGCTGCCGGTTGACGACCGCGACGCCGAAGAGACTCCGGCCGCTGTCGAAGCCGTCGCATCTGACCTGAATGCGCCCTCGGCCGATCACGCGCACGTCGCTGATGCCACGGCGTTCGAAATGCCTGCTGCACTGCCACTCGACAGCGAGCTGTCGAGCCTGCAGGATGAAATGGCTGCGCCGGGGTTTGCAGAACCGGTCTCGCTGGAAGCCGCGCTCGAGGCCGGCCTGCACGTGATCGACGAAGAGCAGCCCCTGGCCGACGACGGGCAATGGCCCGTGCTCGGCCTGCAGGCCAGCGAACTCGCGCCGGGCGAGGCGGAAGCCTTTGCCGAGGATGCGGACGTCGGCGGGGAGGCGGCGATCGGTGAAGGAGAGAGCGCCGATCAGCCGTCCCCGGCGACGGTGAATGAGGAGATCGCGGAGGCCGCAGCGCAGGCCACCGCCGAACCGGTTCGCTTCTTCGAACTGGAAGACGCGCCGGGCCAGGCGGAGGTCCACGCCGAAGCTGCCGATGTCGATGCGGTTGCGGTATCGGATGCCGTGGCAGCCAGCGCGCCCGAAGCCGACGTGCTTGAAGCCGTGACACCTGACATCCTTGCCATGCCGGTGCCGGAAGACAGCACCGATACGCTCGACTTCAGCGTCTACGATCGCGAGCTGGTCGACATCTTCGTCGAGGAAGGCAAGGACCTGCTCGACCACTGCGATGGCCTGATCAGCGAGCTGCGTGATGCACCGCAGGACCGCGAGGTGCTGGCCGGCCTGCAGCGTGACCTGCACACCCTGAAGGGTGGCGCACGCATGGCCGGCATCAACGCCATCGGTGATCTCGGCCACAGCATCGAATCGTTGCTGGAGGCGGTCGCCGCCGGTCGCACCGAGATCGAACGCCGCGATGTGCAGTTGCTGGAGCGCGGATTCGATCGCCTGCACCAGCTGCTGACCCGCACCGGTAACCACCGCGTGGTGGAACCGGCGCAGGAGCTGGTCGATGCGTTCGAAGTGCGTACCACCACCGATATTGCCGCAGCAGCAGCGGCTGCCGCAGGCGCAGCGGACGTGGCGAGCGTTGCAGAAACCGCGTCGGCAACGGTCGCCGGCCCGGCGCCGGCGCTGCTCGATGCGCCGTTGTCGGCACCGCTGCCGGCCGAAGGCGTGATCGATGAAGATCCGCTGGCGCGCCCGCAGCAGGAACAGGTGCGCGTGCGCGCGGATCTGCTCGACCGCCTGGTCAACCATGCCGGTGAAGTGGCGATCTACCGCTCGCGCCTGGAACAGCAGCTTGGTGCCTTCCGCGGCGCGATGGGCGAGCTGGAGCGCACCAATGCGCGACTGCGCGACCAGCTGCGCCGGCTCGACCTGGAAACCGAGGCGCAGATCGTCGCCCGCTACCAGCGTGAGCAGGACCAGGCCGATCAGAAGTTCGATCCGCTGGAACTGGACCGCTTCTCCACGCTGCAGCAGCTCAGCCGTGCACTGAACGAGTCGGCGGCCGATCTCGGGGGCCTGCAGGGCGTGCTCGACGATCTGTCACGCCAGTACGATTCGTTGCTGCAACAGCAGTCGCGCGTCAGCTCCGAGCTGCAGGATGGCCTGATGCGCGCGCGCATGGTGCCGTTCGATGGCCTGGTGCCGCGCCTGCGCCGCGTGGTCCGCCAGTCCGGAATGGATACCGGCAAGCAGGTGCACCTGACCCTGGAGGGTACCCACGGCGAACTGGACCGCAATGTCCTCGATCGCATGGTCGCGCCGCTCGAACACATGCTGCGCAACTCCGTGGCCCACGGCCTGGAGGCGCCGGAACAGCGTCGCGCCGCCGGCAAGCCGGAGGAGGGCGAAGTCGCCATCCGCCTGCACCGTGAAGGCTCGGAAATCGTGCTGGAAGTGGCCGATGACGGTGCTGGCCTGGACCGCGAAGCGATCCGCCGCCGCGCCATCGATCGTGGCCTGTTGGCCGCCGATGCGCAGCCCAGCGAGCAGGAACTGGACAACCTGATCTTCGCCTCCGGTTTCTCCACCGCCGACCAGGTCAGCCAGCTGGCGGGTCGTGGCGTGGGCATGGACGTGGTGCGCAACGAAGTGCGCCAGCTCGGCGGCTCGGTCGACATCCAGTCGGTGCGTGGCCAGGGCGTGCGCTTCACCTTGCGCCTGCCGCAGACGCTGGCCGTCACCCAGGCGGTGTTCGTGCAGATCGGTGAAACCACCTTCGCCGTGCCGGTGGCCTCGGTCAGTGGTATCGGCCGCCTGTCACGCGAACGCTTCGAGGCCGCCGACAGCAGCTACCGCTACAGCGGCGAAGACTATCCGCTGTATGACCTCGGCAGCCTGGTCGGGCAGGCCCCGGCACGCGCCGATGGCCAGGACCAGGTGCCGCTGCTGCTGGTGCGTGCCGGTGACCTGCGCGCTGCCGTGGCGATCGACCAGGTGCTGGGCAACCGCGAAATCGTGGTCAAGCCGGTCGGCCTGCAGATCGCATCGGTACCGGGCATCTACGGTGCCACCATCACCGGCGATGGCCGCGTGGTGGTGATCCTGGACGTCGCGCCGCTGGTGCGCCGTTTCCTCGCCAATCCGACCGCACCGGTGCTGGCCAATGCACCGCGCGACGAACGCCAGGTGCCGCTGGTGATGGTGGTCGATGACTCGCTGACCATGCGCAAAGTGACCGGACGCATCCTGGAACGCCACAACTTCGAAGTCAGTGTTGCCCGTGACGGCGTGGAAGCACTGGAGCGGCTGGAAGAGCGCGTGCCGGACCTGATGCTGCTGGATATCGAGATGCCGCGCATGGACGGCTACGAGCTGGCCACGGCGATGCGCGCCGACCCGCGCTACAAGGATGTGCCGATCGTGATGATCACCTCGCGCAGCGGCGACAAGCACCGCCAGCGCGCCTTCGAGATCGGTGTCCAGCGTTATCTGGGCAAGCCGTACCAGGAACTGGACCTGATGCGTAACGTGTACGACCTGCTGGGGATCGCCCGTGTCCGTGAGTGAAACCCATCCGGCCCCGGCCGTCGCCCTGCTGGCCCGCCCCGGTGCGGCGCGCGAACGCCTGCGCGAGGCGCTGTCGCACGCAGATGTGCAGCTGGTCCTGGAAGATGACCCGAACGGCCTGGAGCCACAGGTCCTGCAGGCTGCGGATCCGCAGTTCGTGGTGATCGCGCTGGAAACGGCCATCGAGGACGCACTGGAACGGCTGGACGCCGTGCTCTCGGCACCGGGGCTGACCCTGGTGTTCGATGAGGCCGAGCTGGCCGCGCGCCGCGACGGCTGGGAGGCGCAGCGTTGGGGGCGCCATCTGGCCGCCAAGCTGCACGGCCACCAGCAGGTGTTGCCGCCGGGTGCCGAGGAAGAGCCCAGCCTGCAGCTGGAGCCCGGCCATCCGGCGCCCGCGCCGGCACCGCAGGAAGAAGCCCTGCAGCCGCATCTGGCGCAGGCGCTGAGCTGGGCCGATGACGTTCCGGCCGACGGTCTGTACTCGCCGCCGGCACACCTGCACGAACCGATCGCGCTGGAGCAGGCCCTGGCGGCACTGCAGCCGGACGTGCCCGAACCACGGGATCCGCCTTCGCCGCCGCAAGCGCCGGCCGAACCGGCGGCGCCTGCGGCACCGCCGATCTCCTTCGATCACACCGCCTGGTCGCTGGTCGAAGAATCGATCGAAGCGCCGGCACCGGCAGAAGTGGCGGCGCCGGCCGCCGCGCCGCAGCCCTCCTTCGATACCGATCATTTGACCCTGGTCGATCTGGATGCCGCCGCCCCGGCCGGTGCGCGCGCCGCATCACTGCTGGTGCTGGCCGGCATCGGTGGCCCGGATGCGTTGCGTCGCCTGCTCGGCGCACTGCCCGCGTCGTTGAGCGTGCCGGTCCTGGTGCACATGCGCCTGGACGGTGGCCGCTACGGCAACCTGGTCAAGCAGATGTCGCGTGTTTCGCCGTTGCCGGTGCAGCTGGCCGAGGCCGGCCAGCGCGCCGCGCCGGGCGAGGTCCACGTGCTGGCTGATGATATCGGCGTGCGCGCGGCCAGCGATGGCCTGCATTTCCAGAGCGATGCCACCGGTATTTCGCTCGCTGCATTGCCGGCCGAACACACCGCGCTGGTGCTGCTCAGCGGTGCCGACCTGGCCCATGTCGGCCCGGCGCTGGACCTGGCGGCCGCCGGTGCGTGGGTGGCCGGGCAGGTAGGCGAGGGCTGCTACGACCCGGCTGCGGCCACCGCCGTGGTTGCTGCCGGCATGGTGGCCGGTGAACCGCAGGAGCTGGCGCAGGCAATTGCCGCGCGCTGGGGTGAGCAGGACGACAACGGAGAGGCACCATGAGCTACGCCAGCAACGACGAAATCCGCGGCGTCCTGATCCAGGCCGGCAACGAGCGCGTACTGCTGCCCAATGCCACCGTGGCCGAAATGATGTCGCGCGTACCGGTGCAGCCGGTCTCCGATGCGCCGCGCTGGCTGGTTGGCGAGATCGGCTGGCACGGCTGGCAGGTGCCGCTGGTGTCGTTCGCACGCCTTTCCGGGCTGGGCGAAGAGACGGTGGCCGGCCACAACAAGGTGGTGGTGCTGAAGTCCCTCAGCGGCAACGCGCAGCGCCCGTACTACGCGCTGCTGACGCAGAACTTCCCGCAGCTGATCTCGGTGCCGCGCGACGGCCTGCTGGCCGACGCCTCCGAAGAAACCCTGCCGCAGATCGTGCACATGCGCGTGCTGCTGGGTGAACAGAGTGCGCTGCTGCCGAACCTGGATGCACTGGAAGCGGCGCTGGATTCGCTGGCGGCCTGATCGGCAATCCGCCGGTCGGGTAGCTGGTAGTGCCGGCCGCTGGCCGGCAACCTCATGATCCCGTGGATGCCGGCCAGCGGCCGGCACTACCACGAATCAGCCTTACCCCAGATCGCCCAACCGCGCCTGCAACGCCGCGATCGCGGCCAGTCCGGCCGTTTCCGTGCGCAGGATCCGCGGCCCCAGTTGCAGCCCCTGGAATCCTGCTGCGGCCAGTTGATCGCGGTCGCGTGGCGACCAGCCGCCTTCCGGGCCGATTGCAATCACGATGCCGCCAGCGGGAGCGGCTTCCAGCGTCGACAGGCGATGTGCTCCCTGCGGATCCAGGGTCAGCCGCAGCGAATCGGCTGGCAGCGCCGCCGCAGCCTGCGCCAGCGACAGCGGCGAACCTACCGGCGGAATGCGCGCGCGCCCGGACTGGCCGCAGGCCGAGGTCACCACGTTGTTCCAGTGCGCCACGCGCTTTTCCGCCCGTGCCGCGTCCAGCTTCACCTCGGTGCGCTCGGCGTTGACCGGAATGATCGCGACCACGCCCAGCTCGGTGGCCTTCTGCAGGATCAGGTCCATCTTCTCGCCACGGGCGATGCCCTGCAGCAGGGTGATCGCCAGCGGGGATTCGTTGTCGATGGCCTGCACGGCGTCGATGCGGACCTGCACCTCGCGCTTGCCGGTCACGGTCAGCGTCGCGCTGTAGTCGTGGCCATCGCCGTTGAACAGCACGCAGGTATCGCCTTCGCGCAGGCGCATCACCCGCACCAGGTGGTTGGCGGTGTCTTCCGGCAGGGTCACGGTCTGGCCGCTGTGCAGCGCCAGGTCGATGGGGCAGCGGGTCACGCGCATGCAATCGCCTCGTCGATGGCCGCCAGCGTGGTGTGCGCCAGCAGCTCCAGTTGTTCGTCGTCCACGCAGTAGGGTGGCATCCAGTACAGCACGTCGCCCAGCGGGCGCAGCACCACGCCGCGCTTGAGGGCGGCCTTGTAGGCCTGCAGGCCCAGCCGCAGGCCCGGGTCGAACGGCGTGCGCTTGTTGCCGTCGCGCGACAGCTCGAACGCCACCACCATGCCGGCCTGGCGCACGTCGGCCACGTGCGGGTGGTCGGCAAACGGTGCCGCCAGCGTGCCCATCACCGAGGCGATGCCCCGGTTGCGCGCGATCACATCGTCGTCGCGGAAGATGTCCAGCGTCGCCAGCGCCGCGGCGCAGGCCAGCGGGTTGCCGGTGTAACTGTGCGAATGCAGGAAGGCGCGCTCGCGCGAGTCGTCGAGGAAGGCGTCATACAGCGCCTGCGTCGCCAGTACGGCGGCCAGTGGCAGGAAGCCGCCGGTCAGGCCCTTGGACAGGCACATCAGGTCCGGCATCACCCCGGCCTGCTCGCAGGCGAACAGGGTGCCGGTGCGGCCGAAGCCGGTGGCGATCTCGTCGGCGATCATGAACGCGCCATGGGCATCGCACAGTTCGCGCACGCGCTGCAGGTAGACCGGGTCATGCATGCGCATGCCGCCGGCACACTGCAGGCGCGGTTCCAGGATCACCGCGCAGACCTCGCCCGGGTGCTGGTCGAACAGCGTGGCCAGGCCATCGGCCGCCTGCCGTGCGCGATCGGCCGCGCTCTGGCCCGGTTCGGCCAGGTAGGCATCGGGCGACGGCGCGAACAGGCCCTCGGCCAGCAGCGGCGCATAGACGCGGCGGTACAGCGGAATGTCACCCAGCGCCAGCGCGCCCAGGGTTTCGCCGTGGTAGCCGTTCTCGAGCGCGATGAAGCGCGTGCGCCGGGGCTCTCCGCGGTTCTGGAAGTACTGGAAGGCCATCTTCAGCGCCACTTCCACGCCGGCGGATCCGTTGTCGGCGTAGAACACCTTGGCCAGCGGTTCGCGGCCGGCCTGGCGTGGCGCCAGTGCCAGCAGGCGTTCGGCCAGGGTGATCGCCGGCTCGTGGCCGAAACCGGCGAGCATCACCTGTTCCAGCTGCCCGGCCTGGGCAGCGATGGCACCCCCGATGCGCGGTTCGGCATGACCGAACAGATTGGTCCACCAGCTGCTGACCGCGTCCAGATAGCGGTTGCCGTCGTGGTCGATCAGCCATGCGCCTTCGCCACGGGCAATCGGTACCAGCGGCAGGGTGTCCGGATGCTCACGCATCTGCGTGCACGGGTGCCACAGCACCTGCAGGTCGCGCTGCCGCCAGTGGCGGGCCAGCGGGGAGGGGGTTGGGTCTGCTAGCATTTCGGGCTCATGAACATGTTGCTGCCTGCACATTCTATCGGCCCCGGCGCAGCCGCCGGTCGCCGCGGAGATTCCGCATGAACGATGACCGTGCCGGCCGTCGCTTGCCGATCATCCATCGGATCACCGATGAGGAGAACGGCCCCTTCCAGCGCCAGCACCTGGACCTGGAGTTCTCCAACGGCGAACGCCGCCGCTTCGAGCGCCTGGTCAGCCGTGGGCACGGTGCGGTGGTGGTGGTGCCGATGCTCGACGACGAAACCGTGCTGCTGGTACGTGAATACGCCGCTGGCATGCACCGTTACGAACTGGGGCTGGTGAAGGGCCGGATCGATGCCGGCGAGACGCCCGAGCAGGCGGCCGACCGCGAACTGAAGGAAGAGGCCGGTTATGGTGCGCGCCGGGTCGACGTGCTGCGCGCGATGACCCTGGCCCCGACCTACATGAGCCACCAGTCGTGGCTGGTGGTGGCGCGCGACCTGTACCCGGAAAAACTGGCCGGCGACGAGCCGGAGGAGCTGGAAGTGGTGCCGTGGAAGCTGGCCGAACTGGACCAGCTGATGCTGCGCGAGGACTTCTCAGAGGGACGCTCGCTGGCGGCGCTGTTCATTGCCCGCCAGTGGCTGCAGGGAACGCGATGATCAAGCTGACGACGGACCTGCGCGAGACCGCCATCGCCATCGCCCAGGAAGCCGGACAGGCCATCATGCAGGTGTATGCCGATGGCTTCGACGTGCAGACCAAGGACGACAACAGCCCGGTCACCGCAGCTGACCTGGCCGCCAACCAGGTCATTGAACTGGGCCTGCGCCAGCTGACCCCGGACCTGCCGATCCTGTCCGAGGAATCGGCGCAGGTGGGCTGGGAGCAGCGCCGCCACTGGGGCGCCTACTGGCTGGTGGACCCGCTCGACGGCACCCGCGAGTTCGTCAAGCGCAACGGTGAGTTCAGCGTCAACATTGCCTTGATCTACCAGGGCGCACCGGCATTCGGCGTGGTGCTGGCGCCGGTCACCGGCATTGTCTGGCATGCCATGCGCGGGGAACTGGCCTATCGGCGGCAGGGTCTGCACGACACCGTGCTGCGCACCCGCACGCCGGCCACTGCTCCGCTGCGCGTCGCCGCCAGCCGATCGCACCGTTCGCCGGAAACCGAGGCGCTGCTGGCGCGCATGGGCCGCATCGAGACCATCGCGCAGGGATCGTCGCTGAAATTCTGCCGGATCGCCGAAGGCGGCCTGGATGTCTATCCGCGGCTCGGCCCGACCTCTGAATGGGATACCGCCGCCGGCCAGTGCGTGCTGCATGCGGCGGGTGGCGCGGTGCTGTCGGCCGCGACCGGCAAGCCGTTCCGCTACAACCGCCGCGAAACGCTGTTGAACGGCGATTTCATTGCCCTTGGTGATACCAGCCTGCCGTGGCGCGACTGGTTGTCCGACTGAACCTGGAGGCCGCATGAGCGCGCACGACACCCCTGCCACCGGCAGCGAGGCAAGCCATCAACTGGAACGCCTGCTGGTCATCATGGCGCGCCTGCGCGACCCGCAGGGAGGTTGCCCATGGGACCTGGAGCAGGACTTCTCGACCATTGCCCCGTACACCATCGAGGAAGCCTACGAGGTGGCCGATGCGATCGACCGCGGCGACCTCGACGATCTCTGCGACGAGCTCGGCGACCTGCTGCTGCAGGTGGTGTTCCACGCACGCATGGCCGAGGAGCAGGGGGCATTTGCCTTCGCCGATGTCGCACGTGCGATCAGCGACAAGATGCAGCGCCGTCACCCGCATGTGTTTGCCGATGTCAGCGTCGACGATGCCGACGGAGTGATGCGCAACTGGGACGCGATCAAGCGCGCCGAGCGTGCCGCCAAGGGCGAGCAGGACACCTCCGCACTGGCCGGTATCTCGCGTGGCCTGCCGGAATGGCAGCGCGCCGTGAAGCTCCAGTCGCGCGCGGCCAGGGTCGGTTTCGACTGGCCGGGCCCGCTGCCTGTGCTGGACAAGGCGGCCGAGGAGCTGCAGGAGCTGCGAGAGGAATTCGAGCGCGGCGATATCGCGGGCAACAAGGCGCGCCTGCAGGAAGAACTGGGCGACCTGCTGTTCGTCTGCGCCAACCTGGCCCGGCACGCCGATATCGATCTGGGCGCCGCACTGCGCGGGGCCAACCACAAGTTCGAGCGGCGCTTCCGCGCGATGGAAGCGCAGGCCGAGGCGCAGGGGGAGGCGTTGGCGGCACTGGACCTGGATGCGCAGGAAGCGCTGTGGCAGCACGCCAAGGCAGCAGAAAAAGCGTGAAGACGCTTGGCCTGTTCCTGCTGACCGCGCTGGCCGAGATCGTCGGCTGTTACCTGCCATGGTTGTGGCTGCGCAAGGGAGGCAGCGTCTGGTTGCTGCTGCCGGCCGCGGCCAGCCTGGCCCTGTTCGCCTGGCTGCTGACTCTGCACCCGACTGCCAGTGGACGGGTCTATGCCGCCTACGGTGGCGTGTACATCGGCACCGCGCTGTTCTGGTTGTGGCTGGTCGACGGCATCCGCCCCAGCCGCTGGGACCTGTTCGGTGCAGCCCTGTGCCTGGCCGGCATGGCGGTGATCATGTTCGGTCCGCGCACGCCCCCGGTGTAGCGTCGAGCCAGGCTCGACCGCGCCCACCCTTTTGTAGAGCCGAGCCATGCTCGGCTGCTTCTCCGGGGAGCAGTCGAGCAAGCTTGGCGCTACAAAGGCCAAGGCAGCCGAGCATGGCTCGGCTCTACAACGGCCGCCGGGCCATGCCCCGCAAGCGCGCAGCGCTGCATCCCGGTAAGGCGCATGATGGCAGTGACCACGGCCCCCGGAGCACGCGCATGTCCCGCTTCGCCAGCTTCCGCGAGTTCTATCCGTTCTATCTCAGCGAGCACCGCCACCCGGTCTCGCGGCGCCTGCATTTCATCGGCAGCTGCGGGGTGCTGCTGCTGGCTGCGGCTGCCGTGTTGCGCGGCCAGCCGACGCTCCTGCTGGCCGCGCTGTTCTGCGGTTATGGATTCGCCTGGGTCGGCCACTTCTTCTTCGAGAAGAATCGCCCGGCCACCTTCCGGCATCCGCTGTATTCATTCATGGGTGACTGGGTGATGTTCGTCGACATCCTGCGTGGGCGGGTGCGCCTGTAACAGGCGGTTGCGGGGAGCGCAGCCATTGCCTTGCCCGAAAGGGAAAGGGCGCGGCGGGCCGCGCTTCCGCTTCCACGAACCGCTGCGCTGCGGCACGCCTGCGGGCGACCGATCTGGGATAATGGGAATTCCTGTTTCCTCTGCTGCCGGACCGGTCATGACCCAGAAGACGCTGCTCAACGATACCCACCGCGCCCTTGGCGCCAAGATGGTCGATTTCGGGGGTTGGGACATGCCCATCCACTACGGCTCGCAGCTGGACGAACACCACCTGGTGCGTCGCGAAGCCGGCGTGTTCGACGTCAGTCACATGACCGTGGTCGACCTGCGCGGTGACCAGGTCAAGCCGTTCCTGCGCCGCCTGCTGGCCAATTCGATCGACAAACTGAAGGTGACCGGCAAGGCCCTGTACTCGTGCATGCTGAATCCGCGCGGCGGCGTCATCGACGACCTGATCGTCTACTACCTGGGCGACGATTTCTTCCGCATGGTGGTCAATGCCTCCACCCGCGAAAAGGACCTGGCCTGGCTGCGTGAGCAGGCGGCACCGTTCGGTGTTTCCGTCGAGCAGCGCCCGGACCTGGCCATCCTCGCCGTGCAGGGCCCGCAGGCGCGCGACATCGTGATCGGCCTGGCCCGCGAAGCCGACCCTGCAGCACTGACCAAGCTGGGCCGCTTCGCCGCCCTGCAGGCGCAGTCCGACGACGGCGTCGAGTTGTTTGTCGCCCGCACCGGCTACACCGGTGAAGACGGTTTCGAGATCCTGCTGCCGCAGGATGCCGTGGTCGCCTTCTGGAACCGCCTGCTGGCGGCAGGCGTGAAGCCGGCCGGCCTCGGTGCGCGCGACACCCTGCGCCTGGAGGCCGGCATGAACCTGTACGGCCAGGACATGGACGAAGAGATCAGCCCGTATGAAGCGGCACTGGCCTGGACCGTGTCGCTGGACGAAGGCCGCGACTTCATCGGCCGCGACGTGCTGGAGGCGCAGAAGGCCGCCGGCACCGCGCGCCAGATGATCGGCCTGGTGATGGACGAGAAGGGCGTGCTGCGCCACGGCCAGGCGGTGACCACCGCTGGCGGCCAGGGCGAGATCCTGTCCGGCACCTTCTCGCCGACCCTGGCCAAGGGCATCGCCTTCGCCCGCGTGCCGGCCGGTGAACTCGGCGAGGTCACCGTCGACATCCGCGGCCGGCAGGTGCCGGTGCGCGTGGTCAAGTTCCCGTTCGTGCGCGAAGGCCAGGCCCAGCCCGGCGTGCTCGCCGACGCCTGATCCGAACGTGCCGGTCGTCACTGACAGCAGTGGCGGCCGGTTGGTTACACTAGCCCCGTTTTTTCCACCCCTGCATATCTCTGGAGCAGTCCCATGAGCGAGATCCCCGGCGACCTCAAGTTCCTCAAGTCCCATGAGTGGGCCCGTGTCGAAGGCAATGGCCGCGTCACCGTCGGTATTTCCGACCACGCCCAGGGCCTGCTGGGTGACCTGGTCTACGTCGAACTGCCGGAAGTCGGCGCCGACGCCAAGGCCGGCGAACAGATCGCCGTCGTCGAGTCGGTGAAGGCCGCCTCGGACGTCTACAGCCCGATCAGCGGCAAGGTCGTCGAGGTCAACTCGGCCCTGTCCGACAAGCCGGAAACCATCAACGAAGATGCCTACGGCGAAGGCTGGATGTTCGTGATCGAACTGACCAACGCCGAAGAGGTCAACGAGCTGCTGGACCCGGACGCGTACGCCGAAGCCCTGGAGAACGACGACCACTGAGTCGTCGTTTCCGGATTCTGGAACGGCCACCTTCGGGTGGCCGTTTTTGTTTTGGCGACCGCGTCGGACTCATGACGCGGGGTTCGCTGTGCACCCTCGGCGTGGCATCAGCCGACAGGCGAACGGTGCCGATGGGCGTGCGCAGTTTTGCGCAAATCCGCGTTTCAGCCCCGCGCCGAAGCGTTCGAATGTGAAAACTTTTCGGCCCCCGTTGCGGCGCCGTTGTGCTGGCGTTGGCGGCGGTGCCGGTGACCACCGACGATGCGCGTACGCCGTTGTGCCTTGCCTGCGCCCGTCTACGCGGAGTGCTTATTTCAAGTGTTTTTTGATCAACGCCTGCATTGGCATCGATGCAGGCAACGTGCGTGCGCGCCGCTTCCACCGTCGTTGCAGGCCGTGCAGAGTGGTGGCGCCGGCGGCGCCCGGGAAGGCGCGGATGTGAAAATTTTTCGCGGGGGTTGTTGACAGTAAAAAAAACCGTGATTAGGTTTCGCCTCAGCAGACCTTGCCTGCCCAACCGAGTGCGCAGAATCAATCGTCCGATGCGAAGCAGCCCCTTCAAGACCACCGCGACCCTGATGACGGTGGACATGGCCCCGCTTCCCCCGGAGAAATGCAAGGCAACTCCCGTTCCGATGCCCGCTCCGCCGATCGAGGCGGGCATTGCCGCATCCGTAACGGCGCGCCTGACGCGCCGGCGGTCCCCGCACGCAGCATCCGCGGGTTTGATCCAACTGGGCGTTTCAACTCCCTATCACTGACGAGGAGCCATCCCATGGCAACCAAGAAAGCTGCGAAGAAGAAGCCCGCCGCCAAGAAAGCGGTGAAGAAGGTCGCGAAGAAGGCCGCTGCCAAGAAGGCAGTGAAGAAGGTCGCGAAGAAGGCAACCGCCAAGAAGGCAGTGAAGAAGGCTGCGAAGAAGGTCGCCAAGAAGACCACTGCGAAGAAGGCAGTGAAGAAGGCGGCGAAGAAGGTAGCCAAGAAGTCCGCTGCCAAGAAGGTAGCCAAGAAGGCCACCAAGAAGGTAGCCAAGAAGGCCACCAAGAAGACTGCCAAGAAGGCCGCGGCGCGCAAGCCGGCCAAGAAGGTCGCGAAGAAGGCCACTGCCAAGAAGGCCGTCAAGAAGACCGCCAAGAAGGCAGTGAAGAAGACCGCGAAGAAGGCCACCAAGAAGGCTGCCCCGAAGAAGGCAGCGAAGAAGGTTGCCAAGCGCAAGCCGGCCGCCCGCAAGAAGAAGGCCGCTCCGGTCGCTCTGCCGGCAACCCCGGCGCCGCTGATCTAAGTACTTCCCGATAGCCGCATCCTGAAACCCCCTTCCCTGGCTGCCCAGCGGGGAGGGGGTTTTTTTATGGGCCACTCGTAGCGTCGAGCCAGGCTCGACCGCCTTGCTGACGGTCGGCGCTAGCCGTGCGGCGCCGCTGGAAAGCGCTCCATCAGGAAGTCGAGGAAGCTGCGCAGGCGGGTGGAGTGGTAACGGTCGTGCGCATAGACCACGTGCATCGGCCGACCGGCCTGACCGTATTCCGGGAACAGCTGCACCAGACGCCCCGCCTCGACATCGGCGGCCAGCAGCAGCGTCGATTGCAGGACGATGCCAAGGCCATGCAGCGCCGCCGAACGCAGCGCTTCGCCATTGTTGATCTGCAGTCGGCCGTCGGGCACGTGGTCGAGCTCGCCAGCGTCGTCCTGCAGCCACTGCGCAAGCGCACTCGGTTCGAACGACAGGCATTGATGGCCGGCAAGTGCGTGCACGCTGCGTGGCGTGCCATGCCTGGCCAGATACGCCGGCGAGGCGCACATCATCAAGCGATAGGGGGCCAGTGCTCGTGCCACCAGCACGCTGCTGTCGGCCAGCGTGCCGATGCGCAGTGCCGCCTCGAAGCCCTCTTCGGCCAGGTCGACCACACGATCGGTCAGCGTGGCTTCGACCCGGACATCCGGATGACGGGCCATGTACTCGGCCAGCGCCGGTACCAGCGCGTGTGTACCGAAGATCACCGGTGCGCTGATGCGCAGCGTGCCCGCCGGTGAGAGCTGCTGGTGCTGCGCCTGCGCGTCGGTTTCCTCCACCAGGCGCAGGATCTCCTTGCAGCGCGCGTAGTAGTCCTCGCCGAACGGTGTCATGTGCTGGCGCCGGGTGGTACGGCTCAACAGCTGCATGCCCAGCCGGGCTTCCAATGCGCGCAGGTGCTTGCCGGCCATCGTTGCCGAGATATCCATCGCCGCGGCTGCCGCACTGAGGCTGCCCTTGTCCACGATCAGCACGTAGACCTGCATGCTCTCCAGCAGGTTCATCTGACACCCCGGGTGTTGAATGCTGAAACCTGCGTGGAGTTTATCAATCAGGGGTGATCAAACAGCATGTCGTGCACGGACCGGATTCGCCGGCCACGCTGACAGGAGAACACCATGGACTTGAACCTTGCTGGCCGTACCGCGTTGGTGACGGGCGCGGCCAGCGGCATCGGTGCCGCCGTCGCCAGGCAGCTGGCGGCCCAGGGCGTGCGCGTTGCCATCACGTCGCGGCAGCGGGCACCGCTGCAGGCGCTGGCGGCGCGGATCGAAGCCGAAGGCGGCGCCGCACCGGTCATCGTGGCCGGCGATGTCACAGTTGCCGGCGACCTCCGGTACATCGCGGACGCATCCCGTGAGGCATTGCAGCGTGTCGACATCCTGGTCAATGCCGCAGGCGGTTCCCGGCCGACCACGGTCGATGCCGATGACGATATCTGGGAGGAAGCGATCGCCCTGAACTTCTCCGCCGCACGACGGCTGACCCAGGCGCTGTTGCCCGGCATGCAGGCGCAGGCATGGGGACGGGTGATCAACTTCAGCGGTTCGATGGAACCGCGCGCGGTGAACGCGGCCACCGCGGCGAAGGCGGCATTGCACCTGTGGAGCAAGGGCCTGTCGTCGGAGGTGGCGGGGCAGGGCATCACGGTGAACGCGATTGCACCGGGGCGCATCAACAGCGCGCAGATCCTGGACCGCCTGCACCCCACCGAGGAAAGCAGACGCGCGTTCATTGCCCGCAACATCCCGATCGGACGCTTTGGTGAACCGGAGGAAGTGGCGCCGCTGGTGGCGTTCCTGGCCTCGCCGCTGGCGGGTTACATCACCGGTGCGGTGATTCCAGTGGACGGCGGCATGCACTACTTCGCGCACTAGCGCTGCGGAACTGCAGAGCCGAGCATGGGCTCGACGCTGCAACGGCCAACAAAAAGGGCGACCGATGGGCCGCCCTTCGCACACACGGTCGAGCCCGCCTGGTCAGCGCGGCGAAGCCACCGCGCGGTTGCCCGAGGCGCCCTTGCCCTTGCGCTTGTCCTGCTGCGCCGGGCTTGCGCCCTCGGCCATCAGGTTGTCGCTGCCGAAGTCGGTGTCCACGTCCAGCCAGCGCTGCGCCGGCAGGCCGAGCGCCGAGTCGAGCACGGTCGGCAGCAGGCCGCTGGGCAGGCCGCTTTCGCCATTCCAGAGGATGGCGATGCCGAGGTCACGTTCCGGCACCAGTGCGACCAGGCCGCGATAGCCCTGCACGGCACCTGCATGGAACACCACGTCGTGGCCGGCGTAGTCGAAGGTACGCCAACCCAATGCGTAGCCCGCCGAGTGCAGGCGCTCACGGCGCCAGCCCGAACGCATCTCGCCCGGCGTGTTGATCAGGCTTGAATGCAGGGTGGCCAGCAGCGGTGCCGGCAGCACGTCGGGGCGATGGCCGGTGTGGGCCAGCAGCCACTGCGCCATGTCGCTGGCGCTGGCGTTGACGCCAGCCGCCGGAGCGACGCGGTAATAGGTGGGCTTGGGCGTCAGCGAGACCCAGCCGTTGCGGCTGCGCACGTGCGGACGCGCCCAGCGCGAGCTGGCCTGGATGCCGGCCAGACCGAGGCTGGCATCATTCATGCCCAGCGGCTTGAAGATGCGGCGCTCGACCGACTGCTCGTAGAAGCTGCCCGAGGCCGCATAGACAACGTCGCCGATCAGGCTGAAGGCCACATTCTGGTAGGCGTAGCAGTCGCCCGGCAGGCATTTCAGGCTGGTGTTGGCCAGCTTCTGGGTCAGCGCGTAGTACTCGGCGTTGCCTTCGATGTCGCGGTCGTAGGCGTTGTACGGCAGGCCGACGCGATGGCTGAGCACGTCGGCCACGGTCAGGCGGTCGGTGGCTTCGGGCGAATTGAGGCGGAAGCCCGGCACGTAGTCGGTGACCTTGCTGTCCCAGCGCAGCGTGCCGTCGTTGACCAGCAGGCCGGCCATGGTGCCGGCGAAGGCCTTGGACAGCGAGGCCAGGCGGAACACGGTGTGCGCATCGACCGGCAGCGGGTTGTTGACGTCGGTGACGCCATAGCCACGCGCGCTGAGAATGCGGCCGCCCTGCACGATCGCCACCGCCATGCCTGGCACGCGCTCGCCATAGGTCAGCTGCTGCGCCATCGATTCGATGTTGGCGACGTTGAAGCCAGCCGCCGGCGCCTGGACGCGCGGCACCAGACCGGTGCGGTAGGCCGCAGGCTGGGTGTGGGCGACGGTGGCAGCCGTCGCGGATTCGATGTTGGTCGGCATCGGCGGCAACGGCGGCGGTGTCTGCGCGGTGGTGGACAAGGCAACGGGCATCAACATGCCCAGCAAACCGGTGGCCGCCGAACGGATCGGACGACGCAGGCTGTTCTTTTTCATCGGTTGGACCCGTGCGCGACTGCTGATGGCGATTCTAGCGCCGCTTTTCCCCTGTGCACAAACAAAGCGAAGATGAATGCGCATCTTGTTGAAAAAGTTGGAATTTTGACGCCCCGAAAGTGTGTATCGGAACGTGTCGTCCAGGCCGGTCGTCGCGTCCGTCCGCAGGCGCGAGGGCGCGTCACGCTGGCGATGTTGCAGTGCATTGGCTAACGTACGCGCTTCACCGCCCCGGAGCCTGCCATGCTGCTGTCCAACCGCCGTCTGTGGGCGAGGGGCGCTGCATGAGCGCTGCATCGGGCAAGGGGCCGCTGCAGGGCCTGGCGGCGGCGCTGCGCGAGTCGCCGGCGCTGTGGTGGTCGTTCCTGTACTTCTTCTGCCTGCTCAGCGGCTACTACGTGCTGCGCCCGGTGCGTGAGGCCATGGCCGCCTCGGCGGACCTGGAAACGGTGTTCCCGCCCGTGCTGATCACCTGGTTCGCCAGCCATGGCATCGCGTTGAAGGACTTCGTCCTGCAGTTCCTGTTCTCCTGCGTGTTCGTGATCATGCTGGTGCTGCAGCCGGTGTACGGCTGGCTGGTCAGCCGCTTCCCGCGGCGTGTGTTCCTTCCCATGGTGTACGGCTTCTTCATCGTCACCCTGCTGGGGTTCTACGCACTGTTCGACAGTCACGTGCCAGGGCGGGGCATGGCCTTTTTCCTCTGGGTGATGGTCTTCAACCTGTTCGCGGTGGCGGTGTTCTGGAGCTTCATGGCCGACGTGTTCTCCAACGCACAGGCGCGTGCCTACTACGGCTACATCGGTGCGGCCGGCACCGTTGGCGCGTTCCTCGGCCCGTTGATCACCAGCGCGCTGGCGCAGCGCGTGGGCATCGCCAACCTGATGCTGGTCTCGGCAGCATTCCTGGTCGTGTGCCTGTTGTGCATCTGGCGGCTGCGGCATTGGGCGGTGCTGCGCGAACGCGAGCAGCAACTGGTGTCCGGCGAGCAACCGATGGGCGGCAGCGTGCTGGACGGCCTGAAACTGATCGTGCGCGAGCCGCTGCTGCGCTGGTTGGCGGTGATGGTGGTGTTCGGCGTGGGCGTCGGCACGCTGCTGTACAACCAGCAGGCCAGCATCGTGCGCGCGGCGTTTACCGACCCGGCGGCCAGTACCGCGTTCTTCTCGCGCATCGACCTGGCGGTGAACGCGCTGGCGCTGCTGATGCAGGTGGGCCTGACCCGCTGGCTGCTGTCGCGCCACGGCATCGCGCCGGCGCTGCTGATTCCCGGTTTCGCGATCCTGATCGGCTTCTCGGTGCTGGCAGCCTCGCCGATGCCGTTGATGGTCGCGGTGGTGCAGGTGATGACCCGCGCCAGCGAATTCGCACTGGCCAAGCCGGCGCGCGAGACCATCTACACGCGCGTGGACCGGCAGTGGCGCTACAAGGCCGGCGCGGCGATCGACACCGTGGTGTACCGCGGCGCGGACCTGGGGTTCACCTGGATCCACAAGGCACTGACCCTGTTCGGTTCGCACGTGGTGTTCATCGGCGGCGTGCTGGTGGCCGGCTTCATGACCCTGGCTGCATTCGGCGTGCTGCGCGAAGAAAAGAAGCTGCCGCGCGACCGTTGATTTGCCGGGGTCAGAGCCTTTTCCCGCGGATAGGGCGCTGACCCCATTCTCCTTCCCTGTCCAAGGAACCGCACATGTACTGGATCGCACTCGCCCTGACCTTGCTGGTCGCACTGCTGCACATCTATTTCCTGGTCCTGGAGATGTTCCTGTGGACCCGCCCGCTGGGCCTGAAGACCTTCCGCAACACGCCGGAGAAGGCCGGGGCCACGCGCGTGCTGGCGGCCAACCAGGGCCTGTACAACGGCTTCCTGGCGGCAGGCATCGTGGTGGGGCTGGTGATCGATCAGCCGGTGCTGGTGACGTTCTCGCTGGCCTGCGTGGTGGTGGCGGGGTGCTACGGCGCGTACAGCGTGAGCCGCCGTATTTTCATGATCCAGGCGGTGCCGGCGATCCTGGCGTTGGTGTTCGCGCGCTGGCGTAGTTTCCAGCCAACGGCGCAGCCCCTCGTGGGTTGGTCGCGTGGAGCGGGTCATGTGTTGGGTGTGGCGGGTGGGCCGTGCAGGGGACGCTGCAAGTACGTCCATGTAAGCTCGATGGCGCCATCCATGGCGCCAACGCCCCTGAACGGCCCACACGCCACACCCCTGACAGTTTCAGGGCGCGGCCAGCCCACGGAGAAGAAAAAGAAGTTCAAGAGCAACAGCAACAGCAACAGCAAAAAGCGGCCGGTGGGCCGCTTTTGCTTTTGCTTCTGCCCTTCTTTTTTCTCTTGCGTGGGTGGACGCCGCAGAGATGCGTCCGAGGCTGGGGGCGGTGGGTTCGCGGCCAAGCCCCCAGGGATGGGTTCACGGCGTCCCCCGCGAACCCACCGTCCCCAGCCTAACCAGGGCTTTCCGCGATCAACCGTCCACCCACGAGGGGCTGCGCCGTTCGCGGGACCTACTTCGCCGGCGACAACCACATGTCGATCACCGCGCTGAACACCTCCGTGCCCGCACGGTCGCGCACGCTCACCGTCACCGGCAGCGCATAGCCCTCGGCCGCGACGACAATCGGCTGTGCCGGCAACGCCACCGCCTGCAGCGTGCCACGTGCCTTGGCCAGGTACTGCACCTGCATCCCCTTCGGGATCCAGCGCATGCCCTTCGGCAGCGATGCATCGACCATCAACCCGGCGGTCAGTTCGGCCAGGTTGCACATCGCGATCGCGTGCACCGTGCCGATGTGGTTGCGCACCCTGCGGCGGTCGGCCAGCGTGCCTTCGCAGCGGCCGTGTTCCAGGCGGGTGATGCGTGGCGCGATGCTGGCGAAGTAGGGCGCCTTGAAGCACACCGCGCGCGAGAACAGCCAGGTGCCGGCGGGCCAGCGCTGCAGCCGGTGGTAAAGCGAGAGCAGGGGCGTGGACATGGTGGGTATTCCGGTCGGCGGATAAAGCGACGGCGGGCCGAGGCCCGCCGTCGAAGCAACGCGTGTCGCGGGCGATCAGGCTGCCTGCGAATGCGGGTCCTTGTGCTGGCGGTCGTAGTAGCTGGCCGCGCGCAGTTCGTGGGTGTCGAAGTCGTCCACGGTGATGGTGTCCAGGGTCAGCGTGCGCAGCTCTTCCAGCAGGCTGCGCTCATCCTGGGTGATCACGCCCTCGGCCACGGCTTCGTCCAGCTGCGCCTTGAAGTCCAGCGCCTCGATGCCCTTGCTCTTCAGCGCCTTCAGGAACTTGCGCTCCACCGGCTCGGCCATGATCGCCTTGCTCAGGTAGCTGTTGATACGGCCGCCCGGGTTGTTCTCGCACGGGGTCAGGAACACGCCACTGGCCAGACGGTCGCGGGCTTCATTCGGCGCCATCAGCAGGGCGGCGACACGACGGCTCAGGCGATCGCCCGGAGCCTCGGCACGACGGCCCAGCGGGAAGATCAGTGCCCACATCAGCCAGCCGATCGGACGGATCGGGAAGTTGCGCAGTGCGGCCGACAGCGACTCTTCGATCTTGTGCACGCTGTCATGGAAGGCCCAGGCCAGCAGCGGCTGGTCGGCCTGCGGTGCGCCTTCGTCGTGGTAGCGCTTGAGCATGGCACTGGTCATGTAGACGTGGCTCAGCACATCGCCCAGGCGGCCGGACAGCGATTCCTTGAACTTCAGCTTGCCGCCGAGGGTCATCATCGAGATGTCGGCCATCAGCGCCAGGTTGGCCGAGTAGCGGTCCAGCTTGCGGAAGTAGCGGCGGGTATAGGCGTCGCCCGGGGCGGCACCGAAGCGCGCGCCGGTCAGGCCGAACCAGAACGAACGCACGGCATTGGAGATGCCGAAGCGGATGTGGCCGAACAGGCTGCGGTCGAAGTCCTGCAGGCCGGCGCGGGTATCCGGATCCTGCGCGGCCTTCATTTCCTTCAGCACCCACGGGTGGCAGAGGATCGCACCCTGGCCGAAGATCAGCAGGCTGCGGGTCATGATGTTGGCGCCTTCCACGGTGATCGCGATCGGCGCGGCCTGCCAGCTGCGGCCAGCGAAGTTGCGCGGCCCCAGGATGATGCCCTTGCCGCCGATCACGTCCATCATGTCCGAGATCACTTCGCGACTCATGGTGGTGCAGTGGTACTTGGCGATCGCCGACGGCACCGACGGCACGTCGCCACGGTCAACCGCGGCGGCGGTGGCCTGCGACAGCGCACTGATCTTGTACGCCTTGCCGCCGATGCGGGCCAGCGCTTCTTCCACGCCCTCGAAGCGGCCGACCGACAGGCCGAACTGCTTGCGGATGCGCGCATAGGCGCCGGTCACCGCGGCACCGGCCTTGGCACCACCACTGGCGGTGGACGGCAGGGTGATCGAGCGGCCCACGGCCAGGCACTCGTTGAGCATGTTCCAGCCCTTGCCGGCCATGGCCGCGCCACCGATCAGCTGGGTCAGCGGAATGAACACGTCCTTGCCGCGGATGGGGCCGTTCTGGAACGTCGAGTTCAGCGGGAAGTGGCGACGGCCGATTTCAACGCCGGCGGTGTCGCGCGGCAGCAGGCCCAGGGTGATGCCGATGTCGCGGGTATCGCCGATCAGGCCATCCGGGTCGTACATGCGGAACGCCAGGCCGATCAGCGAAGCGACCGGGGCCAGGGTGATGTAGCGCTTGTCGAAGGTGAGCTTGACGCCGAGCACCTGCTCGCCGTTCCACTCGCCCTTGCAGACGATGCCGTAGTCCGGGATCGAGGTGGCGTCGGAGCCGGCGAACGGACCGGTCAGGCCGAAGCAGGGCACTTCGCGGCCATCGGCCAGGCGCGGCAGGTACTGGTCCTTCTGTTCCTGGGTGCCGTAATGCACCAGCAGTTCACCCGGGCCCAGCGAGTTGGGCACGCCGACGGTGGAGCTGACCACCGAAGACACCGACGCCAGCTTCTGGATCACCTTGTGGTGGGCCAGTGCGGAGAAGCCCAGGCCGCCATATTCCTTCGGGATGATCATGCCGAAGAACTTGTTCTTCTTGATGAAGGCCCACAGTTCCGGCGGCAGGTCCGCATGGACGTGGGTGATTTCCCAGTCGTTGACCATCGCGCACAGCTCTTCCACCGGGCCATCGAGGAAGGCCTGTTCCTCGGCGGTCAGCTGCGGCTTGGGATAGTTGAGCAGGATGTTCCAGTCCGGATCACCGGTGAACAGTTCGCCCTCGAAACCGACCGAACCGGTTTCCAGTGCGATGCGCTCGGTCTGCGACAGCGGCGGCAGCACCTTGCGGAACACCTTCATCATCGGGCCGGTCAGCAGCGGCTTGCGGATGAACGGCAGCAGCAGCGGCACGGCGATGACGGCCAACACGGCGGCCGCGACGATCGTGGCGGTCTGGTTGACGTAGGGAATGAACCAGCAGGCAGCCAGCAGGGCCACGCTGATCAGCGTCCAGGTAACCAGCCGCATGCGGTGGTAGGCGACGAACGCGCCTGCCAGCAGCAGGGCGAGGAAGGGAAGAACGATGCTCATGAGCGTGCTCCGGTGACGTGCTCGTTTGTGGCGGACGAAGCCGCAGCGTCCGCTGCGGGCAACACGTCCAGATAGTCCAACACAGTAGCGGTAAAGGCGTCGTTGTCATCGCCGGCGACCATATGGGTGGCCTGCGGCAGCTGCACATGGCGCGCATGCGGCGCCAACGCCAGGAACTCGGCCACGGTCTGCGGCGTGACCAGGTCGCTGCGTCCGCCGCTGACCAGCAGCAGCGGGCACTTCACCTGGCGCGCGGCCTCGGCCAGTGCGTCCTGGTGCTGTTCGCTGTCGCGGGCCAGTTCGGCCACCAGGCGCGGATCCCAGTGCCAGCGCCAGCGGCCGCGGCCGTCCTCGCGCAGCAGCGCACGCAGCGACTGCTCGGATTTGCGCGGACGGTGCGGCATGTACGCCGAGATCACGTCGGCGGCCTGGGCCAGCGAAGCGAAGCCGTCGGGATGGGCGGTCATGAAGGCGAGGATGCGCTCGACGCCGGCGGTATCCCAGCGCGGGGTGATGTCGACCAGCACCATCGCCGAGAACAGGCCGGGCCAGCGCGACTCGGCCAGCAGGCCGAACAGCCCGCCCATCGATGCGGCAACCAGTACCGGCGGGCGCGGCTGCTCGCCGGCCAGCACGATCAGGTCATCGGCGAACTGTTCGCCGTGATAGGGCAGGTTGGCGGCATTCCAGTCCGAATCGCCGTGGCCGCGGGCGTCGTAGGCCAGCGTCTGCAGGCCGGCGGCATTCAGTGCGCGGGCAGTGGCATTCCAGGCGTGGCGGGTCTGGCCGAAGCCATGCGCGAACAGCACCCGGCCGCGCCGGCCATGGTCGCTGGCGGTGGCGGCCAGGCGGGCGCCATGGGCGGCGTCCAGGCGCAGGTCATGGAACGCAGCGGGAGGTGGGGACGTAACCATACTTGCTAGTATGGATCGGTTCGGGGGGAAGTCAATACTGCACGGTATGGTGCGCTGCGGAAGTCGCCTGAATGGACCTCGCCTGGGAGGCTGCGACGGTTTCGACCGCAACCGCGTACTGCAACGAACCCCGGCGTATGGTTAAATCAGCCCATGAATCAACCTGACGCTTCCGCCGGCGAACCGCGCGCCGGCCGCAACAGCCGCCTGAGTGCCGAAGACTGGGCCCAGGCGGCCCTCGATCTGATTGCTGAACAAGGTGTCGGCGCCGTCGCGGTGGAGCCGCTGGCACGGCGGCTCGGCGTCACCAAGGGCAGTTTCTACTGGCATTTCCCTTCGCGCGATGCATTGCTGCAAGCGGCGCTGGAGCGCTGGGAACTGTTCGAACAGGAACAGGTGTTCGGCAGCCTGGAAGACGTGCCGGATCCGCGCGTGCGCCTGCGCCAGCTGTTCCAGATGGTGGCGCATGAAGTGCAGCCGCACATCATCTACAGCGAGCTGCTGAAGGCACTGGATCATCCGATGGTGCGGCCGGTGATCGACCGCGTCTCGCAGCGCCGCCTCGATTATCTGGTCGCCTCGTTCCGCCAGGCGGGCCTCAGCTCGACCGATGCGCGTCATCGGGCACGCCTTGCCTACGCCGCGTATGTCGGCTTCCTGCAGTTGTCGTTGCAGCTGCAGCAGCCCAAGCAGGCGCGCGAGGATTTCGAAGCGTACGTCGAGCATTTGATCGAGACGCTGATTCCGAACGGATGAGCACCCGGGAGTGATGCGAAGCAAGGCCGCGGCGACACCGCGGCCTTTTTTGTTGTGCCTGGCCAGCTGTTTCCATGCGCCACAAAGAACAACGGCCCCTTGCGGGGCCGTTGCTGCATCAGCTGATCAGAGTGCCGATCAGAACTTCTGCTTGTACTGCATGTACATGAAGCGACCGATGTCGTAGCCACCGTAGTAGGAGAACTGCGAGTTCGGTGCCGAGTACATCTGCGGGCCGTAGTGGTCGAACACGTTACGTGCGCCGACGGCGATGGTCGCATTCCACGGTGCGTTCCAGGAAACCTGGACGTCGTGGAACATGGTCGAACCACGCTTGTTCATCGGCTGGTCGCGCACCGGATCCGGCGAACCGAAGTCCGGCAGGCTGCACTCGTCGCTGTAGTAGCAACGCTCCTTGACGCTGGAGAAGTAACGGGTGCCCCAGGTCACGCCCCAGTCGCCACGCTCCCAGCCCAGCACCAGGTTCGAACGCAGGCGGAAGTTGCTGCCGAAGCCGTTGAGGATCGACACCGGCACCTGCTGCGCATTGGTGGTCTTCAGCACGTTCTTGGTGACGTAGCTGTTCTGCAGGTTGGCGTTGAAGGTACCCCAGCTGTCGGTCTCGAAGCGGTACGCCACGTCGAAGTCGAAGCCTTCGGTTTCCTGGTAACCGGCGTTACGCGGTGCGTAGGTCAGGTTGATCACGTTGTGACGGTTCGGATCACGGGTGAACGAGTTGCAGCGCTCGGCGATGCCAAGCACGTAGCAGTCGTTCAGCTGGTCATCCGGGCTGTCGGTGACGATCGTGTTGGTGATCTTGATGTTCCACCAGTCCAGGCTCATGTTCAGGCCCTGGGCGAAGGTCGGGCTCCACACCAGGCCAACGGTCTTGGACTTGGACTTTTCCGGAGTCAGGTTCGGGTTGGAGACGGCGTTGAACGGGTCCGGCGTCTGCTCATCCGGACCGCTGGCCGGCACGTAGCCCTGGCGCAGCTGGCGGAAGGTGCTGGCGGTCGGGCCGATGGCCGCGGCGCAACGGGCAGCGACGCCCGGCTGGCCGGTCGAACCGAAGTCGGTATCGCACGGATCGGTGAAGTACGCGAAGGTCTGCGAGCTGCCACCGTACAGATTGTCGATGGTCGGCGCACGGAAGCCTTCGGCGTAGGTCGCACGCACCAGCAGCTGGTCGATCGGCTTCCACTTCAGGCCGAACTTGTTGTTGGTGGTGTTGCCGAAGGTGCTGTACTTCGAGTAGCGCGTCGCGGCGTTGAAGCTCAGTTCCTTGGCACCCGGCAGGTCGGCCAGGATCGGAACATTCAGCTCCAGATAGACTTCGTTGACGTCGTAACCACCACCGGTCGGGCCGGCGGCCAGGTCGGTCGAGTAGCCGGTCTGCGACAGGGCGTCCGGATTGTACGAACCCTTGTCCTCGCGGTACTCGTAACCCAGCGCGAAGCCCAGGTCGCCGGCGGGCAGGGTGAACAGGCTGCCGGCGATGTTCGCGTAGTAGGTCTTGGTGGTGACTTCACCGGTGTTCTTGGTGGTCGGGAACAGGAACTGCTGCAGATCCGGGTTGCCGGTCAGGCCACCGTCACCGGTACGGCCGTACGGAATGGCCGGGTTCCACGGCAGGCAGCCGCCGGCGCCCGGGCCATAGATCGGGTTGGAGCCATCGACCAGGCCTGCTGCCGTGCCGCACTCGACGCGGCCGGTGGCCGGGTTGTAGAACGACGGGCCGGTGGCGGCATTGACCGCCAGCACGTTGTAGTTGCCGGTCTGGCTCTGCTGGTTCTCCGAGTTCTGGTAGATGTAGCCGGCTTCCCAGTCGAAGTACTTGTCATTGAACTGGAAGCTGCCCTGCAGGGCGCCGGTGAAGCGGAAGGTGGTCAGCTTGTTGGTCGACAGGCGCGGCACTTCCCAGCCACGGCGCATGAAGCCCATGTCCTTGCCGAAGGGGTTGTAGTAGCTGTCGGCATCCCACTTGGCACCCAGGCGCTCATACGACGCCGACTGCAACGGATAGCCTGCGACCTGGGCCTGCGACTCACGACGGGTGTACAGCAGGTCGGAGACGAAGCGGATGTTGTCGGTCAGGTCGTACTGGACGTTGGCGAACACCGAGCGACGCTTGGTCGGCGTCAGCAGGTGCATCTGCGTATTGGAGTTGCTGGTGTCACCGGTGATGCCGGCGAAGTCCTGGTCGTGGTACTGGTTGACGTCGCGGTAGTCGCCACCGCGGTTCAGCACCAGCCAGTCATCGGTATCCGGATCGATGATGGTGCCCCACTGGCTGACCGGGCTCCAGTTCTGGGCCGGGTGGAAGGTGGTGCGCGGATAACGGCTGAACCAGCGATCCTTGGCCCACACTTCCTTTTCTTCGGCGTACTCGGCGCCGATGGTGATCGAACCGCGGTCACCGGTGAAGCCGGCCACGAAGTCGTAGCTGGTCTTCTGGCCGTCGCCTTCGCCGTACTGGCCGACGTAGGCGTTGGCTTCCAGGCCCTGGAAGTTCTTGCGGGTGATGATGTTGATCACACCGGCGATCGCGTCGGAGCCGTAGATCGACGACGCGCCGTCCTTCAGGACGTCGATGCGCTCGACGATGGCCGACGGAATCTGCGACACGTCCTGCAGGCCGCTGACGCTGGCGCCGAGGCGCTTGCCGTCGACCAGCACCAGGGTGCGTTCGGCGCCGAGGTTGCGCAGGTCGATGTAGAAGCCACCGACGGCTTCACCGGAGGACAGCGGCTCGGAACGGCTGATGGCCGGGCTGCCGGCTGCGGCGATGTTCTGCAGGACGTCGGCGACCGTCTTGAAACCGCTCTTCTCGATCGAAGCGCGGCTGATGCTCAGAACGGGCTGGGCGGTTTCGGTATCGACCTGACGGATGCGCGAACCGGTGACCTCGATGCGGTCGAGGTTGGTGGCTTCCTGGGCGTGCGCCGTCGCGGTGGTGGCACCGGCGACAAGCGCGATCACAACTGCGTCACGCAGCTGGCTGGACTTGAGTTTCATTGGCTCTCTCTCTCCAAGAAATCTTGGCTGGGGTTAATGCCCGGCGGGGGAGCGAAAAAGCGCTCCCAAATCGCGAGGCTGACCCGATAGTAACGGGCGTTCGCCAAGAATTAAAGCTGTGTTAATCAAGCCTGTGATTTTGGTAAAGATGCGCTTTTCCCATGCCACTCAATAGTTTACCGGCATGGTCAAGGCGCTCTGCCTCGTTTGTTAACGCAGAATGATGAAAAAAGTTTCGATTGAAATGTATCTCACTATGTCGGTGCGCAGCGTTTCATTGCCCAGCGGCGATACCGGTTACGCAAGTGCGCGGCAGGCTTGCACATGCAAAAGGCGCCTTTCGGCGCCTTTGGGAATATCGTTGCTGAGCCTGTTTACCGGGATCAGAGATCCTGTTCGTAACGCACATACGGCACGGTGCCGTCGTCGTTGCTTTCGTTGCGCGGGGAGAACGGATTCTTGCCGCGGCTGATCACATTCTCGGCGCCGACGGTGAGCTGGCCGGACCACGGGGTACGCCAGGTCAGGCCGATGCCCAGGCCTTCCCACTTGCCGGGCTTGCCCGGGACGTCGACCACGCGGCCGATGATGCTGCCGGTGAAGTTGCCGTAACCGGCGCCGATGCTCAGGCTCTTGCTGTCCCAGCGATCGACGATGGCCGGCGAGGCGTCGGCCAGCGGAACCAGGCGCGCCTTGGCGTAGGTACCGGCAATGGAGACGAAGCCTTCGCGACCGATGTTCTTCTGCGCGAACACGGTCAGATCGTTCTGCTCGGCACGCAGCGAGGGCGTCTTGTTCGGGCCCGACAACCAGGCGGGCAGGGTTTCACGGCCAGTGCCGGCGGTAATGCCCAGGCGGCTGTTGCCGCGGTTCAGCGCGGCGGTACCGCTGAAACGACGGCTGTTCAGATCATCCTCGTCGCCCAGGCTGGCCAGCATGCAATGGCTGGCCAGACCGCTGATGCTGGTGCCGCTGCTGCTGTTGCAGAGCAGGCCCAGCGAATCGCCGGAGGACAGGCCAAAGGCCGCGTCCAGCGAGTTGCGGCCGAAATGCCAGCGGGCGCCGGCCGCCTGTTCGCCGGTCGGCTCAAGGTACAGCAGCGCCTCGACCTTGCCGCTGCCCTTGTTCCAGACCGGCAGCACGGTGCGGGTGTCCTTGCTCTGCGCATGCACGCCCGTGATCGCGCCAAGGGCGATCAGCAGGGCCAGCGGTAGACGCAGGAAGGTACGCATCGGACCAGTTCAGACAGGGACAGACAACGGAAGTTCCCGTGGGGACGGGAACTCGATCCTAGGGTGTTTATGAATTCTTAACAAGCCTTGATCCTCCCCAGGTACAAGACTGCCGTTCACTGAAGTCGTTCAGGCGCCGGTACAGCCCCCTGGGCGCCGTGGAACAGTATGCCGAACTCCGTCAATGGAAAGTGATACTCGCGTCCGCAGAATTCGCAACGCACCTCGACGGCGCCAGTGTCCTCGGCGGCCGCTCGGGCCTCCTCTTCCCCCAGCGACTGCAGCATGCCGGCCACCCGCTCGCGCGAGCAGGAGCAGGCGAAGGAGAGCGGCTTTTCACCCAGCAGCTCCGGCCGCTCCTCGTGGAACAGGCGGTGCAGCAGCTGCTCGGCCGGGGTCGCCAGCAGTTCGGCCTTGCCCAGGGTCTCGAACAGGGCGCTGGCGCGCGCCCAGCCATCTTCGTCGCCTTCGTCGCCCGGCAGTTTCTGCAGCAGCAGGCCGGCGGCACCGTTGCGGTCGGCCGCCAGCAGCAGGCGGGTGGGCAGCTGCTCCGACTGGCGGAAGTAGTCCTCGAAGGCCTCGTCCAGCTCCGGCGCGGTCAGCGCGACCAGGCTCTGGTAGCGCTGCGGCTCGCGCGGGTCCAGGCCGGGGTTCTCGATGGTGATGGCGAGGATGGCGTCATCGCCGAGGCTGGACAGGTCACGCGGCGCGTCGGCGCCTTCGCTGAGCTGGGCGATGCCACGCAGGGTGCCGCCCGCGGTGCATTCGGCGAACAGGGTGCGCAGGGCAGTGCTGCTGCGCAGCTGCACCGACAGGCGGCCGTCGATCTTGGTGTGGCCGGTGAACAGGGCCGAGGCGACACAGGCCTCGCCGAGCAGCTCGGCAGCGGCGTCCGGGTACACGGCGTGGGACAGGATTTCCTGCCAGGTGGCCTGCAGGTGCACATGCACGCCGCGGACGCCGGCGTCGGGGAGCAGGAAACGGATCAGGGAATCGGAGTTGGCGGTCATCGGCTCACATCGCGCGTAAACGGGGGCGGTTGCCGGATAATGCGCCGACAACCAGATAGAAGAAGGATGCACCAGTAATGGGGGCAGCGGGAGAGCAGCACAAGGTAGTGGCGGAGGTGGCCGCACCGCGCCGGCGACGCTGGCGCTGGAAGCGGCTGCTGTGGCTGCCGGTGCTGCTGGCCGCCTTCAGCTGCCTGCAGGTGCTGGTGCTGCGGTTCATCGACCCGCCGGTGTCCACGGTGATGCTGTGGCGTTATGGCGAGGCGCTGGGCGAGGCCGACTGGTCCTATCGGCTGCATTACCAGTGGCGCGACCTCGACCAGATGGCGCCGAGCCTGCCGATCTCGCTGGTGGCGGCCGAGGACCAGCGCTTCCCCGACCACAATGGCTTCGATCTGCAGGCCATCGAAAAGGCCCGCGACCATAACGCCCGGGGAGGGCGCCTGCGTGGCGCCAGCACGATCAGCCAGCAGGTGGCCAAGAACCTGTTCCTGTGGCAGGGCCGCAGCTGGATCCGCAAGGGCCTGGAAGTCTGGTACACGGTGCTGATCGAGGCGCTGTGGCCGAAGGAGCGCATCCTGGAGATGTACGCCAACATCGCCGAGTTCGGTGATGGTATGTACGGTGCGCAGGCGGCAGCCCAGAAATACTGGGGCAAGGACGCGGCCCGGTTGAGCCCGGCCGAGAGTGCGCGACTGGCGGCGGTACTGCCGGCACCGCGACGCTACAACGCGGCCGCACCGGGGCCGTATGTGCAGCGGCGCGCCGCATGGATCCAGCGCCAGGCGCGCCAGCTGGGAGGCGCGTCATACTTGTCGGAGGACTGAGGCAGGCGTGGCGTGAGCGGCGGGCGACGGGTCGTGCGCCTGGCCGGCAATGTACAATCCGGGCATGACCCGCGAACGGCTCACTTTTGTCATCGCCGCCTACAACGAGGCCCTGGCATTACCGCTGCTGCATCCACGGCTGTGCGCGGTGCTGGACGGCATGCCCGACATCGACGGCCACATCCTCTATGTGGATGACGGCAGTCATGACCGCACATGGGAGGTGATCGCGGGGTTGGCCCAGGCTGATGCGCGCGTCTCGGCGCTGAAGCTGTCGCGCAACTTCGGCAAGGAGGCGGCGCTGACCGCGGGCCTGGATCTGGTGCACGAGGGGGCAGCGATGATCCTCGATGCCGACGGCCAGGACCCGCCGGAGCTGGTGCCGCAATTCGTCGCGCGCTGGCGCGAGGGCCATGACAACGTCTACGGCACGCGCATGGCCCGCGATGGCGAGTCCTGGATCAAGCGCGCCACGGCAGCGATGTTCTACCGGGTGATGGGTCGCCTGTCGCGTACGCCGATTCCGGCCGATACCGGAGATTTCCGCCTGCTGTCCCCGCGCGCGCTGAGCGCCCTGCGCGGGATGCGTGAGCGCCACCGTTTCATGAAGGGGCTTTTCAGCTGGGTAGGCTTCAAGCGGATTGCCGTGCCCTATCACCGCCACGCGCGCGTGGCCGGCACCAGCAAATTCAGCCTGTGGCGGCTGTGGAATTTCGCCCTCGAAGGCATCACCGGCTTCTCGACTGTGCCGCTGCGGGCTGCCACCTACCTGGGACTGGCAACCGCCGCAGTCGCGTTCGTGTTCGGCCTGTGGGTGATCGTGAAGGCGGCGCTGTATGGCGACCGGGTGGCGGGTTGGCCGACGATGATGGCGGTGATCCTGTTCCTGGGGGGAGTGCAGTTGATCGCGCTGGGGCTGGTGGGAGAGTACCTGGGGCGGCTGTACGAAGAGTCCAAGCAGCGGCCGTTGTACCTGGTTGACGCGTGGCTAGCATCCGCCGTGGCAGACTCGGCCCTGCAACCCACCCTCGGAGGGCAGGCAGATGACGACGGTACGGCAACTGTTGGATGGCAAGTCTCCTGAAGTACATGCGGTCGCGCCGGACGCGGCGGTGATCGATGCGATCCGGTTGATGGCGGAAAAGGGCATCGGTGCGGTACTGGTGATGGACGGGCCGCGGCTGGTCGGGATCCTGTCCGAGCGTGACTACGCGCGCAAGATCGTGCTGCGTGATCGTTCATCGCGCGATACCGCGGTGGCGGAGATCATGACGGCGCAGGTGGTGACGGTGTCGCCCGGTGAGCAGGTGGAGCATTGCCTGCAACTGGTGACCGACTACCGCATCCGCCATCTGCCGGTGGTGGAGGGCGCGCAGGTGCTGGGGGTGATCTCCATCGGTGACCTGGTGAAGTCGGTGATTGATGCGCAGCGGCGCGAGCTGGACCAGCTGCAGCAGTACATCGTGGCGGGGTGAGGTGTTCGCTGGCGGGCCTGCGGCCCGCCGGCCCGCCAACAGCAAGTGCAGAAGCAGAAGCGGCGCCTTCCTGATACGTCGGAGAGGCGGAGGGCATGGGCGTGCAGGACACGCCGCAAGTACGTCCCTGTAGGCTCGATGGCGCCATCCATGGCGCCAACGGTCCTGCACGCCCATGCCCTCCGCCTCTGGAAACATTTCCGCGAGCGCGGTGCGTACATGCGCGGTGCCTCGCCTTTGGTAGCCGCCAACCTTGGTTGGCAACAGCTTTTGACTTTGCTTTTTTTTTTGACTTTGAATTTCCGCTCTCGTTCCGCGCGCGCAGGAAACTGTCAGGAGGGGGACGGGTGAGGCAGGCAGGACCGTTGGCGCCATGGATGGCGCCATCGAGCCTACAGGGACGTACTTGCGGCGTGTCCTGCCTGCGTCACCCGTCCCCCTCAAGCCACCATCAATGCAGGCGCCGCGAACAACGCTGTAACCCTACTTCGCATACTGCCCCCCGCAGTCGGCATCCTTGCCCGGCCCCAGTTCGATGGTTGCCAGCAATGCCGCCGGCGGGGCGATGCTGCCCAGTGCCAGGGCCACCGCGCCGCGGATGCCCAGCGCCTTGAAGTCCGGGCGGAACGACGGGTCCTTGAAAGTGCCGGCGATGTGCAGTGGCGAGCGCAGCACCAGGATGCTCTTGTCCTTCGGGCGTGGCTTCAACAGCAGGTCCAGGCTCTCGTCGCGCAGGCTGACCGTGCCTTCGCCGATGAGGATCGTGTCGGTGGTATCCACCGCCAACGCCTGGCTGGTCATCAGGCCGTCGCGCACGCCGAAGTCGGCGAAGGCGCAACGCAGGGGGATCTGCTTGTCGCCGGTCACCAGGAATTTCAGCGACTCGGTGATGTCCAGGCCGGCCAGTTCCATCACCAGGTTGCCGACATGGCCACGGCCCATTGCCAGGCCGACCTTGCCGCTGCTGCTGCCGAGCATCGCGGCGATCGAATTGCCGCGGCCACTCAGGTCCACCTCGCCGCCGATGCCGCCCTTGGCCTGTTCGGCCAGCTTGGCGTCGGGGAACAACTGGCCAAGCTGCACGCCGCGCACACTGGCCTTCAGCGCGGTACTGATCTGCGGCTGGCGCGCGTCCATGCGGATCGTGCTGCGGATGTCGCCGCCGGCGACGCCGAAGTTCAGTGGGTCCAGCCGCAGCACACCGTCATCCAGCAACAGGTGTGCATCCATGTCGTCCAATGGCAATGACGGCGCGTTGATGCGGTGGGCTTTCCAACGCACGTCGGCATCCATCGCACGCAGCTTGCCGAGGTTGTAGGGCGTGTCCGGCAACACACGCGCACGCGCGGCGACCCGTGCGGCCTCGGCCTTCTGCTCTGCATTGGCGGTTTCGCCGCCGCCGGTCTTCGGTGGCGCACCGACGAAGCCGGCCAGGTCATCGAAGTCCAGGCGTCTGGATTCCAGCGTGGCGGTCAGTCGCGGGCGCGCGCCTCCCACTTCGAACTGCAGGTTGCCACCGAGGTCGCTGTCGCCGACCTTGCCGGTGAACTGCTCGTAACGCCAGAGGTCGTGGTCACGCTTGAGCCGACCATTCAACGCGTAGGGTGGGGACGGCGGAATGGCGATGCCGAGCAAGGGGTAGAGGTCGGCCAGGTCCTGGCCGCTGAGCGCGAACTGCAGGTCGAACACGCGCAGCTGGAAGGGATTGGTCAATGTGCCGCTGGCGACGGCGTGGGTGGCGCCAGCGCGACCGTCGAGGTGGATGCGGAACGGGTGGCCGCTGTCGGTCAGCTCCAGCGGTGATTCAGTACCACCGCGCAGGGTGAACGGATTGCCCTGCCAGCGTCCCTTGCCCTGCACCAGCAGCGGTGGCGCCGCGTCGGCCTGTTTCGGCTGGCCGCTGCGCACGTCCACGCGGATATCGGTGCGGCCGAGCGCATCGAGGAACTGCAGGCGACCGTCATCGACGCGCAGCCGTTTGAGCTGGGGGCTGGTCCCGCCGGCGCTGTCACCGAGGAAATCCCAGTTGCCCGGTTCGCCTTTGCGCGGGGCGGTTTCCAGCAGCACGTCCGGCCGGGTCAGGCGCACTTCGGGCAGCTGCACGCTGCCGCGCAGCAGGGGCCAGACCCGTACGTCGATCTCGACGCGGTCGGCGCTGGCCATATCGGGTTGTTTCGCCCAGCTGGCATTGGCGAAGGTGACCGCATCGGCGCGGATCGTGCTGGTGCGGCCGAGGTCGACATCAAGGTTCCCGATGTGCAGCACGCGGCCGGTGCGTGCCTGCACCGCGCGCTCCACCGGCCCCTTGAACCAGTTCCAGTCCCACAACGCGATCAGTACCAGGATCGCCGCCAGCAGGAAGATCAGGATCGTGAGCCAGCGCCGGCCTCGTGGGCCGGGGCGGCGGAGGCGCCAGCGGGGCGTGCGCTTTGCGGCAGGGGAGGCGGCAGCATTCACGCTGCCATGGTTGCCCCCTCTTCGTGGACAGGGCGCGAAGCGACCATGTGCATGGTGTGCACGCGCTGCCGTCGAGCGGCCGTTACAGCACCTGCATGGTGACCGCGACGAAGTGGCAGACGCTGCCGCCGATCACGAACAGGTGCCAGATGGCATGCGAGTACGGGATCGATTCACGGTGGTAGAAATAGGTCCCCAGCGTGTACGACAGGCCGCCGGCGAACAGCCAGGTGAGGGTGCCGCCATCGATCGAGGCCCACATCGGCTTGATCGCCACGACCACCAGCCAGCCCATGGCGATGTAGATCACCGTTGAGAGCACCTTGAAGCGGCCGGTGTAGAACAGCTTGAACACCACGCCGCCCAGCGCCAGCGCCCAGATCGCGGTGAACAGGCCCCAGCCCCATGGACCGCGCAGGCCGATCAGGGTGAACGGGGTATAGGTGCCCGCGATCAGCACATAGATCGCGCAATGGTCGAACACCTTCAACCGGCCCTTGGCGACCGGATGCTGGATGGCGTGGTACAGCGTGGAGGCGGTGTACAGCAGCAACAGCGCGATACCGAATACGATCGCGCTGGCCAGCTGCCAGCCGTCGCCGTAGATAGCCGCCAGGGTGATCAACACCGCGCTGGCTGCCAGGGCGAATACCGCGCCCAGGCCATGGGTCAGGGCGCTGGCGATTTCTTCACGGATCGAAGCAATGGACGTCGTGGACATGGCGTAGGCATTGTTCGCGGGGAGGGGGACCCGCACCCCCCTATCATCGCCGCGATGGGCGATGCGTGCACGCCTGTCACCGTATGATGGGTGAATGCCTGCCTTGCCTTGCCTTGGCTGGGGTCAGAGCCCTTTCCTGCCGGAAAGGGATCCGACCCCGTGGCATCAGCCTGCCGAAACGGTATGCGCCGCTTCGCGGGTGGCCGAGAAGCGCACGTCCGGCGAGCGTTCCTGGGCCAGCTGCAGGTTGACCCGGGTCGGCGCCAGGTAGACCAGGTGCCCGGCGGCATCCAGCGCCAGGTTCAGCGCGTTCTTCTCGCGGAACTCTTCCAGCTTCTTCTCGTTGCTGCAGTGGACCCAGCGCGCAGTGGTCACGCTCACCGGCTCGAAGGTGGCTTCCACGCCGTACTCGTCCTTCAGGCGGTAGGCGGCCACGTCGAACTGCAACACGCCGACGGCACCCAGGATCAGGTCGTTGCTGGTGAGCGGGCGGAAGAACTGGGTCGCGCCTTCCTCGGACAGCTGGGCCAGGCCCTTCTGCAGCTGCTTGAGCTTGAGTGGATCGCGCAGGCGGGCGCGGCGGAACAGTTCCGGGGCGAAGTTGGGGATCCCGGTGAAGGTGACCGCTTCGCCTTCGGTGAAGGTATCGCCGATGGAGATGGTGCCGTGGTTGTGGATGCCGATCACATCGCCCGGCCACGCCTCGGCGGCGATTTCGCGGTCGCTGGCCATGAAGGTCAGCGCGTTGGCCAGCTTCATTTCCTTGCCGGTACGCACGTGGAAGGTCTTCATGCCGGCGCTGAAGCGGCCCGAGCAGACCCGCATGAAGGCCACGCGGTCGCGGTGCTGCGGGTCCATGTTGGCCTGGATCTTGAACACGAAGCCGGTCAGCTTGTTTTCTTCCGGGGCGATCTCGCGGCCGGTGGTGGAGCGCGCCTGCGGTGCGGGTGCGTGTTCGACGAAGAAGTCCAGCAGCGGCTGCACGCCGAAGTTGTTGACGCCCGAGCCGAAGAACACCGGCGTCTGCTTGCCCTCGCGGTAGGCCTGCAGGTCGAACGGGTGGCTGGCGCCCTGCACCAGTTCCAGCTCGTCGCGCAGGTCGGCCAGCATCTGTGCACCGATCTTCTCGGCCAGGCCGGGAGCATCGATGGACGGGAAAATGGTCGAGTCCTGGCGGGTGAAGTTGCGGCCCGGTTCGTACAGGTGCACTTCGCCGGTCAGCAGGTGGACCACGCCCTTCAGGCGCTGGCCCATGCCGATCGGCCAGGTGACCGGCGCACACTGGATGCCGAGCACGGTTTCCACTTCATCCAGCAGCTCGATCGGGTCCTTGCCCTCGCGGTCGAGCTTGTTGATGAAGGTCATGATCGGGGTGTCGCGCAGGCGGCACACTTCCATCAGCTTGATGGTGCGCTCTTCCACGCCCTTGGCCACGTCGATCACCATCAGCGCCGAGTCCACCGCGGTCAGCACGCGGTAGGTGTCTTCGCCGAAGTCGGCGTGGCCGGGGGTGTCGAGCAGGTTGACGATCTTGCCTTCATACGGGAACTGCATCACCGAGGAGGTGACGGAGATGCCGCGCTCCTTTTCCAGCGCCATCCAGTCGGAGGTGGCGTGGCGGGCAGCCTTGCGGCCCTTGACCGAACCGGCCATCTGGATCGCGCCCCCGAACAGCAGCAGCTTTTCGGTCAGCGTGGTCTTGCCGGCGTCAGGGTGGGAAATGATGGCGAAGGTGCGGCGACGCGACGCTTCGTTGGCGACTTCGGACATGGCAGTGGCGCCCGCCCGGGGCGCTTTTCAAAGAGATAAGCGCCCGATTATACCGGCCGGGGGCGGTCAGCGCCCGGTACCGCCTTCGGCCTCGCCCTGGCGGGCGAACTGCAGCTGGCCCTGCTCGGCGAAGATGCGCACCGGCACCGAGCGCAGGCCCATGCCGCGGTTGACCTGCACCACGAAGTGCAGGTGCGGCGCACTGCTGTAGCCGCTGTTGCCAGACAGGCCGATCGGCTGGCCGGCCCCTATCGCCTGGCCACGACGCACGCGCATGCCGCCGGCCTGCAGGTGGCCGTACAGCGCCATGCTGCCGTCGCTGTGCAGCACGCGGATGAAGTTGGCGCGGGCACCATCGCGTTCGCGGTCCTGGCCGTTGCCACGGAAGCCATCCTGGATCTGCATCACCGTACCCTCGCGCGCGGCCAGCACCAGGGTGCCCTCCGGCAGTGCGAAGTCGACCGCGTCGCGGTTCTCCTCGTCGTCATGGCTGAATCGTCCCTGCGGCGCCTGGTCCACGCGCAGGCGCGCCGCATCGAATGGCAGGCGGTAGGCGACATCTTCGGCCTGTGCGGCCGGGTTGCCCGGCACCGACTGCAGGCGCAGATCCAGCATGCGGCCATCGATCGGGGCGGGCAGGTGGCCGACTACCAGGCTGCTGTCGCCCTGGATCAGCGACTCGACCGGGAGGCCTTCGACCGGGTGCCCGGGGGCGGCGCGCAGCTGGATCTGCAGCGGCCCTGCCAGCCCGTTGTCGATCCGGGCCTGCCATTGCGTACCGACCGGCTGCAGGCGCAATTGGGCCATGGGGGCGGCGCCCTCGGCACTGCCTGCGCGGGTGGCCGGGGCGGAAGGGGGAGCCAGTCCCCAGCCCTGGCGCCAGTCGCCGGCGTGTGCGGTCGCGCTCGCCAGCAGAGGCAGCAGCAGGCAGGACAGGGGCAGGCGCGACATCGGCGTTTCCAGCGGAATGGACCGCCCGGACTGTACCCGATCCTGAACAGGGCGACCGGGATGGCCTTCGCATAGCTGTCCCAAGAATATTCATCGCTTTATCCGCATGAAGGGATTGACAGTGCCGGAAAGGGCTGGCATCGTGGCCCCACCATCGAGACCGGCAGAGGGACAGGCCCTTTGAAGCCGGGGCAGCCCGCAGGCGCGCAAGCGTCTGCGTAGGTGCCAAATCCTGCGGGGACCGTGGCGTCCACCGAAAGATGGTTCGAACCATGCACCACACGTGCATCTCGAACGCGGGCCCCGCGAAGGCTCGATGGCCGATTCCCCAACCGGATCCCGCCATGAGCTTCGCCGCCAGTACCGCCATTCGCCCCGAACCCTTTGTCCCCGTCAGCGTGCCGGTCGAAGACCGCGTGCATGCCGAGCGCGGTGAGTTCGCCGCGGTGCTGTCGATGCGCCACGCCGGCCCCAGCCCGGTGCGCCTGCGCTATGAGTGGGTCGGTCCGGCCAATGCACCGGTGGTGGTGCTGGCCGGCGGCATTTCCGCCCATCGCCACGTGGCGTCCAACACGCAGTTCAGCGAGAAGGGCTGGGCCGAAGACCTGGTGGGCAGCGGCCGCGCGCTGGATCCGCAGCAGCTGCGCGTGCTGGCCTTCGACTTCATCGGCGCCGACGGTGCACTGGATGTGCCGATCGATACCGCCGACCAGGCCGATGCCTTGGCGCTGCTGCTGGACCATCTCGGCATCCGCACGCTGAAGGCCTTCGTCGGCTATTCGTATGGCGCGCTGGTCGGCCAGCAGTTCGCGATCCGTCATCGTGCCCGCGTGCGCCAGCTGGTGCTGGCCAGCGGTGCGCACCGACCGCATCCGTATGCCGCCGCCTGGCGCGCATTGCAGCGCCGCGCGGTCGCGCTGGGCCAGCTGCAGTGCGGCGAAGACCACGGCCTGGCCCTGGCCCGGCAGTTCGCCATGCTCAGCTACCGCACCCCGGAAGAGTTCGGCGAGCGCTTTGATGCTGCGCCGGAGGTCATCAATGGCCGCGTGCGCGTGGCTGCCGAAGACTATCTCGACGCGGCCGGTGCGCAGTACGTCGCGCGCACGCCAGTGACCGCTTACCTGCGCCTGTCCGAATCAATCGACCTGCACCGCGTCGATCCCACCGCGATCCTGCCGCCGACCGTGGTGGTGGCCGTGGAGGGCGACCGCCTGGTGCCGCTGGCCGACCTGGTCGGCCTGGTCGAAGGGCTGGGCCCGCGCGGCAGCCTGCGCGTGCTGCGCTCGCCCTATGGCCACGATGCCTTCCTCAAAGAAACCGATCGCATCGATGCGATCCTCGCCACCGCCTTCCGCACTTCTGGAGAGTCCGCATGAGCCTGCACGCCAACGAGCCGTCCTGTAGTCGTACCACTGCCGCCGTCCGTGCCGGCATCGATCGGGACACCGCGCATGGCGCGGTCACGCCGCCGATCGTGCTGTCGTCGAACTTCAGTTTTGAAGGCTTCGGCAACAAGCGCCAGTACGATTACACGCGCAGTGGCAACCCGACCCGCGACCTGCTGGGTGAAGCGCTGGCCGAACTGGAAGGCGGCGCCGGCGGCGTCATCACCGCGACCGGCATGGGCGCGATCAACCTGGTGCTGAACGCGCTGCTGCAGCCGGGCGACACCCTGGTGGTGCCGCACGATGCCTACGGCGGCAGCTGGCGGCTGTTCAACGCGTTGGCAAAGAAGGGGCACTTCGAACTGGTCACCGCCGACCTGACCGATCCGCGAGCGCTGGCGCAGGCGCTGGCCACGCAGCCAAAGCTGGTGCTGGTGGAAACCCCGTCCAACCCGCTGCTGCGCATCACCGACCTGCGCTTCGTCATCGATGCCGCGCACAAGGCCGGTGCCCTCGTGGTGGTCGACAACACCTTCCTGTCACCGGCGCTGCAGCGGCCGCTGTCGTTTGGTGCGGACCTGGTGCTGCATTCCACCACCAAGTACATCAATGGCCACAGCGATGTGGTGGGTGGGGCGGTGGTCGCGCGCGATCCGGCGCTGCACGAGCAGCTGGTGTGGTGGGGCAACGCGCTGGGCCTGACCGGTTCGCCGTTCGATGCCTTCCTGACCCTGCGCGGCCTGCGCACGCTGGATGCGCGCCTGCGCGTGCACCAGGAAAACACGGCGTCGATCGTTGCCCTGCTGGACCAGCATCCGGCGGTCGGCGCGGTGTACTACCCGGGCCTGGCCGATCACCCGGGCCACGCCATCGCCGCGCGCCAGCAGAATGGCTTCGGCGCGATGCTGTCGTTCGAACTGGCGCACTGCGCCGGTGATGATCCGCATGCGGCGGTGCGTGCATTTGTGGACGGGCTACGCTGTTTCACCCTGGCCGAATCGCTGGGCGGCGTCGAAAGCCTGATCGCACATCCGGCCACGATGACTCATGCGGCGATGACCGCCGAAGCGCGTGCAGCCGCCGGCATCAGCGAAGGGCTGCTGCGCCTGTCGGTCGGCATCGAGGCCGAGCGTGACCTGCTGGCCGATCTCGGCGCCGCGCTGCAGCGCGCCGAAGCGGTGATCGATGCGGCCGCCCGCCGCAAACAGGTGGTGGACGCATGAGCGCACTCGCCGCTGACATTCCTGCGCTGGGGGCGGGACGCCTGGCGCTGCTCGGTACGGGCACGGTCGGTTCGGCCTTCGTACAGCGCTACCAGGCGCTGCAGGCACGCGGGTTGGAACTGCCCAGCGTGCAATGGCTGGCCAACTCGCGCACCGCGCTGGAGATCGATCGCGACCTGGCGCTGCCCTTGGAACTGGCACGTCGAGCCCCCCGCGATGGCCACAGTTCGCCACCATGGGCGAGCGCCGAAGGGCTGGAGCGTGGCGACGTGGTGGTCGATGCCACGGCCAGTGAAGACGTGGCCGCCCGTCACGTGCAATGGCTGGCGCGCGGCGTGCATGTGGTGACCGCCAACAAGCTGGGCCGGGGCGCGCAGCTCGCCCGCGCGCAGGCCATTGCCGAAAGCTGTGCCGACAGTGGCGCGCGTTATGGCGACAGTGCCACCGTTGGTGCCGGGCTGCCGCTGTTGAGCAGCCTGCGCGCGCTGGTGGCCGGTGGCGATCACATCCATGCCATCGAGGGCGTGCTGTCCGGCTCGCTGGCGTGGCTGTTCCATCGCTATGACGGCCAGTCGCCGTTCTCGGCGGCGGTGCGCGAGGCGCTGGCGGCCGGTTATACCGAGCCAGACCCGCGCCTGGACCTGTCCGGCGAGGACGTGCGCCGCAAGCTGCTGATCCTGGCGCGCAGCAGCGGGCTGGCGCTGGATGCGTCGCAGGTACAGGTGGATTCACTGGTGCCCGAAGCGCTGGCAGCGTTGCCGCTGGAGGATGCCGTGGCTGCCTTGGAGCAGCTGGATGCGCCGCTGCAGGCGCGTTGGCAGCAGGCACGTGACAACGGCCGCGTGCTGCGTTTCGTTGGCCGTGTTGACAGCGAAGGTGCGCAGGTGGGCCTGCGCGAACTGCCGGCCGATCATCCGTTGGCGCAGGGTGCCGGCACCGACAACCGCGTGGCCATCCACAGCGATCGCTACCGCCGCCAACCCTTGTTGATCCAGGGACCGGGTGCCGGCGCGGAAGTCACTGCGGCCGCGTTGCTGGATGACGTGCTGCGGATCGTGGGTTGATCGCATTGTTCCTGTACCGCCGAGCCCACGCTCGGCTGCTCCTGACAGAACCCCGGTCCTGCCGCATGAGCCGAGCGTGGGCTCGGCTCTACAGAGGGCACGCCTGCCGGTCAGCGGGACTTCAGGGCCTTCAACAACGCGCTGTTGAACTGCTTGGGGTCCTGCACCTGCGGCGAATGGCCCAGTTCGGCGAACTCGACCAGCGTCGCGCCGGGAATCGCTGCGGCCGCTGCTTTGCCCAGCACCGGATAATTGCCCAGCGTCGCCTTCACCGCAGGCGGCGCCAGGTCGCGCCCGATCGCGGTGCGGTCCTTCTGGCCGATGAACAGCGTGGTCGGCACCTGCAGGTGCTTCAGTTCGTAGACCACCGGCTGGTTGAACACCATGTCCGAGGCCAGCGCCTGGCTCCATGCAACGGCCTGCTTGCCCGGGCCTTCGTACATGCCAGACTGCATCCGCGCCCACGGTTCGTAGGCCGGTTTCCATTTGCCGTCGTAGTACACCTCCAGCTGGTAGCGGCGGATGCTGTCATAGCTGATGTTCATTTCGCCGGCGTACCACGCGTCGACGCTGCGCCAGGGGACGCCCAGCGCCTTCCAGTCCTCCAGCCCGATCGGATTGACCAGCGACAGGCTGCGCAGGTCCTGCGGGAACATCAGCGCGTAGCGCACCGCCAGCATGCCGCCCATCGAATGACCGACCAGGTGCACCGGGACGTCACCCAGCTGCAGCTGTTGCAGCAGGGCATGGGTGTTGGCGGCCAGCTGCGCGAACGAATACTGGTAACGCTCGGGCTTGCTGGATTTGCAGAAGCCCACCTGGTCCGGGGCGATCACCCGATAGCCGGCGGCGACCAGTGGCTTGATCGATTCCTTCCAGGTGGCGGCACAGAAGTTCTTGCCGTGCAGCAGCACCACCACGCCGATGGGTGCCTTCTTCGGCGCGATGTCCAGGTAGGCCATCTCCAGCGGCTGCCGCTGCGATTCCAGCGCGAAGGTCTTCACCGGATAGCCGTAGTCGAAACCCTCCAGCCGAGGCCCGTAGGTGGGGGCGGCCAGGGCGGCCAGCGGAAGGCAGGCAAGCAGGGCGGCAGCGATCACGCGCATGGGGCAATCCGGGGTGGGGAAGCCCCGAGCCTAACCGGAACGCGGTGACGGTGTCGCCCGTACGGGCAAGGGTGACCGGGTAGAGTCGACTGTTGGTCGACTGCTCTTCCCTCAGGCCGCGGAAATCCCGCGCTGGGGGCGATAGCCGACTGAAAGTCGACTCTACCTGTGGCCCGTCGCCATCGCGCCGGAGCCGGTCGCCCTCAGCACTCGATGACGTTCACCGCCAGGCCACCGCGGCTGGTTTCCTTGTACTTGTCCTGCATGTCGCGGCCGGTATCGCGCATGGTCTTGATGACCTTGTCCAGCGACACCTTGTGCTTGCCGTCGCCACGCATCGCCATGCGCGAGGCATTGATCGCCTTCACCGCGCCCATTGCATTGCGCTCGATGCAGGGAATCTGCACCAGGCCGCCGATCGGGTCGCAGGTCAGGCCCAGGTTGTGTTCCATGCCGATTTCCGCGGCGTTCTCGATCTGGCTCGGGTTGCCACCCAGCGCCGCGACCAGGCCACCGGCCGCCATCGAGCAGGCCACGCCCACTTCGCCCTGGCAGCCCACTTCGGCACCGGAAATCGAAGCATTTTCCTTGTACAGGATGCCGATCGCCGCCGAGGTCAGCAGGAAATCGAACACGCGCTGTTCGTTGGCGCCGGGGCAGAAGCGGTCGAAGTAATGCAGCACCGCCGGCAGTACGCCGGCCGCACCGTTGGTCGGTGCGGTCACCACGCGGCCACCGGCAGCGTTCTCTTCGTTCACTGCCAGTGCGTACAGGTTGACCCAGTCCAGCGTCGTCAGCGGATCGCGCATCGCTGCTTCCGGCTTCGACGACAGCTCGCGGTACAGCGCCGGTGCACGACGGCCGACCTTCAGGCCACCCGGCAGCACGCCCTCCTCGCGGATGCCGCGGGTGACGCACGACTGCATCGCGCTCCAGATCTCGCGCAGCTGGGCGCGGATCTCGTCTTCGCTGCGCCAGCACTTTTCGTTCTCGAACATCAGCTGGGCGATGCTCAGGCCGCTGCGTGCGGTCTGTGCCAGCAGCTCGTCGCCGCTCTTGAACGGGTAGGGCAGCGGGGTTTCATCGGGCACGATGCGGTCATCGGCCGCGTCGTCCTGGTTGACCACGAAGCCACCACCGACCGAGTAGTAATCGCGGGTGGCGATCACTTCGTCGTCGGCGTTGTACGCGGTGAAGCGCATGCCGTTGGTGTGGTAGGGCAGCTTCTGGCGCTTGTTCATGCCGAGATCGCGCTTCTCGTCGAAGGCGATCTCGTGCTGGCCCATCAGCTGGATGCGCTTGCTGCTGCGGATGCGCTCCAGGGTGGCCGGAATGATGTCCGGGTCGATCAGGTTAGGCCGTTGGCCTTCCAGGCCCAGCAGGATCGCCTTGTCGGTGCCATGGCCGCGGCCGGTCAAGGCCAGCGAGCCGTAGACATCGGCGCGGATGCGCGCGACCTCGTGCAGGCGGCCCGGGTCGAGCAGCCAGCGATGGATGAATCGCTCGGCGGCCTTCATCGGTCCGACGGTGTGCGAGGAGCTCGGGCCAATGCCGATCTTGAAAACGTCGAACGTGCTGACAGCCATGGATGCCAAACTGCGGGTACCGGACAAGCGGCTATTCTAGCGGCTTGCCGGGCCATCCGATGGCTGCGGCGCAGCATTTCCGCCACGGGAGCCTGACTGGTGCTGACCCTGATCCAGCGTGACGATTGCCACCTGTGCGACCTGGCCCTGGCCGAGCTGGCCAAGGCGCGGGCGCCGGAGTTCGAATCGGTGTTCCTGGATGACCAGCCGGCGCTGGAAGCGCGCTATGGCACGCGCGTGCCGGTGCTGCGCGACGAGCGCGGCGAGCGCGAGCTGGACTGGCCGTTCGATGCGGCCACGGTGCAGGCCTGGTTGGCCGTCGATCAGTAGTGCCGGCCGCTGGCCGGCAAACCCTCTGTTCCCGGTGATGCCGGCCAGCGGCCGGCACTACCGGATGCGTTGCGATGCCCGGTGATGCCGGCCGCGGGCACGGCATCACCGGATGCGTCTTATTTCGCGTCGAACTTCACGATCGTGCTGATCGCGGTGTCGTCCGGAATGGTCTTGGTATCGGCCCAGTCACCGCCGCCGACGCCGAAGTCCAGGCGCTTGACCGTGGCCTTGCCGGTCAGTACCGGCTGGGTGCCCGGCTTCCAGCTGAAGGTCAGGGTGACCGGCTTGCTGACGCCGCGCAGTTCCAGGGTGCCATCGGCGGCGAACTGGTCGTTGCCCACGGCGCGGAAGCCCTTGGCGGTGTAACGCGCGGTGGCGAACTTGCCGACATTGAAGAAGTCGGCGCCCTGCAGGGTCGAGTCACGGTCGCTGTTGCCGCTCCTGGCGCCTGCCAGCGGAATCACTACATCCAGCGAACCGGCGGCCGGGTTGGCCGGGTCGAAGCTGAGCTTGGTGGCGAAGCCCGGGAAGCTGCCGGTGAACACTTCGCCGTCGTACTTGCTGGCGAACACCAGGATCGAGCCGGCACCGGGGGCCTGCGCATACTCCGCAGCGAGCGCCGGGGCGGTGGCCAGCATGCCGGCCAGGGCGGCAGCCACGGCGGCCGGAGTGGTCAGTTTCAGGTTCATCGGTCAGTCCTTCTGAGGGGAGGCGAGCCAGCCGCGCGGCAACATGCGGGACAGCGTTGCATCGCGCTGGAACAGGTGGTGGTAGAAGGCAGCGCCGGCATGGGCCAGCACCACCGCGATCAACAGCCAGAAGCCGTATTCGTGGAGGGCATGGGACACCGCGACGACCTGCGGGTCGGGGCCGCTCAGCTTGGGCACGTCGACCAGGCCGAACCAACGGAACGGGCGCAGGCCACTGGCCGAATCGTACAGCCAGCCCGACAGCGGAATGGCAAACATCAGCACGTACAGCAGCACGTGGGTGGCACTGGCGATGCGTTCCTGCCAGCTGGGCACGCCCGGCACCGGCTTCGGCGCACCGGCATACAGGCGCCAGCCGAGACGGAACAGCACCAGCGCCAGCACGGTGATGCCGATCGACTTGTGCGCGGTGTAGACCCAGAAGTACTTGGGCGTCTTGGGCAGTTCGCCCATGGTCAGGCCGACCACGCCCAGGGCGAGGATCAGCAGTGCGATCAACCAGTGCAGGAGCTGGCTGACACTTCCCCACGCGGCGGGGGTGTTCTTGGCGGTCATGAAGGGTCCTTGGGGGCCGTCGTCTGGTCGGAGTGTGGAACGGGAGCGGGAGTTCCCGGGGCGTCGCTGCGGTCGAGGGTGGCTTCGGCCTCGATCCGCACCTGTACCGCATCACCGATGACCCCCGGCCAGGCGGTGATGCCGAACGCGCGCCGGCTCAGCGTCGTGCTGGCGGAAAACCCGGCGGTGCGTCGGAATGGAGGGAGCGGGTAGCGCTTGAGCGCGTTGAGGGTCACGTCCAGGGTGACTTCGTGGCTGACCCCGCGCAGGGTCAGCGTGCCGATCACATGCGCACGCTTGGCGTCGATCGGTTCGACCCGGCTGGAGACGAAGCGTGCGCTGGGGAATCGCTCGCCATCGAGCAGGCTGCGGGCCAGCGTGGCCTGGTTCCACTTGGCGTCGCCAAGGTCCAGACGCGACACTGGAATGTCCACTTCCAGGGTGGCGTCGCGCCAGTTGTCGGGATCGAACAGCACGCGGCCCTCGCTGCCGGACACGGTGCCCATGGCCTGCGAGTAGCCCGCGTGATCGATGGAGAACAGCACCCGCGTGTGCACCGGATCGAGGCGATAGGTGTCGGCGGCCGCCCAGGCAGGGGCGGTGGCGAGCAGCATCGGCAGCAGGGCCAGGCAGGGACGCATCGATGGCGGGCTCCGGAAGGTGACGCTGTGATCATACGCACAGCCCCCTGCCAACGTTGCGTGCATGGCTGCAACAGTTCGTGGTGGTGCCGCCGCTGGAAACAGCCTGTTGCAGCCATGAACCCGGCCCTGTGTGACAATCGGCCCAGGACAGGGGGTTCAGGATGACGAGCGGCTGGCGCCGGTGGTGCCGTGGCATCGCAGGTATGGGACTGCTGCTGATGGCGATGGCCACGGCGGCTGCGACCCTGGACATGGCAGAAACACCGCGCCTGCGCCGCTTCGGTGCCGCCGAAGGCTTGCCGTCACGCATGGTGGTGGCGCTGGCCGAGGATCGCCAGGGCCACATCTGGGCCGCCACCGATGGTGGACTCGCCCGTTATGACGGCAACAGCCTGCGGGTCTGGGAGCACGATCCGGAACAGCCGGGCTCGCTGCCCGGCAACGAGATCGAGACCCTGCTGATCGATCCGCTGGACCGGGTCTGGGTGGGCATCAACGGCAAGGGCGTGGCCCGCCTGGATGCCGACCGCGAGCGCTTCCTCACCTTCGACACGGTCAATTCCACCTGCCAGGGGCAGTTCTGGGCGCTGGCCTATGTCGACGACGCCTTGTGGATCGGGACCAACAACCATGGCGTCTGCCGGCTTGGCGAGGACGGCAGCGTGCGCCTCTACACCCATGACCCGGCGCAGCCGGGGGGCCTGCCCAGCAACAGCATCTTCACCAGCCTGGTCGATGCGCAGGGCCGCCTGTGGCTGGGCACCGAAGCGGGCGTGGCGCGTTGGAACGGCAGCGGATTCGAGCCGGTGGCCGCGCGGGAACTGGGCACGCTGAGCGTGCTCCGGTTGAGCCGGGATGCGGAGGGTTCGATCTGGGTCGGCAGCCAGAACGATGGCCTGTACCGCATCGATGGGCAGGACCGGGTCAGTCGTCCGCGATGGGCCGACAGCGCCCAGCTGCGCTCGGCCCTGGTCCTGGCCGATCGCCAGGGGGGCTACTGGGCTGGCACCTCCGATGGCCTGTTGCGGGGGGATGCGGCGGCGCTGCGCCGGCTGGAGGGCGACCGCGGCAGCGGCTTCCTGACCGCGCACAGCGGTGTGCTCGATCTGCTGCAGGACCACGAGGGCGGATTGTGGGTGGCGCTGCTGACCCAGGGCCTGGCCTATCTGCCACCGGACTGGCGGCGCTTCTCGATCTGGAACCAGCTCGACGGCAAGCCGCTGGACAGCCAGTACCTGTTGAGCGCGGCCAGCGATGGGAAGAACTACTACGTCGGCTCGGCGCGAGGGGTGTACCAGCTCGATGCGCAGGGCACCCTGCGCCTGCTGGCCAGCGACCGGCAGCTCGGCAGCGGCGTGGTGTGGTCGGTGCTGCCGCGCCCGGATGGGCGCCTGTGGCTGGGACGCGGCGGCCGCATCACCGTCTACGATCCGGCTACCGGCGCGCTGCGCGATCTGCGGATCGATGGCAGTGCCGACCTGCGCCAGCGCATCGACCTGATGCGGCAGGCGCCTGATGGCACGGTGTGGGTGTCGGTGATGGGCCTGGACCTGCAGCAGCGCGATGCAGAGGGCCGGCTGCTGCACCGCTATCCGCTGGAGCATTTCCGCGGGACCGCCGATGCGCCGATCGAGCAGATCCGCTTCGACGCCCATGGCCGGCCCTGGGTGATGGGTGACATGGGCATCTGGCGCGAGCAGGCTGGACGCTTCGAGGCAGTACCGGGCGTTTCGCGCGGGCCCATCTACGACCTGGTGTGGATCGATCCGCAACAGTTGTGGCTGGCGCGCCAAGGCGCGTTCGAGCGCTACCAGTGGGATGGCCTGAGCCTGCGCCTGATCCAGCGCATCGACGGCAGTGCAGGCGTGCCGCCGGTCACCATGGGCGGGCTGGCGCTGGCCGGCAACGGCCAGCTGTGGGCGACGACGCCGCGCGGCCTGCTGCGTTGGGACCCGAAAACGCGGCGCCTGCAGCAGTTCAACGAGCGCGATGGACTGTCCGATGCGGAGTTCACCGGCCGGCCACCGGCAGTGAATGCAGATGGTCGCGTGCTGGCCGTCACCCAGACCGGGTTGGTTGCCTTCGATGTGAATGCCGACGACACGGTGCTGCCTTCTTCATCGCTGGTGATCGCCGAAGTGCGCGTACGCCGCGACGACGCGCGCGGCTGGCAACCGTTGCCGCTCACCGGCACCCTGTTGCTGGGACCGGATGACCGCGATCTGCAGATCGATGCGCGGCTGCTGTCCTATGCCAGCCCGCAGGGCAACCGTTACCGCTTCCGCGTGCAGGGCTATGACCAGGACTGGGTGGAGCAGGGGGGCGATGGCCAGCGCACCCTGTCGCGGCTGCCGACCGGCAGCTACGTCATCGAGGTGCAGGCAGCGACCGCCCGGGGCGCGTGGACGCCTTCGCAGCAGTTGCAGGTGAAGGTGCTGCCGCCGTGGTGGCGCAGCGGCATGGCGATCTTCGGCTACATCCTGCTGGGGTCGCTGCTGCTGGTGGTCCTGGTCTGGTCGGTCCGCGCGCGGCTGCGCCGTCGCCAGCAATGGCAGCTGACGGTGCACAAGCAGCAGCTGGCCGAGCAGGCCTCGCAGGCCAAGAGCCGTTTCCTGGCCACGCTGGGCCACGAAGTACGCACGCCGATGACCGGCGTGCTGGGCATGAGCGAACTGCTGCTCGCGACTCCGCTGGATCCGGTGCAGCGTGGCTACGCGGGGTCGATCCAGCAGGCCGGCAGCCATCTGCTGCGGCTGGTCAACGATGCGCTGGACCTGGCCCGCATCGAAGCCGGGCGGCTTGAGCTGGATCTGCGTCCGTTCGACCTGGAGGAACTGCTTGACCAGGTGCAGGGCCTGATGCAGCCGATGGCGCAGCAGCGCCAGCTGGAATTCCGGCGCGGTGAAAACCCGGCAGGGCCGGTCAGTGTCAGCGGCGACGAGATGCGCGTGCGCCAGATCCTGCTGAACCTGCTCGGCAACGCCATCAAGTTCACCGAGCGCGGCCACGTCGGCCTGGCCGTGCGCCTGGAAGAGAAGGGCGGCCTGTGTTTCGAAGTGCATGACAGTGGCCCGGGCATCAATGCCGAGCAGCAGCAGCGCCTGTTCCATCGTTTTGAACAGGCCGACGGTCCGCGCACCGCGTCGCGCTACGGCGGCAGTGGCCTGGGACTGGCGATCTGCCAGGAACTGGCGGTGGCGATGGGGGGGCGTATCGAAGTGGACAGCCAGCCTGGCAAGGGGGCGCGGTTCCGCGTGCGCCTGCCCCTGCCCTGGACGCGCCAGGCCGCCAGCACCGCGGGCGAGGTGGCGGCCCTGCCGGAACTGCCGCCGCTGCGCATCCTGCTGGTCGAGGACGACGCCACGGTGGCCGAGGTCATCGCCGGCCTGCTGCGGGTGCGCGGGCATGAGGTGGTCCACGTGCTGCATGGCCTGGGTGCGCTGTCGGAGATCGCCACCGATGGTTTCGACGTCGGCCTGCTCGATCTCGATCTGCCCGCGCTGGACGGTACGGCCATCGCCCGCCAGCTGCGCACCATGGGCTATGAACTGCCGCTGGTGGCAGTGACCGCCCGTTCCGATGCCTACGCCGAAACCCAGGTGCTGGCCGCCGGCTTCGATGGCTTCCTGCGCAAGCCGGTGACCGGCGACCTGCTGGTGGCGGCCATCGCCCAGGCGCGTGCGAAACGGCAGGCAACTGCGTGACTGTGCCGGCGCCGGGCGTGAACGGCGCGACTTTCGGTTTACCATGCCGACGCCCGCAGCGCGGGAATCATCAGGACCAGCGTGAGGAGGCAATCGGTGGTGTATCTGCGGGCGGCGATGCTGCTGCTGGTCCTCCTGTGCGGCGCGTTGCCCGCTGCGGCACAGCCGGTGCCTCCGAGCCCGCGGCAGGTGACGGTGTTCGATGGCCTGCCGTCCAATACCGTCAACCGCATGGCCGAGGACCGGTACGGCTACCTGTGGATCGCCACCAACGATGGCCTGGCCCGCTATGACGGCCGCACCTACCGCGTGTGGCGTTCCGAGGATGGACTGCGTGACAACCGCATCTGGAGGGTGCTGGTCGATGCCCGCAACCAGTTGTGGATAGGCACCGAGAACGCTGGCCTGGTGCGCATGTCGGCCGACCGCCGGCAGCTGCACTTCTACGACCGCAGCAGCCAGCCGTTGATGGGCACCAACACGGTCTGGAGCCTGGCCAGCACGCCTGATGGCTCGATCTGGTTCGGTACCCACGAAGGCGGCCTGTACCGCCTGGACAGCCAGGACCGCCTGCAGCGCTTCCTGCCCGAGCCGAACAATCCGCGCAGCCTGCCTTCGTCGTCGGTGCCCTACCTGGCCACGCTGGCCGATGGCAGCCTGTGGATCGGCACCAAGCATGGCGTGGCACGCTGGACCGGGACCGACTTCGAGCGTGTCGGTACGGACATCATTCCCAGCCTGCTGATCAACGGGCTGACCGCCGAGCCCGATGGCAGCCTGTGGATCAGCACGATGGCCGGGGCCACCGTGCGCCGCCCGGATGGCCGCTTCGAGGCACCACCGTGGAAGCTGCCGCCAGGCGAGCAGGTGCTGGGCATGATGCTGCGCGACGAGCAGGGCGGACATTGGCTGGATACGCGCACCGGTCTGGGACGTGCGGTCGACGGCCAGTACCAGACCGTGCCGCTGTACAGCGCGATCGCACGCGGTCCGGTGCGGCCGAACTGGACCGGTGCCTATGAGGACCGCGAAGGTGGCATCTGGCTGGCCAGCACCAATGCCGGGTTGTGGCACCTGCTGCCACGCTGGTGGCAGTTCTCGGTGCTGTCGCGGCTGGAGGACGACCCCAGCTCGCTGCGCAATGCGCTCGTGCTGGGCACCAGCCCGTCCAGCAATGGCGGTGTCTGGACCGTGGGCAGCCATGGCGCGCTGGACCGCTTCGATCCGAAGACCGGCAGGATCGAGCAGCACCGCACCTGGGTCAACGGCATGCACTGGCTGACCTCGGTGCGCGAGGACCGGCGTGGCCAGGTCTGGATCGGATCGACCGATGCACTGGTGCGCTACGACCCGCAACGGCGCGAACTGCGTCGTTGGGGCCGTGATGCCGGTGCCGATGCGGCGATGGAAGGGGTCATCGAAGCGATGATGACCTGCGACGGCGACAGCCTCTGGTTGATGCTGCCCGCTGGCCTGCAGCAACGTGATCTCGACGGACGCCTGCGGCGCCAGCTGGACAATGGCCAGCGCGGCCTGCAGCAGGGCCAGCTCAACCTCGATGTGGAATGCGGTCCGCAGGACCATATCTGGCTGGCCAGCAGCCGTGGCCTGCTGCAGTGGCTGCCGGAAAGCGAACGCTTCCAGCCGGTGCCGGGTGCGCCGGCAACGGCCATCCATGCGTTGCATGTGGGCCGTGACGGCCAGGTCTGGTTGTCCGAGGACGGGCGCCTGTCGCGATACCGCTGGAGCCAGGGGCGGCTGGAACGGCAGGCGGTGGTCGGTGCCGAACAGGGCTATCCGGCGATCTCCGCCTCTGGACTGGTGGTGGATGCGCAGGGCGTGGCCTGGGCGACCAGCGCACGCGGCCTGGTACGTGTCAGTGCCGATGGGCAGAGCGTGCGCCTGTACGGCGTGCACGACGGCCTGCCAAGCCAGGAATTCCGCGAGCACACCTTGATCGCAGCGGCCGATGGCCACCTGGTGGCCGGAACGGCGGCAGGCGCAGTGGTGTTCGACCCGGAGCAGGTACGGCCTTCGGTACGTCGCGCGCCACTGGTGATCGAGCGGGTGGAAGTGCGCCGCAACGAACAGGTGCTGGACATGACCCACGATGCGCCGTTGCAGATCGCCGATGGCGATCGCGACCTGCGCATCGTCGCGCGATTGCTGTCCTTTGCCGACTCGGCGTCCAATACCTACCGTTACCGCCTGGCCGGCTACGACCCGGATTGGGTTGAAGTCGGTCCGGCGGGCGAGCGCCTGTTCTCGCGCCTGGCGCCGGGCAGCTACCGGCTGGAAGTGCAGGCACGCTCGGCCGACCATGTGTGGTCGCGTGTGCAGAGCCTGGAATTCCGCGTGCAGCCGCCGTGGTGGCGCAGCCTGTCCGGCCTGCTGGTGCTGGCGTCGGTCGGGTTGCTGCTGACCAGCTGGTTCGCCTGGTTGTACCGACGCCGCCTGCAGCGGCGCCACGCCTACCAGCTGGCGCTGCACAAGCAGGAACTGGCCGAGCAGGCCTCGGCGGCCAAGACCCGCTTCCTGGCCAACCTCGGCCATGAGATCCGTACGCCGATGACCGGCGTGCTGGGCATGAGCGAGCTGCTGCTGGCCTCGCCACTGGACCCGCAGCAGCGCGGCTACACGCAGTCGATCCGGCATGCGGGCGAGCACCTGCTGCATCTGGTCAACGATGCGCTGGACCTGGCGCGGATCGAGTCCGGGCGCCTGGAGCTGCAGTCGCAGTCGTTTGCGTTGAATGGCCTGCTGCAGGATCTGGCGGCGCTGATGGGCCCGCTGGCTGCACAGAAGGGCCTGCGCTTCGTCCTGGACAACCAGCTGCCGCCGGGCCTGCAGGCGACCGGTGATGCCATGCGCGTGCGGCAGATCCTGCTGAACCTGCTGTCGAACGCAGTGAAATTCACCAGCCGCGGCACCATCACCCTGCATGCACGTTGCGATGGCGAGCTGCGCGCGCTGCATTTCGAGGTACGTGATACCGGCCCGGGCATCAGCCAGGAACAGCAGCAGCGCCTGTTCCGACGCTTCGAGCAGGCCGATGGTGCACGTACGGCAGCGCAGTACGGTGGCAGCGGCCTGGGCCTGGCGATCTGCCGCGAGCTGGCACAAGCGATGCAGGGGCGGATCCAGGTGGAGAGCCAGCTGGGCCGGGGCACCTGCTTCGGCGTCACCCTGCCGTTGCCACTGGTGGTGGACGGTGACGCCGAGGTGTCCGCCGAGGGGCATCGCGACGATGCGGCGAACATGCCACCGCTGCGGGTGCTGCTGGTCGAGGACGATGCCACCGTGGCCGATGTGGTGCGGGGGTTGTTGAGCGCACGCGGCCACGAGGTGGTGCATGCCGGCCATGCGCTGGCGGCGCTGCGCGAGATCAGTGCCGGCGATTTCGACGTCGGCCTGCTGGATCTGGACCTGCCCGGCCTGAGCGGCTTCGAACTGGCCCAGCACCTGCGTAACCAGGGCTACATGCTGCCGCTGCTGGCGGTGACCGCGCGGACTGATCCGGACCTTCAGCAGCAGGTGGAAGCGGCCGGCATCGGCGGCTTCCTGCGCAAGCCGGTGACCGGTGAACTGCTGGTGGAAGCGATTGCCAGGGTGATGGGCAGATAGGGTTTATTGCAGGGCTTGCAGTCCTGCACCTGCAGAATCAACGTCAACGTCAAAAGCCCGCCTTCGACAGTTTTCCGCGATCTGTCGGAGCTCGGGGTCGGATCCCGTTGCTGCGCAACGGGCTCTGACCCCAATCTGGAATTCGATATCTGACAGATGTGTCGACCAAGGTCGACACCTACCAACAACCGCGCGTTCCAACAGTCGCCGTTACCCACAGCCGCGTGAACCTGTCAGAGGTGGGGCGGTGTGGGCTTGCAGGACCGTTGGCGCCATGGATGGCGCCATCGAGCCCCCATGGGTGAGGGCGCTTTGCTTGCGAAGCACTGCTTCGCGAGCGCCCGAACGCGCAGCCGCCGGCGGCTGGGCCGGACCGCGGAGCGGGATTTACGGCGTGTCCTGCAAGCCCGCACCGCCCCGTCAACCCACGGAATGCTCGCTGTTGCTGTTGCCGGCCAGCGGCCGGCACTACCGCAGGTGCAGGGCCGCAGGCCCTGCCGAACCACCTTCACTCCGCGACGTGCTCGACCTGCCGCGGTTCGGGCTTGGTGTCGGGCAGCTGCCAGAAGATCATCGTCGAGGTCAGCGTGATCGCGCCCACGCACAGGAACGTGGCATGCAACGCCGCAGTGGCGTCGGTGCTGTCCAGGTGGGTGCCGAACGCGGCCAGCAGGCTGCCGGCGGCTGCGGCGCCGAAACCGGCGGCCAGCATCATCACCATCGACAGCAGGCTGTTGCCGGAACTGGCGAACTCACGGTCCAGATCGCGCAGGGTCACGGTGTTCATCACGGTGAACTGCAGCGAATTGACCGCGCCGAAGAACGCCAGCTGCAGCAGGCGCCAGGCCAGGTGCTGGCCGGGTGTCATCAGGATGAAGCTGGCCATCGCCAGGCCGACCAGCACGGTGTTGACCATCAGCACGCGGCGGTAACCGAAGCGCTCGACCAGCCTCACCGCCAGCTGCTTGGAGACCATGCCGGCGGCCGCTACCGGCACCATCATCAGGCCGGCATGCATCGGGCCCAGGCCGAGGCCGACCTGCAGCAGCAGCGGGATCAGCATCGGCATCGCGCTGCTGCCGATGCGCGAGAACAGGTTGCCGAGAATGCCGATGCGGTAGCTGGGCACGCGGAACAGGGCCAGCGAGAACAACGGTGCGGTCGAGTTGGCGGCGTGCAGCCAGTAGCCCACCAGCGCGGCCAGGCCAGCCACGGTCATCAGCATCACCAGTGCGTGTGGTGTACCCAGGCCGGAGATGCCGTCCAGTGCCAGCGACAGCACCACCATCGCGAAGGCCAGCATGACGTAGCCGCGCAGGTCGAAGCGGGTGCGGTGGCTGGCGTAATGGTCGGGCATGATCTTCATCGCGGCGATGAAACCGATCACGCCGATCGGCAGGTTGATCAGGAACACCCAGTGCCATGAGGCGATCTCGACCAGCCAGCCGCCCAGCGTCGGGCCGATCAGCGGGCCGACCAGCGCGGGGATGGCGATGAAGCTCATCGCGCGCAGGAAATCCTCGCGCGGCACCGAGCGCATCACCGCCAGCCGGCCGACCGGCAGCAGCATCGCACCGCCGATGCCCTGCAGCACGCGCGCACCGACCAGCTGGTGCAGGTGCTGGGCCAGCGCGCAGGCCAGCGAGCCGAGGGTGAACAGGATGATCGCCACCAGGAAGGTGCGCCGGGTGCCGTAGCGGTCGGCGATCCAGCCCGAGGCGGGAATGAAGGTGGCTACCGCCAGCGCATAGCTGAACACCACTGACTGCATCTGCAGCGGGCTCTCGCCCAGGCTGGCCGCCATCGCCGGCAACGCCGTGTTGACGATGGTCGAGTCCAGCATCTGCATGAAGATCGCCAGGGACACCAGCCACAGCAGGGGACGCTGGCGGTTGTAGGTCGATGGCGATGTGGACATGGGGTGCGGCCGGTGCAGCGTGGGGGCCGCCATGATCGCGCACTGCGGGTCACGGCGCGATCAAGGTCGCGCCGTACCTGCATGCGGAATGCTCAGCGTTGGCTGTGCGCGTGCACTGCGTCGACCAGCACCTGTACATGCGCCGGGTCCATGTCCGGCGACATGCCATGGCCAAGGTTGAACACATGGCCCTCGCGCGAGCCGCCGTTGCCGGCGGCATAGGTGTCGAGCACGCGCGCGGCGGCCGCGGCGATCGCATCCGGCGAGGCGTACAGCGTGGTCGGGTCGAGGTTGCCCTGCAGGGCGACGCGGCCACCGGTGCGGCGCATCGCCTCGTCCAGGTCCAGCGTCCAGTCCAGGCCGAGTGCATCGGCGCCGGTCTGCGACAGCGCTTCCAGGTGCAGGCCGGTGCCCTTGCCGAACAGGATCAGCGGCGTGCGCTCGCTGCCTTCGCCGCGCTCCAGCCCCTCGGCAATGCGCTGCAGGTAGCGCAGCGAGAACTCGCGGTACATCGCCGGCGACAGCACGCCACCCCAGGTGTCGAACACCTGCAGCGCCTGCGCACCGGCCGCGCGCTGCGCGCCGAGGTAGGCGATCACCGCCTCGGTGGTGACCTCCAGCAGGCGGTGCAGCGCCTGCGGATGGTTCAGCGCCATCGCCTTGATGCGCGCGAAATCCTTGCTGCCGCCGCCTTCCACCATGTAGCAGGCCAGCGTCCATGGGCTGCCGGAGAAGCCGATCAGCGGTACCTGGCCGTCCAGCTCGCGGCGGATCAGCCGTACCGCATCCATCACGTAGCCCAGGTCCTGTTGCATGTCCGGCACCGCCAGCCGGGCGATGGCGGCTTCGTCACGCACCGGGTGCCGGAACTTCGGGCCTTCGCCTTCGACGAAGTACAGCTCCAGGCCCATCGCGTCGGGAATGGTGAGGATGTCCGAGAACAGGATGGCCGCGTCCAGCGGGAACCGGCGCAGCGGCTGCAGGGTGACTTCGCAGGCGATCTCCGGGGTCTTGGCCATGGCCAGGAAGCTGCCGGCCTTGGCCCGGGTCGCGCGGTATTCCGGCAGGTAGCGGCCGGCCTGGCGCATCAGCCAGACGGGGGTGCAGTCCACCGGTTCGCGGCGCAGGGCGCGCAGCAGGCGATCGTTGCGGAGAGGGCTGGTCACGATGGGCATTCCTTGGACGGGAGGAGCAGCGGCGTCAGTCGCCGTGCGAAAGGATCTGGAAGCCGCGATGCAGTTCGGCATCACGGGCCTTCTCGAAGGCGTGGCGGGCGTCGTCGGCCTGCAGGAACAGCTCGCGCCGCAGCTGCGAGCGGCTGCCGACACGGCCGCTCTCGCGCAGCAGCTCCCAGCCGCCGAACAGGTCCGGCAGCAGGCTCAGGCGCAGGAAGCGCGGTGCCTGCGCACCGGCGTCGGGATGTTGCAGGTAAACGTGCATGGCGCCGATTGTAGCGGGGCCAGGGTGACCCCGGCCGCAACGCCGGCGTGCCGGTCGCTGGCCGGCAATCCTGCCGCGCAGCCCGGTAGTGGCGGCCGCTGGCCGACCTCCTCGTTGCTGACGTTGCCGGCCAGCGGCCGGCACTACCGGACCGACAGCACCTTCAGCACCGCCGCCTCATCCACGTCCGGCACCACTTCGGCACGGCCCATCCCGCGCCACAACACCAGGCGCAGGCGGCCGGCCACGTTCTTCTTGTCCAGGCGCATGCGGCCGAGCAGGGCCTGCGGCTCCAGCCCGCCCGGGATCGCCACCGGCAGGCCGAGGCGTTCCAGCAGGGCCTGCAGGCGCGCGCGGTCGGCATCGTCGGCCAGGCCCAGGTCGGTGGACAGCTTCGCCGCCAGTACCATGCCCACCGCCACTGCCTCGCCGTGGTTCAGTGCATCGCGGCCCGGGGCCGAATAGCCCTGTTCGGTCTCGATGGCGTGGCCGAAGGTGTGGCCGAGGTTGAGCAGGGCACGCTCGCCCTTTTCGAACGGGTCGCGCTCGACGATGGCGGCCTTGTGCCGGCAGCTGCGCGCGATGGCCTCGGCCAGCACCGCATCCTCGCCGGCCAGCAGCGCATCGGCATGCTGCTGCAGCCACTCGAAGAACACGGCATCACCCAGCGCGCCGTACTTCACCACTTCGGCCAGGCCGGCACGCAGCTCGCGTGGCGGCAGGGTGGCCAGCACGCGGGTATCGGCGATGACCGCACGCGGTGGATGGAAGGCACCGACCAGGTTCTTGCCGGCCGGAATGTCGACTGCGGTCTTGCCGCCCACCGACGAATCGACCATTGCCAGCAGGGTGGTCGGCAGCTGCACGCAGTCCACGCCGCGCATCCAGCAGGCGGCAGCGAAACCGGCGAGATCACCGACCACGCCGCCGCCGAGGGCGAAGACGCAGGCGTCGCGGGTGGCGCCGAGCGCGGCCAGCGCTTCGATCGCGCGGCCGAACTCGGCCAGCGTCTTGGAGGCTTCGCCCGCGGCCAGCACGTGCTCGCCGATGACCAGGTCGGGGCGAGCGGCCAGCAGCGTCTGCTTCACCGGCGCCAGATAGCGCGGGGCGACTTCACTGTCGCTGAGCAGCAGCACATGACGGCCGCGCACGTGCGAGGCCAGCGCGGTGCCATCGGCCTGGGCACCGGCGCCGATGGTGATGGAGTAGGGGCGGTCGCCGCCAACGGCGACCTGCAGCAGGGCGGGGGAGGTCATGCGGTCAGGTCCTGGCGCTGCCATTGCGTGGCCAGCTTGACCACCAGTTGGGCGGTCGCATCGGCAGCGGTATACGGGTCGGTGTCGAGGGTGAGGTCGGCCAGTTCGCGGTACAGCGGGTCGCGGTGTGCGGCCAGATCGTGCAGCACCTGCTCGCGGTCCGGGCGCTGCAGCAGCGGCCGGCCCTTGTCGCGGGCCAGGCGCTCGAGCTGTTCGGCCACGCTGACCCGCAGATAGACCACGAAGCCGCGCCGGGCGATCAGTGCACGATTGTCCGGATCCAGCACGGCGCCGCCACCGGTGGAGACCAGCTGGCCACGGCCTTCCAGTACCCGCGCAAGCGCCTGGCGTTCATGGCTGCGGAAGCCGGCTTCGCCGGAGTGCTCGAAGATGGTCGGAATGCTGGCGCCGGCGGCATCGACGATGGCCTGGTCGACATCGACGAAGTCCAGCGTGAAACGCTCGGCCAGGCGGCGGCCGATGCAGGTTTTGCCGGCGCCCATCGGGCCGATCAGGATCAGGTTCGGAGCAGGATTCATGCCTTCTGATGCTAACACCTCCGTGCCCTGGCCTTTACGTTCTTCACGTCAGGGTGGGCGTTCCTGCGGGGTCTCCCGCGCCAGACGGAGTACAGGCCATGACGGTCGCCAAGGTCATCGAAATCACTGCGTCCTCGCCGAAAAGCGTGGAAGACGCCGTGCGCAGCGGGCTGAAGAAGGTCTCCGAGACGGTCAAGGGCATCCAGGGCGCCTGGGTGAACGAGACCAAGGTGGTCACCAATGGCAGCGGCGAGATCACCGAATGGCGGGTCAACCTGCGGGTGACTTTCCTGGTGGAATAGGCGCGTTCAGCGCACGTCCTGCACCTGTCGCTGGCCGTCCAGCACCACCACGTGGTCGGCCAGGGCGGGCAGGGCGCTCAATGCCTGCCGGCTGACCCGCTCGTAGTACTGCACGAAGCGCTCCAGCTGTGGCCGGCTCATGCCGTGCCGGCCCGGCTGCGCGGCCTGCAGGTTCTGCTCCTGCTGCCAGCGCCAGCGTGGTACCACCGAGAAATCCGGCGGCTGCAGGAACCACAGGCGGTCGCAGCGCTGCCACAACGCCGGGTAGTCACGGGCCAGCGCCTGGTTGCACCAGCGCCGCCAGCGGCCATCGGCGTCGGCTTCGCGTTCCAGTGCGTTCAACGGGCTGTCCAGCGCGTCGTCATCCTGCGCGGGCGTGCCCAGGAACCAGCCTTCGAATACCAGCAGGTCCAGCGGTTGCTGCAGCTGCGGCCAGTGTGCTTCGGGCAGGCGCTCGTCGGCCAGCTTGTCGAAGCGCGGCATTGCGAAGGGCTGGCGTGCGGCCACGGCGTTCAATACCGCATGGGCCAGCGGCAGGTCGTGGGTGCCGGGCGGGCCGCGGGTGATCAGCAGTGGGTGCACCTGGCGGGCCAGCCGTTGGCGCTGTGCGCGGGTCAGGTAGACATCATCGATCGACAGCGTGGCTGCGTTCAGGCCGCGTGCCTGGGCACGGGCCACCACCTGCGCCGCCAGCGTCGATTTGCCGCTCCCCTGCAGGCCGCTGATCGCCAATACTGGAACCGCTGCGCCGCTGCCCAGCGCATCATCCAGCGCCTGTTCGGCCAATGTTTCGGGGAATCCTTTCACCTGGGGCATATACGCAGCAGCGGCCATGCAGCCACAATAGCCCAATCCGTGTGAGAAGAACGCAATCATGAGCGACCTGTACGCCGAAGCCCTGTCCACGTTTGCCGGCCTGTTCGACGAGGCCAAACAGAGCCGCGAGGTCGAGCCGAACGCGATGACCGTGGCCACCGCCGATACGCAGGGTCGCCCCTCGGCGCGCACCGTGCTGCTGAAGGCGTTCGATGAGCGCGGCTTTGTGTTCTACACCCACCTGGACAGCCACAAGGGCCAGGAGCTGCAGGCCAATCCGCAGGCCGCGCTGCTGTTCCTGTGGCGCAGCCTGCGCGAGGCCGGCATCCAGGTGCGCATTGAAGGCCGTGTCGAGCAGGTCGCCGATGCCGAAGCCGACGCCTATTTCGCCAGCCGCCCGCGGATGAGCCAGATCGGCGCGTGGGCCTCGCAGCAGTCGAAGACGCTGGCAACGCGCGAGGAATTCGATGCGCGCGTGGCCGAGGTCGAAGCCCGCTTCGAGGGCAAGGACGTGCCGCGCCCGGAGGGCTGGAGCGGCCTGCGCGTGGTGCCTGACCGCATCGAGTTCTGGTATGGCGCGCAGTTCCGCCTGCACGAGCGCTGGTGCTATGAAGCCGGCGCCGAAGGGCGCTGGAGCAAGCGCCTGCTGTACCCGTAAGGCGGGGTGGTGCCGGGGCTGCTGTAGAGCCGAGCCCATGCTCGGCTGATGTTCTCGCAGGAGCAGCCGAGCATGGGCTCGGCTCTACAGCAACCTGCGTTTGTCGCGAACGGACTGGTCCGCTTCATGCACGAGCAGGTCGGCGACGGGCACACTCGCTGCGATGCCCTCGATCTGCGGAGTTGCCATGCCCTCCTGGCGTTGCCTGTTTGCCGTGCCGCCACCACGCCGCGGCGTGGAAGCGTTGTTGTTGCTGCTCGCCCGCATCGTCGCCGGGGTGATGTTCTGTGTTTCCGGCTGGAACAAGGTGTTCACCGACGCCGGGCGCGAGCGCATGGTGCATACGCTGGTCGACGCCGGTATCCCATTCCCGGTGTTCAGTGCGCCGGTACTCGGTGCGATCGAGTGGATTGCGGGTGGTCTGCTGGTGCTGGGCCTTTTGAGCCGCCCCTCAGCCCTGCTGCTGGCGGCGATCTGCGTAGTGGCTGCGCTGACCGATGGCATCGCGCGCATTCCGGCAGGGCTTGGCGTGCTGGATTGGCTGAGCTGGTTCTTCTACCTGAGCGAAGTGCCGCTGGGCGTACTGCTGCTGTGGATTGCCGCAGTGGGTAGTGGACGGTTCGCCATCGAAGCGCGCTGACGACAGGCACCCTGTAGAGCCGAGCCCATGCTCGGCTGCTTACGCGGGAACATCAGCCGGGCATGGGCTCGGCTTTACAGGTCCTCCGCGCGCAGCCAGCGCCACAGCGTGGTGCGTGACACGCCCAGCGCCTGCGCCATGCCCTCGCGATCATGCCGGTGTTCCCGCAACAGTGCTTCCAGCGTAGCCCGCGGTGGGCGCCTGCCGTTGCTTTCCAGCGGCAACGCCGCGACACCTTCATGCACCAACTCGGGTGCCAGCTGCAGCAGCCGCGCCGTATCGATCAGCCCTTCACCGGGCTGCCAGTGGATGCGCAGGCGATCGACCAGATTGCGCAGCTCGCGCACGTTTCCCGGCCACTCGGCCGCGCACAGCACCGCCAGCGCCGCCTCATCCAATGGCGCGTCGATGCCACGCAGCTGGCGGAAGAAATGCTGCGCCAGCAACGGGATGTCACCGCGTCGGGCGCGCAGCGAGGGCAGGGCAATCCGCAGCGCGGCCAGGCGGTAATACAGGTCGCGGCGGAAGCTGCCGGTCGCCGCGCGCTGCTCCAGCGACTGCAGGGTGGCGGCGACCACGCGCAGGTCCACCGGCGTCGGTTCGGTGGCACCCACGCGCAGCACTTCACGTTCCTCCAGCACCCGCAGCAGGCGGGTCTGCAGCGGCAGCGGCAGTTCGCCGATTTCGTCCAGGAACAGGGTGCCGCCATCTGCAGCTTCCACCAGGCCAACGCGGCCGCCACGACGTGCGCCGGTGAAGGCGCCATCGCTGTAGCCGAACAGCTCCGCTTCCAGCAGCGATTCGCTGATCGCGCCGCAGTTCAGCGCGACGAAGCGTCCGCGACGACCGCTGGCGGCGTGCAGCTGGCGTGCGACCAGCTCCTTGCCGGTGCCGGTTTCGCCGCTGACCAGCACGGTGCTGTCATGTGGGGCATACAGCGCGATCTGCGCGCGCACCTGCGCCATCGCGTCGCTGTCGCCGAGCAGTTCATGCGCATCGGCACGCGCTGCCGGGCGCCGGCGCGGTGCAGCGCGGTTGCTGCCGGAACGTGCCAGGGTCTGGGTCAGTTCCAGCGCATGTTCGAACGCCTGCCGCACCGAGTCGGCCGAATACAGCAGCACCCCGGGCAGGCCGGCCTGTTCGGCGTGGTCGATGGCCATGCCGGTGCCGACGATCACCTCGATGCCGTTGGCGCGCAGGTCGGCGATGCAGTCGCGGGCGTCCTCGCGGGTGACGAAGCGGCGATGCTCGATATCCAGGCCGAAGCTCTGCTGGAAGTTGCTGAACACCGGTACGTCGCTGGCGTGGGTGACCAGGCCGATGCGGCTGGCGATACGCCGTGCCCGGGCCAGCGCTTCCATCAGGTCGAAGCCGTTGGCCTGGATCGGCACCAGCGGCAGTTCCAGCCGGCCGCGCAGCCAGGCCGCGTTGGAGCCGCCAGCGATGACCACGTCGCAGTGCTCGCGGCGCAGGCGTTGGCCGATCACCTCCACCGCTTCCTCGAAGCCGAGGTTGATCTGTTCGATACGCGCGCGGCGGTCGAACTCGGGGATCACGTCGCCGAGCAGGCCGGTCAGCCGCGAGACGCTGACCGTCCAGATCACCGGACGGCCGGGGTCGGCATCGGCATGGCGCAGGGGGGAGCGGGGCAGATACATGGCGGCGGGTTCGGGGAGGATGTTTCATGATACATCCGTTTCAATGTTTCATATGTTCCACTGCTGCATGCCAGTTATTCCCGTGAAATCAACCGCTTGCAGCTTGGCATGGTGCTTGCGCTTCCTTATCCGTACTTCAACCTGGATCGTCGCATGACCGCTTCTGCCCCTTTCTCCGCCGGTGCCCGCTTCCGTGAGGCGCTGGCTGCCGAATCGCCGCTGCAGGTGATCGGTGCGATCAACGCCAACCACGCCCTGCTGGCCAAGCGCGCCGGCTTCCGTGCCATTTACCTGTCCGGTGGCGGCGTTGCCGCAGGCTCGCTGGGCCTGCCGGACCTGGGCATCAACACCCTGGAAGACGTGCTGGTGGACGTGCGCCGCATCACCGATGTCTGCGACCTGCCCTTGATGGTCGACATCGACACCGGCTTCGGCCCGAGCGCGTTCAATATCGCGCGCACCGTGAAGTCGCTGATCAAGGCCGGCGCGGCCGCCTGCCACATCGAGGACCAGGTCGGTGCGAAGCGTTGCGGTCACCGTCCGGGCAAGGAGATCGTCTCGCAGGGTGAAATGGTCGACCGTGTGAAGGCCGCTGCCGATGCCAAGACCGATCCGGACTTCTTCCTGATCGCGCGCACCGACGCCATCCAGGTGGACGGCGTGGACAAGGCGATCGAGCGCGCCATCGCCTGTGTCGAGGCCGGTGCCGACGGCATCTTCGCCGAGGCCGCCTACGATCTGGATACCTACCGCCGCTTCGTCGACGCGGTGAAGGTGCCGGTGCTGGCCAACATCACCGAATTCGGCGCCACCCCGCTGTTCAGCCGCGATGAACTGGCCTCGGCCGGCGTCGCCATCCAGCTGTTCCCGCTGTCGGCGTTCCGTGCCGCCAACAAGGCCGCCGAGAACGTCTACCAGGCGGTGCGCCGCGATGGCCACCAGCGCAACGTGGTGGAAACCATGCAGACCCGCGAGGAACTCTACGACCGCATCGGCTATCACGCCTTCGAGCAGCAGCTCGATGCGCTGTTCGCCGCCAAGAAATAAGCAGTACCCTGCACCATCAAGTTTCGGAGGGAAACATGAACGATACGACCGCAACCCCGACCTTCAAGCCGAAGAAGTCCGTCGCCCTGTCCGGCACCGCGGCCGGCAACACCGCGCTGTGCAGCGTGGGCCGCAGCGGCAACGACCTGCACTACCGCGGCTATGACATCCTGGACCTGGCCAACACCAGCGAGTTCGAGGAAATCGCCTACCTGCTGGTGCACGGCAAGCTGCCGACCCGCGCCGAGCTGGTTTCGTACAAGGCCAAGCTGAAGTCGCTGCGTGGGATCCCCGCCGCGGTGAAGGCCGCGCTCGAAGAGCTGCCGCCGTCGGCGCACCCGATGGACGTGATGCGCACCGGCGTGTCCGTGCTCGGCTGCGTGGCACCGGAGAAGGACGACCACAACCACCCGGGCGCGCGCGACATCGCCGACAAGCTGATGGCCTGCCTCGGTTCGATGCTGCTGTACTGGTACCACTGGAGCCACAACGGCCGCGCCATCGATGTGGAAACCGACGATGATTCGATCGGCGGCCACTTCCTGCACCTGCTGCATGGCGAAAAGCCGCAGGATTCGTGGGTGAAGGCGATGCATACCTCGCTGATCCTGTACGCCGAGCACGAGTTCAACGCCTCGACCTTCACCTGCCGTGTCATCGCCGGTACCGGCAGCGACATGTACAGCGCGATCTGCGGTGGCATCGGTGCGCTGCGTGGCCCGAAGCATGGCGGCGCCAACGAAGTGGCGTTCGAAGTGCAGAAGCGCTACGACAACCCGGATGAGGCCGAGGAGGACATCAAGGCGCGCGTCGAGCGCAAGGAAGTGGTGATCGGTTTCGGCCACCCGGTCTATACCGTCTCCGATCCGCGCAACAAGGTGATCAAGGACGTGGCCCGCGAGCTGTCCGAAGAACAGTCGAGCATGAAGATGTACGACATCGCCGAGCGCCTGGAATCGGTGATGTGGGACATCAAGAAGATGTTCCCGAACCTGGACTGGTTCAGTGCGGTCAGCTACCACATGATGGGCGTGCCGACCGCGATGTTCACCCCGCTGTTCGTGATCGCGCGCACCGCCGGCTGGAGCGCGCACATCATCGAGCAGCGCATCGACGGCAAGATCATCCGCCCGAGCGCCAATTACATCGGTCCGGAAGACCGCGACTTCGTCGCCATCGACAAGCGCGTCTGATCCCCCTGCTGTCCCCATCCGGCCGGCCGCATGCCGGCCGGGTGCTTTCGCCGCCGCACCGCCGGCACCCGGCCCGCCCCAAGCACTCCGCCAGCCCATGAATACCGATTACCGCAAGAACCTCCCCGGCAGCGCGCTGGACTATTTCGACGCGCGCGCCGCCGTCGATGCGATCCAGCCCGGCGCCTATGCCACCCTGCCGTACACCTCGCGCGTGCTGGCCGAGAACCTGGTGCGCCGCTGCGATCCGGCCACGCTCGGCGATTCGCTGAAGCAGCTGATCGAGCGCCGTCGCGACCTCGACTTCCCGTGGTTCCCGGCACGCGTGGTGTGCCACGACATCCTCGGCCAGACCGCGCTGGTGGACCTGGCCGGCCTGCGTGATGCGATCGCCGACAAGGGCGGCGACCCGGCCAAGGTCAATCCGGTGGTGCCGGTGCAGTTGATCGTCGATCACTCGCTGGCGGTGGAATGCGGTGGCTACGATCCGCAGGCGTTCGAGAGGAACCGCGCCATCGAGGATCGCCGCAACGAAGACCGTTTCCACTTCATCGACTGGACCAAGCAGGCGTTCCAGAACGTGGACGTGATTCCGCCGGGCAACGGCATCATGCACCAGATCAACCTGGAGAAGATGTCGCCGGTGATCTACGTGCAGGACGGCGTAGCCTTCCCGGATACCTGCGTGGGCACCGACAGCCACACCCCGCACGTGGACGCGCTGGGCGTGATCGCGATTGGTGTTGGCGGCCTGGAAGCGGAGAACGTGATGCTGGGCCGCGCGTCGTGGATGCGCCTGCCGGATATCATCGGCGTCGAGCTGACCGGCAGGCCGCAGCCGGGCATCACCGCCACCGACGTGGTGCTGGCACTGACCGAGTTCCTGCGCAAGGAACGCGTGGTGGGTGCGTATCTTGAATTCTTCGGCGAGGGGGCGTCGGCACTGACCATCGGTGACCGCGCCACCATCTCCAACATGTGCCCCGAATACGGCGCCACCGCCGCGATGTTCTATATCGACGGGCAGACCATCGATTACCTGCGCCTGACCGGCCGCGAGGAATCGCAGGTGGCGCTGGTGGAGAACTATGCACGCACCACCGGCCTGTGGGCCGATGACCTGGCCACCGCGCAGTACGAGCGCGTGCTGCGCTTCGACTTGTCCAGCGTGGTGCGCAACATGGCTGGCCCGTCCAACCCGCACAAGCGCGTGGCCACTGCCGAGCTGGCCGAGCGCGGCATCGCCGACGAAGCCAAGCTGGCAGCGGGCAGGGCCGAGCAGGCGCAGGGCCTGATGCCCGACGGCGCGGTGATCATCGCCGCCATCACCAGCTGCACCAACACCTCCAACCCGCGCAACGTGATCGCTGCCGCACTGCTGGCGCGCAAGGCCAACGAACGTGGCCTGCTGCGCAAGCCGTGGGTGAAGTCGTCGCTGGCGCCGGGCTCGAAGGCGGTGCAGCTGTACCTGGAAGAATCCGGCCTGCTGCCGGACCTGGAAAAGCTCGGCTTCGGCATCGTCGCCTTCGCCTGCACCACCTGCAACGGCATGAGCGGCGCGCTGGATCCGGCCATCCAGCAGGAGATCATCGATCGCGACCTGTACGCCACGGCCGTGCTGTCGGGCAACCGCAACTTCGATGGCCGCATCCACCCGTATGCGAAGCAGGCCTTCCTGGCGTCGCCGCCGCTGGTGATCGCCTATGCCATCGCCGGCACCGTGCGCTTCGACATCGAGAAGGACGTGCTGGGCGTGGATGCCGATGGCAACGAGGTGCGCCTGAAGGACATCTGGCCGAGCGATGCCGAGATCGACGCGGTGGTGAAGGCCTCGGTGAAGCCCGAGCAGTTCCGCCGCGTCTACAACCCGATGTTCAACGTGCGCGTGGAGCATGGCGCGGCGGTCAGCCCGCTGTACGACTGGCGCCCGCAGAGCACCTACATCCGCCGTCCGCCGTACTGGGAGGGCGCACTGGCCGGTGAGCGCACACTGTCGGGCATGCGTGCGCTGGCGGTGCTGCCGGACAACATCACCACCGACCACCTGTCGCCGTCCAACGCGATCCTGGCGTCCAGTGCCGCCGGCGAATACCTGGCGAAGATGGGCCTGCCGGAAGAGGACTTCAATTCCTACGCCACCCACCGCGGTGACCACCTGACCGCACAGCGCGCCACCTTCGCCAACCCGAAGCTGTTCAATGAAATGGTGCGCAACGACGATGGCAGCGTGAAGCAGGGTTCGCTGGCGCGCGTGGAGCCGGAAGGCAAGGTGATGCGCATGTGGGAAGCGATCGAGACCTACATGGACCGCAAGCAGCCGCTGATCATCATCGCCGGTGCCGACTATGGCCAGGGCAGCTCGCGTGACTGGGCCGCCAAGGGCGTGCGCCTGGCCGGTGTGGAAGCGATCGTGGCCGAAGGCTTCGAACGCATCCACCGCACCAACGTGATCGGCATGGGCGTGCTGCCGCTGGAGTTCAAGCCGGGCACCACCCGCCTGACCCTGGGCATCGACGGTACCGAGACCTTCGACGTGATCGGCGAGCGCACCCCGCGCGCCGACCTGACCCTGGTCATCCACCGCCGCGACGGGCAGGACGTGATCGTGCCAGTGACCTGCCGCCTGGACAGCGACGAGGAAGTGGCGATCTACGAAGCCGGTGGCGTGCTGCAGCGCTTCGCCCAGGACTTCCTGGAAGGTGCCAAGGTGGCGTGATAGCCGGCTGAATGCCCGCCCCCGGAGGCCGGGGGCGGCTTGTCCGACACCCGGGCAGGGCGCACACTGACTTGGCAAAAACTGCCAATGGAGAGTCTCATGGCCACCATGAACATTTCGCTGACCGACCCGCTCAAGCAGTTCGTGGACGAGGAAGTGCGTGAAGGCGGCTACTCCAGTACGTCGGACTACGTGCGTGACCTGATCCGCCAGCGCCAGCGCAGCAAGGCCGAAGAGCTGCTCAAGCAGTTGATAGCCGAGGGGCTGGCTTCTGGTCCAGGCGTTGCGGTGACGGCCGACACATTCGAGCGCATGCGTCGCGAACTAACCGAAAGGATGGAGCGTGAAGGCGATTGAATGGCGGCCAAGGGCCGAAGCCGACGCAGCCGATGCCGCGCTGTGGTCTGCACGGCAAGGTGGGCTGGTACTGGGTCGCCGCTTTCTCGCCGAGTTGGAGGCCACGCTTCAACGCATCGCGGTGTTTCCAGGCTCGGCTTCCACCCGGCACGCCGACCTCGCAGCACAGCTGCCGGTGCCGTTGCGGTTCATGCTGGTTCCGGGCTTCGAACGCTACCTCGTCTATTACCTCGATCTACCGGACCGCGTGGACATCATGCGTGTGGTGCGTTGATCGTGGTCTTGACGCACTGATGCAAGACATTTCCTGAAATTCAAACGCGTGGATTCGACGATGACCTTCCTCCCGCAACTCCGTATTCCCGCCACCTACATGCGCGGCGGCACCAGCAAGGGCGTGTTCTTCCGCCTGCAGGACCTGCCCGAAGCCGCTCAGGTGCCGGGCGCCGCGCGCGATGCGCTGCTGATGCGCGTGATCGGCTCGCCCGATCCGTATGGCAAGCAGACCGACGGCATGGGCGGTGCCACCTCCAGCACCAGCAAGTGCGTGATCATCTCCACCGCCTCGGTGCCGGACCACGATGTGGACTACCTGTACGGCCAGGTCTCGATCGACACCGCCTTCGTCGATTGGAGCGGCAACTGCGGCAACCTCAGTACGGCAGTGGGTCCGTTCGCGATCACCAATGGGCTGATCGATCCGGCCCGGGTGCCGCGCGATGGCCTGTGCACCGTGCGCATCTGGCAGGCCAACATCGGCAAGACCATCATCGCCCACGTGCCGATGCGCGATGGCGAAGTGCAGGAGATCGGCGATTTCGAGCTGGATGGCGTGACCTTCCCGGCCGCCGAGATCCAGCTGGAGTTCATCGATCCGTCCGATGACGGCGATGCGGGCGCGATGTTCCCGACCGGCAACCTGGTCGACACCTTGGACGTGCCGGGCGTCGGCAGTTTTGAGGTGACCATGATCACCGCCGGCATTCCGACCATCTTCCTCAATGCGGCCGACCTGGGCTACACCGGCACCGAACTGCAGCCTGCGATCAACGAGGACAAGGGGGCGCTGGAGCGCTTCGAGAAGATCCGCGCCTACGGCGCCTTGCGCATGGGTCTGATCAGGAACCTGGAAGATGCGGCCACCCGCCAGCACACGCCGAAGGTGGCCTTCGTGGCGCCGGCACAGGACTACGTGTCCTCCAGCGGCAAGGCCATTCCGGCCTCGGCCATCGACCTGCACGCGCGGGCGTTGTCGATGGGCAAGCTGCACCACGCGATGATGGGCACCGCCGCCGTGGCGATCGGCACGGCGGCGGCGATTCCGGGCACGCTGGTCAATCGCGCGGCCGGTGGTGGTGAACGCGAAGCGGTGACCTTCGGCCACCCTTCCGGCACGCTGCGCGTGGGTGCGCAGGCCGGCCTTGTTGACGGCCAGTGGACAGTGACCAAGGCCATCATGAGCCGCAGCGCCCGCGTATTGATGGAAGGCAAGGTGCGGGTGCCGGCCGAATAACCAGCCGGTCGGCGCTGGCATCACATGCTTCGGTAGATGCCAACCTTGGTTGGCATGGCATTGGCACCGCCCGGGCAACGTCCAGCGCCAACCAAGGTTGGCGACTACCGGGAGGCGCGGCCTGAGCTCTGAAGAGGAGATCGACGATGTCTGACAGCCACACCCCATCCAACGAGCGTGCAGCGTGGGATGCGCTGCTGGTGGACATCGTCGATTACGTACGCGACGCGCGCATCGACTCCCCCCTGGCCTTCCAGACCGCGCACTACTGCCTGCTCGACACGCTGGGCTGCGGGTTGGAAGCGCTGTCCTTCCCGGCCTGCAGCAAGCTGCTCGGTCCGCTGGTGCCGGGTATCAGCGTGGTCAACGGGGCGCGCGTGCCGGGTACGCACTACGTGCTGGACCCGGTGCAGGCCGCCTTCAACCTGGGCGCGATGGTGCGCTGGCTGGATTTCAACGACACCTGGCTGGCCGCCGAATGGGGCCACCCGTCGGACAATCTGGGCGGCATCCTGTCTGTCTGCGATTGGCTGGGGCGCAACGCGCAGGCCCTGCATCGCCCAGCGCCGACCCTGCATGACGTGCTGCTGGCGATGATCAAGGCACACGAGATCCAGGGCGTGCTGGCCCTGCAGAATTCCTTCAACCGGGTCGGGCTGGACCACGTGGTGCTGGTCAAGGTGGCCACCACCGCCGTGGTTGCGCAGCTGCTCGGCCTGGATCGCGAACGCATGCTCAATGCACTGTCGCTGGCCTGGGTCGATGGCCAGGCGCTGCGCACCTACCGGCACGCGCCCAACACCGGCTCGCGCAAGAGCTGGGCGGCCGGCGATGCGACCAGCCGTGGCGTGCGCCTGGCGCTGATGGCGGCCAGTGGCGAGATGGGCTATCCCAGTGTGTTGAGCGCGCCGACCTGGGGTTTTGAAGCGGTATCGATGCAGGGCAAGGCGCTGACGCTGGAGCGACCGCTGGGCAGCTACGTGATGGAAAACGTGCTGTTCAAGATCAGCTACCCGGCCGAGTTCCATGGCCAGACCGCGGTGGAGGCGGCGATCACGCTGCATCAGCAGCTGCGCGCGATGGGGCGTCGGGTCGAGGACATCGCGCACATCGCCATCCGCACCCAGGAAGCCTGCATCCGCATCATCGACAAGCAGGGGCCGCTGCACAACCCGGCCGACCGCGACCACTGCGTGCAGTACATGGTCGCCATCGCGCTGCTGCATGGGCGGCTGGTGGCCCAGGACTACGAGGACGACGTTGCCGCCGACCCGCGCATCGACGCACTGCGCGCGAAGATGGCCTGTCACGAGGATCCGCAGCTCAGCGCCGACTACCTGGACCCGGACAAGCGCAGCATCGCCAACGGCCTGAGCGTGCGCTTCAGCGACGGCACTGAGCTGCCCGAGGTACTGGTGGAATACCCGCTGGGCCACGCGCGCCGACGCGAGGAGGGCATCCCGTTGCTGATGGACAAGTTCCGCCGGCACCTGGCCCATCGCTTCCCGACCACCCAGCAGCAGCGCATCCTGGCCGCATCGCTGGATCCGGTGGCGCTGGCGGCGATGCCGGTGACCGACTATGTGGACCTGTACCTGCCGGGGTAGGGGACGCTTCACCGGATCTGACACCAAGCCTGCTTGCCGGGCACGTGGCTCGATCCGCTTGGGTAGGTGCCAACCTTGGTTGGCATGGGCCCAATCCCAACCAAGGTCGGCGGCTACCGAGACTGCCGGCCAGCGGCCGGCACTACCCGCACCGCGGCAATTGCCGGATTTGCGTCAACACCTTGACGTGGCCTGCCTATAATGGCCGCCTCGATCAAGGAGTGACGACATGAGCGGTCCGGCACGGCGGAAGCGGTGGGGATGGGCGGCGGCCGTACTGGCAGGAGGCCTGTTGCTGGGGCTGGCCGGCTGCCGCAATGACAGCGGGCAGCTGCCCAAGGCCAGTGGTGAAGCCATCACCACCAAGGCCGAGCAGGTGAAGGAATTCACCCTGCTGCGTGCCTACCCGGACCAGAAGAATGACGGCCTGTCGCTGGCGCTGGAGTTCTCGCGCCCGCTGGTCGGCACCCAGGATTTCGACAAACTCGTTCGCTTCGAAGAGAAGGTCGGCACCGAGGACAGCAGCTGGACCCTGTCCGATGACGGCCTGACCCTGCGTTACCCGTTCGTCGAGGCCGGCAAGGAGTTCAGCCTGGTGGTCTCGCCGGACCTGCTGGCCGCCGACGGCAGCCGGCTGGGCAAGGAACTGAAGCAGAAGGTGTTCAGCGGCGAGCTGAAGCCGGTGGTCGGTTTCGCCTCGCAGGGCAGCGTGCTGCCGGCCAAGGACAGCCGCGGCCTGCCGGTGGTCTCGGTGAACGTGCCGGAGGTCGACGTCGAGTTCCTGCGCGTGCGCGAGAAGGACCTGCCGACCTTCTTCAGCCAGTACCAGCGCGGCGGCCGCCGTGGCAGCTGGGAGCTCAGCAGCGACTACGAGCGCAGCCCGATCAACAAGCTGGCCGAGCCGGTCTACGTCAACCGCTTCATCCTGGGTGGCAAACAGAACGAGCGGGTGCTGACCTACCTGCCGACCCAGGACATCAAGGAACTGCAGGAGCCGGGCCTGTACTTCGCCCTGCTCAAGCGCACCGGTGACTACGAGGGCGAGTTCGATACCGCGTTCTTCTCGGTCAGCGACATCGGCCTGCATACCCGCGCCTACAAGGACAAGCTGTTCGTGCACACCGCCGGCCTCAAGGACGGTGCGCCGCTGAAGGGCATCGACCTGCGCGTGCTCGACGGCAAGGGTGAGGTGGTGCTGAAGGGCAGCACCGACGGCAACGGCAATGCGCTGCTGAACTACACCCTGGATGCCACCCACGTGCTGGTCGCCAGCAGTGGCAAGGACACCAGCTTCCTGCCGTTCAACCAGCCGGCGCTGGACCTGAGTGAGTTCGCCGTGGCCGGTCGTGACAACGCCTGGTTCGACGTCTACGCCTGGTCCGGCCGCGACCTGTACCGCCCGGGCGAGACCGTGCGCCTGTCCGCGCTGCTGCGCGACAACGACGGCAAGCCGGTCAAGGCACAACCGGTGTTCCTGCGCCTGAAGCAGCCCGACGGCAAGACCTTCCGCGAGACCCGCCTGCAGCCGGGCGACCAGGGCTACATCAACTTCGAGCAGGTGATCCCCGCCGAGGCGCCGACCGGGCGCTGGCAGGTCGAGTTCCGCACCGACCCGGCCAGCAAGGAAGCGATCCAGGGCATGACCCTGCGCATCGAGGAGTTCCTGCCCGAGCGCATGAAGCTGGACCTGGACAGCGCGCAGAAGACGCTGAAGCCGGGCGAGGGCCTGCGCCTGCAGGCCAACGGCGCCTATCTGTACGGCGCGCCGGCCGATGGCAACCGCTTCACTGCGCGCATGGCGGTGGCTGCCGAGCAGAAGCCGGTGGAGGGCCTGCCGGGCTATTTCTTCGGTGACCCGACCCTGCAGCTGCCGCGCGAGGCCAAGGACGTGATCGATACCACGCTGCCGGCCAATGGCCAGCTGCGTGAGGATGTGGCGTTGCCGGAAGAGGCGGCCAAGGCCAAGGCACCGATCGCCGTGGTGTTGTCCGGCAGCCTGTATGAAACCGGTGGCCGCACGGTCACCCGTACCCTGAAGCGGGTGATGTGGCCGGCCAACGCGCTGGTCGGCGTGCGGCCGCTGTTCAACCCCGACGATGGTGCTGATTCCAACGGCAACGCACGCTTCGAACTGATGCGCGTGGATGCCGCCGGCACACCGCAGCCAGCCAAGGGCCTGAAGATCACCCTGGTGCGGGAACTGCGCGACTACCACTGGACCTTCAACGACAACCGCTGGGATTACGATTTCACCCGCCGTTTCGAGAACAAGGAAACCCGCACCGTCGATGCTGGAAGCAGTGCGGTCGCCTTCGATTTCCCGGTGGAGTGGGGCGAGTACCGGGTGGACGTGTTCGATCCGTCCACCGGACTGACCAGCCGCTACCCGTTCCGTGCGGGCTGGAGCTGGGGCGATGACAACCGTGGCCTGGATGCACGCCCGGACAAGGTCAAGCTGGGCCTGGACAAGACCGGCTACAAGGCCGGTGACACCCTGGAAGTGACGGTGACCCCGCCGCACGCCGGCAAGGGCATCCTGATGGTCGAGACCGACCGCATGCTGTATGTGCAGGACATCGAGGCCAAGCCGGGCTCGACCTTCAAGATCCCGGTCACCGCCGACTGGGAACGCCACGACGTCTACATCACCGCGCTGGTGTTCCGCGGCGGCAGCGCGCCGAGCAAGATCACCCCGGCCCGTGCCGTGGGCGTGGTGCATGTGCCGATGGACCGCAAGGGCCGAACCGTGGCCGTCGGCCTGGTCGCGCCCAAGCAGATGCGGCCGGAACAGGACCTGCCGGTAACGGTCAGCGCACCGCAGCTGGCCGGCAGGGCCGCGCACGTGACCGTCTCGGCGGTGGACGTGGGCATCCTCAACATCACCCGTTTCCCGGTGCCCGACGCCGGCGCGCACTTCTTCGCCCAGCGTCGCCTCGGTATCGATGCCTATGACATCTACAGCCGGGTGATCGAGAGCTTCGATGGTGGCAGCGGCAAGCTGAAGTTCGGCGGCGACATGGCGCTGCAGGCGTTGCCGCAGGCCAAGCGCCCGACCGCGCGCGTGCAGACCGTGGACCTGTTCTCCGGCCCGGTGCAGCTCGATGCCAAGGGCAATGCCCGCATCCGCCTGAAGGTGCCGGACTTCAACGGCACCCTGCGCGTGTCGGCGCTGGTCTACAGCGATGACCAGTACGGCAAGCGTGACGTGGAAACCATCGTGCGCGCCCCGATCCTGGCCGAAGCCAGCATGCCGCGCGTGCTGGCCCCGGGCGACCGCAGCACCGTGACCCTGGACGTGCAGAACTTCACCGGCAAGCCGGGGCAGTTCAACGTCAAGGTGGAAAGCGAGGGCCCGCTGAACCTGGGTGAGGGCAGCCGCAGCGTGCAGTTGAATGCCGATGCCAAGACCACGCTGAGCTTCCCGTTGTCGGCTCGCGAGGGCCACAGCGTGGCCAAGGTGCGGGTGCGGGTGGACGGCAACGGCTTCAAGGCTGATCGCCGCTACGACCTGCCGGTGCGTGCGGCGTGGCCGCAGGTGCTGCGTTCGCAGGTGCGCACACTCGATCCGCTGGCCGCGGTCAGCCTCGACAACAGCCTGACCGATGGCCTGATGGCAGAGTCGGTGAATGCCCGCCTGCTGGTCAGCCCGCTGCCGCCGATCCCGTTCGCCAGTGCACTGCAGGGCGCGCTGAACTACCCGTATGGCTGTGCCGAGCAGACCACCAGCAAGGGTTACGCCGCGCTGATCCTGGACCAGGCGACGTCGTCGATGCTCGGTGCCGACGGCCTGGATGCCAAGACCCGTAGAGAGCGCATGGAAGGTGCGTTTGGTCGCCTGGCGTCGATGCAGGTGGCCAATGGCAACTTCTCGATGTGGGGTGACGACGGCTACGTGAACCCGTGGCTGACCCCGTACATCACCGAGTTCCTGCTTGATGCCAAGGACGCCGGCTTCGCCGTGCCCGACAACGTGCTGCAGAAGGCGCTCAACCGGCTCAGCGAGGATCTGCTGTCCGGCGGCAATCAGTTCTATGGCCAGGAGGATCGCGAGAAGCTGAAGTTCGCCAACCAGGCGTATTCGGGTTACGTGCTGGCCCGGGTCAACCGTGCGCCGCTGGGTACCCTGCGCACGCTGTACGACAACGAGCGCAGCAAGGCGGTCGGTGGCCTGTCGCTGGTCCACCTGGGCGTGGCGCTGTCGCTGCAGGGTGATGCCAAGCGTGGCCAGGCCGCGCTGGCGGCGGCCTTCGCCAAGTCCAGCAGTGAACGTCCGTCGTACTTCGGCGACTACGGCAGTGCGATCCGTGATGACGCGCTGATGATCGCGCTGACCCATGAAAACAAGCTGGCCAAGCCGGCCTGGGATGCGCGTGCGGTCGATCTCGGCCGTGGCCTGGATGCGCGCCGCAACGCCGGCTGGATGTGGCTGAGCACGCAGGAACAGGTGGCGATTGCCCGCCTCGGCAAGGCGCTGGCCGCCAACCAGAAGGCGCTGGTGGCCGGTGAGCTGGTGATCGGTGGCAACACCGAAGCCATCGGCGAGCGCAAGCTGTTCGGCCGCAACTTCAGCGCCAGTGAGCTGGCCAGCGGCGTGCGCTTCACCCCGCAGGGGCAGCCGCCGATGTTCGCCAGCATTGATGTGGCCGGCATCCCGCGCAGCGCACCGGCACCGGACAACAGTGTGCTGGGCGTCGAGCGCAGTTACTACGGCACCGATGGCAAGCCGTGGTCGCCGCGCCCGCTGAAGGAAGGCGAAGCGCTGATCGTGCGCGTCACGGTGACTGCCGACACCACGATGCCCGATGCGCTGCTGACCGACCTGCTGCCGGCGGGCCTGGAAATCGAGAACTTCAACCTGGGCGACGCCAAGCAGTGGGCCGACGTGGTGGTCGATGGCATAACCATCAGCGACCGTGGTGAGGCCGCCGACACCAAGCACGAGGAGTTCCGCGATGACCGCTATGTGGCCGCGCTGAAGCTCTCGCGTGGCAGCAAGGCCAACGTGTTCTACCTGGTACGCGCGGTGACGCCGGGAACCTACTCGGTGCCGCCGCCGCTGGTGGAGGACATGTACCGGCCGCAGCTGCGCGGCGTCGGCCGCAGCAACCCGACCACGATTACGGTGGTACAGCCGTGACCGCGCGGACGGGCCGCGACGGCGCGGCCCGTCCTGCCGGCAACCTGCAATGAACAACACGATGCCGATCCGGCTGGCGGCCCTGCGCCGCCGGCTGCAGCCGCTGTGGCCCTGGCTGCGCTGGGGTACGGCCGCCACGCTGGTGCTGCTGCTGGTGCTGGATTTCGCCTTCCCGCCACCGCTGCCGAAGCAGCGTGATACCAGCACCCTGGTGGTGGCTGCCGACGGCACGCCGCTGCGTGCATTCGCCGATGCCGAGGGCGTGTGGCGCTACCCGGCTTCGATCAACAGCGTCTCGCCGCTGTACCTGCAGGCGTTGCTGACCTATGAAGACCGCTGGTTCTGGCGGCATCCGGGCATCAACCCGCTGGCGATCCTGCGTGCCAGCGGCCAGCTGCTGCGTGGCGGCCGCATCGTTTCCGGTGGCTCGACCCTGACCATGCAGGTCGCCCGCATCCTCGATCCGCATACGCGCACGCCGTGGGGCAAGCTCAAGCAGATGCTGCGCGCGGTGCAGCTGGAAGTGCACCTGAGCAAGCAGCAGATCCTGGCCCTGTATCTGGAGCGCGCGCCCTACGGCGGCACCATCGAGGGGGTGGAAGCGGCCAGCTGGGCCTACCTGGGCAAGCCGGCGGCGCAGCTGTCGCATGCCGAGGCCGCGTTGCTGGCGGTGCTGCCGCAGGCGCCGAGCCGGCTGCGCCCGGACCGTCATCCGGAAGCGGCGCAGAAGGCGCGCGACAAGGTGCTGTCCCGCATGAACGAGCTGGGCGTGTGGACGGCGGACGAAGTGGAAGACGCGCGCATCGAGAACGTGGTGGCGCGCTCGCTGCGCCCGCCGCTGCACGCCGCGCTGCTGGCGCAGCGCCTGCACTCGGCGCATCCGGGCCAGGCACGCATCCAGAGCAGCATCGACATCGGCCTGCAGCGCACACTGGAAGAACGCGTGGCCAGCTATTTCTCGACGCTGCCTGAACGCACCTCGGCCGCCCTGCTGGTGGTCGACAACCAGACCCTGCAGGCGCGTGCCTATGTCGGCACGCTGGCGTTCGGTGACCGGCAGCGGCTGGGCCACGTGGACATGGTGCAGGCCTGGCGGTCGCCGGGCTCCACGCTCAAACCGTTCCTGTATGCCATGGCGCTGGACGATGGCCTGATCCATTCGGAAAGCCTGCTGGTCGATGCGCCGCAGAGTTTCGGCAGCTACCGCCCCGGCAACTTCGACATGGCCTTCAATGGGCCGATTGGTGCCTCCAGCGCGCTGCGGCTGTCACTCAACGTGCCCTCGGTGGACCTGCTGCAGCGGGTCGGTCCGGCGCGCTTCGCCGCACGCCTGTCGCACTCCGGCATCCAGCTGCGCTTCCCGCCGGGCAGTACACCCAACCTGTCGCTGATCCTGGGCGGCACCGGCGCACGCCTGGAAGACCTGGTCGGCGCGTTCGCCGCGCTCAACCGCAACGGCATTGCCGGCCGCGTGCGTTACGCCGACGACGAGCCGATGATCGAGCGGCGCCTGGCCTCGCCGGGTGCCAGCTGGATCGTGCGCGAGATGCTGGAATCGAATCCGCGGCCGGGGTATAGCGTCGGGACGTTCGATGTCGGTGGCCGCCCGCGCGTGGCGTGGAAGACCGGCACCAGTTACGGGTACCGCGATGCGTGGGCGATCGGCAGCACCCGCCACTACACCGTGGGCGTGTGGGTGGGGCGGCCGGACGGCACACCGCTACCGGGCCAGTACGGCGCGGTCACCGCGCTGCCGCTCATGTTCGAGGTGGTGGACAGCCTGCCGCGCCAGCGCGGTGATTCAGCTGCTGCACCGATGCCGGCCAGTGTCAGCCAGGAGGATGTCTGCTGGCCCACCGGCGAACGTGCCGAGGGCCTGCCAGCGGCGCTGTGCCAGCGGCGGATGTCGGCCTATCTGCTGGACGGTGCGGCACCGCCGACCTTCCCCGAGCGCGAGGCGCGGCGCTGGCAGCCAGGGCGGCAGCGTTACCTGGCCGACGCGCGGACCGGTCTGCGTGTATCCGCTGATTGCCGTTTGCCGCATCAGGAAGTCGCGCGGGAGATCGCGCGTTGGCCGGCGTTGTTGTCGCCGTGGCTGCCGAAGGCCACGCGCGAGGCTTCGCAGCTGCCGGCGCTGTCGCCGGACTGCCGCGACGACGGGCGTGAGGCCAGCGTCGCGCTGCACGTGGACGGGGTCAATGACGGCGCCACGCTGGCGCGCGCGCCGAATTCCGAGCACGGCGTGCGCCTGCAGCTGCGCGCGCTGGGCAGCGAGCAGGCGGTGGACTGGCTGCTGGATGGACGCTGGATTGCACAGACCCACGGCGCGCAGCTGATGCAGCGTGAGTTCGCCGATCCGGGCGCACACACCCTGACCGCGCTGGCAGCCGACGGCGCGTGGACGCAGGTGCGGTTCAACGTCCTGCGATAGGTGCTGGGAATGGCCCATCTACCCGACGCATCCATGCTCTGGTAGGTGCCAACCTTGGTTGGCACGCGACAAATGCGCCCACCAAGGTGGGCATCTACCGAGCGTTTGCGGGGCCGCTACTCCCCGATCCACCCGTCCAGCAGGTCGGCGAACTCGTCGGCGTGTTCTTCCTCCTGCGCCAGGATCTCTTCAAGGATGCGCTTGGTGGTGGTATCGCGGTCGCCGATGAAGTTGATCATCTCGCGGTAGCTGTCGATGGCGATCCGTTCAGCCACCAGGTTCTCGCGCACCATGTCGCGCAGGTCGCTGCCTTCCTTGTATTCGGCATGCGAGCGCGTGGTCAGCGTATCCGGGTTCAGGTCCGGCTCGCCGCCAAGCTGGACGATGCGCTCGGCCAGCTTGCCGGCGTGCGCCTGTTCCTGCTGTGCATGCTCGAGGAACTCGGCCTTGACCGCGTCGGCCAGCATGCCCTTGGCCATGAAATAGTGCCGGTAGTAGCGCAGCACGCACACGTACTCGGTGGCGAGGGCATCGTTGAGCAGCTTGATCACCACCTTGCGGTCGGCGCTGTAGCTGTCGGTGATCGCGCCGTCTTCGATGTTGTGCCGGGCACGCTCGCGCAGGGTCTGACGGTCACTGATGCCGGGAATCCCGGCGGCGGGCTTGCTGGCTTTGGCTGGCTTGCTGGACATTGCTGGCCGTTTCCTTCTGCGGTGGGGAATCAGGTAGGCAGGTGCTCCAGCACGTACTCGGCGGAAGACACCTCGAACTGGCCCGGCTGCTCGATCCAGGCCGCACGCACCACGCCATCGACCACGTACAGCGCGAAGCGGCGCGAGCGCATGCCCATGCCCGAGGCGCTGGCATCCAGCTCCAGGCCGAGCGCGCGGGTCAGCTCAGCATTGCCGTCGGACAGCATCAGCAGGCCGTCGGGCACCTTCTGGTCGGCGGCCCAGGCTTTCATCACGAACGGGTCGTTGACCGCCACGCAGTAGACATCGATGCCGCGCTGGCGGAAGGCCTCGAATTTTTCGACGTAGCCGGGCAGGTGGCGGGCCGAGCAGGTGGGGGTGAACGCGCCGGGCACCGCAAACAGGACGACCTTGCGGGCGTCGAACAGCGAATGCGTATCAAGTGTTTCGATGCCCTCGCGGATGCGCTTGAGGGTCACTTCCGGAATGTGGTCGCCGACATGGATGGTCATGGGGAACTCCTTGCTGGGGCAGGCTAGTGGGCCGGATGGGACAGGGGCGTCAAGACATTGGAAAACCCGTGTGCAGGCCCCATCTTCAGGCGTTGCGGCGGGCGCTTCCAGCCACAGCCTGGGGCATCGGGATGGCAGCGGCATTGCGCAGGATCAGTCGGCCTCACCGGGGCCGCACGAGGGGCGGCGTAGCATCGCCGGCGCGTAGAATGAACCCGGGGCGGCGCCACCGGCGCGGCCGAAGCAGATCGAGGTAGCTGGATGGAATTCAAGGATTACTACGCCACCCTGGGGGTGGAACCGAGCGCGGGCGAGGCGGAGATCAAGACCGCCTACCGCCGGTTGGCACGCAAGTACCACCCGGACGTCAGCAAGGAGGCCGGGGCCGAAGACAAGTTCAAGGCGGTCAACGAGGCCTACGAGGCGCTGCGCGATCCGGAAAAGCGCGCAGCCTACGACCAGCTGCGCGCGCAGGGCTATCGCCCGGGCGAGGAGTTCAACGTGCCGCCGAACTACGGCGGCGCCGGCGGTTTCAATTTCGAGGAAGTATTCGGCGGTGGTGGCCCCAACGGCGGCTTCAGCGACTTCTTCGAAAGCCTGTTCGCGCGCCAGCGTGGCGGTGCCGGTCCGGGCCCGGGCTTCAGCAGCCAGGGCCACGCACCCAACCGCGACACCCGCGCCAAGCTGTCGGTCCCGCTGGAAGCGGCCTACAGCGGCGACAGCCTGCGCATCACCGTCAACGGCAAGCAGCTGGACGTGCGCGTGCCCAAGGGCATCCGTCCGGGCCAGGTGATCCGCCTGGCAGGGCAGGGCAACCATGGCGGCAACCTGCTGCTGGAAGTGGAGTACGCCGCGCATCCGCAGTTCGAGGTCGATGGCCGCAACATCCTCTATACGTTGCCGGTCACGCCCTGGCAGGCCGCGTTGGGCACCAGCATCAGCGTGCCGACCCTGGGCGGTGCGGTGGAGCTGAAGATCCCCGCCGACTCCGATGCCGGCCGCAAACTGCGCCTGCGTGGCCGGGGCCTGCCGGGCAGCCCGGACGGCGACCAGATCGTTGAAATCGAGATCGTGGCCCCGGCCGCGACCGACGAGGCGCAGAAGAAGGCCTACCGCAATCTGGCCAAGGCCTTCGGCGAGGCCATTTGAAGGTAGTGCCGGCCGCTGGCCGGCAACTTCATTGCCCTGGACGGTGATGCGTGGTTGCCGGCCAGCGGCCGGCACGACCACGCGCGTCTCAGCCCTGGCCGGCGAACACCCGCTCCAGCACCTCGGACAGCTCGTCTTCCGAGAACGGCTTGGTGATGTAGGCCTTGGCGCCCTGGCGCATGCCCCACATGCGATCGGTGTCCTGGTCCTTGGTGGTCACCAGGATCACCGGGATATGCCGGGTCGCCTCGTCGCGGGCGAGGGTACGGGTGGCCTGGAAGCCGTTGAGATTGGGCATCACCACGTCCATCAAAACCAGGTCGGGCAGCTCGGCCCTGGCGGTTTCGACCCCGGCGGCGCCATCGGTGGCGGTCAGGATCTGGTGCCCGAGCTTCTCGACGATGCGCTGTATCCCCAACAGCTGCGACGGTGAGTCGTCGACGATCAGAATGCGTGCCATGTTGTTCCCCATGTAATGCCCGCAGTGTAGTGCGGGCTCATTACCGGCGGGAGGGGGGCACCTGCCGTCCGTCGCCTGCCTGCGACGTTCAGTCGATCCGCACCACCGTGCGGCCCAGCGATCCACCCGCCAGCATCCGCTCGAACACTGCCCGGAGGCCATCAAGGCCGACCTCGGCGGTGCAGATGCGGTCCAGGTGCTGCGGCTTCCACTCACCGCCCAGGCGCGACCACACCTCTTCACGCAGCCGGCGCGGCGCATTGGCCGAAGAGACGCCGAGCAGCGACACACCGCGCAGGATGAAGGGCATCACCGTCATGTCCAGCGTCGGGCTGGCCGCCAGGCCGGCGCTGACCACGCTGCCGTAGGGCACGGTCTGCGCCAGCAGGCTGGCGAGCATGGCGCCGCCGGCATTGTCCAGGCCCCCGCCGAAGCGCGCCGACTGCAGCGGGCCGGTGTCGGCCAGCGCCTCGCGCGGCAGCACCTCGCTGGCACCGATGTCGCGCAGGAAGTCGGTCTGGTCCGGCTTGCCACTGACCGCGTGCACGGTGTAGCCGGCACGGCTGAAGATCGACAGCGCCAGCGCACCGACGCCGCCGCTGGCGCCGGTGACCGCCAGCGGGCCGAGCTCCGGGGTCTGGCGGTTGTCCTGCATGCGCAGCAGCGCCAGCGCCGCCGTGAAGCCGGCGGTGCCCAGCACCATCGCCTCGCGCGGGCTCAGCCCGGCCGGCTGTGCAATCACCGCACGCGACTCCAGCCGCACATACTGGCTGTAGCCGCCGTCACGGGTCTCGCTGAGGCCGCAGCCGGTGGCCAGCACCGCGTCGCCTTCACGCCAGGCCGGGTCGGTGCTGGCGACCACGGTGCCGGCCACGTCGATGCCGCCGATCAGCGGGAAGCGGCGCAGGATCTTCCCCTTGCCGGTGCCGGCCAGGGCATCCTTGTAGTTGACCGAGGACCAGTGGGCGCGGATCAGCACCTGCCCGGGGTTGAGGTCGTCGACACCGAGCCGGGTCAGGCCGCTGCGATAGCCGGCGTCGTCGTTTTCGATGCGGAAGGCGGTGAACGGGGTGGTGGGGGCCATCGGCGTTGCCTGACTTCGAGGAAAACGCCACCTTACCCCGTCGTCGCCCTTTCGATCCTGCCGATCCGCCCCATCTTGTATGATCGGTAATGGTTTCACGGCTGGCGCCGCGGGAAGGGCCCGCGCCGCAGCCCACATCTTGATGGAGCGTGCATGGCCTGGAATACACCCGGCGGCAACAAGGGCGGACAAGGCCCCGAGGACAATCGACGCGGGCCGTTCGGGTCGCGCGGCGGTGGCAATGGTGGTGGCTGGGGCGGACTGCCCGGGCCGCTGAAGGACCTGTTCGACGGCGGCATCGTGCGTTGGGTGGTGGCGGCCGTGGTGCTGCTGGTGCTGTTCTCCAGCTTCCAGCTGATCGGTGAACAGCAGCGTGGCGTGGTCCTGCGCTTCGGCCAGTTCTCGCGCATCCTGCAGCCCGGCCCGAACTTCAAGCTGCCGTGGCCGATCGAGTCGGTCACCAAGGTCAACGCCACCGAGATCAAGACTTTCTCGATCCAGGTGCCGGTCCTGACCCGCGACGAGAACATCGTCAACGTCTCGCTGAACGTCCAGTACCGCATCGACGATCCGCAGCAGTACCTGTTCGGCACGGTCGATGCCAACCAGGTGCTGGAGCAGTCGGCGCAGAGCGCGGTGCGCGAGGAAGTCGGCCGCGCCGACCTCAATGCCGTGCTGAACAACCGTGGCCCGCTGGCCGTGGCCGCCGAGGAGCGCCTGCAGGCGCTGCTGAAGGCGTTCAAGACCGGCCTGACCGTGACCGGCCTGACCCTGCAGGACGCCCGTCCGCCGGAGGAAGTGAAGCCGGCCTTCGACGAGGTCAATGGTGCCCAGCAGGTCAAGGAACGCCTGATCAACGAAGCCCAGGCCTACGCCGCCAAGGTCGTGCCGGAAGCCCGAGGCCAGGCCTCGCGCGCCCGTACCACCGCCGAAGGCTACAAGCAGGCGGTGGTGTCCAAGGCCGAGGGTGACGCGCAGCGCTTCAGCCTGTTGCAGGCCCAGTACAAGGACGCGCCGGAAGTGACGCGCAAGCGCCTGTGGCTGGAGACCGTGCAGCAGGTGCTGAGCGAGAACCGCAAGGTGATCGGCGGCGATGGCCGCCAGCTGATCTACGTGCCGATGACCGGCGACACCCGTCCCACCACGTCGGCCCCGGCCGCAGTGGCAAACCCGGACGTGGTCATGCCGTCGCTGCCGGGCGCAGCGGTGGAAGCTTCCCGTGATCCGGGCCGGCCGGTGGGCCGCCCGACCGGGCGACCGAGCGGCCGTGAGGAGGGCAGCCGATGAAGAGTCCTATCTGGATCGCCGTGATCGTGGCGGTGGTGCTGGGCCTGCTCGGCTCGGTGTATGTGGTCCGTGAGGACCAGACCGCCATGGTGCTGAACCTGGGCAAGGTGGTGCGGTCGGACATCAAGCCAGGCCTGCACTTTAAGGTGCCGGTGGTGGAAACGGTGAAGGTTTTCGACCGCCGCTTCCAGGTGCTCGACACCGCGCCGGCGCGCTACTTCACCGCCGAGCAGAAGGACGTCAGCGTCGACTTCTTCGCCATCGGCTACATCTCCAACGTGGGTGACTACTTCCGTGCCACCGGCGGCGACCCGCGCGTGGCCAACGCCCGCCTGGCGCCGATCATCACCGATTCGCTGCGTAACCAGATCAACTCGCGCACCCTGCAGCAGCTGGTGTCCGGCGACCGCAGTGAGCTGATCGCCGAGCAGTTGAAGGGAATCAACGAGGCCGTGGCCGGCCTGGGCATGCAGATGATCGACCTGCGCATCAAGCAGGTGGACCTGCCCACCGACAGCCAGGTGATCAACGACGTGTACGAGCGCATGCGCGCCCAGCGCAAGCAGGAAGCCGCCAAGCTGCGCGCGGAAGGCGAGGAACAGTCGCTGACCATCCGCGCCCAGGCCGACCGTGACAGCACCGTGCTGATCGCCGAGGCCGAGCGCGATGCACAGCGCCTGCGCGGTGAGGGTGATGCGGAAGCCACCCGCATCTACGGCAAGGCCGGTTCGGCTGATCCGTCGTTCTACGCGTTCTACCGTAGCCTGGAGGCTTACCGCGGCTCCATGACCGACGGCAACGGCGTGATCGTGCTCGACAAGAACGACCCGTTCCTGCAGTACCTGAAGAACGACCGCTGAGGTCGCAGGGCATTACCCCACGGGGCCCGGCCAACTGCCGGGCCCCGTGCTTTTTTTCGGAGTTCCGATGAAAGATCTGTTCGCCGCCGTCTGCCTGGTCGCGGTGCTGGAAGGCCTGTTCCTGTTCGTCGCGCCGTTCGCCTGGAAGCGCATGGCCGAACGCCTGCTGGACCTGCCCAGCCCGGCCCTGCGCAGCTTCGGCGGACTGGTGCTGCTGGCCGGCCTGAGCCTGCTGTGGTGGGTGCGGCACTAGACGCCCCGGCGCGGCCGCCTGCGTCTACGGGCGTGGCCTGGCCTTGGTAGCTGCCAACCTTGGTTGGCATTGCCGGCCAGCGGCCGGCACTACCGGGCGGGGCAGTTGACCGACCGGCACCAGCGTGGCCAGGCCCTGGTAGATGCCAACCTTGGTTGGCATTGCCGGCCAGCGGCCGGCACGACCGGGTGGGGCGGCTGACCGACCTGCACCTGCGTGGCCTGGCCCTGGTAGCTGCCAACCTTGGTTGGCATTGCCGGCCAGCGGCCGGCACGACCGGGTGGGGCGGCTGACCGACCTGCACCTGCGTGGCCAGGCTCTGGTAGATGCCAACCTTGGTTGGCATTGCCGGCCAGCGACCGGCACGACCGGGCGGGGCAGCTGACCGACCTGCACCTGCGTGGCCTGGCCCTGGTAGCTGCCAACCTTGGTTGGCATTGCCGGCCAGCGGCCGGCACGACCGGGCGGGGCAGTTGACCGACCGGCACCAGCGTGGCCAGGCCCTGGTAGATGCCAACCTTGGTTGGCATTGCCGGCCAGCGGCCGGCACGACCGGGCGGGGCAGCTGACCGGCCTGCACTTGCGTGGCCAGGCCTTGGTAGCTGCCAACCTTGGTTGGCATTGCCGGCCAGCGGCCGGCACGACCGGGCGGGGCGGCTGACCGGCCTGCACCTGCGTGGCCAGGCCCTGGTAGCTGCCAACCTTGGTTGGCATTGCCGGCCAGCGGCCGGCACGACCGGGCGGGGCAGCTGACCGGCCTGCACTTGCGTGGCCAGGCTCTGGTAGATGCCAACCTTGGTTGGCATTGCCGGCCAGCGGCCGGCACGACCGAGCGGGGCGGCTGACCGGCCGGTGAAGCCGTCCGTCGGAAAGGTGGCAGCGGACCCCGGAAACCCGGATAATGCACAAAAGCCGGACGGGCCTCCCCGTTCGGCTTTTTCCGTGTCTGGGCCCTCCATCGCCGGCCGCTCCCCGTTTGGAGCCGCCCTCCAGGTGCTGGCCAGCCCCGCCACGGTTTACCCGTCCGCGGCCCCGATGGCCGCAACAAATCGAGGAGCCCGTCATGGGTCAGTCTGTCGTAGTGTTGGGTGCCCAGTGGGGCGATGAAGGCAAGGGCAAGATCGTCGATCTGCTCACTGAGGAAATCGGCGCCGTCGTGCGCTTCCAGGGCGGCCACAACGCCGGCCACACCCTGGTCATCAATGGCAAGAAGACCGTCCTGCACCTGATCCCGTCGGGCATCCTGCGTGACGACGCGCTGTGCCTGATCGGCAACGGCGTGGTGATCTCGCCGGCTGCGCTGCAGAAGGAAATCGCCGAGCTGGAAGCCTCCGGCGTGGAAGTGCGTTCGCGCCTGAAGATCTCCCCGGCCGCGCCGCTGATCATGCCGTACCACATCGCCCTGGACCAGGCGCGCGAGCGCGCAGCCGGTGGCAAGGCGATCGGCACCACCGGCCGCGGCATCGGCCCGGCCTACGAAGACAAGGTGGCGCGTCGGGGCATCCGCATCGCCGACCTGCATTACCCGAAGCAGCTGGAAGAACTGCTGCGCACCGCGCTGGATTACCACAACTTCGTGCTGACCAAGTATCTGAACACCGATGCGGTCGACTTCCAGAAGACCTTCGACGAAGCGCTGGCCTTCGGCGAATACGTGCAGCCGATGAAGTCCGACGTGGCCGGCATCCTGCACGACCTGCGCAAGCAGGGTAAGCGCGTGCTGTTCGAAGGTGCGCAGGGCGCGCTGCTGGACATCGACCACGGCACCTACCCGTACGTCACCAGCTCCAACACCACCGTCGGTGGTGCGCTGGCCGGTTCCGGCGTCGGCGCTGATTCGATCGACTACGTGCTGGGCATCGCCAAGGCCTACGCCACCCGCGTCGGCGGTGGCCCGTTCCCGACCGAGCTGGACGACGAAGTCGGCCAGGGCATTCGTGACCGCGGCGCCGAGTACGGTGCGTCGACCGGCCGTCCGCGTCGTTGTGGCTGGATGGACATCGTCGCGCTGAAGCGCGCCGTGGCCATCAACGGCATCAGCGGCCTGTGCATCACCAAGCTGGACGTGCTGGATGGCATGGAAAAGCTGAAGGTCTGCATCGCCTACGAATACAACGGCAAGCGCACCGAGTACGCGCCGCTGGACGCGCAGGGCTGGGAAGAATGCACCCCGGTGTACCTGGAGTTCCCGGGCTGGAGCGAGAACACCCACGGCATCACCCAGTGGGACGATCTGCCGCCGGCCGCACGCGCCTACCTGCGTTCGCTGGAAGAGCTGGCCGGCTGCCCGATCAGCATCGTCTCCACCGGCCCGGACCGCGACCACACCATGGTCCTGCAGGATCCGTTCGCCTGAGGTGGCGCCGGGCCATGCCCGGCGTTGGTGACAGGAAAAGCCCCGCGCACGCGGGGCTTTTTCGTTACTGTGTGGCCAGGCCAGCGGGGAAGCGACGCGATGACCAGGATGTCAGCGTGAAAGGCGAGACGGTAGTGCGGGTCACCCTGTGGGTGTCGTGGAGCCTGTGGTGCATGGCCTGCCTGGTTCTGGCGCTTGGCGCCATCGCCAACTGCCTGGCCTCGCGTACCCAGACCCTGCCTCTGCTGCTGAGCCCGGGTGCGACGGCCGAGGTGACGGTCTACCGCCTCATCGATGATCAACTGCGGCTGCACCTGCGTTATGCCGCGGACGGTACAGAGGCTGACCCTGAAGTGCTGCTGCGCATCGAGACTCCCACCGAACATGGAGACTTCCGCGCAGGGGAGCGTTGGGGAGTGGCCGGGCAGGGCATCGACCGCGCGCTGGTATCGGTTGAGTCCAGCGGCCTCATGGCCTCCTACTTTGGTTACGGTCGCGGCGACGCATTGCCACGCGGCCGCTCATGGCTGCGGGTAACCGTGCTGGAGGTGGATCCGGCGCTGGCGGGACGCACTGCAGACATCGAGCTGCAGCCGCCGCTGGGTCTGCTGAAGCTGACCGACCTGGACTACCTCTGGCTGTGGCCGTTCTTTTTCTGGAAGATGGCGGCGCTGTTCCTGCTGATTCCGGGGGCTGCGTTGACTGTCTTCACTGTGGCGTTGCGGCGCCAGCAGCGCCGGGCATCGGTGCCGCCGACTTCAGCAAGGGATAGGGATTGATCGACTCTCCCTTCCACCACTGCTTCTCCGGCCCCAAGACATGCACTTCGAAGTGCAGGTGCGGGGCCTCGGCGCTGGCATTGCCGGTGCTGCCGACGTAGCCGATCACATCCCCGCGCTTGATCGCCTGTTTCTCGGCCAGGCCATCGGCATAGCGCTGCAGGTGCGCGTAGTAGTAGCACCAACGTCCGCTGGGCTCGAACTGGTAGATCGTCAGCCCGCCGCGTTCGCTGTCGAACAGTTTTTCCACCGTGCCATCAGCCACCGCGAGTACGGGAGTACCGGCATCGGCCAGGATGTCGATGGCATCGTGTACGCGGCCTTCGCTGCGTGCATCGGTGAAGGTATCGCGCAGCTGCGAGGCCAGGATGCCCTGCACCGGCAGCAGCAGGCCGGACGGTGCATCCGCAGCCTGCGCGGCCGGCGGCGCGGTGGTGGCGGGTGGGGCCGTTGCGCGTGGCGCTGGTTCGACCACCGGCGCGGCGGACACCGCCGATGGCGCTGCCGGCAGCGAGGCGGCTACCGGCTCACTCCCATCGCGACGCAGCCACCAACCTGCCCCCAGTCCCAGCAGTACGCCCAATACGATCAGCTGCGAAAGACGCATGGGCTTACTCCTGCATCACCACGGGCACCGAAGTATCCACTGCGTCGGCCACACGCACCGCATCCCAGTTGGTCATGCGTACGCAGCCATGCGATTCGGTCTTGCCCACGTGGCTGGGTTCGGGCGTGCCATGCAGGCCGTAGTGCGGCTTGGACAGGTCGATCCAGACCCGGCCGACCGGATTGTTCGGGCCCGGCGGCAGCGTCGCCTTCTTTTCGCCCTTGCGCGCATCCCAGAACAACTTCGGGTTGTAGTGGAACGGCGGGTCGCGATACACGCCCAGGATCTTCCATTCGCCGATCGGCAACGGGTCGTGCTGGCTGCCCGACGACACCGGCACCTGCGCGATCAGCTTGCCTTGCGCATCCAGCAACTGCAGGGTGGAGTCGGATTTGTCGACCACGATCTTCGCCGCCTTCGGCAATGCCGCTGGTGCGATGTTGGGCACTTGGATGCGGCTGCCAGCCTTGGTCAGATCCACGCCGGGATTGAGCACCTTCAGCAACTCCGGCGAGGCGTGGAAGCGCTCGCCCAGGGCTTCTTCCATACTGCTGAAACCCAGCGATTTCAGTTTGGCCTGTGCGGCAGGTCCTTTCGGTATGAGCTGGAACGGGCCGGCGACATCCTCGGCAGTCAGCGTGTAGCTGGCCAGCGGCCCCACCGTATCAGCCTGCAGAGCCTTCCAGGTGGCGTCGTCCAGCTCACCCGTCACGGTCAGCCCATGCGCGGCCTGGAAGCCCGCCACCGCGCGTCGCTGGTTGCTGCCCACTTCGCCATCGATCTGGCCAGGCGAGAAATTCGCGCGATCCAGCAGCACTTGGGCATGCAGTGCGGAGCGCACTGCGGTGTCCGGGTCGGCCTTCTCGGCAATGGGGGCGGGCAGGTTGGGCGGCGGCACCTGCGCGAAGGCCGGCGACGCCAGCAGCGAGAGTGCGAGCAGGGTGGATCGGGACACAGATGAGGGCATTGGGATCTCCAGCAGGTACGCCGCCACCTTGCCCGCAGACAGCGCCGAGCCGCCGTGAAAGGGATCTGATGCCCGCATGAGCAGGCATGTCATTGCGGCCGATTGCCAGCGGCAGGTGCCGCTGGGACGGGGACTCACCAAGGTGAACCGTGGCCGAAGCCACCGATGGAGGGCGATCAAGATTGCCTGCCGTGCCGCCGATAAAGGCGCATCCCCCCGTTTTGGATGTACCGATGAACTACTTGAGGAACGTCAGGGTTGCCTGGCGTCTTGGGCTGGGCTTTGGCCTGTTGCTGCTGCTGGTCGCCGCCGTGGTGGCCACCGGCGCCACTGCCAGTGTCGTGCAGAAGCGCGCGATGCAGCAGGTGGTCGACGTCAGCGTGGCCAAGGTGCGCCTGCTGTCGCAGATGCTCGATGCCAACAACCAGATGATGGTCGTGCGCCGCGAAATGCTGATCCGTCAGGGCGAAGACCGCGGCAGCGACGAGAAGCGCATCGCCGACCTGGTCAAGCGCTATGAGGCCAGCTGGACCGCCTACCAGGCGCTGCCCAGCGATGCTCAGGGCAAGACCATCGCGGAAACCATCGCGGCCAAGCGTGCCGTTGCGCGCCCGCTCAACAAGCAGACCAGCGAACTGATGGAGCAGGGTGATTACCCTGGCGCCGTGGCGCTGACGCTGGGCCCGGTGCAGGAAGCGGCCAACGGCTGGAACAAGGCGCTGTCCGATGGCGTGGACTTCGAGGAGAAGGAAAGCCGTGAGGCTGCCGCCGAAGCGATCCGCCTGGGCGAACGCAGCCTGCTGCAGCTGCTGGTGCTGGGCGGCGTCGCGCTGCTTGCCGGCATCGGCGCCTCGGTGATGATTGGCCGCAGCCTGACCGGCCCGCTGGCGCGCGCGGTGAACCTGGCCGAGCGGCTGTCCAAGGGCCAGCTGGACCAGGAGTTCCGCCTCGGTGGCCGGGATGAGCTGACCCAGCTGGGCGAGGCGATGGCCAGCGTGCGGCAGAGCGTGCAGGCGGCGATCGGCGCGCAGCTGCAGATGGCTGAGCAGCACGAAGCGGGTGCGATCCGCTATCGCATGGACGACAGTGCCTTCCCCGGTGATTTCGGCCGCATGGTGCAGGCCACCAACAGCCTGGTCGAATCGCACGTGCAGGTGGAGCTGCTGATGGCCGAAGTGATGCAGCGTTACGCGATCGGCGACCTCAGCCGTGACCTGCCGGACTACCCGGGCGAGAAGGGCACGCTGACCCGCACTCTGGCCGCGGTAAAGCAGAGCCTGATGGCGATCAACGCGCAGATCGATGAACTGGCCCGTGCGGCTCGCGCCGGCGACTTCAGCATGCGTGGCGATGCTGCTGCGTTCCAGTATCAGTTCAAGGCGATGGTCGAACACCTCAACGGCATGATGGCCAGTTCGCAGGCCAGCATTGCCGATGTTTCCGACGTGCTGCGCGCGATCTCGCACGGTGACCTGACCGCACGCATGGACGGTGAGTACGACGGCGTGTTCGCGCGCATGCGCGACGACGCCAATACCACCACCGCGCAGCTGACGGGCATTGTGCGGGGCATCCAGGTGGCTGCCGACAGCATCAACAACGCGGCCCAGGAACTGGCCGCCGGCAACAACGACCTGTCGCGCCGCACGGAGCAGCAGGCGGCCAACCTGGAGGAAGCTGCCGCGTCGATGGAGGAGCTGACCTCCACCGTGCGCCAGAACGCCGAGCTGGCGCGTCAGGCCGACAGCGAAGCGCATGCCGCCGGTGCCGCCGTACGCGAGACCGAGCAGGCGATGGCGCAGATGGCCTCGGTGATGGGTGAGATCGATCAGTCCTCGGCACGCATCTCGGAAATCTCCACCGTTATCGACGGCATCGCGTTCCAGACCAACATCCTGGCGCTGAACGCTGCGGTGGAAGCCGCGCGCGCGGGCGAGCAGGGCCGTGGTTTTGCCGTGGTCGCCAGCGAAGTACGCACGCTCGCGCAGCGCGCCGGCGTCGCGGCCAAGGAGATCAAGGAGCTGATCGAAGACGCCGCTGCCAAGGTGAAGAGTGGCCTGGCGGTGACCGTTGAATCGGAAGCAGCGATCGCGCGCGTGGCCCAGGCCAGCTCGCGCACCACCCAGCTGATGAGCGACATCGCAGCGGCCAGCAAGGAACAGGCGGCCGGTATCGAGCAGGTCAACCAGGTGGTGGTGCAGATGGACCAGGTGACGCAGCAGAACGCGGCCCTGGTGGAAGAAGCCACTGCGGCGAGCCGCGCGCTGGAGGAGCAGGCACATGCGTTGACCACGTCGGTGGCGGTGTTCAAGGTGGAAGGCGCGACGGTCTCTGCTGTGCCCCGTCGCGCGGCCTGAGCGGGCTGCCAGTGCAGTAACAGGAATGCGGCCGCCTTGGGCGGCCGTATTTGCATCGCCCGCTCAGGCAGCAGGGAGGATCGCCCTCATTGCTCCAGGACGCTGCCGAGCATGGCCCCAAGCACGTACAGCACGCCAAGCGTGGGAGGAATCACCAGAAGGTAGACGGTGATCCAGGTCATTCCGGAAAGCCAGCGTCCCACGTCGATGACGTTGAGTGCCGCGGTCTGCAGCATCACCGGCAGTTGCATGAGGATGTAGGCGCTCTTGGGGTCGCTGTTGGACCGGGCATCGAGCACCAGCCAGGTGGTCAGCGCGAGATAGAGCGCGCATAGGGCAATGCCGGTCCAGCTGAGCCAGCGTGGCTTGCGCATGCCGCCTTCCTCGTCTGTCCGGGGCCATCAGGGTAGCGCCGCGAGCAGCGGCGTGCACTTCCCTGGGTCGAGCCGATAAGCGAAGCTGCGCGGCAGCGAGCCGTGCGAAGGGAGCTGAGAGGTGAGCAATGTGATGAACGCCGTGATGCTCCCGATCGTGATGCTGCCCGGGCTGGATGGCAGCGGCCTGCTGTCGACATGCTTCGTGGAAGCGATGCAGGACCAGGGGGTTACCGTGCAGGTGCTGCCGCTGCCCATGCACGGGCCACAGGACTACGTTACATTGGCGTCGATCCTGCGCCCGCAGCTTCCCATCTCTCCCTTTGTGCTGCTGGCTGAATCGTTTGCCGGGCCGCTGGCTATCGAACTGGCGGTGGCTTCACCGCCGGGATTGCGCGGATTGATACTGAGTACGACCTTCGCGCGGCGACCGGTGCCGCTGCCAGCGGCGAGCGCACGCTTGCTTGCCCCTGCATGGCCACCGCCGCCGCTGGCGTTGCTGGCCCGGCTTCTGCTGGGGCATTGGCGGACACGCATGAACCTTCGCGAGCTGCGACATGCGATCGCTGCGGTACCGACCGCGATCCTGCGGCAGCGCGCTGCGGCGACACTGCAGATCGATGTCCGCGCGCAGTTGCCGAAGCTCACGCTGCCGACGTTATGCCTGCATGCACGACAGGACCACCTGTTGTGGCCGCCCAGCGTGGCCGAGCTGCAGGTCTTGTTGCCCGATGCCCGGCACGTATCGCTGGAAGGGCCGCATCTACTGCTGCAGGCCCGTGCCGAGGCAGCCGCAGCCGAAGTTGCCGCATGGATGAGGGCGCTCCCCTCCTGATCGAAGACTCAGCCGCGTGCACGCGTGCGCGCGGCCTTCTTCGCCGCCGCCTTGCGCACGGTCTTCTTCGCGGCCCGCGTCTTGGCTGCCTTCTTCGCGGCGGCGCTACGCGCGGCGACCGTACCCGCCTTCTTTACCGCTGCCTTCTTCGCCGTCTTCTTTGCGGCCTTCTTTGTCGCGGTCTTGCGAGCCGGTGCCTTCTTCGCCACAGCCTTCTTCGCCACCGCCTTCTTCGCAGGTGCCTTCTTCGCCGCCGTCCTCTTGGTTGCGGCCTTCTTTGTGGCCGATTTCCTGGCAGGCGCCTTCTTGGCAGCCTTCTTGCTGGTCGCCTTCTTCGCGCCCTTGCGGGCACTGCCGGCGCGCTTGCCGCCGCCGTCCTGCTTGTTCACGGTGGCCCAGGCAATGCGTTCGGCGGTGCCTTCACTCGCGCCGCGATCACGTTCGCTTTGCTCGATGTGCTCGGCCTGGCGCTTCTGCTTTTCGGTATATGCGGATTTGTCACCACGGGGCATGACGATTCTCCTGTCGTTGTGGTCAGGCCAGCAGGCGCAGCTTGGGTTCGCGCGCCCACTGGCGGGTGGCGGCCGCCGCCAGGAATGCCTTGGCGTCTTCTGCTTCGATGATGCCGAGGTCGTTGCCGACGCGCGCCGCCTTCAGCAGCACCTGGCCGCCCGCGTCGCTGGCGATGGCCTTCAGGTGTGCCCACGCCTGGCTGACGAATTCGACGGCTGCACTCTCTTTCGACAAGGCCTTCGCGGCTTCAAGGCTGAGCACCACGGCTACTGCATCGAACACGGCTGACGGGGTGCCCGCCAGCTGCCCATCTGCCGCCTGCAATGCGCCATCGCTCAGCGTGGCGCCTCCCACTTTTGGCGCGACCAGCTTCACGTCTGCACCTGCCTTCCGGACGGCCTTGCTCAGGCTGGCAATCACGCGCGCGTCGGAGCCTTCGTCGAACAGGATGCCGATGCAGCGACCCTGTAGGGTGGGCTTGTTACGCCCGATCACGCGCACCTCGGGAGCGGGTGGCATGTCCCGCACCGGCGTGGCGGTTGGGGCCGGGTCGGGCAGCGCAGGCAGGGCCAGGCCATCGGCCACGCGCTGCGCCAGCGCGTCATCGATGTTGCGCAGGTGGCTGACGGTGCGCACCCGCACCTTCAGCGTTTCCACCTTGGACAACTCGAACACCAGCGCCGATGCCAGGTGCGCCTGCTCCGGCTTTTCCAGGCTGCGGAAGAACATCCGGGCCTGGCTGTAGTGGTCGGCGAAACTCTCCGCGCGGGTGCGGCCCTTGCGGCCATCGTCGGCGCTGGCATGGCTGCGGAATCCGGCAGGCGTCTCGCGCGGGGTGTCGTCCTGCAGCGAGCTGGGATCGTAGGCGACGCGGCCCTTGGGCACCTGCATCTGCATGTGGCCGTCGCGCTGATGATTGGCAAACGGGCACTTCGGTGCATTCACCGGGATCTGGTGGAAGTTCGGGCCGCCCAGGCGCAGCAGCTGGGTGTCCAGGTAGGAGAACAGGCGGCCCTGCAGCAGCGGGTCGTTGCTGAAGTCGATGCCGGGCGGCACGTTGGCCGGGCAGAACGCCACCTGTTCGGTCTCTGCGAAGAAGTTGTCGGGCCAGCGGTCCAGTACCATGCGCCCGATCACCTGCAACGGCACCAGCGATTCGGGAATGATCTTGGTTGGATCCAGGTGGTCGAACGGGAATGCGTCGGCGTCTTCTTCGGTGAACAGCTGCACCGCCAGCTCCCATTCGGGAAAGTCGCCGCGCTGGATGGCCTCGAACAGGTCGCGGCGATGGAAGTCATTGTCGGCCGATTGCAGTTTCAACGCTTCGTCCCAGACCGTGGACTGAATGCCCAGCTTGGGCCGCCAGTGGAACTTGACGAACGTCGACTCGCCGGCCTCGTTCAGCAGGCGGAAGCTGTGCACACCGAAGCCTTCGATCATCCGCAGCGAACGCGGGATGGCGCGGTCGCTCATCGCCCACATGATCATGTGCATCGATTCAGGCATCAGCGAAATGAAGTCCCAGAACGTGTCATGGGCCGACGCGGCCTGCGGGAAGGCGCGGTCCGGCTCCATCTTCACTGCGTGCACCAGATCCGGAAACTTCATCGCGTCCTGGATGAAGAACACCGGGATGTTGTTGCCGACCAGATCCCAGTTGCCCTCCTTGGTGTAGAACTTGACCGCAAAGCCGCGCACGTCGCGCGGGGTATCCACCGAGCCTGCGCCACCGGCCACGGTCGAGAAGCGGGTGAATACCGGCGTCTTCACGCCGACCTCGGTCAGGATGCGTGCGCGGGTATGGGCTGCCAGTGATCGGGTCAGCTCGAAGTAGCCGTGTGCTGCGCTGCCACGTGCGTGCACGATGCGCTCGGGAATGCGTTCGTGATCGAAGTGGGTGATCTTCTCGCGCAGGATGAAGTCCTCCAGCAGCGTGGGCCCCCGAGGTCCCTGCCGCAGGGAGTTCTGGTTGTCCGCCACCGGAATGCCCTGGTCGGTGGTCATTGCCGGATGGCTGCCCCCGGCCTGCTGGTGCAGTTCATCGCCATCGCCCCGGCGGTGGCTTTCGGCAGGGACGGTTGCGCGCTTGCCGGTCGGCTTGCTGGCGGCCATGGACGTTGGCTCCGGATCATCAAAAGGAACCACGACACTGGAACCAGCCCCGTTAAACCACGGTCCGGCAAAGGTGAACGTACGGGCAAAAGCAGGCTCGGGTATGCTTGCCGCATGCGAGTCGAGCCCGCCGACATCGAAGCCCTGTTCGACGCCATCCCGGATGTGCTGTTCTTCATCAAGGACCGCCAGGGGCGTTACACCCACGTCAACCAGACCATGCTGCGGCGGCTGGGTCTGCGCGCGCGCAAGGACGTGATCGGGCGTACGGCGGCCGAAATCTACCCGACCGGCCTCAGTGCGGACTACGTTGACCAGGACGCCCGCGTGCTGTCCGGTGAGGTGATCGAGAACCTGATGGAGCTGCACCTGTTCGCCAACCGCGAACCGGGCTGGTGCCTGACCTGCAAGCGCCCGCTGGTGGTCGACGGGGCCATCGAGGGCCTGATCGGCATTTCCCGCGACCTTGGCCAGAAGGACAGCCTCGGCACCCAGTACGAGCAGCTGCGGCTGGCGCTGGCCCACCTCAACGCGCACTACGCCGAGAACGTGCGCATGCAGACCCTGCTGGACATCACCGGCTTTTCGCTGTCCAAGCTGGAGCGCAGCTTCCGCAAGGTGTTCCAGATGACCCCGCAGCAGGTGCTGACCCGGCTGCGGATCCAGATGGCCATGCACCTGCTGCATGGCGACGACAGCATCGCCTGCATCGGCCAGGCCTGCGGTTTCAGCGACCAGAGTGCCTTCACCCGCAAGTTCAAGGCTGAAACCGGTTTCTCGCCGCGTGCCTATCGTGCCCGTATCGGTGGGAACGTCGGCGAGCCGGCGCTGGCCTGAGCCGCCTGCTGCGCTGTGCCTATCCCCGTGGGCACGGGACAGGGTAAGGTGTCGCCCCTGTAGCCCGCCGCCAGCCCCGCCGATGCCCAACTCGATTCCGACCGCTTCGCCGTCCCGCCTCGGACATTCGCTCAAGCCCCGCCAGCTGATCATGATGGGCCTGGGCAGCGCCATCGGCGCCGGGCTGTTCCTCGGCTCGGGCGTGGGTGTGCAGGCGGCCGGTCCGGCGGTCCTGGTGTCGTATCTGGTCGCCGGAGCGCTGGTGATCATCGTGATGAACGCTCTGGGCGAGATGGCGGCGGCCAAACCGACCAGCGGCGCGTTCTCGGTGTATGCAGCCGACGCCATGGGCGCTACCGCCGGTGCCACCGTGGGCTGGCTGTGGTGGGTGCAGCTGGTGATCGTGATCGCCGCCGAAGCAGTGGGTGCGGCCGGGCTGCTGGCCACGGTCTGGCCGGCGATACCGGTACCGATGGCGGCGTTGGCGTTCATGCTGTTCTTCACCGCGATCAACCTGCTCGGAGTGAAGAACTTCGGCGAGTTCGAATTCTGGTTCGCCATCCTCAAGGTCGCGGCGATCCTGGCGTTCATCGCCATTGGCGTGGCGCTGCTGATGGGATGGCTGCCGCAGGTGACCTCCCCGGGCCTGAGCAACTTCACCGAACACGGTGGTTTTGCGCCGAAGGGCCTGGCCGGGATCGGCGCGGCGCTGCTGGTGGTGGTGTTCGCCTTCGGCGGCACCGAGATCGTGGCCGTGGCGGCGGCCGAAACCGAAGACCCCGAGCGCAGCATTGCCCGTGCCATCCGCACCGTGGCCTGGCGCATCCTGGTGTTCTACATCGGCTCGCTGAGCGTGATCATCGCCGTGGTGCCGTGGACCAGCGAGGCGCTGAAGTCGCCGTTCGCCGCCGTGCTGGACATCGCCCGCATCCCGGGCGCTGGTACCGCCATCACGCTGATCGCCGTGATCGCGCTGCTGTCGGCGCTCAATGCCAACCTCTACGGCGCCTCGCGCATGATGTATTCGCTGGCGCAGCGTCGCGAAGCGCCGGCCGTGCTTGGCTGGACCGACCCGCGCCAGGTGCCGGTGATCGCCGTGCTGGCCAGCGTGCTGTTCGGCTTTGCGGCCACGGTGATGGAACTGCTGTTCCCGGACCGGGTGCTGCCGGTGCTGCTGAACATCGTCGGTTCCACCTGCCTGCTGGTGTGGACGCTGTCGCTGGTCTCGCAGCTGGTGCTGCGTCGTCGCGCGGATCGTCTGGGTACCCGACTGCCGTTCCGCATGGCCGGTTTCCCGTGGCTGACCTGCTGTGCACTGGCGATCCTTGCGCTGATCTTCGGCCTGCTGCTGAGTGAGTCGCACACCCGCCTGCAGTTCCTGTCGATGGTGGCGTTGACTGCCACGATCGCCGCCAGCAGTGCCATCGCGCGGCGCATGCGCCAGGCGTGATTGAAGCTGCCGGCCAGCGGCCGGCACTACCACGGGGGCTGCACATCTGCCGTGCCATCCTGATCGCGTGGGCCGTCATCGGCCCGTCGACCAGGAGTACCGCATGCTGCGCAGCCGTCCCTTCCTGATGTTCACCGGCCAGGCCGAGGCCGCGCTGGCCCTGTACGCCGAAGCCTTTGCCGATTTCCGGCTGCTGGCCCTGCAACGCCATCCCGAGGGGGCCGGCGCCGGCGTGCCGGGGCAGGTCCGCCAGGCCATCTTCCTGCTCGGTGGCACCCACTACCTGTGCTTCGACAGCCTGGACGTGCACGATTTCACCTTCTCGCCGTCGATCTCGCTGTTCGTCGAGTGTTCCGGTGCCGAGCAGTTCGAGCGCGCGGCACGCGTGCTGGGTGAGGGCGGCCATTGGTTGATGCCGGTGGGCGACTATGACTTCAGCAATCGCTACGGCTGGGTGCAGGACCGCTTTGGCGTGTCGTGGCAGTTGAGCCTGGGGCAGATGCCGGACCCGTGATCGGATGCTTGTGGGTGTGGGCCTTGGTCCACACGCCCCATGAAAACGGCCCGCTTGCGCGGGCCGTTTTCTTTACCGATGCAGTGAGGAATCACGCCTCGACTTCATCATCCTTGTAGGCATCGACCGGGATGCAGGCGCACATCACGTTCTTGTCGCCGTACACGTTGTCGACACGCGCCACCGGCGGCCAGTATTTGCTCTGCTTCAGGCTGGCCAGCGGGAAGGCGGCCAGTTCGCGCGGGTAGGCGTGGGTCCACTCGCTGGCGGTCACTGCGGTGGCAGTGTGCGGCGCGTTCTTCAGCGGGTTGTCCTCGCGGTCGAGGCGGCCGTCTTCGATCGCGGTGATCTCCTCGCGGATCTGGATCATCGCGTTGATGAAGCGATCCAGTTCGTGCAGCGATTCGCTTTCGGTCGGCTCCACCATCAGCGTGCCGGCCACCGGGAAGCTCAGGGTCGGGGCATGGAAGCCGAAGTCGATCAGGCGCTTGGCCACGTCCTCGGCACCGATGCCGCTGGTCTTCTCCAGCGGGCGCACGTCCAGGATGCACTCGTGCGCCACCAGGCCGTTGCGGCCGGTGTACAGGGTCTTGAAGTGCGGGGCCAGGCGCTTGGCGATGTAGTTGGCGTTGAGCTGCGCGACCTGGGTGGCCTTGCGCAGGCCGTCGCGGCCCATCATTGCGATGTACATCCAGCTGATCGGCAGGATCGAGGCGCTGCCGAAGCTGGCCGCGCTGACCATGCCGACCGGGCCGTTGTCACCCAGCTTGCCCGGCAGGAACGGGGCCAGGTGCTCCTTGACCGCGCACGGGCCGACGCCCGGGCCGCCACCGCCGTGCGGGATGCAGAAGGTCTTGTGCAGATTCAGGTGCGAAACGTCCGACCCCCACTTGCCTGGCTTGGCCACGCCGACCAGGGCATTCATGTTGGCACCGTCGGTGTACACCTGGCCGCCGTGCTTGTGGATGATCTCGCAGATCTCCACCACCTCTTCCTCGAACACGCCGTGCGTGGACGGGTAGGTCATCATGATCGCGGCCAGGCGGTCGCTGTACTTCTCGGCGTTGAGGCGGATGTCCTCGACGTCGACGTTGCCGTTGGCATCGGTCTTGGTCACCACCACCTTCATGCCGCACATCTGCGCCGAGGCCGGGTTGGTGCCGTGCGCCGAATCCGGGATCAGGCAGATGTCGCGGTGGCCTTCGCCGCGCGAGCGGTGGTAGGCGCGGATCGCCAGCAGGCCGGCGTACTCGCCCTGCGCGCCGGAGTTCGGCTGCAGGCTGACCGCGTCATAGCCGGTGCATTCCACCAGCATCGCTTCCAGCGTGTCGATGAGTTCCTTGTAGCCCAGCGCCTGGTCGGCCGGCACCAGCGGGTGGATCTGCGAGAACTCCGGCCAGGTCACCGGGATCATCTCGGCGGTGGCGTTGAGCTTCATGGTGCACGAGCCCAGCGGGATCATCGTGCGGTCCATCGCCAGGTCCTTGTCGGCCAGCGAGCGCAGGTAGCGCAGCAGTTCGTGCTCGCTGTGGTGGGTGTTGAACACCGGATGGGTCAGGAATGCGGACTGGCGCAGCAGGCCGGCCGGCAGCGCATCGGCGGTGCTGGCATCCAGTGCGTCGACGTCGGCCTGCGCACCGAACACGGCGGCCAGTGCGACCACGTCGGCGCGGGTGGCGGTCTCGTCCAGGCTGATGCCGACCGAGTCGCTGTCGATCGCACGCAGGTTGTAACCGGCGGCGCGGGCCTTGGCGTGGATCTCATCGGCATGCACGCCGGTGATGTGCAGCGTATCGAAGAAGTCGCCACCGACCTGCACGCCGGCCTCGCGCAGCGCCGCGGCCAGGATCGAGGCCAGGCGGTGGGTGCGGCGGGCGATGCGGGTCAGGCCTTCCGGGCCGTGGTAGACGGCATACATCGAGGCCATCACCGCCAGCAGGACCTGTGCGGTACAGATATTGGAGGTGGCCTTCTCGCGGCGGATGTGCTGCTCGCGGGTCTGCAGGGTCAGGCGGTAGGCCGGGTTGCCCTGGGCATCGACCGAGACGCCGATCAGGCGGCCCGGCATCGAGCGCTTGTAGGCGTCGCGGCAGGCCATGAATGCGGCGTGCGGGCCGCCGAAGCCGAACGGCACGCCGAAACGCTGGCTGTTGCCGACCACGATGTCCGCACCCCATTCGCCCGGGGCGGCCAGCAGGGTCAGCGCCAGCAGGTCGGTGGCCACGGCCACCAGGCCGCCGCGCGCGTGCACGGCCTCGACCAGCGCCTTGTAGTCGCCGATCTGGCCGAAGGTGTCCGGGTACTGCAGCAGCAGGCCGAAGGCTTCTGCTTCCAGTGCCTCGGCCGGGGTGCCGACGCGCAGCACGATGCCCATGGGCTCGGCGCGGGTACGCAGCAGTTCCAGGGTCTGCGGGTGCACGGCGTCGTGCACGAAGAAGGTGTCCGACTTCGACTTGGCCGAACGCTTGGCCAGGGTCATCGCTTCAGCTGCGGCGGTGGCTTCGTCCAGCAGCGAGGCGTTGGCGATTTCCATGCCGGTGAGGTCGGCGCACAGGGTCTGGAAGTTGATCAGCGCTTCCATGCGGCCCTGCGAGATCTCGGCCTGGTACGGGGTGTAGGCGGTGTACCAGGCCGGGTTTTCCAGGATGTTGCGCAGGATCACGTTCGGCGTGTGGGTACCGTAGTAGCCCTGGCCGATGAAGCTGCGCAGCACGGTGTTCTTGTCGGCGATCGCACGGATCTTCGCCAGTGCCTGCACTTCGGTCATCGATTCCGGCAGTGCCAGCGGCGCCGGCGACTTGATCTTGGCCGGTACGATGGCATCGGTCATCGCATCCAGCGACGCGTGGCCGACGACGTCGAGCATCTGCGCGATCTCGGCATCGTTGGGGCCGATGTGGCGCTCGACGAACGCATTGTGGTGCTCGAGCTCACGCAGGGAAGGGGTGTTCTGGGACATGGCGAAGGATCCGTCAGGAAAGGGCACACGCACGGGCACAAGCCGCCGGTCGGCGGTCTGCGGGGCGCCCCTCTGTCCTTTTGCCTGAGAGTTTGGAAGCGCGGAAAACCGCGGCTTCGTGCCCCTTCGGCGCCGGATCGAACCGGTCTCTCCAGAGTTGTGTTACGGGTGGTATCGGGCCTGAGCGATTACGGGCGTTGCGCCTTCGGCAGCGGTGTTCCGCTTCTCCCACCGTGTTGCCCGCCGATTATAGCCCGTTGCGGGCCCGCCAGCCGCCTGCGGGCCCGGCCGCGGCGCCTGAATGGCCGATGGCCCGCCCGTGCGTTTTGTGCACTGCTGCATGGCATCAGGCGCAATCCCCACCTATGATGGGCGGATACCCGAATTCATCTGGCGCCGTCCCTGCTGCAGGGGACTGGCGCCCGCCGTGCGTGCCGCGCATGGCCCTGCCGGACGCCTTCTCCATGACCGCCGCTGTTGCTCCTTCCACCCGCCGCATGGCCCTGCTGCTCGCCGGCCTGGCCATGTTCGGTCCGTTCTCGATCGACACCATCTTCCCCGCGTTCCCGCAGCTGGCCCAGCGCCTGGCGGTGGACGAGGTGGCGGTGCAGCAGACCATCAGCGTGTACCTGCTGTTCTACGGCCTGATGAGCCTGGCACACGGCCCGCTGTCCGATGCCTGGGGCCGCAAGCGGGTGATCCTCGGCGGCCTGGTGGTGTTCGTGGGCGCCTCGGTCGGCTGTGCGCTGTCCACCGATCTGACCACGCTGCTGGGGTTCCGCGCCCTGCAGGGCCTGTCCGCAGGCGTCGGCATGATCGTCGGCCGCGCGGTGATCCGCGACCTGTACCACGGTCACGACGCGCAGCGGCTGATGAGCCAGGTGTCGATGCTGTTCGGCATCGCCCCGGCGATCGCGCCGATCATCGGTGGCTGGATCCTGCTCAGCGGTGCTGGCTGGCCGCTGATCTTCTGGTTCCTGGTGGTGTTCGCACTGGTTCTGCTGGCGGCCACCGCCCGCTACCTGCCGGAGACCCATCCGCTCGAAGCGCGCGTTCCGTTGTCGCCGCGGGTGCTGATGCGTGATTACGTGCGCATCGGTTTCAATCCGCGCTTCCTGCGCCTGGCGCTGGCCGGCAGCATCGGTTTCGGTGGCATCTTCCTGTACATCTCCTCGGCACCGGTGTTCGTGATGCAACACCTGCACCTGGGCGAGGGCGGTTTCGCCTGGCTGTTCATCCCCACCATCGGCGGCATGACCACCGGCTCGTTCCTGTCCGGGCGCATGGCCGGGCACACCACGCCCACCCGCCAGGTATCCATTGGTTTCGGCCTGTGCGCGCTGTCGGTGCTGCTGAACGTCGGCTACGTGGCGCTGGCGCCGCAGTTCGTGCTGCCGTGGGCGGTGCTGCCGATCTTCCTGGGTGGCATGGGCATGGCGCTGATCTTCCCGATCCTGGCGCTGGCGGTGCTGGACATGTACCCGCACCAGCGCGGCCTGGCCTCGTCGCTGCAGGCCTTCGTGCAGCTGATGATCAGCACCGTGGTGGCCGGCGTGGTGTCGCCGCTGCTCAGCGCCAGCCCGCTGCACCTGGCGTTGGGCCAGGCTGGGTTCTTCGGCGCCGGCTTCGTGTTCTGGTACTGGGAACACCGGCGCGAACGCGCGGCGCAGGCAGCCTGCACGGGTCACTGAGCAGCGCGCAGGGGTAGGGCGGGCCGTGGCGCCCGCAACGCTTGCGGCGGGAAACCGCCGGACTAGGCTGGGCACTCCAGCCAGCCGGTGCACAGGTGCACGACAGCCAGCCGATCCACTGTCGTTGCATGAGGTTCCCCATGGCTGCGCAGCAGACCTACCGCCTGTTCGAGGTGGCGCTGAAGGAGCGCCGCGTTCTTTCCCCTTCCCTGGACCGCATGGTGTTCACCGGTGCCGACGTGGCGCGGATGACGACCGGAGGGCCGGACCAGCGCATCAAGGTGTTCTTCCCCTTGCCCGGCCAGGAGGCGCCGCAGGTCCCCAGCGGCGAGGACTGGTACCCGCGCTACCGGGCCCTGCCGGACGATCAGCGCCCGCCGATGCGCACCTACACCATCCGCCAGCTCCGTGCAGAGCAGGGCGAGGTCGATGTTGATTTCGTGCTGCATGGCGAGACCGGGCCGGCCTCGCGATGGGCCATCCATGCACGGCCGGGCGACCGCGTAGTGCTGTTGGCCCCGGATGCCGACTGTGCCGACAGCAGCGAGGGCTGGGAATGGAAGCCGCCGGCTGGCGTTGGCCAGGTGCTGCTGGTGGCTGACGAGACCGCGTTGCCGGCAGTGGCCGGCATTCTTGAGGAACTGGCGGCCAGGGTGGATCCGCCGCGTACGCTGGCCCTGCTGGAAGTGGCGCAGGCCGGTGATGCGGTTCGCCTGAAGGCGCCGGCCACGGCCGAGCTGGTCTGGTTGCCGCGCGGGCAGGCGGCGTACGGGGCGCCTCTGTTGCAGGCGGTGCAGGCGCGCCTGGCCGCCTCGAGCGTGGTCGCTGGCGAAGAACTGGAAGAGATCGACGTCGACGCGCAGATCCTCTGGGAACAGGCCGATGCCAGCGTGGCCGGGCCGCTGTATGCCTGGGTGGCAGGCGAGGCGGGAGCGGTGATGGCAATCCGTCGCCATCTGGTCCGCGAGTGCGGGCTGGACCGCCACACGATCACCTTCATGGGCTACTGGCGGCACGGGAAAGTGTTGGACTGAGGGGGTGTGAAGCGGTGTGGCGGGCGGGGTGCGCTATCCTTGCGCCCCCCTCGCAGCGGTACCGCACCATGTCCACCAGCTCCAAGACCCGCCGCGACCAGCGCCGTCGCCAGGAAAAGCAGGCCGCCAACAAGGCCGCTGCCCAGGCCTCGCCGGTGGAGCCGCATGCGGAACTGCGCGACGCGCAGCGCACCCTGCTGGCCGGTGTCGTGCGCCGCGATGGCGAATGGGTGCTGGGCATGGACGGCCGTATCGCCGGCCACAGTGACTCCGCCGCGCAGGTACTGGCGCTGATCATGCAGGCCGGTGAACTGCACGAGCGCAACGGCACGCCGGTGCGCCTGATGTACTCCGATGCGCTGCGCGACGCCGCACAGGCCGAAGCGAAGGAAAAGGGCCAGACCTTCGAGGAGTTCAAGGCGGACCTGGCCGCGGCGATGGCGGCGAAGAAGGACAGCTGACAGGCATTCCGGTAGAGCCGGCCGCTGGCCGGCTGCCCGCGGGGTCTTCATCGCGTAGTTGCCGGCCAGCGGCCGGCACTACCAGGAAGGGGCGGATCCTTGCGGACCCGCCCCTTTTTTTTCATTTTGCCGCCGGTGCCGCGTTGGCCTGCCAGCCGCACATCTGGCCTTCGTTCTGCTGCTTCAGCCACTCGTTGACCGGCGTGAAGTACTCGATCATCGGGCCGGCATCGAGCTTGTCGGTGCCGGTCAGCTCCTTCAGCGTGGCCTGCCACGGCTGGCTGGCACCCTTGCTCAGCATCGCCCAGTATTTCTGGCCGGCTTCCTTGTTGCCGTAGAAGGTGCACTCATGCAGCGGGCCTTTGTAGCCGGCCGCGTCGCACAGGCCCTTGTAGAACTGGAACTGCAGGATGCGCGCCAGGAAGTAGCGGGTGTACGGGGTGTTGCCTGGCACGTGGTACTTCGCGCCCGGATCGAAGAACTCCTCGCCACGGGTACTGGCAGGCGCCACGCCCTGGTACTTGGCCTTCAGGTCCCACCATGCCTTGTTGTAGTTGTCGGCGGTGATCGAACCATCGAACACACCCCAGCGCCAGCGGTCGATCATCAGCCCGAACGGCAGGAACGACACGCCCGACAGCGCCATGCGCATCTGGTTGTTGATGACCGCTTCGCGGCTTTCGGTCGGCGCATCGACCAGGCCGATCGAGCTGAGGTACTTGGGGGTCATCGCCAGCACGATGGTGTCGCCGATCGCTTCATGGAACCCATCGTTGGCACCGCCCTGGAACAGCGGCGGCAGCGGGTTGTAGGCCAGGTCGTAATAGATGTGGCCCAGCTCGTGGTAGATGGTGGTGAAGTTCTCTTCGTTCGGCTTGATGCACATCTTGGTGCGCACGTCGCCTTCCATGTTCATGTCCCAGGCGCTGGCGTGGCAGACCACATCGCGGTCATCGGGCTTGATGAACTGGGTGCGTTCCCAGTACGACTGCGGCAGCGACGGCATGCCCAGCGACACGTAGAAGTCCTGCGCGCGTTCGGTCATCTGCTTGGCGGTGCGCAGTTCGGCCTCGCGCTGCGCCTTGTACTGCGCGGCCACGTTGGCATCCTTGCCGGCCTTGGCCAGCGCCGCGCTCAGGTTGGTCTGATATTGCTTCTCCAGCGCCGCGGTGATGTCCAGGCTGCCGGCGCCCGGGTACGGTTCCAGCTGGTCCCACAGGTTCGACCAGTCCTGCTGCCACATGTTGCCCAGCAGGTGCGCGGCGATCAGGCCGTTGCCCACTTCGGCCTTGTCCTTGCCGTAGGTCTTGTCCAGCTTGCCGCGTGCGTAGCAGTGCAGCTGCTCGTACATCGGCTTGACCTGTTCCCACAGGCGGTCGGTTTCCGGGCCGATCTGCTCCGGCGGCATGTCATAGCCGCTGCGCCACATCTGGCCGGCATCGGTGAAGCCCATGCCCTTGGCGCCTTCGTTCACCAGGCCGACGAACTTCTGGTAGTCGCCGCGCATGTTCTTGGTGGTGCTGTGCCAGCCCTGCCAGGCGTCGAGCTGCTTGTCATAGTCGCGGCTGCGTGCCAGCACCTGCTCCAGCTCGCCCAGCTGGCGGCAGGAGTTCGGATCGTTGGCATCGGTGCAGTACTTGCCGGCGCCATAGCTGCCTTCCATGCGGGTGGCGATCTGGGTCAGCTCGGCCAGCTTGGCCGGGTCGCGCGGTGCCGGCATCGACGACATCAGCTTCAGCAGGTGGATCGCGCGCTTGCTGTCCTCGCTCATCGGCTTGCCGTCGAACTTCGCAGCCTGTTCGATCCAGCTGTTGAGCTGGGTCAGCGAGCGCTCGTTGGCCTTGGCCGCGATGCGTTCCGAATCACTGTTGATGTAGGTGGAGGACAGCCACTGCGCCGAGGTCATCTCCGGGTAGGCGGCCTTGAACTCGGCATTGATGCGGGCCACGAACTGGTCGGCGGTTTCGCCGGCCGGGGCGCTGCTGCTGGCGGTATCGGTGCCTGGGGCAGCTTCCTTCTTGCAGGCGGCCAGGGCCAGCGTGGCGGCGGCGATTGCCGAGGCCAGCAGGAGATGACGGTGTTTCACGGGCGGTCCTTGGGTAGTGAACGACGGCCGAAGGCTAGTGGGCAGCCGCTGCCACCGCAAGTGGCGGAAGTCGGCCGGGCGGCGCCCGGCACCCGCAGAGGCCAGAGCACAAGCAACAGCAACCGCCGAAGCAACCGCAACAGCGGGGTATCCCTGGGATGGCGCGGCGGTGTGGGCTTGCAGGACACGCCGTAAACCCATCCATGGGGGCTCGATGGCGCCATCCATGGCGCCAACGGTCCTGCAAGCCCACACCGCCCCACCTCTGACAGATCGTGGCGGCTGTTGGTAGGTGTCGACCTTGGTCGACACATCTGTCAGGTATCGACAATCAAAATGGGGTCAGATCCGTTTTCCTCCGGAAAACGGATCTGACCCCAAGGTCGTTCCAACGGATCGCGGAAAACTGTCGAAGGCGGGGTGGGTCCGGTGGCGGGAGTGTCCGCGGCATGGATGCCGCGGCCAAGCCCCCAAGGATGGGTTTACGGCGTCTCCCGCCACCGGGCCCACCCCGCCATCCCACGGAATGCACGCTGTTGCTGTTGCTGTCGAGGCTGCCGGCCAGCGGCCGGCACTACCGCAGATGCAGGGCTGCAAGCCCTGCCGAACACCCCTCAACTCTCGCAGTTGGCGAACAGGTCGCGATCACGCTCGTACAGCGAGGTCTTCACCTGCATCAGGCCCAGCACCGACGGGAACAGGTTGTCATGGTCGGTATACGCCGCCGAACGCTTGCGCACGCACTGCAGGTCCAGCCCGCGGCTGCTGGCGAAGCCCGGCGAGAACCACATCGTCATCGGTACCCGGGTCTGCTCGGCCGGGGCGATGGCGTAGGGCACGCCGTGCAGGAACAGGCCCTTCTCGCCCAGCGACTCGCCGTGGTCGGACAGGTAGATCATCGCCGTGTCGTAATCCTGCATGCCCTGCAGCGTGCCGATGGTCTTTGTCAGGAAGTGATCGGTGTACAGCACGGCATTGTCGTAGCTGTTGGTGATCTCTTCGCGCGAGCAACGGCCAATGTCACGGGTATCGCAGGTCGGGGTGAAACGGCGGAATGCGGGCGGATAGCGCTCGAAGTAGGCCGGACCGTGGTTGCCCAGCTGGTGCAGCACCACCACCCGGTCGCCGGGCCTGGCGCGTACCTGGGTGGCCAGGTCCTGCAGCAGGATCTCGTCCATGCAGCGGCCATCGGCGCACAGGCCCGGCGTGGTGGCATCGGACAGCGACTGGAAGTCCAGGCCTTCGCACACGCCCTTGCAGCCGGACTGGTTGTCACGCCACAACGGTGCGATGCCGGCACGGTTCAATACGTGCAGCAGCGACTGGTGCGCGCGGATCTTCTTCTCGTCGTAGTCATGGCGGCCCCACGGCGAGAACAGGCACGGCAACGAAACCTCGGTGCTGGTGCCGCACGAATGCATGTCCGGGAAATTGATCACGCTGGCCTGCGCCAGTTCCGGGGTGGTGTTGCGGCCACCGTTGAGCCCCCAGTTCTGCGCACGCACGGTCTCGCCCATGACGATCACCAGCAGGCGCGGCTTGCTGGCCGGCGCGCGCGGGGTGGCCTTGGCATCGGTGCCGATCGGCAGCTTCGGCGCGCGCTGCACCGGATTGTCGCCACGCAATGCACGCGGCATGCCCAACAGGACATTGGCCGGTGTCGCGAGATAGCGCACTTCACGCTGGTTGCGCATCAGTGCCGAGACATCCTGGAACGAGATCAACGCGCCGCCGACAGCCGTCACTGCCGCCACCACCAGGAAGCCGACGCGCCAGAGCAGGCTGCGGCCCCAGCTGCGGCGGCGCAGCTGCACGCGCCACAGCACCACCATCGGCAGCACTGCCAGCAGCAGTACCGGCCACAGCAGCGATACCGTCATCAGCTCGCGGCTTTCCTTGGGGTCGGTCGCCAGCACGTTGCGCAGCATGTCCGCATCCAGGTAGATGTGGTAGCGGCTCATGTAGTGTGCGGCGAATGCGGTCACCAGCAGCAGCAGGCTGATCACCACCTTGGCGTTCCAGCGCCAGACCAGGATGCCCAGCAGCACGCCGTGCGCACCCAGCAGCAACAGCAGCAGCGACAGCGCGTAGCGCAGGCTGCCCGGATGGCTGGCCATCGCGCTGTGCCAGAACAGGCCGTTGCCGGCCACCGCGAAGAACAGGCTGGTGAACGCGATCAGTGCTTCGGTGGACAGCTGTGGCCGCCAGTGGCGAAGACCCGCCAGCGCAGAAGAGCGGGCGGGGCGTTGGACCGATGCACTCATGCGTTTGCCTCCTGGCGGTTGGGACGGTCCAGCTGACGGCGGATCAGGATGCCTTTGACGATCAGGTACAGGCCGAGTGACAGCAGCCAACATATCAACGCGGTGGCAACGTCATGCGAAAGGAAATGCGCGCCGCGCAGCTGCTGGCTGATGCCGAACACCAGGCCGGTGCCGAGGCCGATCCACAAGCCTGCCCAGCGCCACGACGGGCGCCACAGCAGGGCGAAATAGTACAGGCACAGCCACGCATAGCCTGCGCTGGCGTGGCCGGCAGGGAAGCAGGCCTGTGCGGCCATGCCGGCCGGGCGCTGCGTGAAAAGCCCGATATAGGGCTGATGGCCACCGTAGCGCAGCAGGTCCCAGGGACATTCCATCGGCACCAGGGTCTTCAGCAGGGAGATCACGCCCGTACCCAGCGCCATGCCAATTACGACATAAAGCAGCGCCCATCGCAGGGTGCGATCGCCCCCCTTGCGCCAGTGGTGCACGCACAACAGGATCGCGACCAGCGCCGCCGATGTGCTCAGCCACTTGCCGGCCTTGTGCACCACCGTGCGGGTGACCCAGGCGTCCTGCAACGCCCAGTGGCCACCTTCGAGGCGGAACAGGTGATCGGCCACCCATTGATCACCGCCGAAACCCATCAGCAGCGTAAACACGGGCAGACCGATTGCGACAGGCAGCCAGAAGTGAGTTACGGCGAATCTTGACGCCAGTGGTGATGTCGCAAGCGGCGCAACCGCATCAATGGGACGAACGGGCATGCTGGGAAGGGGCGGTTCGGGAATCCGCGCTCATGCTCGTCACCTCGATGTCGGAGAAGGGTCGGACGCCCGTTCGCGCCGGGTTAATGAGTCCCCGGCGCGCGTCACCGTTCAGTCTTCTTCGGCGGTCGATCCGGTGCGCTCGGCGTGGCACTTCGGGTCCCAGGCCGTACCGGGAAGCAGTTGCCAACGATTCCTGTTGGCAATGCCGATGTCGATCACCTTGGCCGGGTCCACGCAGGGGCTCATCGCATCGTCCAGCACCAGCACCCAGCGCTTGCCCGGCGCCTCGGCCAGCCACGGGCCGGCGTCATGCCATTGTTCGGCCCACGGGCGCTTGAAGCCGAACTCGCGCACCGGCCGATCTGCCTGCAGCAGGTTCTGTTCGCGCCAGGCGACCAGTGCCAGCTCCGCATCCGGGCCGATCCGCGCGCCCACCCGGCGCATCACCGCCGACGCTGATGCGTACGGATCCAGCGCCGGGATCAGCACCAGGCCGTAGAGCATCCACAGCATGCCGTGGGTCAGCAACACCAGCGTTGCGGCACGTCGCACCCGCAGCCACACGATCAACGTGGCCAGGGCAATGGCAAAGGTCAGCAGGCCATCTCCCAGCACCGGCAGCAGCGAATCGGGCATCGCCCGCCGTTCCAGCTGCGCCAGGGCCCACGGATGTTCGGTCATCAGCATGACCCCGAGCACGCCGGTGGCCAGCATCAGCACCACGGTGTAGCCGAACAGGTAGCGCCGCACGCAAAGCCGTCGCAGCAGGCCAGGCAACAGCGGGGCCACCGCCAGCGCCATCGCCGGCAGCATTGGCAGCACATAGACCTCGCGCTTGCCGGGGCTGGCACTGAAGAACACCAGCACCAGCAGCGCCCAGCCCAACAGCAGCCATTGCCGGCAGTCACCACGGCGGATGCGGCGCCACCAGGGTTTGAACAGCATCGGCAGCAACAGGCTGCCCGGCAGCCACAAGGTCAGGATCACCTGCAGGTAGTACCAGACCGGCTGGCGGTGGTGCCAAGCGTTGGCGTAGCGGGTGCCGGTCTGCTTGAACAGCAGTTCGTGGGCGTAGGACTGCAGGGACGCGCTGGGCTCATGCAGCAATGCCCAGCCCAGCGGGGCAAGCCACACCGCCACGCCCAGCAGGAAGGCCGGGATCAGCCACAGCAGCGTTGCCGGGTGCGGACCGTCCACGCTGCGCCCGCGGCGGCGCTGGTACAGCCACCAGCCGAACCACGGCAGCACCATCAGCAGCGGCAGGAACCCCACGCCCTTGGTCACCGTGCCGAGGCCAGCGGCGAAACCGGCCAGCCACAGCGCGGGCAGGTTGCGGCGCTCGCACAGGTGGCGCATCAGTCCCCACAGGGCCACCGTGGTCATGCCGACCAGCACCATGTCGATCTGCGCGCGCTTGGCCATCAGGCCGAACTGCAGGGTGCAGAACAGCGCCGCGAGGGCGTACAGGGAATGCCGGGGTGACCACAGCCGCCGTGCCAGGTCCGACACCAGCCACAGGCTGAGCAGGGCGCCCAGCAGCGACGGCAGCAGGAACGACCATTGCCAGCTGCCGACCACCTCGTAAGCGGCCGCCTGCAGCCACATGAAGACCGGCGGCTTCTCCGCGTACAGCTCCACGCCCCGGTGCGGCAGCAGCCATTCCCCACTTTCGACCATGGTACGGGCCGCCAGCACGAAGCGCGGCTCGTCCGGCGGCTGCGGCTGGCGCAGGCCGATACCGGCGGCCAACGCGGCGATGATCAGCAGCCACAACAGGGGCAGGCGCCAACGGCGGGGCAGGGCTACGGGCACGGCAGGCTCCGGGAGCAAAACCGCCACTCTGACGTGGCTGGGGTAGGAAAGGCGTCGGAGCGGGCGCAGGGCGACCGCATTCCGACATGGTCGGCGCTACCATGGTACGAACTTCCGTGGATCTTTCGTGCATGCGTCTGTTGGTGATCGAGGACAACCGCCAGCTGGTGGCCAACCTGTTCGACTATTTCGAGTCGCGCGGGCACGTGCTCGACGTGGCCCCGGATGGCATCACCGGCCTGCACCTGGCAGGCAGCCACCCCTACGATGCGGTGATCCTGGACTGGATGCTGCCGCGCATGGAGGGGCCGGAGGTGCTGCGTCGCCTGCGCGCCGAGCACGCGTCGGAGGTGCCGGTGATCATGCTGACCGCGCGCGACGAGCTGCCGGACAAGATCGCCGGCTTCCGCGCCGGTGCCGACGACTACCTGACCAAGCCGTTTGCCCTGCCCGAGCTGGAAGTGCGGCTGGAGGCGCTGCTGCTGCGCGCGCAGGGCCGCAATCCGCGCAAGCGCCTGCAGGTGGGCGACCTGGTGCTGGACCTGGCGACCCTGGAAGCCCAGCGTGGTGGCCAGGTGCTGCATCTGTACCCGGCCTGCCGCAAGCTGCTGGAAGTGCTGATGCGCGCCAGCCCCGGTGCGGTCACCCGCCAGCAGCTGGAGTTCGCCCTGTGGGGCGACGAGCCACCGGATGGCGATCTGCTGCGCTCGCATGTCTACGAGCTGCGCCGCAGCGTCGACGGCCCGTTTGCCGACAAGCTGATCCATACGCTGCCGCGGGTGGGCTATCGGTTGGCGCTGATGGACGCTGCCGACGCAGGCAGGAATGCTGATGAGGGCGCGTAAGCCGGGGCCGCTGTACCGGCGGGTGGTGTGGTGGTTGCTCGGGTACCTGGCACTGCTGTCGATTGCAGTATTCAGTGTCGGCAACTACGTGCACGAACACGCCGAGCACGCCGCGTGGCGCGCGCTGCTCAATTCCGAACTGGACAGCATCGTCGAGCATGTCGAGCACGAACCTCACTATCGCTGGCAGGACTCGGACACGCTGAGCCTGTACCGCTTTGACGCAGTCAATCTGCCAGAGAGCCTGCGCTCCCTGCATCCTGGGTTGCATGACGGCGTGATGGTCAAGGGCCGCGAGACGGCGGTGATGGTCCGTGAAACGCAGTCGATGGGACGGGTGGCGCTGGCGCTTGACATCTCCGATTTCCATGACCTGGAACAGTTCGCCACGCGCTGGGTGATGCTGGCCGGGGTGATCATGATCTTCGTCACCGTGCTGATGGCGTCGTTCGGCATGGAGCGGATGGTGCGTCCGTTGAGCCTGCTGGCACAGCACATTGCCGGGCTGCGGCCGGGCGTCCAGGGCCAGCGTATCGAAGTCGATCCGCGCGGCAGCGCTGAGCTGCATACCATCGCCGGTGCGTTGAACGACTATCTGGACCGCAACGAGCAGTTCGTCGAGCGCGAGCGGGTCTTCATCAGCACCGCCAGCCACGAACTGCGCACGCCGATCGCGGTGATGACCGGTGCTGCCGAGCTCGCGCTGGAGCAACCGGGCCTGCCCGAGCGCGCCCGCCAGCAGATGCAGCGGGTGTTGCGCACAGCGCAGAGCGTGGAGCAGCTGATCGAGCTGCTGCTGGTGCTGGCGCGTGATCCGGCACGCCTGGCCGCGCGTGCCGAGCGCATCGCCCTGGACCAGCTGCTGCCGGAGATCGTCGACGACCATCGCCACCTGCTGGGCGACAAGGACCTGAGCATCGGCATCCAGGCGGCGCCGGTGGATATCGTTGCGCCGATGGCAGTGGTGCAGGCGGCGATCGGCAACCTGCTGCGCAATGCCATCGAGAACAGCGGCCGCGGCCATATCGAGCTGCAGTTGAGTGCGTCGGCGGTGCTGACGCTGCAGGACCCAGGGCATGGCATGAGCCCGGAGGAGATTGCCGCCATCCACGCGCGCATGGCCCGTGGCGGACGCGCCGATCGTGGCAGCGGCATTGGCCTGGACCTGATCGCGCGGTTGTGCGAGCACCTGGGCTGGACCCTGCAGCTGCAGCCCTGCGAGCCGCGCGGAACGCGTGTCACGCTCGATTTCAGTGCCTCGCGCCCGGCCTGATCCGGCCGTCCTGGTAGATGCCAACCTTGGTTGGCATGCGGCCCGTCGACCAAGGTCGACGCCTACCCACGCAATGGCTGTTCGCATTACCGCCCGTTCGGCCGCGCCACGTGCTGGTCGATCAGGATCACGTTGCCGTCGGGATCGGCCAGCTGCAGGTAGCCGGTCCCCTGGCCATCGGGGTCAGTGCGGACTGCCAGTTCGATGCCCTTGGCATCCAGTTCCGCCTGCAGTTCACGCACATCCTGGAAGTGGGGCAGCTCCTGCCTGTGCTGGTCCCAGCCGGGGTTGAAGGTCAGCAGGTTGCCCTCGAACATGCCCTGGAACAGCCCGATGACCGTGCCGTTGCTGCGCATTACCAGCCAGTTCTGCGTGGGATCGCCACCGGTGACCGAGAACCCGAGGGCTTCGTGGAACGCGCGGGAGGCGGCCAGGTCCTTCACGGACAGGCTGACAGAGAACGCACCAAGCTGCACGGGCCTGCTCCACAACGGTGATGCCGCAATCGTCGTCAATGCAGGGGAAGGCGACAAGCAGCGCAGCATGACCAGGCGTGAAGACAATGTTAATCTCGACCTGCGCCGCTTCATGCGGCGCTTTTTTTTCTCCGCTCTTTCGATCGACAGAGGATCCCATGCCGACCGAACCCGCTACCGCCCTGATCAGCAACGACATCGTTGGACTGGGCCTGATTGCCGCCACCCTGGCCCTGATCTTCTGGGCCGCCAGTGGTCCGACCCCGTTGTTGAAGAAGATCTTCGCCTGGGTGCCGGCACTGCTGCTGTGCTACTTCATCCCCGCCATCTACAACACCGCTGGTGTCATCGATGGCCACAACACCTTGCTCTACAACCCGGTCGCGCGCGACGTGCTGCTGCCCGCTGCGCTGGTCCTGCTGACACTGTCGATCGACCTGAAAGGCGTCATCAAGCTCGGCCCAAAGCTGCTGATCGTGTTCTGTGCCGGTACCGCCGGCATCATGCTCGGCGCCATCGTCTCGTTCCAGCTGATGAAGCTGATCCATCCGGAAACGGTGGCCGGTGATACCTGGGCCGGCATGGCCGCGCTGGCCGGCAGCTGGATCGGTGGCGGCGCCAACATGGTGGCCATGCGCGAGGTGTTCGGCACCGATGCCACCACCTTTGGCCAGTTCGCGGTGGTCGACGTGGCCTGCGCCAGCCTGTGGATGGCGATCCTGCTGTTTTTGGCCAACCGCGCGCAGCAGATCGATACCCGCAACGGTGCCGACACCCGCGCCATCGACGAGATGAAGGCGCGCATCAGCGCCTACGAGGCACAGAACGCGCGCATTCCCAGCATGACCGACCTGATGGTGATCGTTGGCGTGGCATTGGGTGGCGTCGGCCTGGCCCATGCCATCGCCGCGCCGTTGTCGGGCTGGTTCAAGGCCAATGTCAGCTGGGCCAGCCAGTTCAGCCTCGACAGCCAGTTCGTCTGGGTGATCCTGCTGTCCACGGCGATGGGCCTGGGCCTGAGCTTCACCCGTGCGCGCCGGCTGGAAGCCGCAGGCGCTTCGCGGCTGGGCACGGTGTTCCTGTACTTCCTGATCGCCTGCATCGGCATGCAGATGAACCTGCTGTCGCTGCTGGATCGGCCGTGGCTGTTCCTGCTTGGCGCGATCTGGATGGCCACGCACGTGCTGGTGCTGTGGGGGGTAGCCAAGCTGCTGCGTGCGCCGCTGTTCTTCTTCGCGATCGGTTCGCAGGGCAACATCGGCGCGGCCGCCTCGGCCCCCGTGGTGGCCGCAGCCTTCCATCCGACGCTGGCCCCGGTGGGCGTGCTGCTGGGTACGGTGGGCTATGCCACCGGCACCGGGCTGGCGTATGTCACCGGCCTGATCCTGAAGTGGATGGCCGGCGCCTGAGTCCTGGCCGGACGATCCTGTTGCGGGTTCGCGGCGTGCGCCGCGAACCCGCTCTGCCCGTGTAGAGCCGAGCCCGCGCTCGGCTTTCTTTTGCCCGCTGAAAGGCAGGCCTGGCCCTCAGCAGCAGCGCCCGCCGTTGCGTCCGCCGTAACGCGCTTCCTGGCGCTCGCGGAAGAACGTCTTGTAGTCCATCGGCTCCTGGTCCGGGTGCTTATCCAGCATGTGCCGGACGTAGTTGTCGTAGTCAGGAATGCCGCAGCACAGTCGTGCGGTCTGCACCAGGCGCCGCCAGATGCGGCGGTGCGCCTGGTACTGGCCGGCGGGAACCAGTTGCGTGCTCATCACAGATCCACCATTTCATGCGGCTTCAGCGCCACGTACGGGGTCTCGCGGTCGCTGCGCTGCGGGTTGCGGCGTGCCGCCAGGATGGTCTTGATCGAATACACCAGCACCGCGCCGACCACCAGCAGGAACAGCGCGGTCAGGCCGGTGTTGACGTAGGCGTTGACCACGATCTGCTTCATCTGCGCCACCGACTTGGCCGGTGCAGTGATCGTATCGCTGGCGAGCGCGGCCTGGAACTTGTGTGCCTGCGCCAGGAAACCCTGCGCCGGGTTGCTGTCGAAGATCTTGATGAAGCCGGCGTAGGTGGTGCAGATCAGCAGCCACACCGCCGGTACCGCAGTGACCCACGCATAGCGGTCACGCTTCATCTTGAACAGCACCACCGTGCCCAGCATCAGCGCGATGCCAGCCAGCATCTGGTTGGAGATGCCGAACAGCGGCCACAGCGTCTGGATGCCGCCGAACGGATCGACCACGCCGGTGTAGAGCAGGTAGCCCCACAGCGCCACGCAGCCGGCGGTACCGATGATGTTGGCGGTCCACGACTCGGTCTTCTTCAGGGCCGGCACGAAGTTGCCCAGCAGGTCCTGCAGCATGAAGCGCCCGGCGCGGGTGCCGGCGTCCACCGCGGTCAGGATGAACAAGGCTTCGAACAGGATCGCGAAGTGGTACCAGAACGCCATCATCGCGTCGCTGCCACTGGGAATCGCTTCGTGCAGGATCTGCGCGATGCCTACCGCCAGCGTCGGTGCACCACCGGCGCGGTGCAGGATGGTCGGTTCACCGATGGCAGCCGCGGTCGCGGTCAACTGCTCGGGGGTAATGGTGAAGCCCCAGGTGTTGGTGATGTAGTGCGCCGCCGAGGCTGCATCGGCACCGATCACGGCGGCCGGGCTGTTCATCGCGAAGTAGATGCCCGGATCGATGATCGAGGCCGCCACCAGCGCCATCACCGCCACGAACGATTCCATCAGCATGCCGCCGTAGCCGATGTAGCGCATGTGCGCTTCATTGGCCAGCAGCTTCGGCGTGGTGCCGGAGGAGATCAGTGCGTGGAAACCGGAGACCGCACCGCAGGCGATGGTGATGAACAGGAAGGGGAACATGCCGCCCTTCCACACCGGGCCATCACCGCTGGCGGCGAACTGGGTCAGCGCCGGCATCTTCAGTTCCGGCATCACCACCAGGATGCCGATGGCCAGCGCGATGATGGTGCCGATCTTGAGGAAGGTCGACAGGTAGTCGCGCGGGGCCAGCAGCAGCCACACCGGCAGCACCGAGGCGACGAAGCCGTAGCCGATCAGCATCCAGGTGATCTGGGTGCCGGTGAAGGTGAACGCCGGCCCCCACACCGGGTCGGCGGCGACCTTGCCGCCGTACCAGATCGCGGCCAGCAGCAGGATCAGGCCAACCACCGAAATCTCGCCGATCCTGCCGGGGCGGATGTAGCGCATGTACACGCCCATCAGGATCGCGATGGGCATCGTCGCGATCACCGTGAACATGCCCCACGGGCTTTCGGCCAGCGCCTTGACCACCACCATCGCCAGCACCGCCAGGATGATGATCATGATCAGGAACGCACCGAACAGGGCGATGGTGCCGGGTACCTGGCCCATCTCCTCGCGCACCAGGTCACCCAGCGAGCGGCCGTTGCGACGGCTGGACAGGAACAGCACCATGAAGTCCTGCACTGCGCCGGCCAGCACCACGCCCACCACCAGCCACAGCAGGCCGGGCAGGTAGCCCATCTGCGCGGCCAGCACCGGGCCGACCAGCGGGCCGGCGCCGGCAATGGCGGCGAAGTGGTGGCCGAACAGCACGTGCTTGTTGGTCGGCACGTAGTCCAGGCCATCGTTGTTGATCACCGCCGGGGTGGCCCGGGTCGGATCCAGCTGCATCACCTTGCTGGCGATGAACAGGCTGTAGAAGCGGTAGGCGACCAGGTACAGCGAGACCGCGGCCACCACGATCCACAGTGCGTTGATGTGCTCGCCGCGGCGCAGGGCGACGGTGCCCAGACAGAATGCGCCGAGCAGGGCGAGTGCCGCCCAGCCCAGTTTGGAAAACCCTTTCATGAGGTGCTCTCTCCCGGAAAGACAGTCAAAGAGTCCTGCTTGCCCACGACAGGGTCAATTGGCACAGGACGAATCGGCGGTAGTACTTTGGTCGTACGACGGTGGCGCTGACGTGCAGCCAACATCAGGGATGGAACAATTGGTTGCGGTGCCATCCATTGGCGTACGGCCATGTGGCGTCCATCTTCAGGGGCATCCATCCCACAGGAGTCGCCATGAGCCTTCCCGAACCGGTCCGCGTGCTGCGCACCATCCGTGGCATGCCCACCTCCGACGGTGCCGGCGTGCGCCTGACCCGCGTCATCGGCGGCCCGACGCTGCCGGACCTGGACCCGTTCCTGCTGCTCGATGAATTCGGCACCGACCGGGCCGAGGACTACATCGCCGGCTTCCCGGAACACCCGCACCGCGGTTTCGAGACCGTCACCTACATGCTCGACGGACGCATGCGGCATCGCGACAACCATGGCAACGAAGGCCTGTTGACCCCGGGCAGCGTGCAGTGGATGACCGCTGGCCGCGGCCTGGTGCACTCGGAGATGCCCGAGCAGGAAAGCGGGCAGATGCGTGGATTCCAGCTGTGGGTGAACCTGCCGGCGAAGGAGAAGATGACCGAGCCGAAGTACCAGGAGTTCGCGCCCGAGCGCATTCCCGTGGTGCAGCCGGCAGCCGGCGTGGAAGCGAAGGTGATCGCCGGCTCGGTCGACGGCACCCGCGGCCCGATCGTGCAGCCGGCCACCGAGCCGCTGTATCTCGACATCACGTTGGCGCCCGACCGGGCCTGGACTTACACGCTGCCGGAAGGCCACAACGCCTTTGCCTATGTATTTGAAGGCGGACTGACGGTGGGTGAACAGGACGCCGCCCGTGATGTTGCACGCCAGGAGCTGGCGGTGCTGGGCGGCGGCGAACAGCTGCATGTTTCGGCTGGCAGCGAAGGCGCGCGGCTGATCCTGGTGGCCGGCCGTCCGTTGCGCGAGCCGGTGATGCGGCACGGCCCGTTCGTGATGAACACGCGGCAGGAACTGATGCAGGCCTTCGTCGATTTCCAGGAAGGCAGGTTCTGAGGTAGTGCCGGCCGCCGGCCGGCACCTGCTTTTGATCAGGACCGAAGGGTTTGCCGGCCGGCGGCCGGCACTACCTGCCGATCGAGGTGCATTGCGGGGATGCTGCCAGGCAGTCATCCCCGTCACCTTCAGCGCCCGGCGGCCACGGCCGAAGGGGTCAGGCTCATGCCCTGCGCCAGCTGCTGCAGTGAGCTCAGTTCCTGCGCGCTGTCCGGATACAGCGCAATCTGCGCATAACGCCCTTTGTCGATCTTGACCACGCTGATGCGCCGTTCGGCATATCCCGGCGGTTGCTGGCCGCCCAGGTCGGGCTGGTACCAGTACAGTGATTCACCGCCGAAGCTGCCTTTTTCCTGGCGCAGCGAGCGGCTCAGCGGAATTGCGGGGTCACGCGCGCTGAGCATCAGGCTCAGTACTTCGCGGCCATCAGGGGTGCTGGCGCGGCAGACCAGGAAATCGGCCTGCACCTGCTGCTGCCACTGCAGGCCACTGCTGGCTGGCAGCGAAGGACATTCGGACGGCGCCTGCGCGGCGGCCTGGGCCGCAGCGAACAGCAGGCTCGACAACATGACAGGCACGAACTTCATGCATCCCCCAAGGTGATGAGTTGTTTGGCTCCGCCAGCAGGGCCGGCGGCCGTGGCATCCCATCCCCGGATGCCGCCCCATCCGGCATGTGCACGGACGGTCAACTCAACCTTAACGGAACGTGAGCAATCGCACAATTCGCGGTTGCAGAAGTAACCATTGCGGCCGAGGGTGGGCCGCAATGGGAGCCGCGTGGATCAGCGGTCGCTGCCGATCCACTTGTAGATCAGGCCGCCGATCGCGCCGCCCAGCAGGGGAGCGACCCAGAACAGCCACAGCTGGCTGACTGCTCCGCTGCCGGCAAAGAAGGCCACGGCGGTGGAGCGGGCCGGGTTCACCGAGGTGTTGGTGACCGGAATGCTGATCAGGTGGATCAGGGTCAGCGACAGGCCGATCGCCAGCGGGGCGAAACCGGCCGGTGCCTTGCCGTGGGTGGAACCCATGATCACGATCAGGAACACCGCCGTCAGCACCACTTCGCACAGGAAGGCGGCTGCCACGCTGTAGCCGCCGGGCGACAGCGTGCCATAGCCATTGCTGGCGAACGCACCCGCCTGGCTGCCATCGATGGCGAAGCCAGTGGCGCCGGAGGCGATCTGCAGCAGGATGAAGCCGGCCAGCAGGCCGCCGGCAACCTGGGCGATGATGTAGGGCACCAGATCCCTGGTCGGGAAACGACCACCGGCCCACAGCCCGACGCTGACTGCCGGGTTGAAGTGCGCGCCGGAGATATGGCCGAACGCATAGGCGCCGGTCACCACGGTCAGGCCGAAGGCCAGCGCCACGCCGAGGAAACCGATACCCAGCGGATTGCCGTCGCCACCGAACTTGGCGGCCAGCACCGCACTGCCACAGCCACCCAGAACCAGCCAGAACGTGCCGAGGAACTCGGCGGACAAGCGTTTACCCATGCTCATGTGTTGCACTCCTTTGACGGTCGAAAGTGTGATTTATGTCACATTTCAATGATCAGCGGGTGACTGTCGCGTCAACGCCGGGTGCAGGGATACACCTTCAGATGTGTGCAACACGCGATGTTCAGTACTGCGGAAGCGGGATGAATTCCTTGTCGTCGCCCGGAATGGTGCCGAAGCGGCCGGCCTCCCAGTCGTGCTTGGCCTGCTCGATGCGCTCCTTCGAGCTGGACACGAAGTTCCACCAGAGGTGGCGCGGGCCATCCAGCGGCTCGCCACCGAACAGCATCGCCTTCACCGGCGTCTTCGCGCGCAGGCGGCCGCGTGCACCGGCTTCGGGGATCACCAGGTGCTGCGCGGGAATATCCACGCCATCCAGCTGCGCGTCGCCCTCGAGGATGTACAACGCGCGCTCGCGGTGGCCGTCGTCGATATCGATTTCCGCATCGGGGTCGAGATCGATTGCCACGTTGAGGGTGTCGGCGAATACCTTCACCGGCGATTCCTCGCCGTACGCACGGCCGGCGATCACCCGCAGCCACGCGCCGTTGCGACGCTGCTCGGGCAGGGTGGCAGCGGCATGGTGGTAGAACGCCGGCTCGATTTCCTCGTGCGACTTCGGCAGCGCGACCCAGGTCTGCATGCCGTGGATCGGGTTGTCATGGTCGCGGTCCGGTTGCGGCGTCCGCTCGGAATGGGCGATACCGCGGCCGGCGGTCATCCAGTTGACGTCACCGGGACGGATCACCTGATCCGAACCCAGCGTGTCGCGGTGGCCGATCGCGCCCGACCACAGGTAGGTGACGGTGGCCAGGCCGATATGCGGATGCGGGCGCACGTCGATGGCGGTGCCGGGGTGCATGAGTGCCGGGCCCATCTGGTCGACGAACACGAACGAGCCGATGCTGCGCGCCTGCAGGGTGGGGACGGCGCGACGGACTTCCAGGCCGCCGATGTCGTGCACGCGCGGGGCGATGATGGTGGTCATGCGGGCGTTCTCGCTGGCAGGGATCAGGTGGTGAGCATCGCATGCAGCTGTGATGGGCACATGCCCTGTATGGGTAACAGGGTGTTCCAGCCAACGGCGCAGCCCCTCGTGGCTGTGGGGTTGGTTGCGTAAAGCAAAAGCCGCGCTTGGCCGGGCGGGGTGGGTTCGCGGGGGACGCCGTGAATCCGTCCCTGGAGGCTTGGCCGCGGCATCCATGCCGCGGACACCCCCGCGGACCCACCCCGCCCGGCCTCTGACAGTTTCCGTGTGCGTCCAGCCACGGAGAAGAAAAAAGAAAATCAAAATCAAACGCCGGTCGCTTCGCTCCTGGTGACGAGCAAGGTCGACACCCATCAGTTTGTAGTGATCCACACCGATATCGAGATTCACCGACCGTTACCGGGAAACTGTCAGGGGTGGGGCGGTGTGGGCAGGCAGGACCGTTGGGGCCATGGACGGCGCCATCGAGCCCCCATGGACGGGTTTACGGCGTGTCCTGCCTGCCCACACCGCCCCGCCCAACAAATAGAAAAGCCAGAGCCGGCTGTTGCTCCGGCTCTGGCTTCTGCTGTGGAACTTGACGTTGCCTCTGCGGGTGCCGGGCCGCAGGCCCGCCCGATGAACTCAGACCACCGGTTCGCGCAGGCCGGGGTTGTCCCAGCCGGGGCGCGGCGCGAAACGGTCGCCATGGCGCTGCTGCAGCGCCTTCAACCGCTCGACGATCGCATCGGCACCGACCGCACGGATGTGCTGGATCGGACCGCCGCGGAACGGTGCGAAACCGGTGCCGAAGATCACGCCGGCATCCAGCAGGTCCGCGTCGGCCACCACGCCCTCGTGCAGGCAGGCCACCGCCTCGTTCAACAGCGGCAGGATCAGGCGGTCCTCCAGATCGGCCGGGGCCTGGTAGTCGCTGGCCACGTCCGGCTTCTTCGGCTTGCCGTTCTCCCAGGTGTAGATGCCCTGGCCATCCTTCTTGCCGCGCTTGTCCGGTTCCACCGTCTGCAGTGCGGCCGGGATCTGCAGGCCCAGGAACGGCGCCAGTTCGCGGCCGACGCCGGCGGCCACGTCCAGGCCCACGGTATCGATCAGTTCGATCGGGCCCATCGGCATGCCGAACTTCACCGCGGCCTTGTCGATCACCGGGCCCGGAATGCCCTCGGCATACGCGGTGGCCGCTTCCAGCATGTACGGGAACAGCACGCGGTTGACCAGGAAGCCCGGGCTGCCGGCTACCGGCACCGGGAACTTGCCCAGCGCCTTGCAGAACGCGGCCAGGCGGCGCTCGGTCTCCGGCGCCATGCCGTCGTGATGGATGATCTCCACCAACGGCATCTGCGCTACCGGGTTGAAGTAGTGCAGGCCCGCGAACTGCGCAGGGCGCTGGATGTGGTCGCGCAGTTCCACCAGCGGAATCGACGAGGTGTTGGTGGTCAGCAGGGCGTCCTGCTTCATCTTCGGCTCAAGCGTCTGGTACAGCGCACGCTTGGCTTCGGGGTTCTCGATGATTGCCTCGATCACAAGGTCGGCCTCGGCCACGCCGTTGCCTTCCAGGTCGGCACTCAGGCGCGCGGCCACGGCCGGGCGCTTGCTCTCGTCGCGCACCTTCTTGGCGAACAGCGCCTGCGCGCGTTCCATGGCCGGGTCGATGAAGCGCTGCTCGCGGTCCTGCAGGGTCACCTCGAAGCCCTTGTAGGCGGCCCACGCGGCGATGTCGCCGCCCATCACGCCGGCGCCGACCACGTGCACGTGGCGGATGCCGGAATCACCGCCACCGAGGCCCTTCAGGCGTTCGGTGAGGAAGAAGATACGGATCAGGTTGCGCGCGGTCGGAGTACTGGCCAGCTTCACCACGGCACGCCGCTCGGCGTCCAGGCGGGCCTGGATCGGCTTGCCGCCACTGCGCTGCCAGGTGCTGATCAGTGCGTACGGCGCCGGGTACTGGTCCTTCTTCGCCTTGCGGGCGACCTGCTTGACCATCTGCGGTGCCAGCAGCGTGCGTGCCAGCCAGGTGTTGGTGGCCCAGGCCGTGGCGCGCTGCTTGAACGGGCGGGTGGTGCCGGACAGCGCCAGTGCAACGGCCGTGTCGAGCACCACCGCCGGTGCCACCACCTTGTCGACCAGGCCGATGCCACGCGCGGCCGAGGCCGACAGGGTGCGGCCGGTCAGCATCATGTCCATCGCTGCCGGGGCGCCCACCAGGTGCGGCAGGCGGGCGCTGCCACCCCACCCCGGGAAGATGCCCAGCTGGGTTTCCGGCAGGCCGATGCGGGTGCTGCTGTCATTGGAGGCCACGCGATAGCGGCAGGCCAGGGCAAGCTCGGTGCCACCGCCGAGGCAGTGGCCGTGGATGGCCGCTACGGTCGGGCAGGGCAGCTCGGCCAGCTTCTGGTAGGTGGCCTGGCCACGCCGGATCGCGTCGTTGACGGTGCCGCGACGGTCGAATTCCTGGAACTCCTTCAGGTCGGCACCGGCAATGAAGCCGGCCTTCTTCAGCGACTGGATGACCACGCCCTTGGGCGGGTCCAGGGCAATGCGCTCAAGCAGGTCGCCCAGTTCCAGCAGCACGTCCTGCGACATCGCATTGACGCTGCTGTCCTGGCGATCCAGGGAGAGAACCACCACGCCGTCGTCGCGGATCTCGGGGTGCCAGTGGCTGAAGCGGAGACCATCGAAGCCTGAGAGCATGGACGTTCCATCCGGTTGTGTATGGAGAAGCGGCTATGATCCAGAGGTTGTTTCCCCCGCGTCAAATCCCAATAGCAGGGGAGTGGCGCCCCCGGATCCATGGCCGTGGACCGGGACGCTAACCGAATGGTGGTTAAAAGCTGGTGCGGCGCCAGGTGATCGGCGACTGAACTTTTCCCGGGATTGGCAGTCTCATTGCCCGACGTCGGTTGGGCTGACAGGAGTGCGGCCCCTCATGGCCGATGTTGATACACCTCAGGAGCTGGATCTGGAGCTGGTCCGGCGCGTGCAGCACGGCGAGAGTGCCGCGTTCGATGTCCTGGTGCGCAAGTACCAGCATCGGGTCGTGGCCCTGGTCGGTCGCTACATCGCCGACTGGAGCGAATGTCAGGACGTCGCCCAGGACACTTTCATCCGTGCCTACCGCGCGATCGGGAGTTTCCGTGGCGATGCCCAGTTCTCAACCTGGTTGCATCGAATCGCCGTGAATACCGCCAAAAACTACCTGGCTTCACACAATCGTCGTCCGCCGACCGATGACATCGACATCGGTGACGCCGAGCAGTTCGACAGCGGTACCCGCCTGCGGGACACCGACACGCCCGAGCGCGAGTTGATGCGCCAGGAGCTGGAACAGACGGTCATGAAGGCCGTCAACGCGCTGCCGGAGGAACTCCGGTCGGCGATCACCCTGCGCGAGGTGGAAGGCCTGAGCTACGAGGATATCGCGCAGAAGATGGGGTGCCCGATCGGCACCGTGCGTTCCCGGATCTTCCGGGCGCGCGAGGCGATCGACACCGAACTCCGGCCGCTGTTGGACATCGGCAGCGCCACCCGTGAGAAGAGCCGCGTATGACCAGTAATCCGTTCAACGAATCGCAGAACCATCAATCGCCCGCCGGGCAGCGCCTGGACCAGCGCCATCGCGAGCAGCTGTCGGCCCTGGTCGATGGCGAGCTGGGTGCCGATGAAGCGCGCTTCCTGCTGCGCCGGATGGAACACGACCCCGAACTGGCCGGCTGCCAGGAGCGCTGGCAGCTGCTGGGCGACGTGATGCGCGGGCAGGCCCCGGCGTTGGCACCGGCCGGCTTCAGTGCCGCCGTTGCGGCCGCCATTGCGGCAGAGCCGACGCCGCAGGCCGAGCCGCGTCGCCAGGTGCGTCGCAGTGGCTGGCGCGCCTGGGGCGGCGGTGCTGCGCTGGCCGCATCTGTGGCCGCGGTCGCCCTGTTCATCGGCGGCGAGAAATTGAAGGAGGCGACGCCGGGTGAACCGCAGGCGCCGCAGGTGATCGCCAGCCAGGCGGAACTGACGCCGGCACCGGCCGCGCCGACCCCAGTCACCGAGGCTTCGGTGGACACGGCCGCAGTGGCCGTGGCTGCTGCGCCGGCCGTAGCGATGGCCGCGGCGGGCCGCCGCCAGGACGCCCGCCGTGCCAGCGCTACGCGCAGCCAGCAGGCCGCGCGTGCCGCCCAGCGCGACGACACTTCGCAGCGCGCCATCGCCGCCGTGCAGGCACCGTTGACCCCGACCGTGCCGGCCAACCGCAACCTGCCGTTCGGCGAGGTCAGCGGGCTGCAGGCCCGGCCATGGCCGCGCTCCAGCCTGGCGCCCACCGCTGGCGGCGCGCTCAATGCCAGCTTCCCGGCCCACGCCGGTAGTGCCGCGTTCTATCCGTTCGAGCCGCGCCTGCAGGATGACCTGCCGGTGCCGCCGCGCCCGCGCGACTGAGCCGGGCGCCTTCACGCCCCGCCGTCGGCGGGGCCCGTATTCCTCTTTCCACCCGACCCGGAGGTTGCCGTCCGATGACTCCCCGACTCCGCACGCAGGCCATTGGCCTGCTGGCCCTGACCCTTCCCCTGGTGGCCTGCGCACAGGCGCCGGCGCCCGTCGCGCAGACCCAGCCCGCGCCAGCCGCGGCCGCGCGGGCACCGGCGCAGCCGCTGGTCAGTGGCCTGCCCGACTTCACCAACCTGGTCGAACAGGTCGGCCCGGGCGTGGTCAACGTCGATACCACCATCGTCCGCAACAACCGCCAGGCCGCGCGCGGCCCGATGGGCGACGATGACATGCCGGAGTTCTTCCGCCGCTTCTTTGGTCCCGACTTCCCGATGCCGGGGCAGGGGCCGGGTGGGCCAGACGGTGGCCCCAGCATCAAGGGCCGTGGCATGGGCTCGGGCTTCATCATCTCGCCCGATGGCTATGTGCTGACCAACTACCACGTGGTGGCCGACGCCAGTGACGTGAAGGTCAAGCTGGGCGACAGCCGTGAGTTCACCGCCAAGGTGGTGGGCAGCGACCAGCAGTACGACGTCGCCCTGCTGAAGATCGACGGGAAGAACCTGCCAACCGTGCGCGTGGGTGACTCCAACAGCCTGAAGCCGGGGCAGTGGGTTGTCGCGATCGGCTCGCCGTTCGGCCTCGACCATTCTGTCACCGCCGGCGTGGTCAGCGCCGTCGGCCGCAGTACGGGGGGCCCCGACCAGCGCTATGTGCCGTTCATCCAGACCGACGTGGCGATCAACCAGGGCAATTCCGGTGGCCCTCTTCTGAACACCCGCGGCGAAGTGGTCGGCATCAACTCGCAGATCTTCTCCGCGTCCGGCGGCTACATGGGCATCAGCTTCGCGATCCCGATCGACCTGGCGATGAGCGCGGTCGAGCAGATCAAGAAGAGCGGCAAGGTCACCCGCGGCCAGCTCGGCGCGGTCGTGGAGCCGATCGATTCGCTGAAGGCGCAGGGCCTGGGCCTGCCGGACAGCCGTGGCGCCCTGGTCAACCAGATCGTGGCCGGCAGTGCGGCCGCCAAGGCCGGCGTGCAGGTGGGCGACGTCATCCGCTCGGTCAACGGCAGCCCGGTCAACAGCTGGTCCGACCTGCCGCCGCTGATCGGTGCGATGGCGCCGGGCAGCAAGGTGAACCTGGTGGTGTACCGCGACGGCAAGCCGCATGACCTCAGTGCCACGTTGACCGCCCTGAGTGAAGACGGGCAGGCCAGTGCCCGCGGGCCGTCGGCCGGCGGTCCCGAGGCGGCGCCGCAGACCGGGGCCAATGCCCTGCTGGGGCTGGACGTGAGCGACCTGAGCGCAGCTCAGCGCAAGCAGTTCGGGCTCAACGGCAACGAAGGCGTGCGCATCACCGGGGTCAAGGGCCAGGCGGCGCGTGATGCCGGCCTGTCGCCGGGCATGGTGATCCTGCAGGTCGGCCGCGTCGCGGTCGGCAGTGTGGATGCCCTGAACCGGGCGCTGTCCAGCTTCAAGAAGGACGACGTGGTCATGCTGCTGGTCCGCACGGCCAATGGCAACAGCGCCTTCGTGGCGGTCAAGGCCGGCCAGTAGGGCCTGCCGGGGCCGCTCCGGCGGCCCCTGGGCCTCCCCCGAAGCCCCGCCCCGGCGGGGCTTCGGTCGTTCCGGGCCGGTGCCCGGCAGCCGGTTTTCGCGGCCGGGCGCTGGGCGTGCGATAATCGACCGTTACCCTGACGACGCCGCGCGCCGCCGCCACCTATGTCTTCTGATTCGATGCGGAACATCCGCAACTTCTCCATCATCGCCCATGTCGACCACGGCAAGTCCACGCTGGCCGATCGCATCATCCAGCTCTGCGGTGGCCTGCAGGCCCGCGAGATGGAAGCGCAGGTGCTCGATTCCAATCCGATCGAGCGCGAGCGTGGCATCACGATCAAGGCGCAGTCGGTGTCACTGCCGTACCTGGCCAAGGACGGGCAGACCTACCACCTGAACTTCATCGACACCCCCGGCCACGTCGACTTCTCCTATGAAGTCAGCCGCTCGCTGGCCGCCTGCGAAGGCGCGCTGCTGGTGGTCGATGCGGCGCAGGGCGTGGAAGCCCAGTCGGTGGCCAACTGCTACACCGCCGTGGAGCAGGGCCTGGAAGTGGTGCCGGTGATCAACAAGATCGACCTGCCCACCGCCGACATCGAGCGCGCCAAGGCCGAGATCGAGGCCGTGATCGGCATCGATGCCTCCGACGCCGTGCCGGTCAGTGCCAAGACCGGCCTCAACGTGCAGGACGTGCTGGAAGCGATCGTGCACCGCATTCCGCCGCCGGCGCCGCGCGACACCGACAAGCTGCAGGCGCTGATCATCGACTCGTGGTTCGACAACTACCTCGGCGTGGTGTCGCTGGTGCGCGTGATGCAGGGCGAGATCAAGGCCGGTGACAAGCTGCAGGTGATGTCGACCGGCCGCAACCACCAGGTCGACAACGTCGGCGTGTTCACGCCGAAGCGCAAGGTGCTGCCGGCGCTGCGTGCCGGTGAAGTGGGCTGGGTCACCGCCAGCATCAAGGACGTGCATGGCGCGCCGGTCGGCGACACCCTCACCCTGGCCGGCGATCCGGCGCCGAAGCCGCTGCCGGGCTTCCAGGAAATGCAGCCGCGCGTGTTCGCCGGCCTGTTCCCGGTCGATGCCGAAGACTACCCGGACCTGCGCGAAGCGCTGGACAAGCTGCGCCTGAACGATGCCGCGCTGCGTTTCGAGCCGGAAAGCTCCGAGGCGATGGGCTTCGGCTTCCGCTGCGGCTTCCTGGGCATGCTGCACATGGAAATCGTGCAGGAGCGCCTGGAGCGCGAATACAACCTGGACCTGATCAGCACCGCGCCGACGGTGGTGTATGAGGTCCTGAAGACCGATGGCTCGATCATCAACATGGACAACCCGGCCAAGCTGCCGGCGGTGAACCAGGTCGAGGAAATCCGCGAACCGATCATCCGCGCCAACGTGCTCACCCCCGAGGAGTACATCGGCAACATCATCAAGCTGTGCGAAGAAAAGCGCGGCAGCCAGATCGGCATCAACTACCTGGGCAGCCAGGTGCAGATCAGCTACGAGCTGCCGATGGCCGAGGTGGTGCTGGACTTCTTCGACAAGCTGAAGTCGGTCAGCCGCGGCTACGCCTCGCTCGATTACCACTTCGTGCGCTTCGACGCAGGCCCGTTCGTGCGCGTGGACGTGCTGATCAACGGCGACAAGGTCGATGCGCTGTCGTTGATCGTGCACCGCAGCCACGCTGACCGACGTGGCCGCGAGCTTTGCGAGAAGATGAAGGACCTGATCCCGCGCCAGATGTTCGACGTGGCCATCCAGGCTGCCGTCGGCTCGCAGATCATCGCCCGCACCACGGTCAAGGCCATGCGCAAGAACGTGCTGGCCAAGTGCTATGGTGGCGACGTTTCGCGCAAGAAGAAGCTTCTGGAAAAGCAGAAGGAAGGCAAGAAGCGCATGAAGCAGGTCGGACGCGTGGAGATTCCGCAGGAAGCGTTCCTGGCCGTCCTGCAGATGGACAACAAGTAAGGCCCGCACCGGCCCTGCGGGGCCGGTCGTCTGGTGACGTTGCAAAGGACCCTGAATGAAACTGTTTGAGATCCTCCTGGTCGTGCTGACCCTGGCCTCGGGCCTGATCCTGCTCGCGGACAAGCTGTACCTCGCCAAGCGTCGCGCCCAGCGCGCGGGCCTGCTCGACTCCGAGCCGGTGCTGGTGGATTACTCGCGTGCGTTCTTCCCGGTGCTGGCGATCGTGCTGATCGTGCGCAGTTTCATCGCCGAGCCGTACAAGATCCCGTCCAGCTCGATGATGCCGAACCTGCTGATCGGCGACTTCATCCTGGTCAACAAGTTCTCCTACGGCCTGCGCCTGCCGATCAGCAACACCAAGATCGTGCCGTTCGGCGAGCCGTCGCGCGGTGACGTGGTGGTGTTCCACTTCCCCGGCCACAGCGACAACGACCCGGCCAAGGGTGAGAACTTCATCAAGCGCGTCATCGGCGTGCCGGGCGACACCGTGGTCTTCGAAGGCGACGGCGTGATCCTCAACGGCGAACCGCTGAAGTACGACAACAAGGGCATCTATGCAGGCCACAAGGGCCAGGGCGAGGGTGCCAACCTGCTGGTCGAACACCTGCCGGGTCGTACCCACACCGTGCTGGAGACCGACTATCCGCGTGGCCAGGGCCAGTGGACCGTGCCGGCCGGCAAGTACCTGGTGATGGGCGACAACCGTGACAACAGCGACGATGGCCGTTTCTGGGGCCTGCTGCCGGAGGAAAACCTGCGCGGCAAGGCCTTCCTGATCTGGCTGAACTGCCAGGGCTGGTTCTGCAAGGATGGCTTCGAGCCGTCGCGGATCGGCTCGAGCATCAACTGATCGGGCATCAACCGAGTATTTTCACATCCAACGCGTATCTGGGGAGAACGCAATGAAGACGATGAACACGCAGCGTGGCATGACCCTGACCTCGTTCCTGGCGGTCCTGATCGTGGTCGGTTTCTTCCTTTACATCGGCATGAAGCTGTTCCCGATGTACCAGGAGTATTACGCGGTGCGCTCGGCGATGAAGAGCCTGGCCAACGAGCCGGGTGTGGGCAGCATGGAACCGGCCCGGATCCAGGATCTGTTCTTCAAGCGGCTGTACATCAACTACTCGGAAAACGTGAAGCCGGCCAACGTGAAGTTCGACCGCCGCGACAATGGCTGGACCCTCAAGGTCAACTACGAAGTGCGCCGTCCGCTGGTCGGCAACCTGGACGTGGTTGGCAAATTCGATTCATCCCAGGACCTGACCCGAAGCGGTGCCGAATAAACCTTTCCAACGTGGTGACCTGATCGGTCATCCCTTCCGCGACCCGGCGCTGCTGAAGCAGGCGCTGACGCATCGCAGTGCCGGTGCGCCACACAACGAGCGCCTGGAGTTCCTGGGCGACAGCATCGTCAACATGATGGCGGCCGAGGCGTTGTACCAGCGCTGGCCCAAGGCTGACGAAGGCGCGATGACCCGTGCCCGCGCCGAGCTGGTGCGTGAAGGCGCGCTGGCGGTGATCGGGCGCACCCTGGAACTGGGCGATCGACTGATCCTGGGCCCGGGCGAAATGAAGTCCGGCGGCCACCGTCGTGATTCGATCCTGGCCGACGCGGTGGAAGCCGTGGTGGCTGCGATCTACCTGGATGCCGGCTTCGAGGCCTGCCGGGCGGTGGTACTGCCCTGGTTCAGCGCTTCGATCGAGGCACTGCCGGCCTCCGGCCGGCCCGAGAAGGACCCCAAGACCCGCCTGCAGGAATGGCTGCAGGCCCGACAGAAGGCGTTGCCGCAGTATGAACTGGTGTCAGAATCCGGTGACGACCACGCCAAGCACTTCCGGGTACGCTGCAACGTAGCCGACCCGGCCGCCAGCACCGAGGGCGAAGGCGCCTCGCGGCGGCTTGCCGAACAACAGGCGGCTGCGGCCGTCCTAGAACAACTGGATTCCAAGTGAGCGAACAAACTCCCCATCATTGCGGCAGCGTGGCCGTCATCGGCCGCCCGAACGTGGGCAAGTCGACCCTGACCAATGCCCTGGTCGGCGCCAAGGTCAGCATCGTCTCCAACCGTCCGCAGACCACGCGCCATCGCCTGCTGGGCATCGCCACCTATCCGGAAGGCCAGCTGGTGCTGGTCGACACCCCCGGCCTGCACAAGGTGCAGAAGCGGGCGATGAACCGGGTGATGAACCGCGCCGCGCGTGGCTCGCTGGAAGGCGTCGATGCAGGCCTGCTGGTGATCGAAGCCGGTCGCTGGGATGAAGAGGACAGCCTGGCGTTCAACGTGCTGCGCGACGCCGGCATCCCGGTCGTGCTGGTGGTCAACAAGATCGATCGCCTGAAGGAAAAGGGCGCGCTGCTGCCGTTCCTGCAGCAGGTGACCGAAGGTCGTGATTTCGCCGCCGTGCACCCGATCTCGGCGCAGAAACGCAACGGCCTGGAAGCACTGGTGCGCGACGTGCTGAAGCTGCTGCCGGAAGCCCCGCCGATGTTCGGCGAGGACGAGATCACCGATCGCAGCCAGCGTTTCCTGGCCGGTGAACTGGTGCGCGAGCAGTTGATGCGCCAGCTCGGCGAAGAACTGCCGTACGCAACCACCGTCGAGATCGAGCGCTTCACCGAGGATGGCAACCTGCTGCGCATCGGTGCGGTGATCTGGGTCGAGCGCGAGGGGCAGAAGGCCATCGTGATCGGCAAGGGCGGCGCCCGCCTGAAGGAGATCGGCGCCAAGTCCCGCCTGCAGATGGAGCGTCTGTTCGGGGCCAAGGTGTTCCTGGAAACCTGGGTGCGCGTGCGTGAAGGCTGGTCCGACGACGAGGCCGCGCTGAAGGCCTTCGGCTACGAATAAGCCGCGACGGTCGCTTCGATGATGATCGAGGACGACACCGGCTTCGTGCTGCACGCACGGGCCTACCGCGAGACCAGCCTGCTGGTCGAAGTGTTGAGCGCGCAGCATGGCCGTATCGGCCTGCTGGCGCGTGGCGTGTCCACCGCCAAGGGCCAGGTGCTGCGCGCCGCCCTGCAGCCGTTGCAGTGGATCCGCTTCAGTGCCCAGCAGCGGGGTGAACTGGCCCAGCTGCGGGGTGCCGAGGCGCTGGATGCCGCACCACGCCTGGTCGGCCAGGCGATGTTGGCCGGCTTCTACCTGAGTGAACTGACCCTGCGCCTGGCCCCGCGCCAGGACCCGCTGCCGGAGCTGTACCTCGCCTACGGTGAGGCACGCGCGCGGCTGGCGGTCGGTGCCGGCCTGGCCTGGACCCTGCGCCGTTTCGAGCGCGAACTGCTGTCCGCGCTGGGCCTGGGTTTCGAGCTGGACAGTGCCAGTGATGGCCAGCCGATCGACCCGGCGGCGCGCTACGAGCTGGACCCGCAGGAAGGGGCGCAGCGCCTGCTGAGCGAGCGTGGCGGGGAGCGCCGGGCGGCGGCCACTGGCTCGGCGCTGCTGGCCCTTGCGGCCGACGAAGAGCCCAATGCGGCCGATCTGGCCAGCCTGCGCCTGCCGATGCGGCGGGTGCTGGCCCATCACCTGGGCGCGCGCGGGCTGAAGTCCTGGGAAATGCTCGAGCAGCTTGCGCCGCGCAGGTAGGGGTGGCGGCAGGGCTTGCAGCCCTGCACCTGCCGAATCAACGTCAACGGCAAAAGCTGGCTATCCGTGGGTAGGCGGGTGGGTCCGGTTGCGGGAGACGCCGTAAACCCGTCCCTGGGGGCTTGGCCGCGGCATCCATGCCGCGGACACTCCCGCAACCGGACCCACCCCGCCTTCGACAGTGTTCCGCGAACTGTCGGGACAGCACTCTTCTCTGGTGGGTGTCGATCTTGGTCGACACGGTAGATCTGATTCCAATTTGATTATCGATATCTGACAG
>NZ_JBMRFS010000010.1:0-137880 GCF_049384825.1 Stenotrophomonas sp. CASM106
CTGACAGAAGTGTCGACCAAGGTCGACACCTACCAAACGCCATCGGAATCCGTCAGAGGTGGGGCGGTGTCGGAGTGCGGGGTGTCAGCCGCATGGATGCGGCTGCCAAGCTTACAGGGACGTACTTGCAGCGTCCCCGCACTCCGACACCGCCCCGCCAACCCACGGAATGCCGCTTCTGCTGTTGCTGTTGCTGTTGCTGTTGCTTGAATGATTCGGCGGGTGCAGGGCTGCAAGCCCTGCTCGACCAACCTCACACCGTGATGGTCTGGGTCAGTGATTCCCAGGTCGGTGGCACCGGCCACGCGGCCGCCTGGTTGCCATCCAGCACCCGCCGCAGGTCGCGGGGATCGATCTGCGGTGCCAGCACATGCACCAGCTCCAGCGCGTAATCACGCAGCACGCGGTCGCGCGGCAGCACCGCCCAGGCGATGCACTCGCTGATCGGGTCCGGCGCCGGCCACGACCTCAGGTCTTCGTCGTTGGAACTGACCGCCATTTCGGCCAGCAGGCCCACGCCCAGGCCGGTACGCACATAGGTCTTGATCAGATCGGCATCCAGCGCGGTCAGCGCCAGATCCGGCACCAGCCCGTTGGCGGCAAACGCACGCTGCAGCGACGAATTCGGGCGGGTCGAGGATTCGTAGCTGATCAATGGTTGCCGGGCCAGCGCGGCCAGGTCCGGTGCACGCCCGGCGCGGTCCAGCGGGTGGCCCTTGGGCACCACCACCAGGCGTCGCCAGCGGAACAGTGGCACCGCGATGCCATCGGTGGGCTCCCCCCCAGCGGTGCTGATGATGGCGATATCCGCGTCACCCTGGTTCAAGCGATCCAGCGCGTCGGCTTCGCCGGCCTGCTGCAGGTGCACGCTCACCTGCGGGTAAGCCTGCTTGATCGCCGCCACCGCCGGCGGCAGCACGAAGCGCGCCTGGGTGTGGGTGGTGGTCAGGATCAGCTGGCCCTGGCTCTCGCGCCGCTGGTTGGCGGCGTAGGTGCGGATGTTGTTGGCCTCGGCCAGCACGGCGCGGGCGCGGGCGATCACCTCGGTCCCGGCCGGGGTGACCGACTCCAGGCTGCGGCCCTTGCGCACGAACAACAGGAAACCCAGCTCGTCCTCCAGCTGCTTGAGCTGCTTGGACAAGCCGGGCTGGGTGGCATGCACGCGCGAGGCGGCCAGCGTGATGTTCAGCTCGGCGTCGGCGATGGCAACCAGGTAGCGCAGCTGGGTCAGCGTCATGGGCAGGCAGGCGGCGTGGGGCGGAGGTCCACTCTAGGGTCAATTGCCGTCACCAGCTTATAACCAAAGGTTGTTTAAGAAAGGTATCTGGTCATTTCCGGGCGTCATATGCCGGCGCTACGGTCAGCCGGCAGCCGCTGGCCTGAACAGCCAGCCCTCCCCCTTCGCCCGCCGAAGCCCGGCGCGGCCCCGTCTCCGGAGCGCTTCCATGGCCCTGTACGACTCCATCCTCGACACCGTCGGCAACACCCCCATCGTCAAGCTGCAGCGTCTGGCACCGCCGCAGGTCAGCGTTTACGCCAAGGTCGAGTCGTTCAATCCGGGCGGCTCGGTCAAGGACCGCCTGGCTTTGGCGATCATCCTCGACGCTGAAGCGCGTGGCCTGCTCAAGCCGGGCGACACCATCGTGGAGGCCACCTCGGGCAATACCGGCGTGGCACTGGCGATGGTCGCCGCAGCGCGCGGCTACAAGTTCGTGGCGACCATGGTCGAGACCTTCTCGATCGAGCGCCGCAAGCTGATGCGTGCCTATGGTGCCAAGGTGATCCTGACCCCGGCCGCCGAACGCGGCAGCGGCATGGTGCGCAAGGCAGCCGAACTGGCCGAACAGCACGGTTGGTTCCTGGCCAGCCAGTTCGCCAACCCGGCCAACCCGGCCTATCACCGCAACACCACCGCCGCGGAAATCCTGCGCGACTTCGCCGGCAAGCGGCTGGACTATTTCGTCAGCGGCTGGGGCACCGGCGGCACACTCACTGGTGTGGGCGAAGTGCTGAAGGTCGCGCGCCCGCAGACCCGCATCATCGCCACCGAGCCGGCCGGCGCCGCCCTGCTCAAGGGCGATGACTGGAAGCCGCACAAGATCCAGGGTTGGACCCCGGACTTCGTGCCGGACGTGCTCAACCGCGATGTGGTGGACGAACTGGTCTCGGTCGAAGATGACCGCGCGATCGCCACCGCGCGCCGCCTGGCCGCCGAGGAAGGCATCTTCGTCGGCATCTCTGCCGGTGCCACCGTGGCCAGCGCGCTGGACGTGGCTGCCCGCGCCGAACCCGGCGCGGTGATCCTGGCGATGCTGCCGGACACTGGTGAACGCTATTTCTCCACACCGCTGTTCGCCGATGTCAACGAAGGCTCCGACGACGACTGGCTGGCCGGCCTGCCGTAAACCGCCCGGGGTCGGATCCCTTTGCCGCAGGGAAAGGGCTCTGACCCCACCCGCGTGGATCAGCGACAGGGGTCAGAGCCTTTCCCATGCGGGAAAGGATCTGACCCCGTTCTGCTTCAGCCTGCGTGAAGGCGTCGCCCGCCATCGTGCGTGAAGGCCGTCGGATCGCAGCGCGTGAGACGGTCATGACGCAGTATCGATGCCCTGTCCCCTACCGTGGGAACAGCCGGCGCAGATGCTGCGCGGATCACCTCACAGGCAGGAGACGGACGCATGAAGATCGAGGTTTGGCAGGGTGACATCACGACCCTGGCGGTGGATGCGATCGTCAACGCGGCCAACGAAACACTGCTCGGTGGCGGCGGTGTCGACGGCGCGATCCATCGCGCGGCCGGCCCCGCATTGCTGGCCGAGTGCGCGCAGTTGCCGGAGCTGCGCCCGGGCGTGCGTTGCCCGACGGGCGAAGTACGCGCCACCAGCGCCCATGCGCTGCCGGCGCGCCATGTACTGCACACGGTGGGCCCGGTCTGGCATGACGGCCAGCGCGACGAACCGGCGCTGCTTGCCAACTGCTACTGGAAGTCGCTGCAGCTGGCCGAGTCGCTGGGCGTGCAGTCGATCGCGTTCCCGGCGATCAGCTGCGGCGTCTATGGCTATCCGCTGTACCAGGCGGCGCAGATCGCAGTGACCGAAACACTGGCGTGGCAGCGCAGCCATGCGCAACCGATGCGCATCGTGCTGGTGGCGTTCAATACCGCTACGGCCAAGGCCTACCAGCAGGCGTTGAGCGCCGCCGGGCAAAGCGCGGACAGCGAACCGCGCGGGTCGATGCTGCCGCCGCTGGGTGATGCGGGTTTTGCCGCCGCGCACTGAATCCCGGTGCGCGACGTAAAGAAAAAGGCCGGGCAGTACCCGGCCTTTTCCGTTGCACCGTTGTGCTCAGCCACGCATGGCGTGGGTCACGCTCAACGGCTGGCAGCTTCCACCGCGGCGGCGTCATCGGCCACGGCGGCTGCGTCGGCTGCGGCGCGTGCCGCCGAGGCCGCAGCCCCGTCGGCGCTGGCGCCATCCACCTGCACGCGCACTTCCACCATGCCCGCGCCATTGTTCAGGCTGGACACGTCGACCGTGTAATGACCGGCCGGCAGGGTCTCTTCCAGGCGCGAATTGGTGCCGTTGCCACCATCGTCGTCGGTCAGCTCGACGTCGCCACCGACCACGCGCAGCACGGTATCAACCTGGCTGGAAATCGCATCCAGGCGCACATCGGCCGGGCGGTCCAGCGACAGCAGGAAGCGGCGACGGCCATCGTTGTCGAGCATCGTGTACACGCTGCCCGACTTCGGCAGTGCCGTGCCATCGCGCTCGACCAGATTGCCGGGCAGCTCGATGCGGTTGGCCGACAGGGTGAACATGCCGCTGACGCCGTCGCCGAGGCCGCGCGCGGTCAGGGTGTACTTGCCCGGCTTCAGTGACAGGGTCAGGCGCGAGTTGGTGCTGTCGCCGCCATCGTCATTCTCTGCATCCACGCCCTGGCCCGACAGCTTCAGCACCGGATCGAAGACATCCGACACCAGGCGGATCTCGTACAGGCCGGCCTTGTCCACCTGCAGGGTGTAGTCCTGGGAACCACCGGCCAGCATGTCGACGATCTCGCCGCTGCCCGCCAGCGGCTTGCCGTCGTACGGCACCAGCTTCTCGGCGCGCAGGCGGTAAGGACCGTAGTCGGTCGAGCCGTTGGCGTTGACCGCCACCTGGTAGGTGCCGCCACCGTTGGCACGGAAGGCCACCGAGACGTCGCCTTCGCGCTCGTAGCCGGTGTTGCTGCTGGCCACCAGGCTGCCGTTGTTGAACACGGCGATCGAGCCGCTCAGCGAACCGGTCAGCTTCAGCCCGACCAGCTGCTTGTCTTCCAGCTTGATCTGGTAGAGCTGGTGGTGGCTGCCGTCGTTGTAGTTGATGCCACTGCGCGAGGTGATCTCGCCGGATACCGGCTTGTCGAAATCGAGTGACGCGGCCTTGCCCGCGTCCGCGCCGCCGCCGATGCGGTTGCAACCGCTGGCGACCAGGACCGTGGCAACGGCCAGTGTGATTGCTGCCAAACGCATGTTGTTTCTCCTTGGCCTTCCATGTGGTTCCCGCATACCGGCCAGGCACGCGGGGGCGGAAAAGATACCCGCAAAAGCAAACGCCGGCGTGATGCCGGCGCTGCCTTGTTCATCCGGCGATGGGACGGATCAACCGTTCCACTTGCCCAGCGCGGCCAGGCCGTTGTCCTTGGCGCGCTCGTACACCGTCTTCTGGGCAGCAGCGTAGTTGCCCTTCATGTCCTTGGCCCACAGCTTCAGCGCGGCCTGCTGCATGGCGCGGCCGTAGGAGAAGCTCAGCGGCCACGGCAGGTTGCCCAGCTGGTTCATCGCGTTCAGGTGCTCGGTGGACTGCTCGTCGCTCTGGCCACCGGACAGGAACACCACGCCCGGCAGGATCGCCGGCACGGTGCTCTTCAAGCACATCACGGTCGACTCGGCCACTTCCTCGACATCGGCCTGCTCTTCACAGTCCTTGCCGGAGATGACCATCGAGGCCTTCAGGATGGTGCCTTCCAGCAGCACGTTCTGCTGGTACAGCGCGTCGAACAGCGAGCGCAGGGTGGCTTCGGTGACTTCGTAGCAGGTTTCGATGTCGTGGTCGCCGTCCATGATCACTTCCGGCTCGACCATCGGCACCAGACCGCATTCCTGGCACAGCGCTGCATAGCGGGCCAGCGCATGGGCGTTGGACTCGATGCAGGTGCCCGACGGGATGCTCTCGCCGATGTTGATGACCGCACGCCACTTGGCGAAGCGCGCGCCCAGCTTGTAATACTCCTGCAGGCGCTCGCGCAGGCCGTCGAGGCCTTCGGTCACCAGCTCGCCCGGGCAGCCGGCCAGCGGGTGCGCACCCTTGTCCACCTTGATGCCCGGAATCATGCCGTGGTCGGCCATGTACTTGGCGAACGGCACGCCGTCCTTGGTCGACTGGCGGATGGTCTCGTCGTACAGGATGGCGCCGGAAATGTGCTCGTTGAGCTTCGGCGTGGTCAGCAGCAGCTCGCGGTAGGCGCGACGGTTCTCCTCGGTGTTCTCGACACCGACGCCGGCGAAACGCTTGGCGATGGTAGCGGTGGATTCGTCGATCGCGATGATGCCCTTGCCCGGGGCGACCATGGCCTGGGCGGTTTCAGCCAGCTGTTCGATGCTCATGTATTTCCTGTGGCGGGTGCGGGAAAAACGTAAGTATAGCCCTGCTGCCCGTTGCCTCGCCGTGGAGGACAGGATGGAAACGCTTCCACGTCTACGCAGGACAAAGGATGTCCTGCGGCATGGGGTCAGAGCCCCTTCGGGGATCTGACCCTTGGTCAGTACGGGGTCAGATCCCCGCAGGGGCTCTGACCCCAGATCGGCAGCGCCGACCCGACCGTCAAGGCTTACAGATCGCCCAGGCCGATGGCGCGACCGTCCTCGCCCACTTCCAGCAGGCGGAGGGTGTTGGTGGCACCATGGGTTTCCATGTGCTCGCCGCTGGTGAACACAACGCGGTCACCGGCCTGCAGCAGTTCCGATTCGACCAGCAGGCGGATGCTGCCGCGCGCCGCTTCACGCGGGGTCAGGCCGCGGCTGTCGAAGTTGATCGGGAACACATCGCGCATCAGCGCCATCTGGCGACGCGCACCGTCATGGCGGGTGACCGCGAACACCGGCGCCTTGGCGCGGAAACGCGACAGGTAACGCGCGGTGCCGCCGGATTCGGTCATGGCCACGATCGCGCGCACGCCCACATGCTGCGACAGGAACATGGTGGCCATGGCAATTGCCTGGTCGGCACGTTCCAGGTTGCGCGGCGAGGCGTTGAAATCGGTCTCGGTCTGGAACTGGCGCTCGGCACCCAGGCAGATGCGTGCCATCGCTTCCACCGCCTTGACCGGGTAGGCACCGGCGGCGGTTTCCGCCGACAGCATCACCGCGTCGGTACCGTCGATGACCGAGTTGGCCACGTCCAGCACTTCGGCGCGGGTCGGGATCGGGCTTTCCACCATCGACTGCAGCATCTGCGTGGCGGTGATCACCACCTTGTTCTGCGCCAGCGAGGCCTTGATGATCTTCTTCTGCAGGCCCGGCAGCTCGGCATCGCCGATTTCCACGCCAAGGTCGCCACGGGCAACCATCACCACGTCGCTGGCCTCGACGATTTCTTCCAGGTTCTCGATCGCCTCGGTGCGCTCGATCTTCGACACCAGGGCGGCATCACAGCCGTGCGAGCGGGCGATGTCGCGCGCGTCGTTCATGTCCTGCGCGTTGCGGCAGAACGACACGGCGATGAAGTCCACGCCGATCTTGGCAACGATGCCGATCAGTTCCTTGTCGCGCTCGGTCAGGGCACCCAGCGACAGGCCGCCGCCCTGCTTGTTCAGGCCCTTGCGGTCGGACAACACACCATCGTTGAGCACGGTGTTGACGATGCGCTCGCCCTGCACTTCCACCACCTGCAGCTGCATCAGGCCGTCGTCGAGCAGCAGCACATCACCCGGGCCCACGTCCTGCGGCAGGCCGAGGTAGCTCACGCCCACCTGGCTGGCGTTGCCCGGGCCGGCGTTCTCGCTGGCGATCAGGTCGAAGCGGTCACCCGCCTTCAGCTGCACCTTGCCTTCGGCGAAGCGCTCGATGCGGATCTTCGGGCCCGGCAGGTCGGCCAGGATGCCCACTTCCACGCCTACGCGGGCCGCGGCAGCACGCACTTCGGCGGCACGCTTGGCCTGGCCGGACGGATCGCCATGGCTGAAGTTCAGGCGCACCACATTGACGCCGGCGCGGAAAAGATCCTCCAGCACGCCCGGCGGATCAGTGGCCGGACCGAGGGTGGCAAGGATCTTGGTGCGACGCTGACGCTCGAACATGGTGGATGGGCCTCTCCCGTTAAAGAACGGAAATTAGCACATCCTTCACGCCGCATGTATACGGTTACAGCCTTGTGCTGCCTGACTCCGCAGGTCATGCAACGGACATTGTCCGGACATACGCTGGCGCAGGGCATTCCGTAGAGCCGAGCCCATGCCTGGCTGGCCACTCGCCGGAGCAGCCGGGCATCGGCTCGGCGCTACAGCAAGCTAGGCCAGCAGCGTTTCCAGCTGCGCCGGTTCGCGTGCCAGCTGGCCAGCGCCGGCCGCGCTGAGTTCCGCCTCACCGCCAAAGCCCCACAGCACACCCACGCTGCGCAGGCCGTGGTGACGCGCGCCTTCGATGTCCATGCGGCGGTCGCCGATCATCCAGCACTGTGCGGGCTGCACCTGCAGCCGGCGCAGAGCTTCCCCGACCAGCTCCGGCTTGTGGCTGCGCGAGCCATCCAGGGTCGAACCGATGATCTCCTCGAACAGCCCGCCAAACGGCAGGTGCGCAAGGATGCGGCGCGCATGCGGCTCGTTCTTGGCGGTGACCACCGCCAGGCGGTGGCCACGGCCATGCAGCGTGCGCAGCGTGTCTTCCACCTGCGGGTACACCGTGTGTTCGCGCCAGCCTTCGACGTCGAAGCGCTCACGGTAGTAGCCCACCGCCTGTTCCACCCGTGCCGGTTCGACGAACAGCGGCGCGAAGGTGGTGCGCAGCGACGGACCGATCCAGCCCAGCAGCGTCTCCTGCGGCGGCACCGGATGGCCCATCTTCTGCAGCGCATAGGCGATGCAGGCGGTGATGCCCACCTGCGAATCGATCAGCGTGCCGTCGAGGTCGAAGAACAGGACATCCCTGCTACGGTCGGCACTCATGCGCCGCGCGCGTCGAGCGCGGCGACGGCCGGCAGGGTCTTGCCTTCCAGGAACTCCAGGAACGCACCACCGCCAGTGGAGATGTAGCTGACCTGCCCGGCGATATCGAACTTGTCGACCGCCGCCAGGGTGTCGCCACCGCCCGCGATGGAGAATGCCGGCGAGCTGGCGATGGCGCGGGCCAGCGCTTCGGTGCCCTTGCTGAAGGCTTCGAACTCGAACACGCCGACCGGGCCGTTCCAGACCACGGTGCCGGCCTTTCCGATCAGCTGCGCGTACTGCGCAGCGGTCTGCGGGCCAATATCCAGGATCAGGTCGTCCTCGGCGACGGCGTCGACCGCCTTCACTTCGGCAACAGCGTCCGGCATGAACTGCTTGGCGGTGACCACGTCGACCGGCAGCGGGATGTCGGCGCCACGCGCCTTGGCATCGGCCACGATCTTCTTCGCGGTGTCCAGCAGGTCCGGCTCATACAGCGACTTGCCGACCTTGTAGCCGGCGGCAGCGATGAAGGTGTTGGCGATGCCACCACCAACGATCAGCTGGTCGACCTTGCCGACCAGGTTGGCCAGCAGTTCCAGCTTGGTGCTGACCTTGCTGCCGGCAACGATGGCCAGCAGCGGCTTGGCCGGTGCGTCCAGCGCCTGCGCCAGCGCGTCCAGCTCGGCCATCAGCAGCGGGCCACCGGCCGCGACCGGGGCGAAGCGGATGACGCCATGGGTCGAGGCCTGCGCGCGGTGTGCGGTACCAAAGGCATCCATCACGAACACGTCGCACAGGGCGGCGTACTTCTTCGACAGGGCCTCGTCGTCCTTGCCCTCGCCGACATTCATGCGGCAGTTTTCCAGCAGCACCAGCTGGCCCGGCTGCACGTCGACGCCGTCGACCCAGTCACGCACCAGCGGAACCTCGCGGCCGAGCAGCTCGGACAGGCGCTGGGCGACCGGCGCCAGCGACTCCGCTTCGCTCCACACGCCTTCCTTCGGGCGCCCCAGGTGCGAGGTGACCATCACCGCCGCGCCCTGCTCCAGCGCGCGCTTGAGCGTCGGCAGCGAAGCGGTGATGCGCTGTTCGGAGGTGATGCGGCCATTCTCGATCGGCACGTTCAGATCCTGGCGGATCAGCACGCGCTTGCCGGAGAGGTCGAGGTCGGTCATGCGGACGATGGACATGGGCAACTCTTTGGCTCAGGGACGGGATGCCGGGCTACGGCAGGCGGCCATTGTATCGGGTGGCGATGCCTGCGGCAGGCAGAGGCGTACGGCAACAGCGAACTGCAACAGCCAAAGCGCTGGCGCTTCTTGGTGCTGAGGGTGAGCCGGGGTGCTGTGGGGTGGCAGGGGACGCCGTAAACCCGTCCATGGGGGCTTGGTCGCCGCATCCATGCGGCTCACACCCCTGCCACCCCACACCATCCCGGCCTCGACAGGTTCATGAGGCGGAGCGGATGGCAAAGGCAGGAGCAAGAGCGGTTTCTGATGTCGGAGAAACCAATGTAGAGCCGAGCCCATGCTCGGCTGGGTCTACCGCGAGCAGCAGCCGAGCGTGGGCTCGGCTCTACAAAGAGCGCCCAGCCAAGCAGCTTTTGCTCTTCTTTTTTTATTTCCGTGGGTGGACGCACACGGAAAGTGACCGCGGCGGGGGGGGTGGGCGGGCCAGGGGTATCCGCGCCATGGATGGCGCGGCTAAGCCTCCAGGGACGGATTCACGGCGTCCCCTGCCCAGCCCACCCGCTCGGCCCATCCCCGGGATCGCGCTTTGCAGCCACCCACGAGGGGCTGCGCCGTTCGCCGGAACCTACGCCGAAGGCGTCGGCTTCTGCCGAAGCAGGCTGAGCGCCAGGCCGCCAACGACCAACACACCCAGCCCCAGCAACGCCCACAGCAACCACGACTTCCAATCGTGCTGCGGTTTCAGCGCCGCATCGCCCGCCAGCGGTTCCGGGCTGCCTTCCAGTCGCGCCAGCGTCGGCTGCCACGACGGATCGTTGCGCTGCCGAAGTTCCTCGATCAACACCCCGATCGGCGCGTCCGTGCGGCGCGCGGTCGCGCTGCCCACCGCCAGTGCGTAGGGCGCCGCACCCTGGCTCAGGAACACCAGCACTTCGGGTTGGTAGCCCAGGCGCAGCGTCGGCGCAGTGGCAGATTCCGCCGGATTCGCCACCAGCTTCCAGTAGCGGTCGCGGTGCACGCCGCCCAGCGGCTGCGCCGCCGACTGCTGGCGCTGGCCCTGCGTGCCCTGTTGCACCTGGTAGGCGATCCACGGCGCGCTGCGGCGCTGCCACTCGGCACTCTCGTCATCACGACTGAACAGCGTCCATTGCACCAGGCTGTTGTCGGTGCTGGCCACATCGGCGCGCGCCACCGGGAACCGGCCATCCATCTCGAAGGTGTATTCGCCCTTGCCCTTCGACGTCGGCTCCAGCGACAGCCATTCCCACGGCAGCGTGGCCGGCGCTGGCGGCAGTTCCGCCAACACGCCGCGCAGGGTCGGCAACCGCGAGTCGCCCTGCGCCAGGATGCGCAGGTAGTGTGCAGTGCCGTCCACCTGCAGGCGGCGCTGCAGCAGGCGCTTGCCGGCGCGCTGCAGATCCACCAGCGGCACGTCGCGACCCATCGATCGCCAGTGCTGCAGGTCATCACTGGCATCCAGCTGAACCTGCGCCTGCAGCGGCTGGCCGCTGTCGGCCCAGTCCAGCACCAGCGCCGCCAGCGGCTGCTGGCCGAGCATGCTGGCGTCGATCAGCCAGCCGCCCTGCCCGTTCGCCGTCGCCCCGCCACTCACCCGTGCTTCGACCCGGCGCACGCGCCCATCGGTATCACGCTCGGTCAGCAGCTGCAGATCGTTGCGCTGGGCATCGGCCAGCGGCGGCAGCACGAACCACGGCAGCTCACGCTGCACCGGCGGTTGCGCCAGCGGCTGGTCCGGCGCCAGCAGTGCCGACGGCAGCAGCTGGCTGGCTGCATTGAACACCTGCAGGTCGCTGAGGTCGGGGCTCACGGCACGGCGGTAGATCGCCGGCTCCAGCACGATGCGGTAGGCACCGGACTGCGCGCTGGACAATGTGAGCGGCCATTGCTCGGCATACTGCGTGCGGTAATCAGCCGCCTGCACCACGACGGCGGCCAGCATGCCGAACATCGCCGGCAGCAGCGCCCTGCTCCACTTCCTCATTGCTTTTCCTCCACGGTCGGCGCCACGCTCGGCGGAGCCGGTGCCAGATAACCCACGACCGTGCACAGCAGGCCGTAGGCGATGAACGATGCGATGCCCAGCAGGTTGCCCAGGTGCTGGCGATCGACAATAACCAGCTTGGCCAGTACCACGCCCATCAGCACGGCACCGACCATCCACAGCACACGCTGGCCACGACGCGAACCCCACACCCAGGCAATCACGCCCAGCACGCTCCACAACACGGTCAGGCTGGTCTGGGCCAGGCTGAAGCGCATCATCGTCGCGTTCCACGCCAGCCCACCCCACTGGTGCACGCCATGCAGCACCAGGCTGGTCAGCGCGACGAAGGCCGCCAGTGCCAGCAGCGGCATGCGGATGTTCAGCAATGCCTGCGGGGCCTGCGATCCCTGATTGCTGTACAGCCAGCGCGCCAGCAGCAACAGGCTCAACCATTGGCCGATCTCGGCCGGATTCAGCACCGGCAGCCACAACAGCGGTGCGGCGTCGCCCGGCAGCAACTGGCCCAACAGCCAGCCGATCGACAGCAGGCCGAACAGCACGAACTGCAGCGGGACGCGCACGCTGTCGAAGGCCTGTCCCAATGGCCAGCGCAGCGCATTCCAGCGCCACAGCGACAGTGCCGCCATCAGCAGCCATGGCAAGGTCACCAGCAGGGTCGTCCAGCCCTGCGCCAGATCGGCTTCGCCACCGCCCCACAGGGCCAGCAGCGAAAGCAGCGACGGCCACAGCAGCCACCACAGGAACTGCGCGATGCGGGCCACGGTATCGCCGCCCTGACGCAGGCACAGCAGGGTCCGCACGCCCAGCACCGCGAACACCGCCCAGGCCAGCGCGCCATAACCGGCGAACGGCTGGTGGTGTGCATCGCTCTGCACCAGGGCCAGCGGGAAGCCCAGCGCGAGCATGGCCAGTGCGGTCACGCCCAGTGCACGTGCCGGCTGGCGACGCTGCACTTCGGCCACCAGCCAGGCAGTGACCGCGGCCAGCACCAGCAACGCGTCCACTTCGGTGCGGTACGGGAAGAAGCGCGTGATCTCATGGACCAGGCCGCCCAGCCACCACAGCAGGCCCCACAGGTAGTACACCAGTGCGACCTCATGACGTGGCCTGCGCTGGTAGCTCCACGCCGACGCGAAGCCGGCCAGGGCCAGCAACAGCGCGCCGATGGCGGTCGGGTTGATCAGGAAGCGCAGGTCTTCGTGCCAGTGGTCGCCACCGGCAACGAAGGCGAATGCGGCGCCGATCTGCAGCAACGCGCCGGATACCTGCGGCAGCCAGCGCTTCTGGCGCAGCCCCAACCAGGCCAGGCCTGCACCTTCCAGCGCAAACACGGCACCGGTGGCACGCGCCGACAAGGCCAGCGGCACCGCCAGCGTGGCGAAGCCCACCGCAAGCACGGCATGCGACTGCGCCAGCATGGTGTACGACGCACGTGCGATCAGCGCCCGTGCCAGTACCGCGTAGATCGCGGCCAGGCCCAGCGCGCATAGTGCCAGCGTCATCGGTTGTTCGTGCAGCATGCCTGCCTGCAACGAGAATGCGACCAGCGGCGCGCCGAACACCAGGCTGCCATCGATCAGATCGCGCCGGCCGGCCGGCTGGCCGCGCGCGTACAGCAGCGGGATCAGCAGGTAGAACACGAAGAACAACAGCAGGAACGGCTCAGTGCTGCTGAACTTGTCCGGTACGTACTGCAGCACGCCCCAGAAGGTGCCGATGCCGAAAGTGAAGGCGAAGCCCAGCAGGTTCAGCGCGCGCCAAGGGCGGAACCAGGCGATGGCGAAAATGCCTGCGTTAAGCACCGCGTAATAGCTGAACAGCCCCACGTGATTGCCGCTGCCGGTGGACAGCCACAGCGGTGCCATGAAGCCGGCCAGGATGCCCAGCACGGCCAGCGTGCGCGAGTTCTGCACCACCGCCAGCACGCACAGGCCGGCCACCAGGGCAATGGAGCTGGCGAAGGCGAAGCCCGGCGGAATCAGGTCGAAGCGCTTGAAGGCCGCGAAGATGGTCAGCAGCAGCACGCCGATGGCACCGCCCTGCAAGGCCAGCGCAAACAGGCGCCGGCGCTCGCGCTGGTGCCAGCCGAAGGCCAGCAGGCCCAGCGCGCCCACGGTGATGCCGGCCAAGCGCAGCTCGATCGGCAACACCAGCCAGCCCTGGTCGCTGACGTACTTCAGCAGCGCCGCGACACCGGCCAGCAGCACCAGCATGCCGATCTTGACCGGGACGTTGCCTTCGGTGAACCAGCGCTTGACCGCACTGATGCCGCGCTCGATGACGTTGGGCAGTGCCGGCTCGGAAGGCAGCGGCGGCTGCACCGGCACCGGTGGCACCGGCGGTGGCGCAGCAGGTCGGGGAACAGGCGCCTCGGTCGGCGCTGCTTCGCGCACCGGTGGCTGCGGGGGGTGCGGCGCAGCAGCGGCGACCGGCCGCAGGAACGGTGGATCGGCACTGGCCGTGGGCGTGGCCGCAGCCCGTTCAGGCGTGGGCGCGCTGGCGGCCGGCCTGGCGGTGGCAGGCGCGGCGGCCATCGCGCTTTCCAGCGCCGCGACGCGGCGGCGCAGGCCGGAGATCATCACCAGCGCCACCACCAGCAGCAGGGGGATGGCCAACAGGACCAATACGACCAGTGCGATCAGTGCTTCCATTGCGTGCTTCCATTGCGTTCCCGCGCCACAGCGGCAGCGGTCGACCGCCCCATGCTACGACAGGGTGGGCCCCTTAAACGACGAACCCCGGCCAGGCCGGGGTTCGTCTGCGATCTACGCCGGCCTTACTTGGCGGCGATGACCTTGGCCATTTCCAGGCACTTGTTCGAGTAGCCCCACTCGTTGTCGTACCAGGTCACCAGCTTGACGAAGGTGCCGTCCAGGGCGATGCCGGCATCGGCGTCGAACACCGAGGTGCAGGTTTCGCCGCGGAAATCGGTGGCCACCACCTTGTCTTCGGTGTAGCCCAGGATGCCCTTCAGCGGGCCTTCGCTCTGTGCCTTCACTTCGGCGCAGATCTCGGCGTAGGTGGCTTCCTTTTCCAGCTCGACGGTCAGGTCGACCACCGACACGTCCGAGGTCGGCACGCGGAAGCTCATGCCGGTCAGCTTCTTGTTCAGTTCCGGAATGACCACGCCGACGGCCTTGGCCGCACCGGTGGACGAGGGAATGATGTTTTCCAGGATGCCACGGCCGCCGCGCCAGTCCTTGTTGGACGGGCCATCGACGGTCTTCTGGGTGGCGGTGGCCGCATGCACGGTGGTCATCAGGCCGCGCTTGATGCCCCACTTGTCATTGATGACCTTGGCCAGCGGGGCCAGGCAGTTGGTGGTGCACGAAGCGTTGGAGATGATCGCCTGGCCGGCGTAGGTCTTGTCGTTCACGCCGTACACGAACATCGGCGTGTCGTCCTTCGACGGGGCTGACATGATGACCTTCTTGGCGCCGGCATCGATGTGCTTCTGCGCGGTTTCCTTGGTCAGGAACAGGCCGGTGGCTTCCAGCACCACATCAGCGCCGACTTCATCCCACTTCAGGTTGGCCGGGTCGCGTTCCTGGGTCAGGCGGATCTTCTTGCCGTTGACCAGCAGGTCGTTGCCCTGCACCGCCACGTCGGCCTTGAAGCGGCCGTGCACGGAGTCGTACTTGAGCATGTACGCCAGGTAGTCCGGCTCCAGCAGATCGTTGATGGCCACGATTTCGATGTCGTCGCCGAAGTTCAGCACCGCCGAGCGCAGGACGTTACGCCCGATGCGACCGAAACCGTTGATACCAACCTTGATTGCCATTTCTCAAGCTCCTGCGGCCGCGACAGGTGCGGCGGGATGGATAGGGCCCACAAGTCTAGCAAACCGCCGCCGGCCACCGTGGGCCAGCCGGGACCGCCGGCCGGCCCACGGACAGGATTTGATCCGGATCAAAGCGTTAGCGCGGCGTGAGGCCGAGACTGTCGCCATCCACCCAGCAACGAGAAGACCCCCATGCGCAAGACCTCCCCCCTGATCGTGGCCAGCCTGGCCGCCGCCCTGTCGCTCGCCGCCGCCCCGGCCATGGCGCAGTCCAAGGGCGACTGGACCGTCTCGGCCGGCGTGCACCAGGTGGCGCCGAAGTCGAACAACGGCTGGCTGGCCGGCGGCACCCTGAAGGTCGACGTCGACAATGACGTCAAGCCGACCATCACCGGCGAGTACTTCATCGCCGACAACCTGGGCATCGAAGTGCTGGCCGCGCTGCCGTTCAAGCACGACATCAACATCAACGGCCTGGGCCGCGTCGGCAGCACCAAGCAGCTGCCGCCGGTGGTCACCCTGCAGTACCACTTCAACAGCAAGGGCAAGGTGTCGCCGTTCGTCGGCGCCGGCCTGAACTACACCACCTTCTTCAGCGAAGACACTACGGGTGCGCTGGCCGGCAGCAAGCTGAAGCTGCAGGATTCGTGGGGCCTGGCCGCACACGCCGGCGTGGACTTCGCGATCGGCGAGAAGGGCGCCCTGCGCGTGGACATGCGCTGGATCGACATCGACAGCAAGGTGAAGTTGAACGGCGAGAAGATCGGCACGGTCAACATCGATCCGCTGGTCTACGGCGCTTCGTACGTCTTCAAGTTCTAAGCGGTGTATTGGGCGCGGGGGCTTCGCCCCCGCTCCCCCGCTACACGCAAAACCCTCGCAGCATGTTGCCCCGGTAATTGCCGGGGCTTTTTTGTGCCTGGGACTGAAGCGGTTCCGGAGCTGGGGCAAGGCAGGGAGCGGAGCCGGGACACGCCCCTCCCTCTACGCTTCCACTTCGGAACAGGAACGCGCCGCTCTTCAATCCACCTACCCCGCTAGAATGGGCGCATGAAAGCCCTGCACTCCCTGTTCCTCGCCGCCGCCCTGGCGCCGGCCCTGCTGTCCGTCTCCGCCCCTGCCCATGCCTGGGGCGCGCAAGGCCACCGCCTTGTCGCCGAAGTCGCCGACGCCCGCCTCACCCCCGCCGCCCGCGCCGAAGTGGACCGCCTGCTGGCCACCGAACCGGACGCCACCCTGGCCAGCATCGCGCCCTGGGCCGACCAGCTGCGCGCCAAGGACCCGGGCCTGGGCCGTCGCTCGGCCGGCTGGCACTACGTCAACATTGCCGAAGACGACTGCCACTACGAAGCACCGAAGCACTGCAGGAACGGCAACTGCATCGTCGAAGCCCTCAAGGCGCAGAGCGCCATTCTGGGCGACCGCAGCCTGACTGACGGCGAGCGCCTGCAGGCGCTGAAGTTCGTCGTGCACCTGGTCGGCGACATCCACCAGCCGATGCACGCCGGCTACGCCCACGACAAGGGCGGCAATGATTTCCAGCTGCAGTTCGGCAACCGCGGTACCAACCTGCACTCGCTGTGGGACAGCGGCATGCTCAACACCCGCAAGCTGGACGATGCCGGCTACCTGCCGGTGCTGCAGAGCCAGCGCGCACCGAAGCTGGCGCGCCAGTCCAACCCGCAGCGCGAACCGCAGGCCTGGGCCGAGGCCAGCTGCCGCATCTCCATGCAAGCTGGCGTTTATCCGGCCTCGCGTAAAATCGGTGACGAGTACACCGAGCGCTACCGGCCGCTGGCCGAAGCGCAGCTGCGGCTGGCCGGTGAAAACCTGGCGCAGTTGCTGAACCGCGTGCTCGGCACGCGCTGAGGAGAGCTCCGATGCCGGTCCAGGTGCAGTCGTTCTTCCACCGTGACAGCAACACCTTCAGCTACCTGGTCAGCGACCCGGCCAGCGGCGAGGCGGCGCTGATCGATCCGGTCCTGGACTATGACCCGGACACCGACGCCAGCAGCGAATCACCGCTGCGCGCGGCATTGCAGGCCATCGAACAACAGGGCCTGCAGCTGCGCTGGCTGCTGGAGACGCATGCCCACGCCGACCATGTGTCGGCCGGGCGCCGGCTCAAGCAGCGCTTTCCGCAGGCCACGCTGGCCATCGGTGAAGGCATCCGTGCGGTGCAGGCGACGTTTGCGCCACGCTATGGCCTGCAGCTTCCGGGCGCCGATGAAATCTTCGACCACCTGTTCAGTGACGGCGAGACCTTCACTTTGGGCGAACTGCGCTGCCAGGTGATCGCCGTGCCCGGCCACACCAGCGACAGCATCGCCTACCTGATCGACGATGCGCTGTTCACTGGCGACTCGCTGTTCATGCCCGACGGCGGCACTGCCCGCTGCGACTTCCCCGGCGGTGATGCCGCACAGCTGTACCGCTCGATCCAGCGCCTGCTGGCCCTGCCGGATGCCACCCGCGTGTTCGTCTGCCACGACTACGGCCCGGGCGGCCGCGACTTCGCCAACGAAACCACCATCGGTGAACAGCGCGCGCACAACATCCACGTGCACGACGGCGTGGCCGAGGCGGAGTTCGTCAGCGTGCGCCAGGCCCGCGATGCGACGTTGGAAGAACCGAAGCTGATGCAGCCTGCGGTAAAGGCCAATATCCAGGGCGGGGCCTGACGTACGCCGGGCAGAGCCCGGCGCCATCGGTTTCCATCACGGACCGCGAGCGTTCATTTTCCCTGCATCCGCACCACGTGCTGGCCCTTCACGATCTCGAACGTGAAGGCGTACTGCAGGGTGACCGCTACCGGCTCGACGCGCTCGGCGCCCCGGCAGTCACCGCGGTCGGCAGGCACCTTGCCCGCCGCGAAGTGGCAGACCGCTGCGGACGAGTACTTCCACATCGCCACGGCTTCCTGGGCAGCCTGCAGCAGGGGCGCATTCTCGCCCGCAGCACCTGCCGCGCACTCCGGACGATCGGTCAATGGCAGGCTTCGCTCCACGGCGCCATTGGCATCAACCACCACCTGCAGGCAGATCGTGGTCGGCGCCAGTTCCGCGCGCGGGTCACGATCGCCAACCTCCGGGTCTGGTGCCGCGTACAGCTGGGGCATCCGGTAGCCTTCGGTCGCACCCAGCGAATACACCTGCAGCTGTCCACCGCCGCTGCCCGCCTGCGGCTGCAGGCGCTGGTGGCCGACATTTTCGCTGCGGGTATCCACCGTGGTCAGGCGGTCCTGGCTCGCACACCCCACCAGCAGCGCTGCCGCCATGATCAGCGGCATGGACTTCATTGGGTGTCCTCGGTGTTGTCCATGGCGAATGTGATCGGAATCTTCACCGCCGCTGCAACCGGCTTACCGTTCTTCATCGCCGGCCGATAGGTCCAGCTGCGTGCCGCAGCGATCGACACCGCATCGAACACGCCCGGATTGGTGGCACTGAGCACGCGGACATCGCTGGGACGCCCCTGCGCATCCACCTCCACGCGCAGGTTCACCACGCCTACCTGGCGCTGCTCGAACGCGGATTTCGGATAGGACGGCGGTGGCATCCTGTCGATCTGGATCGGACGGTCCAGCCCAGCCTTGGCTGCATCTTCTTCAGCGTGCTCGAACGGCTCGACACCGATCCCCGGGCTCCCAACCGCGCCGCCCTGGCTGGCCCATGCCACCGCGCCCATGCCCACACACAACCCGACCACCAGCACCTGCCCGGACACCCACGGCAATGCCTTCCGCTTGGACTGCTTCAACATGGCGATACGCTCCTTCAACACGGGTTGGCTGCGCCAATGGCAGACCGCGGGCGCAACCGGGTGGACCAGCTGCGCCTTCAGCAGCGTGCTGGCGTAGAGGCCGCGCAGCGCCGGCTGCGGGGCCATGGTGCGGGCATCGCAGGCCAGTTCCTGGTCGCGCAGGAAGCGGCCCGCAGCCCACGGCAGAAGCGGGTGGAACCAGAACACCGCGCGCACCAGCAGCAGCGCACCGTTGGCCCAGTGATCGCCATGACGGTGATGGCTGCGCTCGTGCTGCAGGATCAAGCTCTGTTCCTGTGCGGTGAACTGCAGGTCGAAGTCGGGACCAACCACGATGCGTGGGCGCCACAGGCCAACCAGCGCGGGCAAGCCGGGATCGCCGCTGGCCTGCCAGCTGCCATCGGTGCGCGGCGTCAGTGGGCCCATGCTCCGTTCGAAACGATGTTGTGCGTGCAGGTCGCGCAACAGGCGGATGCCCGCACCCAATGCCCACAGCGCGAACAACAGCCCGGCCCATGGCAACGAGGGCCCGCTCATGGCATCGAGGGCACCGGGCATCACTTTCAGCGGCAGCGTGGGTACCTGCTGCAACACCGCAACCTGTGGCAATGGCAGCGTCAGGGCCACCAGCAGCAGCGGCAGCAGCCACCAGCTGCGGTAGGCCAGCCCAGCGCCCCCCAACCGCACCAGCAGCGGTCGCAGCACCGCCAGCAGGACCACACCCACGGCCAGCCACAAGCTGGCCCGCCACAGTCCGTCGAGCAGCTCAGTCATGGTCCAGCTCCTGGATCAGCTTCTTCAGTTCGGCGATGTCCTGCGCGCTCAGCTGGCCCCGTTCACTGAAGTGCGCGACCAGCGGCGCCACGCGCCCTTCGAAGACACGGCCGATGAAGTCCTGGCTCTGCGCCTCCACCCACGCCTGTCGCTGCAGCAGCGGCCGGTACAGGTAACGCCGTCCATCGCGCTCGGCAGTGATCGCGCCCTTGGTCAGCAGGCGGTTGAGCAGGGTCTTGATGGTCGGCTCGGCCCAGTCGCGATGGGCCAGCGCGGCCACCACGTCATCGGCACTACGCGGTGCCTGCTGCCACAGCACCTCCATCACGACGGCTTCGGCTTCGCTGATCGGGGTCATGGTTTACATCCGTAATCGACGTATTGATTACGCGCGTAATCGAACTGCCTGTCAAGCCCCTCGACTCCGGGTTCATCCCGGCTGCGCCAGCATCGGTTCCTCCCGCCCCTGGCCCCGGATGAAAGCACTGCCGAAGAAGGATTTCCCGGTCGAGCAGGCCCGCCGCTTCCTCGAACCCGGCCCGATCGTGCTGGTCAGCACGGCATGGCGCGGCCAGCGCAACCTGATGACGATGGGCTGGCACATGGTCATGGGCTTCTCGCCTTCACTGGTCGCCACCTACCTGTGGGACGCAAACCACAGCCACGCGTTGGCGCGCGGCAGCGGCGAGTGCGTGATCAACGTGCCCGGGGTGGAGCTGCTCGATACCGTGGTGGACATCGGCAACTGCAGCGGCCGCGAGGTCGACAAGTTCGCCCGTTTCGGGCTCGACGCACTGCCCGCGCGTGAGGTCGGCGCGCCACTGGTCGGCCAATGCCATTCGTGCTTCGAATGCCGCCTGTACGACGACAGCCAGGTGGCAGCGAGCAATCTGTTCATCTGGGAAATCGTGCATGCCCATGTTGCGCCCCGGCCGAAACTGCCGCGCACGGTGCATTACCGCGGCGATGGGCAGTTCATGGTGGCCGGCGCGGAAGTCTCGCGTCGACGGCGGTTCAAGCCCGACATGCTGTAATGCCCGCACTCCCCCGACGCAGGACCGCCGCGCATGACCGAACACCTCACCGACCTGGACGCCGCCGTCGACTGGTTGTTTGCGCGCGTGGACGGGCCGCTGCGGATCGGGGCACCGCTGGCACTGGGCAAGCCGCATCGGCTGCTCAATGCCCTCTACGCACGCGTCGAACATGATCCTTCGCGGCCGCTGCAGCTGTATACCGCGCTGTCGCTGAATCCGCCGAAGGCGCGGGGCAACGGCCTGGAGGCGCGCTTCCTGGCGCCGTTCGCGCAGCGCCATTTCGGCGACGACTTCCCGCGCCTGGCCTATGCCGATGCGATCGCACGCGACGCGTTGCCGGCACATGTGCAGGTGGAAGAGTTCTACATGCAATCCGGCGCCCTGCTCGGGTCGCGCCAGGCGCAATCCAGCTATACCAGCCTGAACTACACCCACGCCGCCGATGCGGTGGCGCAGCGCGCGCCACAGGTGATCGTGCAGAAAGTGGCGATGCGCCCGAACGACCGCCGGCTTTCCCTGTCGTGCAACAACGACATCACCCAGGACACGCTGGACGCGATGACCGCACGTGGCCTGCCGCGTCCGCTGCTGATTGCCGAGATCGATCCCCAGTTGCCCTACCTGGGCGGCTCGGCCACGGTCGATGTCTCGTTCTTCGATCTGGTGATCACCCCACCGCCGCCGTACCCGGCGCTGTTCGGGCTGCCGCGGCAGCCGGTCGGCGATGTCGACTACGCCATCGGCCTGTACGCCAGCACGCTGGTGCGCGATGGCGGCACGCTGCAGATCGGCATCGGTACGCTGGCCGACGCGCTCAGCCATGCGCTGGTGCTGCGCCACACAGACAACGCGCGCTACCGCCGCGTGCTGCACGCGCTGGATCCGCAGCTGGCCAGCCACCCGCTGGTGCAGGAGATCGGCGGCGTGGGCCCGTTCGAAGTGGGCCTGTACGGCTGCAGCGAGATGCTCAACGAGGGCTTCCGCAGGCTGGTGCAGACCGGGGTGATCAAGCGCAAGGTACACGATGACCTGGCGCTGATGCAGCGCATCGAGAACGGCAGCACGCTGTCGATCGACCACGCCACCCTGGCGGCCGAAGGTGAGTACCTGCACGGCGCGTTCTACCTGGGCTCGCCGGAATTCTACGAGTGGCTGCGCACGCTGCCAGAGGACGAGTGCCGTGCGATCGGCATGCGCCGCATCAGCGAGATCAACCAGCTGTACGGCGGCAACGAAACGCTGGAACGCCTGCAGCGCCGCCATGCGCGCTTCTTCAACTCCTGCATGATGGCCACCGCGCTGGGCGCGGCGGTGTCTGACGCGCTGGACGATGGACGCGTGGTATCCGGTGTGGGCGGCCAGTACAACTTCGTGGCGATGGCACATGCCCTGCCGGAAGCCCGCAGCGTGCTGATGTTCCGCGCCGCGCGCGATGACAAGGGCCGACGCGAATCCAACGTGCGCTGGAACTACGGGCACACCACCATTCCGCGCCACCTGCGCGACATCTACCTCAACGAATACGGCATTGCCGACCTGCGCGGACTGACCGACGAGGACTGCGTGCATGCGATGACCGCAATCACCGAGGCCCCGTTCCAGGGCGGCCTGCTGCAGCAGGCGCACGCTTCGCGCAAACTGCTGGCGGTCGCGCAACCGGATCCGCAGCGGCAGCAGCGCAATACGCCGCAGGCGCTGACAGCGGCGCTGGCCCCGTTCCGCGCCGATGGCAGCCTGCCGGACTATCCGCTGGGCAGTGACTTCAACGAGATCGAGCAGGTGCTGGTGAAAGCGCTGGCGTGGCTGAAGGCCAATACGCAGACCCGCGGCGACAAGCTGCGTACCGTCTGGGCAGCACTACGGCAACCGGCCGGCGACGGCGATGCGGTGTACCTGCAGCGCATGGGCCTGCAGGCACCGAAGGATTTCGCCGAACGCCTGGACGCGCGCCTGCTGCGGCTGGCACTGGCGCGCACCGCCTGAGAAAAGGGGACGGAGGGGATTAAGTCGTTTGTGCACAAACGACTTAATCCCCTCCGTCCCCTTTTTCCTGCGGCAAAGAAAAGGCCGGCGTGCGCCGGCCTTTCCTCATTACGTCGCGATGCTGCTTACAGCGACTTGGCGGCTTCCACCACGTGGGCGGTGGTGATGCCGAAGTGCTTGTACAGCTGGTCGGCCGGGGCGGAGGCACCGAAGGTGTCGATACCGATCACGGCACCGTCCAGGCCGACGAACTGGCGCCAGAAACCGGTGACGCCGGCTTCCACGGCCACGCGCTTGCGCACGGCGTTCGGCAGCACCGATTCACGGTAGGCCGCATCCTGGCGCAGGAACACGTCGGTGGACGGCATCGAGACCACGCGGGTCTTGAGACCAGCCGCGTCCAGCTGGGCCTTGGCTTCGGTGGCCAGCGAGACTTCCGAACCGGTGGCGATCAGGATCACATCCGGGGTGCCGGCGGCATCGGCCAGCACGTAACCGCCGCGCTCGATCTGCGCGATCTGCTCGGCGCTGCGCGGCTGGTGCGGCAGGTTCTGGCGGCTGAACACCAGGCAGCTCGGGCCGTCCTGGCGGGTGATCGCGGCCTTCCAGCTCACCGCCGACTCGACCGCATCGCACGGACGCCACACGTCGTTGTTCGGGATGTAGCGAAGCGAGGCCAGGTGCTCCACCGGCTGGTGGGTCGGGCCGTCTTCGCCCAGGCCGATCGAGTCGTGGGTGTAGACGTGGATGGCGTGCGCCGGGATCAGCGCGCTCATGCGCACGCCATTGCGGGCGTAATCGCTGAACACCAGGAAGGTGGCGTCGAACGGAATGAAGCCACCGTGCAGGGCCAGGCCGTTGGCAATGGCGGTCATGCCGAACTCGCGCACGCCGTAGTACACGTAGTTGGCGTTGGCGTCGTCGCTGGCAACCGATTTGCTGCCCTTCCAGAGGGTCAGGTTGGAGTGCGCCAGGTCGGCCGAGCCGCCGACGATTTCCGGCAGCAGCGGGGCATAGGCTTCGATGGCCAGCTGCGAGGCCTTGCGCGAGGCGATCGTCGGGCCTTCCGCGGCCACCTGGGCGATGTACGCATCGGCCTTGGCAACGAAGTCGGCCGGCAGTTCGCCATGCGAGCGGCGGGTCAGTTCGGCTGCTTCAGCCGGGTACTGGCTGGCGTACTTGTCGAACAGCTGTTCCCACTCGGCCTGGCGCAGGGTGCCGGCGCCATTGGCGCGCCAGCCGTCGTAGATCGCCTGCGGGATCTCGAACGGACCGTATTCCCAGCCCAGCTGCTTGCGGGTGGCTTCCAGCTCGTCCTTGCCCAGCGGTGCACCGTGGCTGGATTCCTTGCCCGCCTTGTTCGGCGAACCAAACCCGATGGTGGTGCGGCAGCAGATCAGGGTCGGCTTGTCGCTCTGCGACAGCGCGGCCTCGATGCCGGCCTTGATGCTGTCCGGGTCATGGCCATCGACGTCGCGCACCACGTTCCAGCCATAGGCCTCGAAACGCTCCGGGGTGTTGTCGGTGAACCAGCCCTCGACATTGCCGTCGATCGAGATGTGGTTGTTGTCCCAGAAGCAGACCAGCTTGTGCAGGCCCCAGGTGCCGGCCAGCGAAGCGGCTTCATGCGACACGCCTTCCATCAGGCAGCCATCGCCCATGAACACCCAGGTGCGGTGGTCGACCACTTCCAGCTCCGGGCGGTTGAAGCGCTGTGCCAGCAGCTTCTCGGCCAGGGCGAAGCCCACGGCATTGGCGAAACCCTGGCCCAGCGGGCCGGTGGTGGTCTCCACGCCCGGGGTCTCGTGGCGTTCCGGGTGACCGGCGGTGTGGCTGCCCAGCTGGCGGAACAGCTTCAGCTGCTCAATCGGCAGGTCGTAGCCGCTCAGGTGCAGCAGCGCGTACTGCAGCATCGAACCGTGGCCGTTGGACAGCACGAAACGGTCGCGGTTGAACCAGTGCGGGTTGCTCGGGTTATGGCGGAGGTAGTCGTTCCAGAGGACTTCGGCGATGTCGGCCATGCCCATGGGCATGCCGGGGTGGCCGGACTTTGCGGTTTCAACCGCATCGGCGGCAAGGAAGCGGATGGCGTTGGCCAACTGGCGACGGGTAGGCTGCGTCATGGTTCTGTCGGAATCGGGAGGCGGCCGCGGACGTGCGGGCGGCCTATTGTCCCATAGTCGCCGGGCGGGGGGTCAGTTCACCTTGCCCGGTCGTGCCGGCCGCTGGCCCGCAAGGACGTGATCTCCGCCGGATTCCGCATGTGAAAAGGGGCCGGAGCCCTTTCCCTGCGGAAAGGAATCCGACCCCGATCAGGTCCGACCCCGATCAGGTCGCCAGCAGTGGCGTTGGACTCAGTCCTGCTGCGGACCCAGCGCCGGGCCATCGTGCGACTCGCCCTTGGCCACCAGCGTGGTCAGGGCCAGGTCGCCGGTCACGTTCAGCGCGGTACGGCACATGTCCAGGAAGTGATTCACGCCCAGGATCAGGCCGATGCCCAGCGGGTTCACACCGACCATCGCGCAGATCATCGCCACCACCGGCAGCGAGCCCGACGGCACGCCGGCAGTGCCGATGCCACCGAGGATGCAGACCGCCATCACCATGATCTGCTGGCCGATGCTCAGGTCCACGCCGAAGAACTGGGCCAGGAAGATCACCGTCACACCCTCGAACAGCGCGGTGCCGTTCTGGTTGGCGGTGGCACCCACGGTCAGCACGAAGCGCGACACGCGCTGCGGCAAGCCCATCTGGTCGGCCACGCGCAGCGCGGTCGGCAGGGTGGCATTGCTGGAGGCGGTGGAGAACGCCATCACCGTTGCTTCCTGGGTATCGCGGAAGAACGACAGCGGCGAGCGGCCGGACAGCCACACCGCGGTACCGTAGGTCACGATCATGTGCAGACCCAGCGCCAGCACCACCACGCCCACATAGGCACCCAGGCGGATGATCAGCTCGAAGCCGAACAGCGCGGCCAGGTTGAACATGAAGCAGGCCACCGCATAAGGGGCCAGGCGGATGACCAGGTTGATCAGGGTCATCGAGATTTCGAACACGCCTTCGATGGCGCGGCGCAGCGGGGCAACCTTTTCATTGTCGGTCAGCACCATGCCGATGCCGAACATCAGCGCGAAGAACATCAGCGACAGGATCGCGCCGTTGTCCGACGCGGCCTGCAGCACGTTGCTCGGCACGATCGACAGCAGCATGTCCATGCCCTTCGGCGTGCCGTGGATGCCAGCGACGATTTCCTTGCTGCGCTCGGCGTTCTCCGAGAGCATCAGTGCCGCAGTCTGCGGATCGACGCCCGCGCCCGGCTTGAGCAGGTTGACCAGCACCAGGCCGATGCCCACCGCGATGCCGGACAGCAGCACGGTGTAGGCCAGGGTCTTCCAGCCGATGCGGCCGAGGGCGCGGATGTCGCCCATCTCCGACACGCCCATGATCAGCGCCGAGAAGATCAGCGGCACGATCAGCATGAAGATCAGGTTGAGGAACAGGCCCGACGCCGGGGTGGTGACGTAGTCCATTACCCACTTGGCACCAGCCTGCAGACCATCGACGCTGCCGCCCAGGGCGTGCACGATCAGTCCCAGGACCAGGCCGATCGCAAAGCCGATGCCCATCTTCCAATGCAGGGGCAACTTCTTCTTGTCGGCAGCAGCTGCTGTCATACGCGGGTTTCCTCGAAAAATGAATGCACTCTAACAAAGCGCGCAAGCGGCGCCGGTTCAGGTTCGCCGCGGCGGATACAGCGGCGCCAGGTCAGTGTCGGCGGTGCCCGCAGCCGCCGACCAGTGCGGTCCGTCACGGAAGACCTCGCGCAGGCGCGTGCGCAGCGGCGCCAGATCCCCCTGCCCGCCCCACCGCGCCTGCTGCAGGTCCTGTAGCACTTGACGCTGGGCTGCATCCCCAAGCCGCGCGATGACCTGCTCGATGCGTTCCACACCAGCCATCGCACACAGCTGTGCTTCCACCTGGTCGAAGCCCTCGCCATCCAGCGCGCGGCGCAGTTCTGCCAGGCCGGCACGCCCGCCCGCCGCAGTCGGCACAGAGGCCTTGCCCGCTACTGGCGCCACTGCGCGCGGGCGCCGACCTCGCTGCCAGCCCCACAGGAGAGTCAGCAGCCACAGCAACGCCAGGCCGATGGCCGCCGCCATCCACGGCCACGGACGCTCGGACAGGCCGCTGGCACGCGGATCGGTCGCGGCGATGCGGCTGTCCCGGCCATCGGCGCCCGGCAGCGCGGCATCGGTGTCGATCGGCGGCAATGGCGCCGGTGAGGCAGTGCCGGTGCCGGTGCCGGCCGCGACGGCCAGCGTCAGGTCCGGCAGCTTCGCCTCCTGCGCCTTGCCGTTACGCACATCCCACCAGGGCAGGCGCGGCCCCGGCACCACCAGCGAACCCGGCTGGCGCGGCACGATCGAATAGCGGCGGGTGATCTTCAGGCGCGGCGTGCTGCCGTTGAAGGTCTCTTCGTACTGTGCCGGTTCGGCGAACACCTGCGCATTGGCGCCGACATCCGGCACCGGCAGGTCGGTGAACTGCGCGCGCGTCGCGCCTTCGGCAACCGCTTCGACCACCACGTTGGCGGCCTCACCGGTGCGGGCACTGGTCGGCGCACTGGTGTAGCGCAGCTGCAGGCTCTGCAGTGGCAGCCACGGCTGCGGGGCCTGCGCCGGCTGTGCCTGCACCTGCAGCGTGCGGTCTGCGCCGGTGGCATTCATGCGGCCATCGCCACCGCCGAAGAAGTCGTCGAAGAAGCCACCCGCACTGCGCCCACTGAAACGGGCACCGGCCAGGCGCAACGCGCCGCTGCGCTCGGGGATCAGCAGGAAACGCCGTTCGACCACGTTGTAGCGGCGCCCGTTGACCTGGCGTACATCGGTGCGGTCGTCGCCCACACGCTGCAACGACGCGCCCGCCGGGGTATCCAGCACCAGCTCGCCGGAGGCCAGCTGCGAGGCGAAGTACAGCCGCACCACCACGCCCACGCTCTGCTGCACATACGGCGTATCGTCATCGACAACGGTTTCGATGAAGGCCATCGCATTGCTGTCGGGCCCCGCCACGGCGGCCGCATCGACCTGCAGCGTCAGCGCTGCGGTGCGCACACTGCCCACCTGCAGGCCCGGTACCACCAGCGCACCACTACGTCGTGGTGTCAGCGCCACGCCATACAGGTTGCGCTGCTGCATGCTGCCATTGCTCCATTCCACCTGGCGGCTGCTGGTCTGCCCGCTCAGGTCGAAGTCGGTGCGCAATGGCGTGAAGTCAGGGGCGCCCTGGTCGCTCTCGATATTGAGCGTGACCGTGTCGCCCATCGCGATGCGGTCGCGGTCCAGCCACGCGCGCGGCTGCGCCCAGGCCAGCAGCGGCAGCCACAACAGCAGCGCCGCCAGTACCTGTCGAGGCCAGTGCCCGTGCATGTTGATCGACCGCGTCATCGCCCTTCCCTCTTCCTGCGTTCGTTTTCCAGCTGGAACTTGGCCCGCAGCAATGCGCCCGGATCATCCGGCACACGCCGCATCCATGCCTCCACCGCCTGTTGCTCCTCGCGCTGGCGCGGCGTGCGGCCCTCACCACCCGGCACTGGCTTGCCGCCCTTGCCGGCCTCACCCTCGCGTGCCTGCTGCATCGCCTGCTGCATGCGCTGGCGTTGCTGTTCGTCGGCCTGCGCCTGCGCCTTGGCATCTTCCACCTGCGGCGGTGCCTGCTGGCCATCGCGGCCACGTTCGCCAGGCTGAGGCTCCGACTGCGCGTTGTTGTCACCCGCCTTGGGCTGGCCCTGCTGGCCCGACGGCGGCTGGCCATGGCCGGATTGCTGCTGGCCCTGCTTCGGCTGCCCCTGTGGGTTCTGCTGGCCCTGCGGGCCCTGCGGTTGTTTCTGCTGCCCGTTCTGCGGTGGCTTCTGCTGATCTTGGCCTTGGCCGCCCCCGGATGGCCTGCGCTTGCGTGCGGCATCGACCACGGCACGGTTGGCCACCGCATCGGCCATGCCCGGATGCAGCGCCAGCGCGCGGTCGTAGGCGGCAATCGCGTCGTCGTAGTTGCCTTCGCGTGCCAGCGTGTTGGCCAGGTTGTACCAACCGGCATCGCTGTCGATGCCTTCGAACTGTCTGCGTGCAGTGGCGAAGTCGCCCTTGCGGTAGGCCTGAACCCCCTCGGCCAGGCGTTGATGCTGCAGCTGGTCGCTGCGCTTCCACAGCGTGCCCTGCGCCGGCTGCGAGACAGGCGTCGCAGGGGCCTGCGCCTGCGCGTCATTCATCCATGGCAGCAGACCCACCGCGAGCACCGCGGCCAGCACCGCGCGACGGCGGAAGGCCAGCAATGCCAGCAGCATCACCGGCGGCAGCAACCAGAAGCCTTCGTCACGCCACTGCTTGCCTTCGCCCGGCCGCTGCGCCGCCGTGCCGTCGCGCGCGTCGAGTACACCGAGCGCACGCAGATCGCCGTCATCGGCAGAGATGCGCGCATAGCGGCCGCCACCGGCAGTGGCGACTGCACGCAGGCTGCCCTCATCCAGCGCGGCCTGGCGGATCTGCCCATTGCCATCGCGGTACGCCGCACCGGCAGGCGTGCCCAGGCCCAGCACCGACACCTGCAGGCCCAGGCTGCGTGCCTGCGCCGCCGCCAGTGCAGCTTCGCTGTCCGCCTGATCGCTGACCAGCAGGATCTGCCCCTGCAACGCGCCGATCTGCCGCATCAAGCGTGTCGCCCAGTCGATGCCGCGGTCGGCACGCTGGCCATCACGCGGCATCACGTCCGGCGACAGCGCATCCAGATACAACGCAACATTGCTGCCGTCGTCGGTCAGCGGCGCCACGGTGTAGGCATCATCGGCATACACCACCAGCCCCACCTGCCCGCCCTGGCGCGCGCGCAGCAGTTCGCCCACTTTCGCCCGCGCCTGCAGCAGGCGCGACGGCGGAAGATCGGTTGCCGTGATCCGGCTGGACAGGTCCAGCACCACCAGCAGCGGTGCGCTGGCCTGGAACATCGGTTGTGCCTGCTGGCGCCAGCTCGGCCCGGCCATGGCCAGCGATGCCAGTGTCCAGCCCAGCAGCAGCGCCCATGGCAGGCGCACTCGCCGCTTCGCGCCCGCGGCCAGCAGATGTGGCAACAGGTGTGCGTCCACCGCCTGCCGCCACGCATCACTGCGTCGCTGCCGGTACACCGCGAGCGCGAGGATCAGGGGCAACGCCAGCAGCGCCCACAACCACTCCGGTCGCAGGAAGTGCAATGCGCTCCAATCGGGGAGATTCGAAGCAAACGCGATCATCGGCGACGCTCCGGCCACAGCCAGGCCAGCACGCCCAGCAGCAACGCCAGCCCCAACGGCCAGGCATAGCGTTCTTCGCGCGGACGCAGGCTCGGCCCCTTCGCGGCGACCGGCTCCAGGCGATCGAGCTCGGCGTAGATCCCGGCCAGCTGCGCGGTGTCACGCGCGCGGAAGAACTGGCCACCGGTCATGCTGGCGATCTTCTTCAGGGTGGCCTCATCGACCGGATCCTGGTCGGTGGAAATCGGGATACCAAACAGGCGCATGCTGCCATCGCCGCCGAATGCAACCGTGTGGATGCGCACGCCTTCGGCGCGCGCGACTTCCGCGGCGCGCAGCGGCTCCAGCACACCGGCGTTGCTGACACCATCGGTCAACAGGATCAGCACGCGCTGTCCCTCCGGCTGGCTGCGCAGGCGCTTCACCGCCAGGCCGATGGCATCACCGATGGCGGTCTCGCGCCCGGCCAGGCCGACCACGCTGTCGCGCAGCTGATCGCGCACGCTGGCCAGGTCTGCGGTAAGCGGCGTAAGCGTGTAGGCGCGATCACCGAAAATCAGCAGGCCGACGCGGTCGCCGGCACGACGATCCAGGAAGTCGGCCAGCACGGCCTTGGCCGCGGTGAGGCGATCAACCGCCTGGGCTCCCAGCACCATGTCACCCTCGCCCATGCTGCCGGACACGTCCATCGCCAGCATCATCTGCCGGCCCTGCTGCGGCGGCGTGATGGCTTCGCCCAGCTGCTGCGGCCGTGCCAGCGCGATGCACAGCGCGCACCAGCCCAGCCATAGCAGCAGCGTGCGCAGCCACGACACGTCGACGCGGCCCCCACCGGACAGCGCTTCGAGCTCGGCGGCGGCGTAGGGCACACGCAGCGCGGCGCCCGGTTCTGCACGGCGCTTCCACCAGCGCATCAGCAACGGCAACGGCAGCGCGAGCAATGCCAGTGGCCATGCCAGCTGCAGGTCCGGCCATGGCCAATAGGTCGTCCAGAGGTTCATCGGCGGCGCTCCAGCAGCATCGCCAGATAGCGCTCGCGGGCCCAACTGCGCACGGCCGCCACGTCGCTGCTGTCGACGCGTGGGCGATACGCGCCTTCGGCTAGCAGGCTGCGACGCGCATCGGGCAACGTGCCCTGCGGGTCTACACGCTGCCACCAGGCATCATCGCGCAGCGATTCACTGCCCGGCTTTGCACGGCGTGCGGCACGGCGCAGCAATCCGGCAATGGCCGCCAGTTCGGCCGCAGCGTCGGTGGTGGCTGCCAGTTCGCTATCGAACAGCTGCAACCAACGCTGGCGGCGACGGCGACGCCGCCACATCAGCACGGCGATCACCAACAGCACCAGCACCACCGCCGCGCCGACCATCAGGTAACCGGGGGCAGGCGGCCACCATGAAGGTGCCGGTGGCAACTGCACATCGCGCAGCGGCAGCGCGGCGCTCACGCCGGCACCTCGGTCGGTGATGGCGCCAGCCACGCGTCGCTGGGCGCATCCGTGGACAGCACCTGCACATCGACACGGCGTGCGCCGAGCTGGCGCCGCAGTTCCTGCAGCGGTTCGACGAAGTGTGCCTGCCAATGCGCCTGCACTTCACTGCGGCGCAGGTCGAGGCCGATGCGCTGCTGTGCGGTCTGGAACTGCAGCGCCGCCGAGGGGGGATGCAGTTCCAGCGGATCAACCAGCAGCACCAGGCTGAGATCGTGATGCTGGGCCAGCGCGCTCCAGCGCGCGGGCGGAATACGGATGGCCTGCTGCGGATCGGCCAGCACCAGCATGCGTGCCCCCGGGCGCAGCACGCGACCGGCATGATCCAGTGCACGCGCCAGGCCCAGATCGTCGACCGGCGGCTGTGCATACCAGCGGGTCAGCGCGTCGAGCACGCGCAGCACGCCGCGTGGCCCGCCCGCAGGGGCAATCGGCGCTTCGCGGTCACTGCCGCGCAGCGCACCCACGCGGTCGCCGCGGCGCTGCGCCGACCACGCGGCAACCGCACCGGCACGGGCGGCCTGTACCGATTTGAAGCGCACGCGCGTGCCGAAGTACAGCGCCGGCGACGTATCGGCCACGATCAGGCTGACCCGCTCGCGCTCGGCCTGGAACAATTTGGTATGGGCGCGGCCGGTGCGCGCAGTCACGCGCCAATCGATGTGGCGCGCGTCGTCGCCAGCCACATATTCGCGCGACTCGGCGTATTCCATGCCGCGGCCGCGCAGTTGGGACGGTGCCTGGCCCGCGTTGCCGGTGCGGCCACGGCGCGGCGGCGGCGGACGCTGTGCCAGCCGCCGTAGCGCGACCAGTTCGGCCAGCTGCGGGCGCAGCCCGTCACCTTCGAGCGCGGACGGTGCCTGTTCCAGCGATGGATCGGTCATGCGCAGGCTCAGGGTGCCGGCACCCGGGCCAGCAGCTCCTGCACCAGGCGCTCGCCGTCCCAGCCCTCGGCGGTGGCTTCATAGCTGGGCAGCACGCGATGGCGCAGCACGTCGGCGGCGACTGCACGCACGTCGTCGGGCGTGACGAAGTCACGGCCGGCCAGCCACGCCCGCGCACGGGCACAGCGCTCCAGTGCGATGGAACCGCGCGGGCTTGCCCCCCAGGCGATGCGGCGGCCGAGGCCGGCGTCGTAGCGCGCGGGATCGCGCGAGGCCAGCACCAGTTCGATCAGGTAGCGCTCCAGTGCCGGTGCCATGTGCAGGTCCAGCACTTCGCGACGGGCGTCGAACACGTCCTGCATCGGCATCTTGTCCGGCGCCGGCGCAGCCTCGCCCAATGCACCACGGGCACGCTCACGGGCCAGCCGCAGGATCTCCGATTCGGCGGCCTGGTCCGGGTAACCGATGCGCACATGCATCAGGAAACGGTCCAGCTGCGCTTCCGGCAGCGGGAAGGTGCCCTCCTGCTCGATCGGGTTCTGCGTGGCCATCACCAGGAACAGCGGCGGCAGCGCATAGGTATGGCGGCCAACCGTGACCTGGCGCTCGCCCATGGCCTCCAGCAGCGCCGACTGCACTTTGGCCGGTGCCCGGTTGATCTCGTCGGCCAGCAGGATCGGGTGGAAGATCGGGCCGGGCACGAACTCGAAGCGGCCCTCCTGCGGGCGCCAGATCTCGGTGCCGGTGAGGTCGGCCGGCAGCAGGTCGGGGGTGAACTGCACGCGGGCAAAGTCTGCTTCCAGGCGCGAGGCCAGTGCACGGATCGCCGTGGTCTTGGCCAGGCCCGGCGCGCCCTCCACCAGCAGATGGCCGTCGGCCAACAATGCAATCAGCAGGCGTTCGACCAGTGCCGCCTGGCCGACGATCTCGGCCGACAGCGCGTCGCGCAGCTGGGTGAACGCCGCATGCAGGCGGGAGGTGGCCGGCGCGGGCGGCGGCGAGACGGTTTCGGGCATCGGCGGTGGCAGGTTCATGGGGGCCTTTGACCGGCGCAGGACGGCACGGGTTCCCGACATCATCGCAGGGTGCCCTGCGATTGGCATCAAGAACCGCTGAACAGCCGTCCACACCGGGCATGGATCTGCTTCGTGCATGCCGCCGGCCCAAACGAAGAAGGGCCGCACGGGGCGGCCCTTCTTCGAAGACTCCGGTGCGACGGCTCAGTTCTGCTTGGCCACGCGCAGCACCTTCGGGGTGACGAACACCAGCAGCTCGGCCTTGTCCTTGTTGCGACCGCGCTTCTTGAACAGGTTGCCCAGGAACGGCACGTCGCCCAGGAACGGCACCTTGCTGATGCTGTTGCGATCGGTGAACTCGTAGACGCCACCGATCACCACGGTCTGCCCATCCTCGACCAGCACCGCGGTGTTGACTTCGCGACGGTTGATCGACGGCACGGTGCCGTAGCCCTCCAGCTGGATCAGCTGGTCGACTTCGTCCTTCTTCACCTGCATGTTGAGGAACACGCGGTTGTCGTTGGTGATGGTCGGGGTGACCTTCAGCTCCAGCACCACTTCCTTGAACTGGACGTTCGGGGTCGCGACGCCGCCAGCGCCACCACCGCTGATGGTGACGTAGCCGATTTCCTTGCCCTGCTTGATCATCGCTTCGCGCTGGTTGGTGGTGACCACGCGCGGGTTGGAGATCACCTCGCCTCGCGACTCCTGCTGCATGGCCGACAGCTCCACGTCCAGCAGGTAACCGGCATTGAGGATGGACAGCGCCAGCGAACCCGGGTTGCTGGCGGCAGCCACCGGCAGGTTCCAGTTCAGGCCACGGGTGATCGCCGAGCCGGACTTCACCGGCGGCGGGCCGACCCGGCCACCGGCTACCCAGTCACGCTCGGCCTTGGCATTGGCCAGGTCGGTCGCAACCTGCGACTCACGGGTCTTCGCATTGGCATCCAGGCTACCGCTGAAGTACACGTTGTCGCGGCTGCCGCTGACACCGAACTTCGCGCCCAGCTCGCGGGCGAAGGTGTCGGTAGCGATGACGATGCGGCTTTCGATCAGCACCTGGTCGACCGGGCGGTCGATCACGTTGATCAGCTCGCGCATGCGCGCGATCTTCTTCGGGATGTCGCTGATCATCAGCGTGTTGGTGCGCTCGTCGGCCACGATGCGGCCGCGCGAGGACAGGAAGCCACTGTCTTCCTGCGAGGAGCTGCCCGAACCACCACCACTGCCACCACCACCGCTGCCGCCGATGCCCTTGGCCTCGGTCAGCGCTTTGAAGATCTGCGTGGCGCTGTGGTAGTTGATCTGGATGTAGTCGGTCTGCAGGTCTTCGCGGTTCTCGATGGCGATGCGCGCGTCTTCCTTTTCCTGCTCGAACTTGGCCAGTTCGGCCTGCGGCGCCACCCAGATCACGCTGCCGTCGCGACGCTTGTCCAGGCCCTTGGCGCGCAGGACGATGTCCAGCGCCTGGTCCCACGGCACATTGACCAGGCGCAGGGTCACGTTGCCCTGCACCGAGTCGGACGCCACCACGTTCAGGTTGGACTCCTCGGCGATCAACTGCAGCACGGTGCGCACCGGCACGTCCTGGAAGTTGAAGGTCACCGGCTTGCCGGTGAAGCCGCGCTGGCCGACGGCCTTGGCCGCCTGGGTGACGCTGCCGGCGGTGACCGCACCCACGGCGGCCTGGGCCTGGCGCGGGCTGATCTCGACCACGTATTCGTTGCCGCTCTGGTAGGCCAGCGACTCCACCGCGCCACCGGTGCTCAGCACCAGTTGGGTGCCGGCGCCCGACGGCTTGGCGTCGATGCGCTGTACCGGCGTGGCGAAGTCGGTGACGTTCATCGGCTTCTGCAGGTTGGCCGGCAGTCGGGCATTGCCGACGTCGACCACCACGCTGTTGCCCTGCGTGCGCAGGTCAGGGATCGCGCCCTGCCCGTCGAACTGCACGATCAGGCGCCCGGCGCCGTCATCGCCACGCTTGAAATCGATCTTGGCCACCGACAGGCCCCCCGGCGCGGCGGCCGGTGCCACGGTGGCGCCCACCGGCTTTTCCGCCGGTGCGGCAGCCAGCGCCGGAGCGCAGGCCAGCATCAGCGCGACTCCCAGCGCGCTGACACGGTTCAAGGTAGAGCGCCGGATGGGACGCAGCCCCTTGGCTTGGTGAAAGGTCATCGTGCTATCCCCAGTAAACGATCATTGATCTTCAAGCGAGAGCGTTGCCGGCCGTTCCAGCCAGCCACCCGCGCCATCCGGCACCAGTTCGATCAGCTCCACGCGGTCTTCGAAGACCGCCGTGACCCGCCCGTCGCTCTGCCCCAGGTAACCGCCCGGGCGAACCCGGTAGGTGACCTTGTCCGGCCCCATCACCAGCGCCACGGTACCTGCGCCGGTACCGATGGTGCCGACCATGTCCAGCGCATCCAGCGGGAAGCCTTCCAGCGGCTCCTTGCGTCGGTTCGGGTCCGGTCGCAATCCGCCGTTCCCCTGCTGCGGATTGGTCCAGGCATCGGTGAACGGATCGCGCATGCCCTGCGCGGAGTATTCGAAGGTCTCGAACTGCTGCATCACCGGCAGCGGCTCCAGCGGTTGCGCCGGTCGCGCGCGCTCGCCTTCCACCCACTTCTCAAGGTTCGGTGCGTCGCCGGGCGTGCTGGTCACGCCACGGCCGCAACCAGCCAGCAGCAGCACAGCCAGCACCATCGCACCACGTACGGTCTGCGCGCGCATCACTTCTTGCCCTCCTTGCCAGCGTCGGCCGCCTGCTGCGCCTGCACCTCGGTCTCGTCCAGGTAGCGGTAGGTCTTGACCGTACCGGACAGTTCCAGTGCACCGCTGCGGACGTTGCCGCCGGTCTTTTCCTTGGGCTTGAGGTTGATGTCATGCATGGTCAGGATCACCACCCGCGGCAGCGAGGCCACGCCACTGACGAACGCGCCGAACTGGTGGTAACTGCCCACCATGCGCAGCTTGATCGGCTTCTCGGCGTAGAACTCCTTGATCTGCTCCTGCTCCGGCTCGAACAGCTCGTTGGTCAGGCCGCTGGACAGCGCGGTCTGCGAGATGTCGATGATCAGGTCGGGCATTTCGGTCTTGCTCGGCAGCTGCCGCAGCATCTGCTGCAGCACCTGCTCCATCTGCGCCAACTGCTGCTTCAGCGGCCCCAGGTTCACCGCGCGTTCCTGCTGCTTGGTGAACTCGGTGCGCAGCTCGACTTCCTTCGATTCCAGGCCGGCCAGTTCTTCGCGCTTGCCGCTGATCAGCAGCATCCACGCCACGAACATGATGACCAGCGCCAGCAACGAGCAGAAGACGATCTTGGCCTTCTGCGGCCAGTTGCCGATGTCGTTGAAATCCAGGTTCTTGATGTCGATCTTCTGGCTCATGCGCGGTCCCCCTGCAGCAGCGCATTGAAGGCCTGCGGCGGCTGCGCCAGGCGGCTGCCCTCAGGCTTCGGGGCAGGTGCCGGGGCCGGCGCGGCGGCCGGAGCGGCCGGTTGGTTCGGCTTGGCCGGCGTGGCCGGTGCAGTGGCCGGTGCGGCGGGAGCTGCTGCCGGCTGGCCCGCTGCCGGGGCCGCAGGCGTCGCGGCATCCGGACCTGCGGCCAACGGTGCCACCGGTGCCGGGGCAGCCGTCGCCACCGAGCCATCGGCGTTCAGGCCCGGCGTCGCCGACACCTCTTCGCTCTGTGCCGGCAGTTTCACCTTGACCACGAACACGTAGGGCAGCGCCTTGATGTCGGCCAGCGGGCCGGCCTTGCCGTCCTTGTCCTTCTCCGGGTCGCGCGCTTCGATGATCGACAGCTCCGGGTTGGTCATCCAGCCGGAGGTCTCCAGGTTGCGCATGTAGGCCGAAACGCGGGCGTTGGACTGGGTGCGGCCTTCCAGCGTCAGCACATCCCCTTCCTGCTTCAGCGCGGTCAGCACCACGCCGTCGGGAATCGTGCGCACCAGCGCGTCGAACAGGTGGACCATCTGCGAGCGCTTGGCCTGCAGTTCCTCGATCACCTTCTTGCGGGCCAGCAGGCGTTCCTTCTGCGCGTCGAGGCGATCGATCTCCTTGTTCTGTTCCTTGACCTTCTCGATCTCGGCTTCCAGATAGGCATTGCGGTCCATCTGGCCGCTCACCTGACGGTCGTAGTAGAACCAGATCATCAGCGACAGCAGCAGGCCACCGACGGCGGCCATGCCCAGCATTGCGTAGAACTCGCGCTGGCGTTGCTTGCGCCGCTCGGCGCGCCAGGGCAATAGATTGATGCGTGCCATCAGTCAAAGCTCCTCAGCGCCAGACCGGTCGCGATCATCAGCGCGGGGGCATCCTGGGCCAACGCATGCGCGTTCACCTTCGGCCCCAGGGTCATCTGCGCCAGCGGGTTGGCGACCACGGTCGGCACGCCCAGCTGTTCCTCGACCATCTCCGGCAGGCCACCGAGCACGGCGCAGCCGCCGGCCAGCACGATGTGATCGACGCGGTTGAACTCGCTGCCTGCGTAGAAGAACTGCAGCAGGCGGCTGATCTGCTGGACCGTGGCTTCCTTGAACGGCTCCAGCACTTCCATCTCGTAGCTTTCCGGCAGGCCGCCCTGGCGCTTGGCCAGCCCGGCTTCCTCGTAGCTCAGCCCGTAGCGGCGCATGATCTCATCGGTCAGCTGCTTGCCACCGAACACCTGCTCGCGGCTGTAGAGGCTGCGGCCGCCGCGCAGGACATTGAGGGTGGTCATGGTGGCGCCAATGTCGACCAGCGCGACCACGCCGTCGATGGATACCGGCAGCTCGCTGGCGACCAGGGCGTAGGCGTTCTCGACCGCGAAGGCCTCCACGTCCATCACCTTGGCCTGCAGGCCACCGAGTTCCAGCGCGGACTGGCGCAGCTCGACATTCTCCGAACGCGACGCGGCCAGCAGCACCTGGACCATCTCCGGGTTGTTCGGGATCGACCCGATCACCTCGAAGTCCAGGTTCACTTCCTCGATCGGATACGGAATGTAGTTGACCGCTTCCAGCTCGATCTGGGCTTCCATGTCGTTTTCGTCGAGATCGGCCGGCATCGGGATCACCTTGGTGATCACTGCCGACCCCGCGACGGCGGCAGCGGCCAATTTGGCCTTGCTGCCTGAACGGTTCATCGCCCGACGGATGGCCTCACCCACGGCCTCCACTTCAACGATGTTCTTCTCCACCACCGCATTCGGCGGAAGAGGTTCCACAGCGTAATGTTCCACGCGGAAACGATTGCCGCTGCGGGACAGCTGCAAAAGCTTTACCGCAGTCGAACTGATGTCGACGCCTACGAGCGGCGACTGACTTTTTGGGATGAGCCCCACGGTTTCTCCCCTGCCGACGGGCACTTGGACGCAAGACCTGCGCCCAAGCATTAATAACGTATTCTTAGCAAATGGCAACGGCCCTGCTGTGAATTCCTTCACGGATTCACCATGCAGCCCCTGACTGTTCCCCTTGCGCTCCCCGGTGCCGACCCCAGCCGGCACCTTGCGTAATCTATACTCTGCGACCACGAAATTCGCAATCGGAATCTGAACCCGATGACTCGACTCCGCCGCTGGCTGCGCTGGATCTTCCTGATTGTCCTGGTCCTGGCGCTGATCGGCGCGGCCGCCGTGGGCGGTCTGTACTATGCCGTTTCCTCCAAGCTTCCCGACGTGCAGACCCTGCGCGACGTGGAAATGCAGGAGCCGATGTACGTCTATGCTGCCGATGGCAAGTTGATGGCGGTGTTCGGCGAGACCCGGCGTACCCCGATCACCATGAAGGACGTGCCGGAGAAGCTGAAGCAGGCCTTCCTGGCCACCGAGGACGCCCGCTTCTACGAGCACGGCGGCGTGGACTACATGGGCATCGGGCGGGCGGTCTGGCTGCTGGCCACCACGAGCGACAAGCGCGTGCCGGGTGGCTCCACCATCACCCAGCAGGTGGCCCGCCAGTTCTTCCTCAGCTCCGAGTACAGCTACACCCGCAAGCTGGCCGAGATCCTGCTGGCGCGCAAGATCGAGTCCGAGCTGAGCAAGGACGAGATCTTCGAGCTGTACCTGAACAAGAGTTTCTTCGGCAACCGCGCCTACGGCGTGGCCGCTGCCGCCGAGTTCTATTACGGCAAGAAGCTGAACGAGCTGGACCTGGACGAGATGGCCTCGCTGGCCGGCATCCCCAAGTTCCCCTCGTCGGGCAACCCGATCTCCAACCCGGAGCGTGCCCGCCAGCGCCGCGACAACTACGTGCTGCAGCGCATGGCCGACCTGAAGTTCGTCAGCCAGGCCGAGGCCGACGCGGCCAAGGCCGTGCCGATGCATGCCACCGCGCATGAGCCGCCGGTGCAGGTCGATGCCCCGTACGTGGCCGAGCTGGTGCGCCAGGAAATGATCGCCCGCTTCGGCGGCGACGTGGTCAACAAGGGCTATCACGTCACCACTACCATCGACTCCACCCTGCAGACCGCCGCGAACCAGTCGGTGCGCGACGGCCTGCTGCTGTACGACCACCGCCACGGCTGGCACGGCGTGGAGAAGCAGGTGCAGGTGGGTGCCGGCGAAGACGCCGCCGCCCTGGCCGAGCACCTGCGCGGCATGTACGGCCAGGCCGGCCTGCTGCCGGCGATCGTCGCCAGCACCGGCGCCGACGGCAGCGCCACCGTGGTGCTGGCCAACCGCAGCGAGATCGTGCTGCCGGCCGGTGCCGCCAAGTGGACCAACAAGACCCCGGGCAAGCTGGTGCAGCGCGGCGACATCGTGCGCGTGCGCGCCGGTGCCAAGGAGGGCGAGTGGCTGCTGGACCAGATCCCGCGCGGCCAGTCCGCGCTGGTCTCGCTGGATGCCCACAGCGGCGCGCTGAAGGCGCTGGTGGGTGGCTTCAGCTTCTCCGGCAACAAGTTCAACCGCGCCACCCAGGCCCGTCGCCAGCCGGGTTCGAGCTTCAAGCCGTTCGTCTATGCAGCCGCCTTCGACAAGGGCTACAACCCGGCCTCGATCGTGCTCGACGCCCCGGTCGTGTTCCGCGACCGCCGCGGCAAGACCTGGGCCCCGCAGAACGACGGTGGCGGCTTCCGCGGCCCGATGCGCCTGCGCGAAGCGCTGGTGCAGTCACGCAACCTGGTATCGGTGCGCCTGCTCGATGGCATGGGCGTGGACTACGCACGCAAGTACATCAGCGAGTTTGGCTTTGCCGAATCGGAGCTGCCGCCGAACCTGTCGATGTCGCTGGGCACCGCCTCGTTGACCCCGCTGTCGGTGGCGCGCGGCTACGCCGTGTTCGCCAACGGCGGCTCGCGCGTGGACACCTGGCTGATCGACCAGGTCAATGACCGCGACGGCAACCTGGTGTTCAAGGAAAACCCGGCGCTGGCCTGCCGCGACTGCGCCGGCAGCAGTGACCAGCCGGTCAACCAGGTGGTGGACGGCTTCAACTTCGGCGCTCCGGCCCCGAAGGTGGACCCGGCCGCCGCCGCCAAGGCCGAAGCCAAGGTCGAAACCCAGGCGGCACCGGCCAACCCGGATGCCCGCACTGCCCCGCGCGCGATCGACGCCCGCACCGCCTACCAGCTGGTATCGATGATGCGCGACGTGGTCCAGCGCGGTACCGGCGTCCAGGCCAAGGTGCTCGGCCGCGAGGACGTGGGCGGCAAGACCGGCTCCACCAACGACCACCGCGACGCCTGGTTCTCCGGCTTCGGTGGCCCGTACGTGACCACCGTGTGGGTGGGCCGCGACGACTTCCGTTCGCTGGGTTACCGCGAGTACGGCGGCAAGGCCGCCCTGCCGATCTGGATCGACTACATGCGCACCGCGCTGAAGGACACCCCGATCGCGCAGAACGACCCGCCCAGCGGCATGGTCCAGGCCACCCTCAACGGCGCGACCGAGTGGGTGAAGGTGGAAGACATGGACCGCCTGACCGACTACGACCTGAACCTCAATACGCCGCAGGCCGACGCCGCCGCGTTCGACATCTTCTGAGGAATGGTCCGGTGGGTGCCAACCATGGGTTGATACCGATGCGGCTCTGGTAGAGGCCAACCTTGGTTGGCACCTACCAAAGCGTTGGTGGGTGCCAACCGTTGGTTGGCGCCGATGCGGCTCCGGTAGAGGCCAACCTTGGTTGGCGCCCCGTGCCGACCAAGGTCGGCACCTACCAGAGCGTTGGTGGGTGCCAACCGTTGGTTGGCACCGATGCGGCTCCGGTAGAGGCCAACCTTGGTTGGCGCCCCGTGCCGACCAAGGTCGGCACCTACCAAGGCGTTGGTGGGTGCCAACCGTTGGTTGGTACCGATGCGGCTCCGGTAGACGCCAACCTTGGTTGGCGCCCCGTGCCGACCAAGGTCGGCACCTACCAGAGCGTTGGTGGGTGCCAACCGTTGGTTGGTACCGATGCTGCTCCGGTAGACGCCAACCTTGGTTGGCGCCCCGTGCCGACCAAGGTCGGCACCTACCAGAGCGGTTGCCTCCGCCATACCCACGCGGATGTCACATCCTTGCGCTAGTCTGTAGCCAGGTCGCAACAGGAGTCATCGCATGCATCGCGCCCGTCAGCATGCTGCCAGCCAGACCCGCGAGCGGCGCCATCGCCTCGCCCACGAAGCCGCCCGCCTGATGGCCGAAGGCGGCATCCGCGACTACCACCAGGCCAAATTGAAGGCTGCCAGCCGGCTCGGCATCCACGACGATGCCTCCCTGCCCCGCAACACCGAGATCGAAGACGCCCTGCGCGAGTACCAGCGGCTGTTCTCCGGCCCCCAGCACGGCAACGAGCTGCAGCGCCGCCGCGAAGCCGCGTTGCGTGCGCTGGAGTTCCTGCACGGCTTCGCACCGCGGCTGGCCGGCCCGGTGCTGGAGGGCACCGCCGATGCCAACAGCCCCGTACAGCTGCACCTGCACAGTGACGACCCGGAAGCCGTGCACCGCTTCCTGGACGAGCACGGCATTCCCGCCGAATCGCGGACGCGTCGACTGCGGATGGACCGCGAACGGAGCCTGGACGTGCCGGTGTGGGTGTTCAGCGCCGAAGAGCTGACCTTCGACCTGGCCGTGCTGCCGTATGACGCCCTGCGCCAGGCGCCCTTGTCGCCGGTGGACGAGAAGCCGATGCGACGCGCGTCTGTCGCACAGTTGCGGCAGCTGCTGGCCGAGGCGGAGATCACCGCGTATATCGGCGGGTAGCGGTAGCTCCGGCCTTGGTGGGTGCGGACCGTTGGTCCGCACGATGCATCAGGCATGCGGACACCTGGCCCAAGAGCAGCCGAGCATGGCTCGGCTCTACAGAAGGCGCGCTACCTGCTTCCTTCTTCTGGTGGGTGCGGACCGTTGGTCCGCACTGTGCATCAGGCATGCGGACACCTGGCGCAAGAGCAGCCGAGCATGGCTCGGCTCTACAGAAGACGCGCTGCCTGCTTCCTTCTTCTGGTGGGTGCGGACCGCTGGTCCGCACGATGCATCAGGCATCCGGACACCTGGCCCAAGAGCAGCCAAGCATGGCTCGGCTCTACAGAAGGCGCGCTGCCTGCTTACTTCTTCTGGTGGGTGCGGACCGTTGGTCCGCACGATGCATCAGGCATCCGGACACCTGGCCCAAGAGCAGCCGAGCATGGCTCGGCTCTACAGAAGGCGCGCTGCCCTACCAGACATCATGGTGCTGCTCCTCCGTCTCATCGCCAAGCAGGCGCATCAGCCACGGTGCTCCCACCCGCTGCGGGTACGCCATCATCATCCGCGCATGCATGTTCTGCAGATCGCCCAGCAACCAGGTCTGGTTGTAGACATCGCCGAACGGGTCCGACCACGCCGTCTGTATCCGCGCGCGCTCACCGCCGTTGAGGTTGGGCATCCTGTCCAACGGCACCTCCAGCACCGGCTCCAGCCCCCGGTTGATGGCCGCGTTCTCCGCCTCCGCCGCACGCATGAGCTCCAGCCGGTGGCTCACCTGCCAGCATGGAAAGGGGAAGCAGCTGCCCGTGGCTTCGATGTACGCCGCCATGTCGGCCAGCATGTGGGCTTTCAGCTGCCACACCCTCTCACTGTCCAGCAGTTGTCGCACCCGCAGGGTGCGCAGCGTTCCCGCGCGGACGTCTTCCGGCGTGGTGAACGGCTCGCCCGGTGTCGGGCCACCATGCCGCACCAGCACGATGCGATGGATCGCCTCCTGGGTGATGTTCTCCACGCGCACCGCGGCCGCCTCCGGATGCACGCGCGGTGGCGGCACGCTCGCCACCCGCCAGTGGTACCAGAGCACCAGCACCATGCCCACCAGGCACAACAAGGTGAACTGCACCCAGCGATCCAGATTGCGGGTGTAGTAGTAAAAACGCGCCCGCCACAGATAGAACGTGCGGTAGCTGATGAATCGGCTTACCCATCGATACATTGCCATCTCCTCGGCAAGGACCCCGGCGCGGCGGGGTTCATTACGCGCACCACGCCGGGGCTGCACGGCTTACCAGCCGATGCCCACGCCGACGCCCATGCTGCGCTCACCGCTGTTGGTGAACGCACCATTGAGGCTGAAGGTGGCCGAACCCTTCTCGTTCAGCACGCGCTGGTAGCCCACCGCCATCGCCGACTCACCCTCGCTGTAACCCACGCCCGCACCCAGGCGGTTGTAGGTGGCCAGGCCGGCGGTATTCATCGCCATCGCACTCTGTGCGCTGCTCATCGCCGCCATGCGGTTGAAGCGCTTGTCCATCTTGTCCAGGCGGCGTTCGAAGGTGCTGATCGCACCATCGGTGTACTCGTTGGCCCGGGCCAGCATCTTTTCCAGGTCGGCGGTATCGACCTGCGGCTTGGGCGTGTTGTCCTGCTTCGGCTTCGGCTGCGGCGTGGGCTTGTCACCTTCACCGGTCGAGGCGATCTGCGGCGAGCCGTTGGTTTCCGGTGCCGGCGCGATGTCTTCGGTGGACGGCGAAGGCGTGGATGCTGCCGCCATGGCGCGGGCCTGCGGCTGACCGTCGATGCGCTGCTCCAGCCCATCCATGCGGCCGTTGATCTGCTGCTGCATCGAATGCAGCTGGCCACCGTTGACCGCATCGCGGCTGCCGGCCGCGATCAGGCCGTTGGCCACGTTGGAGATGACCATGCCGTTGGCACCGGCCAGTGTGAGCTGATGGGTACCATCTGCGCGGACCGAGGGGCTTTCCTGGAACACGGAGCGGAGCTGGGATTCGACCTGGTTCACGCGCGAGGTGGTGCTGACGACTGCGCCGTCGAGCGCTTCCAATGCGCCGTTGAGGGTGGATTGGGACTGGCCTTGGACATTGAAGCTGGGACCGACGATGTTGCCATTGGTATCGACTTCGCCGCCGAGTGCGGACAATGCGCCGCGCAGCTGGCCGACGGTGGCGGCATTATGGTTGGCGGTGCCGTTGGCGATGTTTACGAGGCGGCGCTTCGTACCAACACTGCCAAACGACACAACCCCCGCCTCGGCTGCATAAGAGCTGGTTCCGAGCGCTATAGAACCATGTGCCCCGGGTTCGACTCTCGAACCAGCACCAAACGCTATGGCTCCGATTGCACCAGGCTCGCCGGCCCTACCAACCTCAGCTCCAGTTCCGATGGCAAAGCTGGAATCTGAGCCTTGGTAGACAGTGGACGCCCGTCCGATGGCAATTGAGTTTTTGCCCATTGCCTCAGTGAATGTTCCAATTGCCGTGCCCCCCTCAATGCCCGTCTTTGCCAAGTTTCCAATGGCGAGACCACCCGGACCAGCCTGAGCACCGCCATACTCAGGAGCCGTACCCACACTGACGTACTGGCTGATGCCTTCCATGGCCGAAACACGGCTGTTGGTCTCATAGAGCTGACTTCCGCGAACAACGTCCGAGCTGTCAGCCGACAGCTTCGCCTCGGCCACGCCAGTCAAACGTGCACCGCCAAAGTCGATTGGACCGCTCGCATCCAATCCACGCATGGCCTGCTCACCTATCTCCCGCTCCTTACGCATCGCCTCCAGATCATTCCGATTTTGCGAGATCTTCTGTTCTGCGGCGTACAACTGACTGCCGGTTACGGCATCACGGCTTCCCGCCGCCACTCGGCCGTCAGCCAGGTTGGTCAGCACCATGCCATTCACGCCATTCAGCGCGACCTGGTTCATGCCGTCGGCACGGGCCGAAGGTGATTTCTGGAAGATCGAACTCAGCTGGCCTTCCACCTTGTCCGCGCGACGGTCTGCGGTGACGACGGCGCCATCGAGTGCCATCAGTGCGTCCTCGACGGTGTTCTGCGTGCCACCCTGCATCGTGTAGGTCGGGGCGATGATGTTGCCGCTGGCGTCCATGCCTGCGCCGCCGCCGAGGGTGGCTAGGGAGTCCTTGAGCTGAGAGACGGTGGTGGCGTTGTGGTCGGCGGTGCCTCGGGCGATGTTTACAAGGCGGCGCTGCATACCACTGTTTCCGAACGATGCAACTCCGGCTTCATTTGCCTGAGCGCTGCTTCCGAGTGCCAGCGAGCCATGGGCTCCACTCCCGATCTTTGCGCCCGCACCAATAGCAACACCGCCATCTGCTCCACCGCCCGCTGCCCCCACCTCAGCACCGGCCCCCATTGCAAAGCCACTCTCGGATTGCTCAAAAACGGTTGCCCCTCTACCAATCGCAGTCGAACTCCTGCCCATTGCCCTGGCTCGAGTACCAACCGCAGTTCCACTTTCAGAACCTGTCTTGGCTGAGTTACCGATAGCGACCCCTCCTGCCCCCGCTGCAGCAGGCTCACTGATGGGCGCCACGCCAATACTCAGGAACTGACTAACCCCTTCCAGAACTGAGATCCGTGAATTGCTTGAATACAACTGCTTCCCAGAGACTGCTTCGGCGCTGCTGGCGCTCAATATCGCGTCCGCTACACCACTGATCTTCCGATTGACATTGGCACTGTTGCGCACGTCCAACGTCGTGCCGCGGTTCTGCTCACCCAGGCGGACAATCCCCGTGGCCGAAACCTGCCCGACGAGCCCACCCAATACGGTAGCTTCAGCCAAGGCCTTGGTGGCATCAACCTGTGCGGCATTGGCCGTTGCCTGCGCGCCGTTCGCAGCATTCTGTGCAGTCGTTACCCGGCCGTTGGTTTCATTCAACTGCTTGCCCGTAATGGCCTCGGTACTGCTGCTGCTGACAGCGCCATCCGCAAGGTTGACGATCTTGCGCTTGATACTGGAGCTGCCGACCGAGACCTGATTGATGCCGGTGGTCTGGGAGCCGTTGCCCAGAGCGACACTTCCCGTGTGCGATGCCAGGGCGCGGTCGCCCAACGCAACGGCACTTTCGGCACCCGCCTTTGCAAGATTGCCAAGCGCCGTCGAATACAAGGCCGATGCGGCGGCCTCCCGGCCAATGGCGACGGCCTGATTGCCGCTCGCATCTGCCTTGTAGCCCAGCGCGGCGGCATGGGTCGCCGCGGCCGTCGCATCATTGCCTACGGCCACGGCGCGATCACCCACCGCCGAAGCACGCAGGCCTGCCGCCACCGCGCCATTGCCACCGCGCGTTGCAGCACCGAGAGCAACTGCACCGGTGGCAGCGCTCTTGTCGCCGTTGGCGTCGACACCGGCCCGAGCATCTGCACCAACTGCGATGCTGTTGGTGTTGTAGGCCTTCGCCGAGCGCCCCATCGCTACGCTGGCGGTGCTTCCGCTCCCTTCCGCCTCTGCCGCCAGCCCGATAGCCGGGGCGGATGCGTTCAGGCGCGCGGCTGCCGCGTCTGCGACGCGCTGTGCATCTGCCAGCTTGGTGTTGGTGGCATTCAACTGCTTGCCTGACACAGCATCGGTGCTGGACGTACTCAGCGTGGCATCCGCCACGCCCGTGATCTTGCGATTGGCGCTGGCACTGTTGCGGACGTCCAGTGCGGTGCCGCTGTTGCTTGCGCCTATACGGATATTTCCCGAAGCAGACGTCTGGCTCAGAAGGCCGGAGAGCGTATTGGCCTTTGCCAGCGCACTGTCGGCATTGGACTTGGCGGAGTCGGCGACGGACCGTGCGGCCGTTACATTGGTGTTGGTGGCATTGAGCTGCTTGCCAGACACAGCATCCGTACTCGTCGTGCTTAGCGTGGCATCCGCCACGCCCGTGATCCTGCGATTGGCGCTGGCGCTGTTGCGGACGTCCAGCACGGTTCCGCTGTTACTTGCACCTAGGCGAACGTTCCCCGAGGCAGACGTCTGGCTCAGGAGGCCGGAAAGCATATTGGCTTTCGACAAGGCATTGTCCGCATTGGACTTCGCCGTATCGGCAACAGTCCTGGCCGCCCTGGCGGTCGAGTAAGCCGAATCCGCTGTGCTTCGCGCCGATGCTACATTCTGATTGGTTTCATACAGCTGACCACCGGTGACCGCGTCCGCACTACCGTAGGAAATGTTGCCTGATGCGACATTCACGATCCTTCGTTTAATGCTGTTGCTTCCCACCGATACTGTGTTGCTTCCGTTGGCTACCGAGTTGGCACCAATGGCCACCGCATTCGATGCGGTGGCCGAGGCGCCGCTTCCAAGGGCGACAGCATTCTCGGCGCGAGCCGTTGAGCTGTTCCCCAAAGCGGTTGCGCCAATGTAATCGGCAAACGCTCTCGTCCCGATGGCAATGCTGTGACCACCATTTGCGCCAGTACGCGACATATAGCCGATGGCGACGCTGTCGACGTCGGAGGTTGTAGAGTGGTAGCCGAACGCGACACTGTTACGCTTCTCGACTCGCGCACCTTGACCGAACGCGAACGAGTAACTTCCGTACATTCTGGACCCCGCACCGATCGCCATCGAGTTCGTCACATCCAAACCCATGTCAGCATAGCCTGTCGACATGCGAGGGTCCCACGAACCTATGAATGGAATGCAATGCCGGATGTTCCCGTTGTCACCCGAACAACCGACATCGAGACCCGCATTCGCGCTGCCCGCCGCACCGGCCAGTGCGATGAAGACAATCAGTGCGGTCCCGCGACGATGAATCAAGGCGCTTCGTGGCTTTCCACGCGCTGCTACCAGCTCGCCCACGACCACCCAACACTGCTTTGCATTGCTCCAGATACGACGATAGATATGATTCATGCTCTTTTCCTTAACAGGACATCGAAAATGAGGCCCCGCGAACAGCGCGGGGCCAGGAACGATCAGGCGCTTGGCGCCAGTGTGGTTACGTGCTCGCGGTAGCCGTCCTTGGACAGGCGGTAATGCAGCTGCACGGTGTTGCCCGGCTGAGGCTGGAACGGCAGCTTCAGCTCCGCGTCCGGGTACAGGCTTTTGGCAAAGTCGTGGGTGGTACAGGCACCACTGGCGCTGCACTCGGCCAGTCCGGTGATGCCGACCCGCAAGGTCCCCACGTTGCGCAGGGTGTCGCCCTGCAGTTGCAGATCCACGCTGCCGTTGGTGGGCAGCACGTTCACCAGCGCGCCCCAGACCAGGCTGACGCCGACGTTGGCCTGTGCCGCCTGCTCGTCACCCTCGAGCAGAGTCCCGTCCGGTCCCCTGACACCCTCGAAGTAGACGCGGTAGGCCACTTCCTTCTCCACGCCGCGTAGCGGAATCACCCGGATCAGGCGATTGCCTCCGCCACTGAGTGCGAACTTCCCAGGGGTGATGGCGACCGCGGCGTCGGCCGCCTCCATTTCCACCTCTTCCTCGCCAACCTGCGCAGGATTCGCGATGCGCAACAGGCGTGCCTGCACGTACTGCGGCTGGGTGGAGTGCGAGTAGACGCGGATCTGCGTACCGCGCTTGCCATCGACGGCCGCGCGCATCGGATGGATGGAGAGGTTGGCATGCGCCGGCGGGGCCAGCAGCGCGCTCAGCGGCAACAGACAGAACAGCAGCTTCTTCATGATGAGGCTCCGTGGGGATCAGGGTTTGGCAGTCGGCACGCGCAGCTCTACCGTCAGCTCGCCGTCGTAGAGACCGGGCCGCTTGCTGGCGATGGGCGTAGGCGGCGTTTCCAGCACCAGCGGCGTGGGCACGCAGTACACGGGTTGATTGATGCCCGGCAGCATCACCAGGCGCAGCTGCGCGCTGTCGATGCCGCGCAGCAGCTGTTCCTCGCCGTGTTTCATGGCCAGCAGGTTTCCGCCGTATTTCAGGCCAACCTGGTAGTCCAGGCGCTGGGTGTCATCGCTGCCGCCATCCCCGTGCCAGACCGCATAGTCACGCCCTGGTGGTGGCCGTGGACCGCTGTCGCGCACGGTGACGCCAAGGAACTCGCTCTGCGAGCCCACGCCGTCGTACAGGCACATGTCCACTTCCTTGTAGCCGCCGACCATCTTGCGGATGGGGTCGTAGCGCAGGTCCATGTTGACCAGCGGTGCGATGCCGTCGAAGCCCGGGAAGTAGATCGAGATCGCGTCGTAGTCGGTGACGGTGAAGTCGAAGTTGAAGGTGGCTGTGGCGACGGGTGCTGCGGCGGGGTCGGCCTTGATTTTTAGGCGCATTGTGGCTCTCCAGTGACCAGCGACGAGACGCGTCAGCTCGGATGATGGAAATACGAGCTGGGAACCTGTACCGATTGGCTGATCGCTACCACAGGTGTAATAGAACGCTTCATGGAGCGCCCGCTGATTTCTGTCCCAATAATCTGGGTTACAACTCCAATCACTCAGGACTCTCTGAAGGCTCCCGAGCACCCGAAGCTCCGTGCGCAGGCCTGTCCGGCTCTCCACAAGCCGCAGGACAATTTCGGACGGTCCGCTAACTATCGATGAATCTCCTTCCGTCGCGCATCGCCCAAACTCACTATCAGAAGCAGACCCACAAACCACATGGATCTGCCCATACTTGAACGCCAGATCGTGACTGAACCCCAGCACCGTCCGCGGCGCCCACAGCTCCACATCACCCGGCACCGCCGAGCGATCCCAGCTCATCACGATGTCCCGGCTCTGGTCCGTCGGATGCGTCTCCGGCGGCCACTGCGCCCACGCCCGTGGCATCACCAGCACCAGCGCACACACCAGCATCAACACACACATCCAACGCCGGCTCATGGCGTACCTCCTGCAGCAGCGGTCTGGGGCGTGGCGGCGATCAACGCGCGTTCCTGCAGCAGGCGGGTCACGCGGGCCTGCTGGCGGATCTCGGGCGGCAGCTGGGCCACGGCCAGCGGCTCGCAGTGCACGGCGCCGACCAGCAGCACCACCTGGCGGCGCTCACGCACCTGCAGCGGGCAATGCAGCAGGCGGTCGTCCTGCAGCAGGTACAGCGTTGTTTCGCGGCGCGGAAAATCGGCGACGAAGCTGCCGTTGGCGCTGGTGCCGGGCACCGGCGCATTGAGGATGCGGGCGCCGCCCAGCGGCGACCCCGCAAGGTCCTTGGCATTGCCGATGAAGGTGTAGGTCACTTCAATCGGCACCGGCATGCGCATCAGCTTGCCGGGGGTGAGGAACATCGGTCGTGCACCGCCCACGCCGGTCACGCGGATCGCGGCGATGCTGTCCAGCGTGCTGGCGTCCTGCACTTCGGCGCGCTGCGACTGATAGGCCTGCAGCGGCAGCAGCCGGCGCTCGCCGATCTGCAGACGCTGTCGGCGCAGCCCACCCACCTGCAATTCCGCGGCCACGCCATGCAGGTCGGCATCGTCGAAACCGTCCACCTGCACGGCCAGGCCGGCCTCGGCACCGTTGGCACCGCTCCAGAAGAAACCACGACGGCCCAGTGCGAAGCCGGAGCTGTGGCTGCCGCTGTAGCCGGTCTCGCCACGCCCGCGCTGCTGATAGTGCGCGATGCTGGCGGCGGTGTTGCCGATGCCGTTCTGCAGCTGGCCGCTCAGCGACGCGCTGTAACGGTCAGTGTTGTTGGCGCGCAGTTCGGCATTCAGCTCCCGATAGTGCGTGTCCCGGTCCTGGCGCAGGCTCTGGCCCACGCTGTAGTCGATGGCCGGGCGCTGACGCTGCGGCTGGCGCACGTCCACCGCGTAGCGGCGCTGGCCGCTGCTGTCATGGTTACGCTGCAGGCGGGTCAGGCTCAGGTTGAAGTAGATGCCACGGTCACGCTCGTTGCTGCCGCGCACGCTGTCGGTGCTGCGCTGCTGCCATAGCCCCACGCGCGTGGACACGCTGAAGTCCTGCCAGCGGTGGCTGCGGCTGAAGCTGGCCTGCCAGGTCCGGCTCAGCACGGGCTCGCGGCGCGGCTCCAGCGGACCGGGCGGCAGCAAGGGATCCAGCCCGAACAACGGGTCCTGCTCGAATTCAGGCCGATGCCAGCCGGTGCGCCAGGTCTGGCGCCGGGTGTAGCCCACGTAGACGTTGCCGCCGGCCAGCGGCAGCGATACCGAGCCGCTGAGTGAGTTGGTGCAGCCCAGCTGGTCGCGTGCATCGGCCTCGAACTGGCAGGCCTTGCCGCGCATGCGCTGCTGGTAAAGATTCCACGACGCCTTGCGCCGGTATGACAGTTGGTGCTGCTGACCATTGCTGCCATCGCTTCCACGCATGCCGCTGAGCGAGGCGCGCATTTCCTGGGTGGCCAGCACGCGGCGCAGGTCCAGGCGCAGCTCGCCGTAGCTGTGGCCGCCGAGGTTGGCGGCGCCCGCGGTAAGTGCGGCATCGCGGCCCAGCGGCACGCGCACGCCGGCCATTGCCACGCTTTCTCCATCGAAACGGTCGCTACGGCGCTCGTTGCGACGGCCACCCTGCACGAACCACTGCCACTGGCTGTTGGTCCAGTCGCCGCCTTTGTCGAACGGCGCCTCCTCGGTGCGCACCAGTACACCATCTTCGTAGATGCGCATGCGCACCAGGTAGTTGCCGAAGGGGAAATTGCGGGTGTCGATCTGGTTGATGCCGGCCTGCAGGTAGAAGGTCTGCAGCAGGCGCTCACCGTCGAACACATCGACGCGTGCATCGCGCGCCAGCAGCACGGTCAGCGGCGTGGCCTGCACGGCCGCGTCGGTGTCCACATAGGCCTGGGTGGTGCCCACGCGTGCGCCCTGGAAACGGTCCAGCGGCAGCATGCTGAAACTGAAGGTGCCGCCCTGCGGGCTGGACAGGTTGCGGCGGTCCATGCGCCCGGCCTGCAGGTAATGCGCTTGGCCCAGGTCATGGCGGTAATAGACGTTGTCGAACTGGAAGTCGTCGTTGCTGCCACGGCTGCGGTAGCGCTGCTGGGTGTAGTACCAGTCGGCGGACAGGTGGCCGCGATCAAACAGGCCCAGCGTGCCCACGCCGCGCGCGGACAGTGCCTGATAATCGCGACCACCGCTCACATTGAGCGTCTGCTGGTGCAGGAAGGCGTTCTCGGCGTTGGCCGTGACCGTGTGGTAACGCTCCGCTGCCGGCTCGCCGGGAATCCACTGCCGCGCCACGAACAGGCGCACCGCGCCCTCGCCCTCGTCGTACAGCGCGCGTGCCGCGGTGGGCTCTTCGGGCGGGTCCAGATAGCCGCACCCCGCCGTGGCGCCACCAAAACGGCAGGCCAGATGGCTGTTGCGCGGCAACGGTTGCGACAGCGCCGGTAGCAACGCGGCCTGTGCTTCGGCAGGCAGGGCCAGCGCCTGCAGCACGCGCGCGGGGTCTTCCAGCTGCACGTGTTCCAGGGTCACGCGTACCGGCGACAGCCCGGCCGAGCGGCCGAACAGCTGGATGTCGAGTTGTTCGGTCTGGCCTTCGACCAGATCCTCGAAGCCGGCGGGGACGCCGTGGGCCGCTACCGAGGGAGCAGCCAGCGCCAGGGCGAGCGCGACCGCCAGCCGGGTAACGGCGGGGGCATGTGGGGTCATGGGGGGTACCGCTGGAGTAGCGGCCGGCCCGGAGTGCGGGCCGGCGCGGGAAGCCGTGGATCAGGGCTTCTGGTTCATGACGATGTAGACCATGCCTTCGTAGCGGCCGTTGACCGTAAGCGGGCCACCGGCACCCGCCTGGGCGATGGTCAGGGGCATCGAGATGGAGGCACCCGGCGTCGAGCTGGCGCCGTTGAACAGGTCAGCCGCCTTGAACTCGGTGACCGCAGTGGTCAGCGCGTCGGTATTCAGGCTGACGGCCAGCGGCACGCGCGTGGCGCCATTGAGCAGCACCGGATCGTGGCGGAGGCGCACCTCGATGTCCGCGGTTTCGTCATTGGAATGGATGCGCACCTGCTGCGTCGACGGCAGCAGGCCACGCAGCGGATCGTGGGTCAGCTGCACGGTGTCCGGCAGCGGGGTGCCATCGTCGCGCAGCAGCGCCAGGGTCGGGTCGACGTCGGCGTAGACGGTGATCTTGGTTTCCAGCGCGTGCGCGGACAGCGAAGCAGTAGCCAGCGCTGCAGCGAGCGCGGCCTTCTTGATAATGGCGTGCATGGTTGTCTCTCTCGGACAAGGGGGAATTTGAAAGCTCCCCTCCCCAAGGAGAAAAGGGAGGGAAGCGCCGCCCGCGGGGATGGGTGCGGGCGACGGAGAGAATGTTAGAAATCCATTGCCATGCAGGCCATTCAAGCATTCCTAAAACGTTGAACGTTAAGGAGAATTTTTGAAGGCGCTCTATGTTTGAGGGTTATGCAATTTCCCTCACTGCTTGAATGCAATAAACCTCATTGCATTGCGTTTGTAGAGTCGGGCATGGCTCGACTCTACTGTGGGGCATCCACGCGTGGCGTGGATCTGCGGGATGGCATCAGGCCGCCTTTCGGCGGCCTGATGACACGGCGCGGTGGTGCGCGATCAGAAGAAGATCGCGTACAGGATCAGCAGCGGAATCGGCACGCCCAGCAACCAGAGCAGAATCATCTTCATGGCAGGTCTCCTTGCATGGAAGGGTGGATTACAGGTCGCGGCGGCGGCCGCCCCAGGTGGCGCTGAGGCTGGCGAAGAACGCACCGATCAGCAGGGTGATGAACAGCCACAACGCGGCATAGGCGGTCGCCTTTCGCGCATCGTCGGCAGCCTGCTTGGCGGTATTCCTGGCCTTCTGCAGCGCTGCACGCATGCGCGTCTGCACATCGGTCACGCGGGCCTGCGCTTCAGCCGGGCTCATCCCGGTCTCGCGCGCGATCAGCTGTGACAGGTACTGGGTATCGGCCGGATCCAGGCCTTCCCCCTGCAGGCTGTTGACGATGATGTGGTTCACTTCGGCACGCACTTCGCGGCGATCGCCGATCGGACCGTTGCCCGGCGCCGGTCGCGGCGGCGGGGCCATGCGCGCGTCGCGCGGACCGGCGCCCGCTGCCGGCGGTGGCGCGGCATCCGGGTCCATCGGTGCGCCCGGCGGCGGCGCTGCGGGATCGGCCGGCCCTGCGTGGGTCGTGCTGCGGAACAGCGCATCCACCCAATAGTCGAGGTCGCCTTCCGGTGCAGCCGCCACAGCGCCGCTGGCACCGGCTGCAGCCACGCCGACGGTGGACGCAGCGGCACCGGCAGTGGCGCCGGCCACCTTTGCGCCCGCACCCAGCACGCCACCGATGGCCGACGTCAGCAGGCCCGCGGTCAGCAGCGTGGCCACCGCCCACGACACGAAGCCGTGCGCGGTGTCGCGGAAGTAGGTTTCGTCGCCGTGGATCTGCGTCCACTTGGTACGCAGGCGACCCGCCAGATAGCCACCCAGGCCGGAAGCGGCCAGTGCGGTGAAGGTGAGCCAGGCGATGCTGGACCAGCCGAAGGTTTCCTTGCTGACGCCTTCGAACGACCAGGGCGACACCGACGACAACCCCAGGCCCACGCCGAGGATCAGCAGGATGAGAGAGAGCGCAGCGGCGGCGGCGGCGCCAGCGAAGATGGCTCCCCACGACACCGCGCTTTCGCTGGCGGGCGGAACGATGGGGGCAGTGACGACAGCGGCGACGTCAGTGCCGAGCGGGCCGCGCTCGGGTGGGTCGAATCGGGTACTCATCGGATGGACGCTCCATTTCAGGTGCTGCGAATGCAGCTGGCGTCCTGAGGCTGCGCGAGCGCTTGTGAAGCTGGTGAGACCCCTGAATCACGCGGTCTTGGCGCGTTGAAGAGCGTGCCAACCAAGGTTGGCACCTACCAAAGGCGGGAACGCGGTAAATCCATGCCACGCGTGGATGGGGGAGCGTGCCAACCAAGGTTGGCACCTACCAAGGCGGGAACGCGGTAAATCCATGCCACGCGTGGATGGGGAGCGTGCCAACCAGGGGCGGGAACAAGTGGATCCACGCCATGCGTGGATGGTTTTTTGCGAGTGTCGAAAGCGTGCCAACCCAAGTTGGCACCCACCAGGGCGGCAGAAAAAAAAAACGCCCCGCGCATGCGGGGCGTTCTCGGCACAACCTACGCGGGGCGATCAGCCCTGGTAGTCGCGCACGTCGCTGCCGGTGTAGACCTGACGCGGACGGCCGATCTTCATTTCCGGATCGACCTGCTGTTCCAGCCAATGCGAGACCCAGCCGGAGGTACGGCCCAGGGCGAACATGACGGTGAACATTTCGGTCGGGATCTGCAGCGCCTTGTAGATGATGCCGCTGTAGAAATCGACGTTCGGGTACAGCTTGCGCGCGACGAAGTACTCGTCCTGCAGCGCGGCCTGTTCCAGCTTCACGGCCACGTCCAGCAGCGGATCCTGCACGCCCAGCTGCTTGAGCACCTTGCTGGTCATCTCGCCGATGACCTTGGCGCGCGGGTCGAAGTTCTTGTAGACGCGGTGGCCGAAGCCCATCAGGCGGAAGCCGGAGGTCTTGTCCTTGGCCTTGACCACGGCGGACTCGACGTTGTCGGCGCTGCCGATCTCTTCCAGCATCTTCAGCACGGCTTCGTTGGCACCGCCGTGGGCCGGACCCCACAGCGCGGTGACGCCCGCGGCGACCGACGCGTACGGGTTGGCACCGGTCGAACCGACCAGGCGCACGGTCGAGGTCGAGGCGTTCTGCTCGTGGTCGGCGTGCAGGATGAACAGCAGGTCCAACGCCTTGACCACATCCGGGTTCAGATCGTACTGGCCGTCAGCCGACTCGAAGGTCTGCTTCAGGAAGCGGCTGACGTAGTCCAGCGACGTGTCCGGCTTGTTGGCCGGCAGGCCCTTGCCATGGCGGTAGATCAGCGCCGACAGGGTCGGCACCTTGGCGATCAGGCGCACGGCGGCCTGGCGGCGCTGTTCGGCGTCGGACAGGTCCAGCGCGTCGTGGTAGATGGCCGACAGCTGCGCGATCGCAGCAGCCAGGATGGCCATCGGGTGGGCGTCCTTGGCGAAGCTGCCGATCAGGGTGTTGATCGAGTCGTCGACATTGGCTTCGGCAGTCAGCTCATCGGTGAAGGCCTTCAGCTGCTCGGCGCTCGGGCGCTCGCCGTTGATCAGCAGGTAGGCCACTTCGACGTAGCTCGACTTTTCCGACAGCTGCTCGATCGGGTAGCCGCGATACAGCAGCACGCCCTTGTCGCCGTCGATGTAAGTGATGGCGGACTTGCAGCTGGCCGTCGCGGTGAAGCCGGAATCGTAGGTGAAAAACCCCGTTTCCTTGGTCAGCTTCGCGATGTCGACGCAGTCGTTGCCAAGGGTGGGTTTGATGACGGGCAGAACGACGGACTTATCGCCGGCGTTGAGCGTGACCTGATCAAGATCGGACACTGTGTGCGCTCCTTCATGGGAAGGCGCCTGCCCAAGCGCATTGGTCAGGCACGTGAATGACGTCCTCGGCCTGTGCCGGGGATCATGCCATTATCGCACAGCAGCATTTGCCCGGCGCTAGACAGAAGTCGTAGACGGCAGGCGGCCAGAACCCGGCCAGCAAGCGGCCCGGATCGGCAAAAGCGTTGTCACACGAACGCAGTGTTCTGTCCATCCAAACGCCCGTTGGGTAGGCGTTGGGGAAAAACAAACGGCCGCGCAGAGCGCGGCCGTCGGTTCGAAGCTGGATCGACAGATCAGCGCGCGTAGCGCTTCTGGAACTTGTCGATACGGCCCGAGGTGTCGATGACCTTGTGCTTGCCCGTGTAGAACGGGTGCGAAGCCGAGGAAATTTCAACCTTCACCAGCGGGTAGTCGTTGCCGTCTTCCCACTTGATGGTTTCCTTCGTCGCCATGGTCGAGCGGGTCAGGATCTTGAAATCGGAGGTGACGTCATGGAAGACGACGTCGCGGTAGTTCGGATGGATATCGGCCTTCATGGGCTCACACCGTAAATGGGCTGGTGGTCAAGAGCGGCATTATAAGCACCGGTTGCCGCCCGGGGCAACCGGTGCCGGTCAATCGGCTTCAGTCCGCGCCCAGGGCCTGGCGTACCAGGGCCTCGAAACGCTGCTGGTCGTAGGCCATCAGCAGATCGCAGTTGTCCGGCTGGCCGGTCTGGCGGTTCCAGTCGACGATGGTGGCGCCGCGGCTGAACGTGCCATTCAGCTCCACGTTCAGCGGACGCGACTCGACCCGCAGCTGCCCTTCCGGGTTCAGTGCCCAGGCCATGGCAACCGCGTCGGCGGTGTACCAGCGGCCGCCCTTGCTGTCTTCGGACAGGCCCCGGGTCTTGCGCGAAATCAGCTCGTAGAAGCGGGCGCGATCGGAATCGGCCTGCAGCCATTTCTCGGCTTCTTCCAGTGGCAGGCCGTGGGCGACGGTGGCCTCCCAGTCCGACACCAGCAGATGCTTGAACGAGGTGAACACCACATGCGCCGCTTCCGGATCGAAGGCGATGTTGAATTCGGCCGCCGGGGTGATGTTGCCGTGGCAGGTGACCGCGCCGCCCATCACCACGATGCGCTTGATGCGCTGGGGCAGGGTCGGGTCCAGCTTCAGTGCCAGCGCGAGGTTGGTCAGCGGGCCAAGCATCACCAGCATCAGTTCGCCGGCATGCGCGTGCGACAGGCGCAGGATGGCCAGCGCAGCATGCTCGGCTTCGGCCTGGCGGCTCGGCGGCGGCAGGTCCACGTCGCCATAGCCATCACGGCCATGCACGTGGGCAGCGTCTACGGAAGGATGCAGCAGCGGATCCGGGCTGCCGGCAAACACCGGCACGTCGGTGCGGCCGACGATGTCGCAGAGCTTGATGGCGTTGCGGACGGTGTACTGCAGGCCGACATTGCCGGCGGCGATGGTCAGGGCGACCACGTCATGCCGTTCATCGGCAAAGGCCATCAGCAGGGCCAGGGCGTCGTCCACACCGGGGTCGGTGTCGATCAACAGGGGGATCTTGTGGGTCATCGTTGCCGTCTTCAGATCGGCAACGAAGTGTGGACCGGGATGATGACCGTTGCAAGTATGGGGGGCGGCAGGGCTGCGACCTGCACCCGCGGTAGTGCCGGCCGCTGGCCGACAACTTCAACAGCAACGCCGAAAACGGGTTTCCCGCGGATGGCAGGGAAGAGCTCTCTGTAGAGTCGAGCCATGCTCGACTCCCGCGCGCAACGCGCACAGCAGCCGAGCGTGGGCTCGGCTCTACAGTGGATCTACGCCGTGCGTGGATGAGCGTCCCGGGGATGGGGTCAGAGCCCCTTGCTGTGCAAAGGGGCCTGACCCCGCCACTTACGCCGAGGCGTAGCGCACGGCGGTGCCGATCCAGCGCTGCACCACGCGATCGGCCAACGCGGGCTGCTGGGCCAGCAGCCGCTCGGCCAGGTCATGCACGCCGGGCAGCAGGCCGGCATCGCGGGCCAGGTCTGCAATGCGGAAACCGGCCAGGCCGGTCTGGCGGGTGCCCAGCAGTTCGCCGGGGCCGCGCAGTTCCAGATCCTTCTCGGCGATGACGAAACCATCGTTGGTTTCGCGCATGGTCTGCAGGCGCTCACGCGCCATCTGCGAAAGCGGAGCCTGGTACAGCAGCACGCAGCGCGATACCGCCGAACCACGCCCCACGCGGCCGCGCAGCTGGTGCAGCTGGGCCAGGCCGAGGCGTTCGGCGTTCTCGATCACCATCAACGAAGCATTGGGTACGTCCACACCTACTTCGATGACCGTGGTCGCGACCAGCAGGTCGATCTCGCCGGTCTTGAACGCCACCATCGTCGCCAGCTTTTCGGCGGCTTTCAGGCGTCCGTGCACCAGCCCCACGCGAACGCCGGGCAGCAGTGCCTGCAGCGATTCGTAGGTGGCCTGCGCCGGGGTGGCATCCAGTTCTTCGCTTTCCTCGATGAGCGTGCACACCCAGTACACCTGCCGCCCTTCCTCGCAGGCCAGCGCAATGCGCTCGATCAGTTCCGGGCGACGGTCATTGTTGAGGGCGACGGTCTGCACCGGCGTGCGTCCCGGTGGCAGTTCATCGATGGCCGACACATCCAAGTCCGCGTACTCGGACATCGCCAGCGTGCGCGGAATCGGCGTGGCGGTCATCACCAGCTGGTGCGGCACGCTGTTGCCGCCCGCGCCCTTGTCGCGCAGCGCCAAGCGCTGGTGCACGCCGAAGCGGTGCTGTTCGTCGACGATGGCCAAGGCCAGATCCTGGAACACCACCGCCTCCTGCATCAGCGCGTGGGTACCGACCACCACCTGCGCTTCGCCGCTGGCGACCTGCTCCATCACCTTGGCGCGCGCCTTGCCGGTGACCTTGCCGGCCAGCCAGGCGATACGCACACCGAGCGGCTCCAGCCAGCCGCGCAGGTTGTTGAGATGCTGTTCGGCCAGCAGTTCGGTGGGCGCTGCCAATGCGACCTGCTTGCCCTGCTCCACCGCCAGCATCGCCGCCAGTGCGGCCACCACGGTCTTGCCGGAACCGACGTCGCCCTGCACCAGCCGCAGCATCGGGCTGGGGCGCGCGAGGTCTTCACGGATCTGCTTGAACACGCGCGCCTGCGCGCCGGTAAGCGCGAACGGCAGCTGCTTCAGCAGCGCCTTGGCCAACTTGCCAGGACCAGCCAGCGCCGGCGCATGGTGTGCCTGCAAGGCAATGCGCTGGCGACGCAGGCTGAGGTGGTGGGCCAGCAGTTCTTCCATCGCCAGGCGGCGCTGCGCCGGGTGGGTGCCGGCGGCCAGCGCGGCGAGGTCGGCATCCGGCGGTGGCCGGTGCACGGTCAGCAGCGCGCTGCGCAGCGACGGCAGGCCCAGGCCATCGAGCCAACCGCTGGGCAGCAGTTCCAGCGTGCTCTCCTCGGGCAGGCGATCCAGGGCCTGGCCGATCAGCTTGCGCATCGTCATCGGGCCCACGCCTTCGACGGTGGGATACACCGGGTCGAGGCGGTCGCCGAGTTCGGGATCATCGTTGCGGCCCAGCACCTGGTAGCTGGGATGGACGATTTCCAGGCCGAGGTGGCCGGGCTTGGGCGTGCCGAAGCAGCGCAGCCGGTTGCCGACCGCGAACTGGCCGACCTGCTGCTGGCGGAAATGGAAGAAGCGCAGCACCAGGGTGCCCTGCCCTTCGTCCTCCACCGCGACCTTCAGCATCGGTCGATAGCGCATGCCGCGCTCGACCGCGACCACCCGCCCTTCCACCTGCGCCGGCACGCCGTTGCGCAGGTCTTCGATGCGGGTCAGCCGGGTCCGGTCTTCATAGCGCAGGGGCAGGTGAAGCCAGAGATCCTGCAGGGTGGCCAGGCCACGCGCCTGCAGTTTGGCGGCCACGGCCGGACCGACGCCGGCGAGCATCGCCAGGGATGCTTCGCCGGACGGTGACAGGACCGGGGTGACCGCCGCCTTGCGTGCCACGTGGTGGTCAGTCGATGACCATCACCGCGTCGACCTCGAAGCTGGCGCCCTTCGGCAGGCCGGAGACTTCGATGGTGGAACGGGCCGGGTACGGGGCCTGGAAGTAGTCCTGCATGACCGCGTTGACCTTGGCGAACTCGCCCAGGTCGGTCAGGTACAGGCCCAGACGCACGACCTTGTCCAGCGAGCCGCCGGCGGCTTCGGCCACGGCCTTGAGGTTGTCGAAGGCGCGACGGGCCTGCGCTTCGACGTCGCCAGCGCCGACGATGTCGCCGGTGGCCGGGTCAAGCGGGATCTGGCCGGAGAAGTACACGGTGTTGCCGGCGCGCACGGCCTGCGAGTACGGGCCGATGGCGGCGGGGGCCTTTTCGGTGTTGATGATCTGGCGGGACATGGGTCGCTCCGGTGCTTTGGGGGAAAACAGAGCGGTGATTGTACCGGGTGGGCGCGGCATCGGCTGGGGGTCGGATCCGTTTCCCGGCGGGAAACGGACCCGACCCCGTATGTCGTGTGCGCGGAACGTCATCCACGCATGGCGTGGACCTACTGGCGGCGTACCGACTGCACGACCGACAGGCGGCGCAGGCGGCGCATCACTTCGGCCAGGTGGTTGCGGTCGCGCACCTGGATGTTGAACGCCAGCACCGCGGCGTTGAAATCGCGATCCAGGTAGTCCACGCGCTCGATGTTGGAGTGGCTCTGCGCGATGGCAGCGGCCAGCTGTGCCAGCACGCCGGTGCCGTTCTCCACTTCAACCACCAGCGAGGTGTCGTAGTCGCCGGAGACGGTGGTGTCCCAGCCGATCGGCACCCAGCGCTCGGGCGACTTGCGCAGCTCGGCCAGGTTCGGGCAGTCCATGCGGTGCACCACGATGCCCTTGCCGGCGGTGTGGTAGCCCATGATCTCGTCGCCGGGAATCGGCTGGCAGCAGCCGGCGAAGGTGACCACGCCACGCTCGCTGCCGTTGATCAGGATCTTTTCCTGCGAGTGGTGGCGCGAATGCGGGCCGCCACGCAGTTCGGCGTAGGCCATCAGCGCCTGCGCGGCCTGGGTCGGCATCCAGTTGCCCAGTGCGACCTCGGCCAGCAGGGCTTCTAGGCGCGGGAAGCGGTGTTCGGCCAGGAACGCATCCAGGCGCCCCTTCGGCAGCCGCTCCAGCGACGAATCCATCGCTTCCAGCGCACGGTCGAGCATGCGGTGGCCCAGCTGCACGGCATCCTCGTGCTCCAGCTGCTTGAGCTGGTGGCGGATGGCGGTGCGCGCCTTGCTGGTAACCACGAATTCCAGCCACTGCGGTTTCGGCGTGGCCGAGCGTGCGGTGATGATCTCCACCGACTGCCCCGACACCAGCTTGGTGCGCAGCGGCACCAGTTTCTTGTCCACGCGCGAGGCCACCGCCATGTTGCCGACGTCGGTATGCACGGCGTAGGCGAAATCGAGCGCGGTGGAGTTGCGCGGCAGGGCCAGGATCTTGCCCTTTGGCGTGAACAGGTAGACCTCGTCCGGGAACAGGTCGACCTTGACGTTGTCCAGGAACTCCAGCGAGGAACCGGCGGCACGCTGCGAGTCGATCAGTTCGACGATCCACGCGTGGGCACGGCTCTGTGCGCTGTTGGGCGAATCGCCGCCGAACTTGTAGGTCCAGTGCGCGGCCACGCCGCGTTCGGCGATCAGGTCCATTTCCTCGGTACGGATCTGCACTTCGATCGGCGAGCCATACGGCCCGAACAGCACCGTGTGCAGCGACTGGTAACCGTTGGCCTTGGGAATGGCGATGAAGTCGCGGAAACGGCCATCCAGCGGCTTGAAGGTGGCATGCACCGAACCCAGCGCGTGGTAGCAGCTGGGCACGCTGCGCACGACCAGGCGGAAGCCGAACACATCCATCACCTGGTCGAAGGATTTGTTCTCGTCGCGCATCTTGTTGTAGATGCTCCACGGGGTCTTGATGCGGCTGATCAGCCGATGCTCGATCCCCTCCTTGGCCAGGCGCTGCGACAGCTGCACTTCCACCTGCGCCATCGCCTCGCGACGCACCACCGGCTGGCTGCGGATGTGCTTCTCGATGATGGCGTGGCGCCACGGGTACAGCGCCTTGAAACCGAGGTTCTGCAGCTCGCTCTTGACCAGGCTCATGCCCAGGCGCTGGGCGATGGGCGCGTAGATCTCCAGCGTCTCGCGGGCGATGCGGCCGCGCGCTTCGCGGCTCTGCGCACCCAGCGTGCGCATGTTGTGCAGGCGGTCGGCCAGCTTGATCATGATCACGCGCAGGTCGCGCGACATCGCCAGCAGCATCTTGCGGAAGCTCTCGGCGGCCGCCTCCTGGCGGTCGCGGAACTTCAGCTTGTCCAGCTTGGTGACGCCGTCGACCAGTTCGGCCACGGCTTCGCCGAACTCGGCGGCCAGCGCCTCGCGGGTCAGCGGCGTGTCTTCGATGGTGTCGTGCAGGATCGCGGCGATCAGCGCTTCCACGTCCAGGCCGAGCTCGGCCAGCACCTGGGCCACCGCCACCGGGTGGGTGATATAGGGCTCACCCGACTTGCGCGTCTGCCCAGCGTGCGCGGAGGCTCCGACTTCCCAGGCACGGCGCAACAGCGGCAGCTGTTCCGGCGGCAGGTAATGGGCGGCGCGTTCAAGCTGGAGGACGTAGTCGGGTACGGCGGCAGTGGGGGCTGCGGCGACCTTGGCAGTGGGGCCTGGGTTCATGCCCGCAGCCTATTCCAGCGCGACGTTTACGGCAAATCCTGAATGCGAAACAGCCCGCACGGGGCGGGCTGTTCGGTGTATCCAACGATTACGTTGATCGATGCGATCAATCGTCGTTCTTGGACATGTCTTCGTCAGCGACCACTTCGGCGGCAGCCCACTCCAGCGCTTCGCGCTCGGCGCGCTCACGCTCGGCCTTCTCGACTTCGTCGATCAGCGCGTTGTCGATCTTGCGGGCGGCGATTTCGCGCAGCGCCAGCACGGTCGGCTTGTCCTCGGTCTCGCTGTTGTCCAGCGTGGCCTGCACGCCGTTGGCGAGCTGGCGGGCACGCTTGGATGCCATCATGACCAGTTCGAAACGGTTGTTAACGACTTCCAGGCAATCTTCTACGGTGATGCGGGCCATACGGGCTCCCGGCGACCGGTCGGCCGCTCAGTCGAATGAGGGAAAGGGGACGGAGTGTACTGGCAGGGGCTGGACAAAATCAAGCCAACCCCTACCCGATTCTTTTGGAATCAGTCAGTTGCGCCCGGATCGGGAGTCAGCAGGGCCTGGATCAGGCCGGCGTGGCGGACCTTCTGGGCCTCCCGGCGCAGGCGGCTGGCGGTGAAGATGGCGCACAACTCGTCCACGGCGGTGTCGAACACCTCGTTGACGATGACGTAGTCGAACTCGTTGAAGTGCAGCATTTCATCGCGCGCCGCGCCCAGGCGCTGGGCGATGACCGCCTCGCTGTCCTGGCCGCGGTTGCGCATGCGATCCTGCAGGGCCTGCTTGGACGGCGGCAGGATGAACACGGTGACCGTGCCCGGCACCAGCTGGCGCACCTGCTGCGCGCCCTGCCAGTCGATTTCCAGCAGCACGTCCTGGCCGGCGGCCAGCTGCGGCTCCACCGACTGCCGGGCCGTGCCCTTCCAGTCGCCGTGCACCCACGCATGCTCGAAGAAGTCGCCGGCGGCGATCATTTCTTCGAACCTTTCCGCAGAGACGAAATGGTAGTGCTGGCCGTTCACTTCCCCCGGGCGCATCGCGCGCGAGGTGAAGGAGATCGACAGCGCGATCTGCGGGTCACGCGCCAGGGTGGCATTGACGATGCTGCTCTTGCCGGCGCCGGAGGGGGCGGCAACGATGTACAGCGTGCCGCGCGCAACGGCGTCCGACGGCTTCGACGGGGCGCTCATGCGCGGAACCCAACTGGTTGATTTCGCAAAATTTTTCCTCGGTGTTCCAGATCCGGCGCGGAGGATCGCGCCAGGACGGCGGGGGCTGCGCGGAACATCCTGGAACCAGGCCCGGCAGACGCTTCCCCGGGGGGCGGGCACGCAACTTTACCAGAGCGGCCCCGTTGCGCGCCCGCCCCGCCGGCGCCGGGCCTTGTGCCACATGGGCGTGCGGGGGCCTGTGCTATAACCGGGCCGTACCCAACGACAGCCCGGAGGCCCGTGCCTCCCCGCCATCCCAGGAGAACGGCATGCCATCGATGAGCCGCCGCCAGTTCCTGAAAGTGACCGGGACAACCCTGGTCGGCTCCAGCCTGGCATTGATGGGCTTCGCGCCCGGCATCGCGCTCGCGGAGGTCAGGCAGTACAAGCTGACCCGCGCGACCGAGACCCGCAACACCTGTACCTACTGTTCGGTGGCCTGCGGCATCCTGATGTACAGCCTCGGCGACGGCGCCAAGAACGCCGAGCCGAGCATCTTCCATATCGAGGGTGACCCGGACCATCCGGTCAACCGCGGCACGCTGTGCCCGAAGGGCGCCGGCCTGGCCGACATCATCCACAGCAAGTCGCGCCTGCTCTACCCCGAGTACCGCGCGCCGGGCTCGAACGAGTGGAAGCGGCTGAGCTGGGACGATGCGCTGGACCGCATCGCGCGGCTGATGAAGGAAGACCGCGATGCCAACTTCGTGCAGAAGAACGAGGCCGGGCAGACGGTCAACCGCTGGCTGACCACCGGCATGCTGGCGGCCTCGGCCACCAGCAATGAAACCGCGGTGCTGACCCACAAGGTCGTGCGCTCCCTTGGCATGTTGGCATTCGACAACCAGGCACGTGTCTGACACGGCCCGACGGTGGCAGGTCTTGCCCCGACGCTAGGCCGTGGTGCGATGACGAATCACTGGGTCGACATCAAGAATGCCGACCTGATCCTGATCATGGGTGGCAATGCCGCCGAGGCGCACCCGTGCGGGTTCAAATGGGTGACCGAGGCCAAGGCACACAACAAGGCGCGCCTGATCGTGGTCGATCCGCGCTTCAACCGCTCGGCCGCGGTGGCCGACGTGTACGCGCCGATCCGCACCGGTACCGACATCGTGTTCCTGGGGGGCCTGATCAACTACCTGTTGACCGAGGACCGCATCCAGCACGAGTACGTGCTGAACTACACCGACATGTCGTTCCTGGTGAAGGACGAGTTCGCCTTCAAGGACGGCCTGTATTCGGGCTACAACGAAGAGAAGCGCAGCTACGACCGCTCCAGCTGGGACTACGCCTACGGTGACGATGGCTTCGTGCGCAGCGACCCGACGCTGAAGGACCCGCGCTGCGTCTACAACCTGCTCAAGCAGCACTATGCGCGCTACACGGTGGAGATGGTCGAACGCATCTGCGGCACGCCGGCCGACAGCATCCGCCAGATCTGGGACATGATCGCGTCCACCGCCGGCAAGGACAAGGCGATGACCATCCTGTACGCGCTGGGCTGGACGCAGCACTCGATCGGCGCGCAGAACGTGCGTGCCGGCACCATGGTGCAGCTGCTGCTGGGCAACATCGGCGTGGCCGGTGGCGGCATGAACGCCTTGCGCGGGCATTCCAACATCCAGGGCCTGACCGACATCGGCCTGATGTCCGACCTGCTGCCCGGCTACCTGACCCTGCCGAAACAGGACGAGCAGGACTACGAGGCCTACATCGCCAAGCGCACGCAGAAGCCGCTGCGCGCCAACCAGATGTCGTTCTGGCAGAACTACCCGAAGTTCCACGTCAGCCTGATGAAATCGTGGTGGGGCGACGCCGCCACCGCCGACAACAACTGGTGTTTCGATTACCTGCCCAAGCTCGACAAGCCGTACGACATGCTGCAGGCGTACGAGCTGATGAACGAAGGCAAGATCCACGGCTACATCTGCCAGGGTTTCAACCCGCTGGCCTCGGCGCCGAACAAGGGCAAGCTGATCAGCGCGTTCTCCAAGCTGAAGTTCATGGTCAGCATGGACCCGCTGGAAACCGAGACCATCGCCTTCTGGCAGAACCACGGTGCGTTGAACGACGTCGACCCGAGCACGATCCAGACCGAAGTATTCCGCCTGCCGACCACCTCCTTTGCCGAGGAGAACGGCGCGGTGGTGAATTCCTCGCGCTGGCTGCAGTGGCACTGGAAGGGTGCCAACCCACCGGGAGAAGCGCGCAGCGACATCGAGATCATGTCCGAGCTGTTCCATCGCATCAAGGCGATGTACGAGAAGGACGGCGGTGCGTGGTGGGAGCCGGTGCGCGACCTGGCCTGGAAGTATTCCAACCCGGAGCTGCCGACGCCGGAAGAGCTGGCGATGGAATACAACGGCAAGGCGCTGGCCGACGTGTTCGATCCGAAGGATCCGACCAGGCTGGTGCGCAAGGCCGGCGAGCAGTTGGCCGCATTCGGCGACCTGCGCGACGATGGCAGCACCGCGTCGGGCTGCTGGATCTACATCGGTGCCTGGGGCCCGACCGGCAACATGATGGCGCGGCGTGACAACAGCGACCCCACCGGCATCGGCAACACGCTGGGCTGGGCCTGGGCGTGGCCGGCCAATCGCCGCGTGATGTACAACCGCGCGTCGTGCGACGTGGCCGGCCAGCCGTTCGACCCGCGCCGCACGCTGCTGGCCTGGAACGGCAAGAACTGGGGCAGCGTGGACGTACCGGACTTCAAGGCCGACGAAGATCCCGCCGGCGGGATGGGCCCGTTCATCATGAACCCGGAAGGCATCGCCCGCTTCTTCGCCAAGGCCGGCATGGCCGAAGGGCCATTCCCGGAGCACTACGAGCCATTCGACACGCCACTGCGCAGCAATCCGCTCAGCCCCGGCCAGGCACTGACGCTGAACAACCCGGCCGCCCGCGTATTCGCCAGCGATCGCGCACAGATCGGTTCGCCGGACGAGTTCCCGCATGTGGCCACCACCTACCGCCTGACCGAGCACTTCCACTTCTGGACCAAGCACGGCAAGTTGAACGCCATCATCCAGCCCGAGCAGTTCGTCGAGATCGGCGCGGCCTTGGCCGACGAGCTGGGCATCAGCAACGGCAGCCGCGTGCGGGTCAGTTCCAAGCGTGGCCACATCGAAGCGGTGGCGATGGTGACCAAGCGCATCAAGGCCCTGCAGATCGATGGCCGGACCGTGCACCAGGTGGGCGTGCCGATCCACTGGGGTTTCCTCGGTGCGGCCAAGCCTGGATACATCGCCAATACGCTGACCAACGCCATCGGTGACGGCAACTCGCAGACGCCCGAATCGAAGTGCATCCTGGTCAAGGTCGAGAAGGTGTAGGAGACACGCCATGTCACTGCAATCGCTGGACATCATCCGCCGCTCGGCCACCACCACGCCCTCGCCGGAAGCGCGCGGTGCGCACACCGGCCAGGTCGCCAAGCTGATCGATGTGAGCAAATGCATCGGCTGCAAGGCCTGCCAGGTCGCCTGCATGGAATGGAACGACCTGCGCGACGAGGTCGGCAGCTGCGTTGGCAGCTATGACAACCCGCCCGACCTGAGCGACCAGTCGTGGACGGTGATGAAGTTCCGCGAGTACGAGGACGAGAAGGGCAAGCTGGAGTGGCTGATCCGCAAGGAGGGCTGCATGCACTGCAGCGACCCGGGCTGCCTGAAGGCCTGCCCGTCGCCGGGCGCGATCATCCAGTACGCCAACGGCATCGTCGACTTCCAGGAAGAGAACTGCATCGGCTGCGGCTACTGCGTGACCGGTTGCCCGTTCGACGTGCCGCGCATTTCCAAGAAGGACCACAAGGCCTACAAGTGCACGCTGTGTTCGGACCGGGTGGCGGTGGGCCAGGAACCGGCCTGCGTGAAGACCTGCCCGACCGGCGCGATTACCTTCGGCAGCAAGCAGGCGATGACCGAGCATGCGGCCGGACGCGTGGAAGACCTGAAATCGCGCGGCTACGGGAATGCCGGCCTGTACGACCCGCAGGGCGTGGGTGGCACCCACGTGATGTACGTGCTGCAGCATGTGGACAAGCCGGAGCTGTACGCCGACCTGCCCAAGGACCCGCGCATCAGCCCGATGGTGGAGGTGTGGAAGGGCGTGGCCAAGCCGCTGGGCGTGCTGGCGATCGCCGCCACCGCCTTCGCCGGCTTCCTGCATTACATCGGCATCGGCCGCAACACGGTCAATGACGAGGAAGAAGAGGAAGCCGAGCACGAGGCGAAGAAGATCGAAGAGGAGCAGCGGCCATGAAGTACGCCCCGCACCCGCGCCAGATCATCCGCTACCGCGCACCGACCCGCATCAACCACTGGATCGTGGCGATCTGCTTCGTGCTGACCGCGCTGTCCGGGCTGGCGCTGTTCCACCCTGCCCTGTTCCCGTTGACCCAGCTGTTCGGTGGCGGCCCGTGGACGCGCATCCTGCATCCGTTCATCGGGCTGGCCATGGTGGTGGGCTTTGCGCTGCTGGCGTTCCGCATGTGGCGCGACAATCTGCCGACCGCCGACGATCGCGCATGGATGCGCGGCATGCGCGATGTACTGCGCAACGAGGATGAGAAGCTGCCGCCGGTGGGCCGCTTCAATGCCGGCCAGAAGCTCCTGTTCTGGGCGATCATTGGTTGCCTGTCGGCACTGCTGCTGACCGGCTTCGTGATCTGGCGGCAATACTTCAGCCATCTCTTCCCGATCGGGCTGATCCGCTTCTCGGTGCTGGCCCATGCGTTGTTCGGTTGGGTGCTGGTGTGCGCGATCGTGGTGCACATCTATGCGGCGCTCTGGATCAAGGGCTCGGTGCGGGCGATGACCCAGGGCAAGGTGACCTATGGGTGGGCGTACAAGCACCACCGGCAGTGGTTCCGCGACATCCTGCGCGGACGTCGGGAAGAGGGATAACGGCTGGGCCTGCGGCCCTGCACCTGCAGAGGCGCCTTCGACAGTTCCCCGGTGCTTTTGGTAGGTGTCGACCTTGGTCGACACGATGAACACGGCAACAACCGATGGGGTCAGATCCGTTTTCCTGTGGAAAACGGATCTGGCCCCGACCATTTCAAATGGCCTACAGTGCGCTGGACGCCAGCGCTGACAACGGCGAGGATGGAGGCTGGTTCTTCTGGCTGGCCCTGCATGGCGCAACGCATCCTTGAACCCGGTGAGATCGAGACGCTCGCCTCGCGCGACGTGCCGCGCATCATCCTGCCTGATACCAGGTCGCTGTTCGCCACACGCGCGGCGCGCCTGCGCAGCCTGGCCGCGTACAGCGCCATCGGCGGTTACCTGCAGCTGCTGGCGGCATTGGCCGATGCACAGCAGGCGCTGCTGGAGGAATTGACACCCCAGCAACGCGAGGCGCTGCAGGACCACGCGCGCGCGCAGCAGTCCAGCGCGGCCGCCAGTGCCGGCATGCCGTTGCGGCCCGCCAACACGCTTCATCTGGACGGGCGCTGGCGCGACTGGCTGCGCACGCTGTGCCGGCACTGCGCCGACGAAGCGGGGCTACCGGCGGAAACACGGCAGGAATTGCTGCGCGTCGCCGCCGCCGACGACACCTGGCTGGATGCGCAGGCCCACGCCGTGCTGGAACGCGCTGACGCGCCCCCGGTCGACGCGGTCGCTGCGCTGCTGGTGATGAATGCGTTGCAGGTGTATTGGGCAGTACTGGCGGCCAGCTTCCGCCCCAGCGACCTGAAGCCGCTGGCCGATGCGCCAGGGCTGTGCCCGCTGTGCGGCACCCTGCCGGTGGCCAGCATGGTGCAGGCCCGCCCGCCCTATGCCTCCTACCGCTACCTGTCGTGCTCGTTGTGCGCCTGCCAGTGGCACTACGTGCGCGTGCAGTGCAGCCAGTGTGGCGCCGCTGGCAAGGACATCGCCTATCGCGCCCTGGCTGATGCCGACGGCGATACCGGCCAGGCGGTGCGCGAGAGCGCGGTACGTGCAGAAACCTGCGACCACTGCCACAGCTACCGCAAGATCCTGTATCTGGAAAAAGATCCGTCGCTGGAACCGGTGGCTGATGACCTTGGCACGCTGGCGCTGGACCTGCTGCTGGGCGAGGAAGGCTATGCACGCGCCAGCCAGAATCCGCTGCTGTGGCAGTCCGACGGCGAGTGAGGCGATGACAGCCACGCCCCCCACCCCGGCATCGGCTTCCGCGCTGCCCTCGCTGGACCGGTTGCTGCGCCTGCCTGCCTTGGCAACACTGATCGAGGGCCACGGCCGCAGCCGCATCACCCAGTTGCTGCGCGTACATCTGCAGGCGCTGCGTGAGCGCATCAGTGCCACGCAGCTCTCGGCCGAGCAGTTGCATCAGGCCATTGAAGGCCCGGCACTGGTCGCGGCGCTCGACGCCGCACTCATCGCCGATGCACGGCTGAACCTGCAGCCGATGTTCAACCTGACCGGCACCGTGCTGCATACCAACCTGGGTCGCGCCCTGCTGCCCGAGGCCGCGGTGCAGGCCGTCACCCGCGCGATGACCGCACCGGTTGACTTGGAATTCGACATCACCCGCGGCCGCCGCGGCGACCGCGATGCACGGGTGCAGGCGCTGGTCCGCGAGCTGACCGGTGCCGAAGCCGCCACCGTGGTCAACAACAATGCGGCGGCGGTCCTGCTGCTGCTCAACAGCCTGGCCAACCGCCGCGAAGTGGTGGTGTCGCGCGGCGAACTGGTGGAGATCGGCGGTGCCTTCCGCATTCCCGATGTGATGCGCAGTGCCGGCGCGCGGCTGCTGGAAGTGGGCACCACCAACCGCACCCACCCGGCCGACTTCGCCCATGCCATCGGCGCGCGTACCGCACTGCTGATGGAGGTGCACGCCAGCAACTACGCGATCACCGGCTTCACCGCCAAGGTCGACACCGCGGCGATGGCAGCGATCGCGCACGACCATGGCCTGCCGTTGGTGGTGGACCTGGGCAGCGGCAGCCTGTGCGACCTGGCGGCCTTCGGCCTGCCACACGAGCCGACCGTGCAGGAAACACTGGCGGCCGGTGCCGACCTGGTCTCGTTCAGTGGCGACAAGCTGCTGGGTGGGCCGCAGGCCGGCATCATCGCCGGCCGCGCCGACCTGATCGCGCGGATCAACCGCAACCCGCTCAAGCGTGCGCTGCGCATGGACAAGATGGGCCTGGCCGCGCTGGAGGCGGTACTGGCGCTGTACCGCGAGCCGGAGCTGCTGGCGCAACGGCTGCCGACACTGCGTACGCTCTCGCGCACGCAGCAGGACGTGGATGCGCAGGCCCAGCGCCTGCTGCCGCCGCTGCGCTCGGCGCTGCCGACCGGCTACATGCTTGAACAGGCACGGATGCACAGCCAGATCGGCAGTGGTGCGCAGCCACAGGCGCAGCTCGGCAGTGCCGGCTTGCGCATCACCACTGCGCGACGTGGCGGCCTGGACCGCCTGGCCAAGCGCCTGCGCCAGCTGCCGCGACCGGTGCTGGGCCGCATCGGCGAGGACGCATTGTGGCTGGACCTGCGTTGCCTGGAACCGGCCGACGAAGCGGACTTCCTCGCCCAATGGAGCACGCTGCAACCATGATCGTCGGCACCGCCGGGCATATCGACCATGGCAAGACGCGCCTGGTGCGGGCACTGACCGGCATCGAAACCGATCGCCTGCAGGAAGAACGCACGCGCGGCATCTCCATTGAACTGGGCTATGCCTATGTCCCGGTGGAAAGCGCGAACGGCACGGGCCCCGCCGCAACGCTGGGTTTCGTCGATGTGCCGGGTCATGAGCGCTTCGTCCACACGATGGTGGCCGGCGCCACCGGTATCGATGTCGCCCTGCTGGTCGTCGCCGCCGACGACGGCGTGATGCCGCAGACCCGCGAGCATCTGGCGATCCTGCAGCTGCTGGGCGTGGATCGCGGCGCGGTGGCGCTGACCAAGATCGACCGCGTGGACGCCGCGCGCATCGCCCGGGTCGAAATCGAGATTGCCGCTTTGCTGGCCGGAACGCCGCTGCAGGATTCCCCCGTATTCGCCTGCAACAGCACGTCCCCCGATGACGCAGGCATCAACGCCCTGCGCGCCCACCTGCACGCATGGGCCGCCGGCGAGGCCAACGCGCGCCAGGCCGCGCTGCGCAGCGAGCTGTTCCGCATGCCGGTGGACCGCGTGTTCTCGCTGGCCGGGCACGGCACATTGGCGACCGGCGCGGTACATGGCGGTGTCGCCGCGGTGGGCGAGCATCTGCAGCTGATGCCCGCCGCCACTGAAGTGCGCATACGCAGCATCCACGCGCAGAACCAGGCCAGCGAACACGCGATGGCCGGACAGCGCTGCGCGTTGAACCTGGCCGCCATCGCCCGCGACGAGATTCATCGTGGCGACTGGATTGCCGACCCGCGCGCGCTGCTGGCCACCACCCGCGTCGATGTGCGCCTGCGCCTGTCCGCACGGGCAGCACCACTGCGCGACTGGGCACCCCTGCACATCCACTGGGGCACGATGCACCGGCAGGCCCATGTGGTGCTGCTGGAGGACCGTGACCAAGGTGATGGGCAGTTGGTGCAGCTGGTCTTCGATGCACCGGTCTGTGCGATGTGTGGTGATCGCTTCATCGCCCGCGATTCCGCCGCGACCCACACGCTGGGCGGTGGCGTCGTGCTCGACCCGGACCCGCCACAGCGGCGCCGGCGCAGCCCGGCACGGCTCGCCTGGCTGGGCGCACTGGAGCAGCTGGCCACAGGTGCGGGAATCGGCCCGCTGTTGCAGCAGGCGCCCTTCGGCATTGCCATGGCCGCGCTGCAACGCTACTGCCGGCGCGCGGCCGACCGGATCGATCTTCCTCCAGACGCACAGCGCATCATCACCCGCGAGGACACGGTGGTCATCCTTGCCTCGCACTGGCAGGTGCTGCGCGAGCAGGTGATCACATCGCTGCGTAGCTGGCATGAGCGACGCCCGGACGAACCCGGTGTCGACAGCGGGCGCCTGCAGCGCAGCATCCTGCCCGCGCTTGCGACGGGGCTCTGGAATGCGCTGCTGCAGGAGCTGCTGGACGACGGCAGCGTGCAACGCGTGGGCGCCTGGTGGCGCCTGCCCGGCCATGACCATGCGCCACCGGAACGCGAGCGCCTGCTGCTGGAACGCGTGCTGCCGCAACTGCACGCCGGTGGCTTCGATCCGCCGTGGGTGCGCACCCTTGCTGTCGAGATCGGCTTGGCCGAGGACGAAGTCCGCACCCTCCTGCGCCGCGCCGCCGCACGTGGCGAACTGTTCCAGGTGGTGCCGGACCTGTTCTATGCACCCGCGCGCATTGCGGAACTCGCCGCGATCGTCGCGCAGCTGTCACAGGCCAGCGGCGCGGTGGATGCGGCGGCCTTCCGCGATGCCATCGGCCTGGGCCGCAAACGCAGCATCCAGATCTTGGAGTTCTTCAATCGCGTTGGCTACACTCGACGCGTCGGTGACCAGCATCGGCCGCGCGGCGACCTGCAGTGGAACGCAGCCCGCGACTGAGCCCACCGGTACCGCCGTACTTTCGGAAGGCATGCGCATCCGGGCATGCGGCTGGGCTTCAAACCCAGTAGGGGGCGTCGATCGTTCCCTGGTAGGTTCGACTCCTGCTGCCTTCCGCCATTCGTGTTTCCGCAGGAGATGTCGGCATGGCCACGCACGCGCAGTCACCCGCCCCATCCACGGCCGATGCCCCGCAACGACTGACCTCTCTCGCGCATGGCGGCGGCTGCGGCTGCAAGATCGCGCCGGGTGCGCTGTCCGAACTGCTGCGCGGCGTTCCAGCACTTCCCGCACCGGCCGAACTGCTGGTCGGCCGCGAGACCAGCGACGACGCCGCGGTGTACCGCCTCGATGATCGCCAGGCAATCGTCGCTACCACCGATTTCTTCATGCCCATTGTCGACGACCCGTTCGACTTCGGCCGCATCGCCGCCACCAACGCGTTGTCGGACCTGTACGCGATGGGCGCGCGGCCGCTGTTCGCGCTGGCCATCGTCGGCATGCCGATCAACACCCTGCCGCAGGACACCATCCGCGGCATCCTGCAGGGCGGCGAGCGTGCCTGCGCCGACGCCGGCATCGTGGTGGCCGGCGGCCACAGCATCGATTCGGTGGAACCGATCTATGGTCTTGCCGCGATCGGCGTGCTCGATCCGCAGCGGCTCAAGCGCAATGCCGATGCCCGCGCCGGCGATGTGCTGGTGCTGGGCAAGCCGTTGGGCGTGGGCGTGTACTCGTCGGCGCTGAAGAAAGAAGTGCTGGATGCAGAGGGCTACCGGCAGATGATCGCGTCGACCACCCGCCTGAACAGCGTGGGCGTGCCGCTGGCCGCGCTGGACGGCGTGCACGCGATGACCGACGTCACCGGCTTCGGCCTGCTCGGCCACCTGCTGGAAGTGTGCCGCGCCAGCGGCGTCGCTGCCGAAGTGGACAGTACACAGGTGCCGCTGCTGCCGCAGGCGCTGGAGCTGCTGCAGCGCGGCTGCGTGACCGGCGCCTCCAACCGCAACTGGGCCTCGTACGGCGCCGAAGTGCGCTTCGCCGAGCGCTTGGCCGGCCACTGGCAGCCACTGCTGACCGATCCGCAGACCAGTGGCGGGCTGTTGGTGTCCTGTGCACCGGAGGCAGTGAATGCGGTGCTGGCCTGCTTCCACGACGCAGGGTTCGGCCAGGCGGCCGTGGTCGGGCGATTGGGTGAAGGAGCGCCGGGCGTCAGCGTGCGCTGATGCGCTGGAACGACAAGGGCGCCCGAAGGCGTCCCTGCTGTATCGCTGGATGCAACATCATTCGATGTTCTGCACCTGCTCGCGGATCTGGTCGATCAGCACCTTCAGCTCCACCGCGGCATTGGACGTGCGGCTGTCCACCGACTTCGAGCCCAGCGTATTGGCTTCGCGGTTGAACTCCTGCAGCAGGAAGTCCAGGCGGCGGCCGACCGGCTCGCGCTGCTTGAGCACGCGGCGGATCTCGACGATATGGCTGCCGAGCCGGTCCAGCTCTTCATCCACGTCCAGCTTCTGCAGCCACAGGACCAGCTCCTGCTCCGCACGGCCCGGGTCGACAGGGTGCGGCAGGTCAGCCAGACGGGCGGCCAGCTTGGCGCGCTGGCCGTCGCGAATGGCCGGAATCAAGGTGCGCACTTCGGTGGCGATGCGTTCGATGCCGTCCACGCGTTCGCTGATGGCCGCAGCCAGCTTGCCGCCTTCGCGCTCACGCGCTTCGACGAAGCCGTCCAGCACCTGGTCCAGCAGGGCCAGCGCCTCGACCTGCAGGGCGGCGGCATCCGTGGCCTCGCCGCGGGTCACGCCCGGCAGCTGCAGCAGATCGGTGAAGCTGACCTGCAGGTTCGGGAAATCGGAGGTCAGGCGGTGGGCCAGGCGGCCCAGCTGGCCCAGCAGGGCCTCGTCCACCTGCAGGTTGGCAGCCGCCTCCGGCGCGCGCAGGCGCATCACCAGATCCAGCTTGCCGCGGCTCAGGCGCGCGGCGATACGCTCGCGCAGCTGCGGTTCGAGCGCCCGCAGTTCCTCGGGCAGGCGGGTGCCGACCTCCAGGAAGCGGTGGTTGACCGAGCGCAGCTCGCAGCCCAGCGTGCCCCACGGGGTGACCCGCTCGCCGCCGGCATAGGCGGTCATGCTTCGAATCATGGAATGTGTCCGGTGCGTGCAAAGGGGGAATGGTACCCTAGCGCCCTCACCAGAGCCCCCTTGCCCGCCCCGTGAAGGCCGCGGGCGTGGCGGCGTACTCCCTCGCCATTACGGAACCCGCACCATGTCCGATTCCCGCCCCAGCGGCCGCCAGCCCGACCAGCTCCGCCCGGTCGTCATCCAACGCGGCTTCACCCGCCACGCCGAAGGTTCGGTGCTGGTGTGCTTCGGCGAAACCCGCGTGCTGTGCACCGCCAGCGTCGAGAACCGCGTGCCGGGCTTCCTGCGCGGCAAGGGCGAAGGCTGGGTCACCGCCGAGTACGGCATGCTGCCGCGCGCCACCCATACCCGCAGCGACCGCGAAGCGGCCCGTGGCAAGCAGGGCGGCCGCACGCTGGAGATCCAGCGCCTGATCGGCCGCAGCCTGCGTGCCTGCGTGGACCGCAATGCGCTGGGCGAACGCACCATCACCCTCGACTGCGACGTGCTGCAGGCCGACGGTGGCACCCGCACCGCCGCCATCACCGGCGCCTATGTGGCCCTGGTCGATGCGGTGAACGTGCTGATGAAGCGTGGCGACATCAAGCGCAACCCGGTCCTGGGCGCAGTTGCAGCGGTGTCGGTGGGCGTGTACCGCGGCACCCCGGTGCTGGACCTGGACTACGCCGAAGACAGCGACTGCGACACCGACATGAACGTGGTGATGAACGACGGTGGCGGCTTCATCGAGCTGCAGGGCACCGCCGAAGGCCACGCCTTCCGTCGCGATGAACTGGACGCGCTGCTGGGCCTGGCCGAGAAGGGCGTGGCCGAGCTGCTCGCCGCGCAGCAGGCGGCGCTGTCGGCATGAACCGGCGCATCGCCCTGACCACCCTGGTGGTGGCCGACTATGACGAAGCCATTGCCTGGTACACCGGCAAGCTCGGCTTCGCATTGCTCGAAGACATCGACCAGGGGCACAAGCGCTGGGTGGTGGTCGGCCCGACCGACGGCAGCGCCGCCGCCCTGCTGCTGGCCCGTGCCAGCGACGAGGAACAGCGCAGCCGCATCGGCAACCAGACCGGTGGCCGCGTTGCCTTCTTCCTCAACACCGACGACTTCCACCGCGACCACGCGGCGATGCTGGCCGCCGGCGTCGAGTTCCTGGAAGCACCGCGCGAAGAACCCTATGCAACGGTCGCGGTATTCCGCGACCTGTATGGCAACACCTGGGACCTGTTGGAGCCCCGTCAATGAAGAAACTGGTACTGGCCAGCCACAATGCCGGCAAGCTGGTGGAGATGCAGGAGATCCTCGCCGACCTGCCGCTGCAGATCACCTCGGCCGCCGAGCTGGGCCTGGGCGACGTGGAAGAGACCGGCCTGACCTTCGTCGAGAACGCGCTGCTGAAGGCACGCGCCGCCTGCGAAGCGACCGGCCTGCCGGCGCTGGCCGATGATTCCGGCCTGATCGTCGATGCCCTGGGTGGTGCACCGGGCCTGTACAGCGCGCGCTATGCCGGCCACCCGACCAACGCCGCTGCCAACAACGCCAAGCTGCTGGACGCGATGGCCGGTGTTCCCGATGGCCAGCGCAGTGCCCGCTTCTATGCGGTGATCGTGCTGTTGCGCCACGCCACCGACCCGCAGCCGCTGATCTGCGAAGGCCGCTGGGAAGGGCAGATCATCCGTGAGCTGCGTGGCACGAATGGTTTCGGCTACAACCCGGTGTTCCTGGACACCACCCACGGCCTGACCGCCGCGGAAATGGAGCCGGCGCTGAAGAACGCCATCAGCCACCGTGCCATTGCCCTGCAGCAGCTCAAGCAGCAGCTGGCGACGCTGTACTGACGCCCGACCTGATCGAACCAGGGAAGCCGGCCAACGGCCGGCACTACCGATGAAGCCCATGCCGCACGCCCACGACCACTGCAACCACCTGCCCGGCGAAGCCTGCTCCGCTGACCACGACGGCGCACCGCGGCTGGTGCCGCCACCGCTGTCGCTGTACGTGCACCTGCCGTGGTGCGTGCGCAAATGCCCGTACTGCGATTTCAATTCGCACCAGGCCAGGGGCGAGTTGCCGTTCGAGGCCTACATCGATGCACTGCTGCGCGACCTGGACCAGGACCTGCCGCTGGTCTGGGGCCGGGTGGTGCACAGCGTGTTCTTCGGCGGCGGTACGCCCAGCCTGTTCCCGCCGGAGGCGATCGACCGCTTCCTGCAGCAGGCCAGCGCGCGCCTGCGCTTTGCCCCCAATGCCGAGATCACCCTGGAGACCAACCCGGGCACCGCCGAGCATGGCCGTTTCGACCGCTACCGCGCGGCCGGCGTGAACCGCCTGAGCTTCGGCATCCAGAGTTTCGACGACGCCATGCTCAAGCGCCTCGGCCGCATCCACGACAGTGGCGAAGCCGAGCGCGCGGTGAAGATGGCGCAGGACGCGGGCTACGACAATTTCAACATCGACCTGATGTATGCGCTGCCGGAACAGACCCTGGCCGGCGCCGAGGCCGACCTGGAGCGTGCGTTCGCGCTGCAGCCGGCGCACATCTCGCACTACCAGCTGACCCTGGAACCGAACACGGTGTTCTTCGCGCGGCCGCCGCAGGGCATTCCCGACGAAGACAACGCCTGGGACATGCAGGAACACTGCCAGGCATTGCTGGCACAGGCTGGTTTCGGCCAGTACGAGGTCAGCGCCTATGCGCGCCCCGGCCGGCAAAGCGCGCACAACCTGAACTACTGGCGTTTCGGCGATTACCTGGGCATCGGTGCCGGTGCGCACGGCAAGATCAGCTCGGGCGCCGAAGAACACGTGCTGCGCCGCTGGAAGCTGAAGCATCCGCAGGCCTACCTGGACAGCGCTGGCACGCCGGCCTCTTTCGGGGGTGACGATGTGATCGCAGCCGAGCGCCTGCCGTTCGAGTACATGCTCAACCTGCTGCGCCTGCACGAAGGGTTCGGCCTTCGCGATTTCGAGTCGCGCACCGGGCTGCCGCGCGGCGTGCTGGACGCTCCGTTGGCCGAGGCCGTCCAGCGCGGCTGGCTGGAGGTGGCGGAGGGTCATGTGCAGCCGACCGAGCTGGGCCGCCGGTTCACCAACGATGTGGTGAGCCTGTTCCTGGAGGAATAAGCCTTCCGCCATACCGGGTAGTGCCGGCCGCTGGCCGGCACTCTGGTAAAGACAGCGCTGCCGGCCAGCGGCAGGCACTACCGTTCATCCGTCGGCCCTGCCCGATGAACGTGAGACACGTTCAGCCTAAAGTAGCGCCGACTGCGGCCGACACGGTAGATTCACAGGATCGATCCGCGGGAATCCGGGTACCGCTCGCCGATGTCAGCTGTCTTTTCCATCACCTCTGCCGACAAGGCACGCCTGGCCGCCAGCGACCTGCCACCGCGGGTGCGTGAGCTGCTGGGTGCGTTGATCGGCCTGTGCCGGCAAACGCTGGCCGCGCCCCTGATCCTGACCGTCGAAGCGCTGGAGCAGACGCTGCTGCACGACGCCGACCGCGCACGCAATCCGATGCAGCAGGCGGACCTGATGGCCCAGCGTGGCCAGCTGCACGCCTTCGCCGGCCATTTCGCCGACCGCATGCTCGATGCCGTGGCCGAAGCGCTGGCGGGCCTGCGCGAGCCGTCCACCGCCGCTGCGGCGCCTGCTTCGCCGCCGCCGCTACCGGGCACGCTCGGCCTGTCGCTGGTCGATGAGCACGAGGTGGATCGCGACCTGCTGCTGACCGAAATGATCCGGCGCGAGACCCTGCGTTCAACCAATACGTTGAACCTGCTGGGACAGCGCCTGGGCGTGCTCGCGGCGGCGCCGGCGTTCGAGGCCGACACCCTGCCACTGGCACCGCAGGCCCTGTGCGCGATGGTGCGCCGGATCGCCGAACAGGACGCCCTTGGCGTGGAGGTGCAGCTTGCGCTGTACCGCAGCTTCGAGCGGCAGGTGCTGGAACGCCTGGGCGATGTGCTGGACCGCGCCAATGCGCTGCTGGCCCAGCATGGCGTGCTGCCGGGCCTGGTCTACACCCCGTACCTGGCACGCTCGTCGAGCACCCGGCGGATCATCACCCAGTCGGTGGGCGGCGGCCGCACGACCCAGCCTGCCAAGCGTTCCGCCGCGCCGTTGACCGGCTGGAACGGCTCCGCTCCGGCCGGTTCCTGGTCGAACCTGGTGCAGGACGCATTCAACAACGCGGGTACGCCGGGCGCAGCCACCGCTGGCGTGACCACGTCCACCGGCAGTGCGCTGCATGAATTGCTGCAGCAGGCCCGCCATGCCACTGCCCCTCCTGCGGACACCGCTGCCGTGCCCAGTGCGGCCGTCGATGCGGTCCTCGCGCGACTGCAGGCCCAGTCCAGCGCGGCCACCGGCGTCGCCGACCTGCAGGCTGCGGTGGTCGCCCAGCTGCGCAGCGAGCACGGCGCGCAGGCCCAGCTGGGCAGCCACGACCGCGACAACCTCGACCTGCTGCGCCTGCTGATGCAGCAGGTGCAGCAGCAGCAGCGCCCCGACCCGGTGCCGGCCGCCCTGCTGGCGCGCCTGCAGGTACCACTGGCGCGTGCGGCGATGGCCGACCCCGGCTTCTTCGTGCGCGACGAACACCCTGCACGCGAACTGCTCAACCAGATTGCCGAAGTCGGCGCCAACTGGCTGGGCGACGATGACGTGGATCCCCAGCTGCTGCAGCGCATGGCGCAGAGCGTGCAGGGTCTGCTCGGCCAGGATGCACGCTCGCCCGAGGCCTTCGCCACCGCCAACGAGGACGTGCAGCAGCATCAGCGCGCGGCGGCCCATCGCGCCGAACTGGCCGAGCGCCGCCACGTCGAGGCCGCGCGTGGCAAGGAACGGCTGGAACTGGCGCGTCGCCAGGCCAATGCGCAGATCGACCAGTGCTGCGAGACACAGGCGCCGCCGCGCTTCGTGCAGACCCTGCTGCGCCAGGCCTGGGCCGATGCACTCACCCTCACCCGCCTGCGCCATGGCGAAGATTCGCCGCAGTGGCAGGAACGCCTGCTACAGACCGAGCGCATCGCCGCGGTGACCGCGCAGGCCGTCGATGCCAACGGTGGCACCGATGCAGTGCTGGCCAACGAGGTGGAATCGGCGCTCGTGCAGGTCGGCTATCACGCCGAGGAAGCCGCCGCCGTTGCGCGCCGCCTGGCCACGCCAGGAGGCGAGGATGAAAGCACCTCGCGCACCGAGCTCAGTGCGCGCCTGAAGGCACGTGCACGACTGGGCGAACATGCTGCCAGCGGCAGCGCCGACGCCCCGCGCACGCCGCGCAGCAGCGCCGAAGAGGCGGCCTACCAGCAGCTCGTGACCCTGCCCTTTGGCAGCTGGTTCGACATCGACAACGGTGACGGCACCCTGCGCCGCCAGCGCCTGTCCTGGTACAGCCTGCTGACCGGCCACGCCCTGTTCGTCAATCCGCGCGGGCAGAAGATCGCCGATACCGACCTTGATACGCTGGCCCGGCAGCTCAGCGCTGGACGTGCGCAGCTGGTCACCGAAGACAAGGGGCGGCTGGTCGATCGCGCATGGCAGGCCAGCCTCGGTGCGCTGCGTGCGCTGGCCGGCGGCCGTTACAGGGAGGCGTCCGTTTGAACGTGCAACCGCCGCAGGACACCCGCCGCGCGCCGCGTCGCCAGGTCTCGGACCTGGTACCGGTCACCGACCAGATGCGCGAATGCGTGGTGGGCCGGCTCGGCAATGTCTCCGAGACTGGCATGTTGATGCTGGCCAGCACCCCGCTGCGCGAGGACGCGCTGTACCAGTTCCGCTTCCCGTTGCCGATCGGTGACGGCCGCCACGAGGCCATTGACGTGGGCGTGCACCTGCTGTGGAGCGAGCCGGCGCATGTGCCCGGCCAGAGCTGGACCGGTTTCCGCTTCCTCACCCTGTCACGCGAACATCGGCAGCTGCTGCGCCAGTGGATAGGCGAAGACAGCGACGAGGCACCGGTTTCGACGGCCTGAGTGCCGGTTCCAGCACAGCGGTTTTTCCCGGTATGCGGCAGAATCTAGGGCCGTTTTCCGTGTCGAGCCACCGCAATGATCCAGCAAAACCCCGGCGCCCTGTACCCCGACCACCTGGCCGTGCTGTGCCGACGTGCCGAACAGGCGTTGGCCCGCGGCGGCTTCGACCATCTGGTCGTGCCCAGCGGCACCCTGCACTACCAGGTGTTCGACGATCGCGACTACCCGTACGCGGTCAATCCGCAGTTCAAGGCCTGGCTGCCGCTGACCCGGGTGCCCAACAGCTGGATCGTGTTCACCCCGGGCAAGCGCCCGGCGGTGATCTTCCACCAGCCCTTCGATTACTGGCACGTGGTACCGGACGCACCGAGTGGCTGGTGGGTGGAGCACTTCGACATCCACATCATCCGCAAGCCCGAAGAGGCGCTGGCCCTGCTGCCGGCCGACCCGTCGCGCTGCGCGATCCTCGGCGAGCCGCAGAGCGCGCTGGGCAGCTACGTGCCGAACAACCCGGCACCGGTGGTGAACTACCTGGAATGGCACCGCGGCAGCAAGACGCCGTATGAGATCGCGCTGATGCGCCAGGCGCAGGTGCTGGGCGTGCGCGGCCACCGCGCCGCCGAGGCCGCGTTCCGCAACGGTGCCGACGAATTCAGCATCCACATGGCGTACTGCCAGGCCGTCGGCCAGGATGCCAACGAGCTGCCCTACGGCAACATCGTGGCGTTGAACGAACACGCCGCCGTGCTGCATTACACCGAGCTGGGCCGCAAGGCACCGCAGCCGCTGCGCAGCTTCCTGATCGATGCCGGCGCCAGTGCGCACGGCTATGCCAGCGACATCACACGCACCTACGCCGCGCAGGGCCACGACGAATTCGCCGCGATGATTGCTGCCGTCGACGCCGCCCAGCAGCAGATGTGCGCAGCGGTGCGCCCGGGCTTCGACTACAGGCAGCTGCACGTGGACGCACATCTTTCGCTGATGGGCGTGCTGAAGGACTTCGGCGTGATCAAGGTCTCGCCGCAGACCGCGCTGGAGACCGGCGTCAGCGCCGCATTCTTCCCGCATGGCATCGGCCACCTGATCGGCCTGCAGGTGCACGACGTGGCCGGTTTCGCGGCCAGCGACGAGGGCGGCCGCATCGAGCGCCCGGCGGGCCACCCGTACCTGCGCCTGACCCGTGTACTGGAACCGGGCATGGTGGTGACCATTGAACCGGGCCTGTACTTCATCGACATGCTGTTGAACGAAGTGAAGGATGCCGGCCATGGTGATGCGATCAACTGGGACCGCGTGGATTTCTTCCGTCCGTATGGTGGCATCCGCATTGAAGACGAAGTGCTGTGCACCGAGGGCGAGGCGGACAACCTGACGCGGCCGGCGTTTGCGGCGGCGAACGGCTGAGCCCCTCGTGGTTGGGCGCTGATATCAAAGGCCGCGCTTGGCCGGGCGGGGTGGGTTTGCAGGACACGCCGTAAACCCATCCATGGGGGCTCGATGGCGCCATCCATGGCGCCAACGGTCCTGCAAACCCACCCCGCCCGTCCTTTGACAGTTTCCTGCTGCGTCCAACCACGGAAAAAGAAGAAAGAAAAGCAGAAGCGGGTCGCTCGCTGCGCTCGCTCCGTGTCGACCAAGGTCGACACCTACCAACAGCCGCGCGTGCCAATAACCGCGGTTGCCAACAGCCGCGTGAACCTGTCGAAGGCGGGGTACTGTGGGTTTGCGGGGTGTGAGCGGCATGGATGCCGCGACCAAGCCCCCATGGATGGGTTCACGGCGTCCCCGCACACCCACAGTGCCCCGCCATCCCACGGAATGCGCGCTGTTGCTGTTGCTCTTGCTGTTGCCTCTGCGGGTGCAGGGCTGCAAGCCCTGCAGAACACCCCTTACCCCGCCATCACCGCTTCGATCTCGTCGGCGCTGCGCGCCAGGCCTTCGGTCAGCACGCGATGACCGTCATCGGTGATCAGCACATCATCCTCGGTACGGATGCCGATGCCGCGCCAGCGCGGTTCCACCGTCGTATCGTCCACGCCGATGTACAGCCCCGGCTCGATGGTGAATGCCATGCCCGGCTCCAGCAGCCGCGAATCGCCCGCCAGGCGGTAATCGCCCACATCGTGCACGTCCAGCCCGATCCAGTGCCCGGTCTTGTGCCGGTAGAAACGCTGGTACAGGCCTTCGGACAGGTTCTTTTCCAGCGTCCCCTTCAGCAGGCCCAGCCGCAGCAGGCCCTCGGTCAGGGTCTGCACCGCGGCCAGGTGACCGGCCTCGTACGGCACGCCCGGCCTGGCCTGGGCCAGCGCGGCGGCCTGTGCATCGCCGACCAGGTCGTGCAGTGCACGCTGCTCGGCGCTGAAGCGGCCATTCACCGGAAACGTGCGGGTGATGTCGCTGGCGTAGCCACGGTACTCGGCACCGGCGTCGATCAGCACCAGCTCGCCGTCGCGCGAACGCGCGTTGTTGTCCCGGTAATGCAGGATGCAACCGTTGCGGCCCGCACCGACGATGCTGCAATACGCCGGCACCGCATCGCTGGCGCGGAACACGCGTTCCAGCTCGGCCTGCAGCTCGTATTCGTGGATGCCGGCCCTGGCAGCCTTCATCGCCGCCAGATGTGCACGCACGCTGATCTGGGCGGCGTGGTGCATCAATGCAACTTCCGCACCGGACTTGAACAGGCGCTGCTCGTGCAGCAGATGGCCCAGTTCAAGGAATTCATGCGGCGGCTGCGCGCCGTGGCGCACCTGCGAACGCACGCGGTTGACCCAGCCGATCAGCTTCAGGTCGAAATCGGCGTCGCGACCGAAGTGGTAGTAGACGCGCGAACGGCCTTCCAACAGGCCCGGCAGGATGTCGTCCAGATCATCGATCGGGTACGCATCGTCCATGCCGTACTGCGCCACCGCGCCTTCCTGGCCGGCACGGCTGCCGTCCCAGGCTTCGCGCTCGGCATCACGTTCGCGGCAGAACAGGATGGCCTCGCCGTGGCGCCGGCCCGGGATCAGCACCAATACCGCCTCCGGCTCCGGGAAACCGCTCAGGTACTGGAAGTCCGAGTCCTGGCGGAACGGGTAATGGGTATCGAGGCTGCGCACCTTCTCGGCCGCGGCCGGCAGCACCAGGATCGCGTCCTCGCCGGCCATGTCCATCAGCTGGCGGCGCCGACGCTTGTATTCGCCGGCCGCGATGCCGGTGCGCTGCTTGATGTCCATCAGTTCAGGCGCTGCCGATGGCGCGAGGCCAGCACCACGTCACCGTGCAGCAGCAGTACCGCCACGCGGATGAACTCCTCGATCTCCGACAGTGCTTCGTCGTCATCATCGCCACCCGCTTCGAAATCCTCGCTGGAGGCGCGTGCCAGGCTGGCCATGTCGGTCAGCGCTTCTTCACCCTCTTCGGACAAGGTCGGGCGACGGCCGCCGCTGCCCAGGCCGAAACCACCCAGGAACGAGCGGGTCCAGCTGAACATGGCATCGGCCTGCGCGGACACATCGTCGCCGTCTGTCAGCAGCAGTTCGAAGGCGAAGTCGCGGTCTTCCAGCTGCTTGATGGTCGCCTGCAGCAGCTGCCCCAGCACGCTGTCGGCAGCCACCGGCGGCAGGTTGTCGTCGGCCAGCACCCGTGCCGGCCAGTCGTTGCCGGGGGCGCCACCGGCGGCCAGCCAGCCACACAGCGCACCGTGCAGCTCGGCAGCGGTAGCGCCCAGGCCCAGTTCCTGGCTGGCGCGGGTAACGTCGTCGACGGAGGGAAGTTCGGTCATCGTGCGGCTCGTTCGGAAAGGAAACCCGGGGCGCGCACGCGCGCGCCCGTGAGACCCCGTAGTGTAGCAACCCGGCGGCGTCCTCTCTGCGGCCGCCAGGCCTTGCTGCGACAACGCTTGACCGCCCTTGCCCGGCTTGCCTATCGTGCCCGCATGGAACCCGCCGATCCCCTTGCCCAGCTGCAGGACTTCGCCGCCCGCGTGGAAGCGTTGCTCGAACGCAACCAGCGCCTGGCCGAGGAGAACCGCAGCCTGCGCCACCAGCAGGAACAGCTGGTGGCCGAGCGTTCCACGCTGCTGGCCAAGAACGAGCAGGCACGCTCGCGGGTGGAAGCAATGATCAGCCGGCTCAAATCCCTGGAGCAGCACACATGAGCGCCGAACCGGTCAGTGTCCGCATCCTCGATCGTGAATACACGGTGGGTGTCGGCGGCGATGAACGCGACAGCCTGATGGCCGCCGCGCGCCTGCTCGATGCGCGCATGCGCGAAATCCGCGGCAGCAACCGCATGGCCGCCGTCGACCGCGTCGCCGTGCTGGCCGCACTGAACCTGGCCCACGAACTGCAGCTGCTGCGCGACGAGAACGCCCGCCAGGCCGTGGCCCTGCAGCAGACGCTGGCCGACCTGAACAGGCGCCTCGACCGCGCGATCGACGGCACCCCCTAGAAAAAGGGGACGGAGGGGATTAAGGCGCATTCGCCCCATCCGTGCCGGAAACGTCTTAATCCCCTCCGTCCCCTTTTCGCATATCTGAATTGGCACGGACTGTTGCCGACGAACGGCCTATCCAGATCCTGCACGCTGGCTATAATGGCCACGCGTTCTCTGCGGTACTCGACGGCATGTGCAAACATTCGCCTTGTCCCTTAAGAACGACACCGGGAGCGCGACAGCGCCGGGAGTGCAGGTCCGCCTTGTAGCGGGAAGCCCGATGGTTCTCCAGCGTTCCCACTTGAGCCCCCGGGTTCAAGGTCGTTTCGCATGCATCGACATTGCGGAGAATGCAATATTCCAGCAAGGGCGGCGTCTTCGGGCGTCGCCCTTGTTCTTTCCGGCACAATGGCGGCTGATCCTTGCCGCACGCTGCCATGACCGACCCGCGCCAGGCCCTGCGCCACGACCTGCGGCAACGCCGCCGCGACCTTTCCGCCGGTGAGCGCATTGCTGCCGCCGAATCCCTTGCCGATGCCCTGCTCGCCCTGCCGTTCGCCCCGCGCGAAGGCGCCGTGGCCGGCTACTGGGCGCTGGATGGCGAAATCGCCCTGCACCGCTGGCAGCTGCAACTGCCCGAAGGCCTCACCTACTGCCTGCCGGTGCTGGCCGGCGACGTGCTGCGCTTCGCGCCGTGGCGGCCGGGGCAGGCGCTGACCAGCAACCGCTACGGCATTCCCGAACCGGACGTAGCGCTGGACGATACGCTGGAACCGGCGCAGATGGCGCTGGTGGTGGCCCCGCTGGTGGGCTTCGACGCACAGTGCCGGCGGCTGGGCATGGGGGGCGGCTGGTATGATCGCAGCTTCGCCTTCCGCCATGACCGGCCGGCGCCGCCCTGGCTGGTCGGTGCTGCGTTCGCGGTGCAGCAGGTCGAGTCCTTGCCGGTGGCGTCGTGGGACGTGCCGGTGGATGCGATCTGCACCGAAGACGGCACCCTGTTCCCCTCCGCTGCCCCCGTGAACGCATGACCGCCCGCAAGCGCTACTGGCTGATGAAGTCCGAACCGGACGCCTTCTCCATTGATGACCTGGCCAAGGTCAAGGTCGAACCCTGGAACGGGGTGCGCAACTACCAGGCGCGCAACTTCATGCGCGATGGCATGCAGGTGGGCGACGGCATCCTGTTCTACCACTCCAATACCAAGGTGCCGGGCATCGTCGGCCTGGCCACGGTGGCCAGCACCGCCTATCCGGACGACACCCAGTTCGATCCAAAATCCGACTACTACGACCCCAAGAGCACGCGCGAGAACCCGCGCTGGATGCTGGTGGACGTGGCCTTCGACCGCAAGCTGAAGCAGGTGATCGCGCTGGACGAGATCAAGCTGCACGCCGAGGAACTGGGCGAAGGCTTCCCGCTGGTTGCCAAGGGCAACCGCCTGTCGGTGTTCCCGGTGACTGCCGCGCAGTGGAAGCTGCTGCTGTCGCTGGAAAAGAAATCCTGATTCCCTGCCTGAGAGTTCTCCCATGTCCGAAGCCAAGCGCCTGGCCGCCGAGAAAGCCATCGAATACGTCGAAGACGGCATGATCGTCGGTGTCGGCACCGGTTCCACCGTGGCCTATTTCATCGATGCCCTGGCCCGCATCCAGCACCGCATCAAGGGCGCCGTGTCCAGCTCCGAGCAGAGCACCGCGCGCCTGAAGCAGCACGGCATCGAAGTGATCGAGCTGAACCACAGCGGCAACCTGTCGCTGTACGTGGACGGCGCCGATGAGTGCGATCCGAACAAGTGCCTGATCAAGGGCGGCGGGGCCGCACTGACCCGCGAGAAGATCATCGCCGAGGCCAGCGAGCGCTTCATCTGCATCGTCGACCCGAGCAAGCAGGTGCCGGTGCTGGGCAGGTTCCCGCTGCCGGTGGAAGTGATCCCGATGGCGCGCAGCCTGGTCGCCCGCCAGATCCGCGACATGACCGGCGGCCAGCCGACCTGGCGCGAAGGCGTGGTCACCGACAATGGCAACCAGATCCTGGACATCCACAACCTGCAGATCACCGATCCGGAAAAGCTGGAGCGCGAGCTCAACCAACTGCCGGGCGTGGTCTGCGTGGGCCTGTTCGCGCGCCGTCGCGCCGACGTGGTGATCGTCGGCGGCGAGCCGCCGGTCGTGCTCTGACCCTTCCGAAGGATCCTGACGATGTCGCTGTTGCGTTCGCTGCTGATGCTTCCGCTGCTGGCCCTGGCCGGCTGTGCCACCGACGCGGCCCGCCATTGGGTCGAACTGGATGGCGCCCGCTACCAGGTGGAGCTGGCCACCAACGATGAAACCCGCGCGCGCGGGCTGATGTTCCGCGACCAGATGGCGGCCGACCACGGCATGCTGTTCATCCACGACCGCGAAGAAATGCAGGCGTACTGGATGAAGAACACCAGGATCGCGCTGGACATCCTGTACTTCGACAGCCAGCGCAGGCTGGTCAGCCAGCAGCGCGACGTACCGCCGTGCTCGGCCGGCGACATGTGCCCGCCCTACCCCAGCGGTGGCCCGGCGCGCTACGTGCTGGAACTCAACGCCGGCCAGGCCGAGAAGCTGCAGTTGAAGGACGGCACGGAGCTGAAATTCGGCCCGGGCATCGAAAAGTAAGGTACGGCCGGGCTGCGCCCGGCACCCGCAGTAGTGCCGGCCGCTGGCCGGCAACCCTGCAGGGGTCAGATCCCTTTCGCACGCGAAAGGGATCTGACCCCTGCATTTTTCACGCGGCACCGCTTGAAACGGCCTGCGAATGACGCCAGTCTGTGGCCATGCAGGACCGGATCACACTCCCCGACTGGGATGCACTGGCCGACCTCGAAGACGAGGCGCTGCCACTGTTGCCGACCGCGCTGCTGATCGCGCGCGATGAATACCCCGATCTGCAGCCGTCGACCTACGATGCGCTGATCCAGAGCCATGTCGACCACCTCCGCTCGGAAGTGGAGAGCATCGACAACAGTCCATTGAAGATGGCGGCGATCAACCGCCACCTGTTCGACGAGCTGGGCTACAGCGGCGACCACGACGAGTATTACGACCCGCGCAACAGCTACCTCAACCAAGTATTCGAGCGCCGGCTGGGCAACCCGATCTCGCTGGCGCTGGTGCAGATGGAAGTCGCGCGGCGGCTGGGCATTCCGCTCGACGGCGTATCCTTCCCCGGCCACTTCCTGGTGCGCCTGCCGGTGGACGACGGCGTGCTGGTGATGGACCCGTTCAATGGTGGTCGCCCGCTGGACGTGGACGAACTGCGCGAACGCGCCAAGTCACACCTGGGCGGGCAGATGCCCGACGACCAGGTGCTGGCGCAGATTCTGGACCCGGCGCCGGCGCGCGCGATCCTGATGCGCATGCTGCGCAACCTGCACGGCGTGTATGCCGAAGCCGGCGAATGGGACCGCGCCGCGCGCAGTGCCGACCGCCTGCTGAAGCTCGCCCCGGAGCAGGACGATGCGCTGCGTGACCGCGGCCTGGCCTACCTGCAACTGGAGTACCTGGCCGGTGCCCGCCACGACCTGGGGCAGTACCTGAAGCGCAACCCGGAAGCCAGTGATGCGCAGTGGCTGCGCGAGAAGCTGATCGACCTCGGCGGACCGATGCCGCGGCTGCATTGAGGGTGTCGGTGTGTGGACCAACGGTCCACACCTACCCTCATCAATCGACCTCGACCATCTCGAAATCGGCCTTGGTGACCCCGCAGTCCGGGCAGGTCCAGGTCTCCGGAATGTCCTCCCAGCGCGTCCCCGGCGCGATGCCCTCCTCCGGCAGGCCCTCCGCTTCGTTGTACAGGAAGCCGCAGACCACGCACATCCAGGTGCGCAAGGTGGTGGGGGTGGCATCGCTCATCGGATAATCAGGGCTGGATTCACGGGCCGCCATTGTCCCATCGCGGTCCACTCACCGGTAGCCATCGATGACTTCTGCTTCCCCGGCGCCCCGCGGCGTCTACCTGATCACCCCGGACGAGCCCGATACCGCATGCCTGCTGGCCCGTACCGCGCCGCTGCTGGCCGCTGGCGCCACCTGGCTGCAGTACCGCAACAAGACCGCCAGTGACGCGCTGCGGCGGGAGCAGGCCACCGCCCTGCAGGCGCTGTGCGCGGAACACGGCGTGCCGCTGATCGTCAACGACGACCCGGCGCTGGCCAAAGCCGTTGGCGCGGCGGGGGTGCACCTCGGCGGCACCGACGGTGACATCCCCAGCGCACGCGCCCTGCTCGGTGCCGAGGCCATCATCGGCGCCTCCTGCTACGACCAGCTGGCCAATGCAGAGAAGGCCGTGGCCGCCGGCGCCAGCTACGTGGCCTTCGGCGCGTTCTTCCCGACCACGACCAAGGTCACCAGCAGCCGCGCGCATACCGACCTGCTGCGGCAAAGCGCCGCACTGGGCGTGCCGCGGGTGGCGATCGGCGGCCTGACGCCGGACAATGTCGGTCCCATCATCGACGCCGGCGCCGATCTGGTCGCCGTGGTCAGCAGCGTGTTCGCCGCCGAAGACCCGGTCGCGACCCAGCGCGCCTACCTCGCCCAGTTCGCGTAACGCCCAGGAAAGCCCCATGAACCACGACCAGTCCCACGCCCTGTTCTCCCGCGCCCAGCAACTGCTGCCGGGCGGCGTCAATTCGCCGGTACGCGCGTTCAAATCGGTCGGTGGCGAACCGTTCTTCGTCGAGCGCGCCGACGGCGCCTACCTGTACGACGTCGACGGCAACCGCTACATCGACTACGTCGGTTCCTGGGGCCCGATGATCGTCGGCCACAACCACCCGGCCGTGCGCCAGGCGGTGAAGAAGGCGATCGACAACGGCCTGTCCTTCGGCGCGCCGTGCGCAGCCGAAGTGACCATGGCCGAGACCATCACCCGCCTGGTGCCGTCGTGCGAGATGGTGCGCATGGTCAACTCCGGCACCGAGGCCACGCTGTCGGCGATCCGCCTGGCGCGTGGTGCGACCGGCCGCAACCGCATCGTGAAGTTCGAAGGCTGCTATCACGGCCATGGCGACTCGTTCCTGGTCAAGGCCGGCAGCGGCATGCTGACCCTGGGCGTGCCGACCTCGCCGGGCGTCCCGGCCGGGCTGAGCGAACTGACCCTGACCCTGCCCTACAACGATTTCGAAGCGGCCACTGCGCTGTTCGCGCAGCAGGGTGACGACATTGCCGGCCTGATCATCGAGCCGGTGGTCGGCAACGCCAACTGCATCCCGCCGCGCGAGGGCTACCTGCAGCACCTGCGCGAACTGTGCACGAAGCATGGCGCGCTGCTGATCTTCGACGAGGTGATGACCGGCTTCCGCGTCGCCCTCGGCGGTGCGCAGGCGCACTACGGCATCACCCCGGACCTGACCACCTTCGGCAAGATCATTGGCGGCGGCATGCCGGTCGGGGCCTACGGCGGCCGCCGCGAGCTGATGCAGCAGATCGCCCCGGCCGGCCCGATCTACCAGGCAGGTACGCTGAGCGGCAACCCGGTGGCGATGGCCGCCGGCCTGGCGATGCTGGAACTGATCCAGCAGCCGGGCTTCCACGCCGACCTGGCCGAGCGCACCGCGCGCCTGTGTGCCGGCCTGGAAGCGGCCGCCGCCGAAGCCGGCGTGGCCGTGACCACCACCCGCGTGGGCGCGATGTTCGGGCTGTTCTTCACCAGCGAGAAGGTGGAGACCTATGCGCAGGCCACTGCCTGTGACATCCCGGCGTTCAACCGCTTCTTCCATGCGATGCTGGACCAGGGCGTGTTCCTGGCGCCGTCGGCGTACGAAGCCGGTTTCCTGTCCAGCGCGCACGACGATGCGGTGATCGAGGCCACCCTCGCCGCTGCACGCGTGGCGTTCAAGGCCACCAAGGGCTGATCGCAAAAAGGGGACGGAGGGGATTAAGTCGTTTGTGCACAAACGACTTAATCCCCTCCGTCCCCTTTTTTTCTAACCGAAGAGGAACTTGCCCTTCATCATCGCGAAGTGGCCGGGGAACGAACAGAAGAAGGTGTAGTCGCCACCTTTCTGCAGGCCCTGGGTAGAGAAACGCACGCGCGTGGTCTCGCCGCCGCCGATCACCTTGGTGTGCGCCAGCACGCGCTTGTCGGCCTTCGGCAGGTAGCTGTCAGCCAGGGTCATGCGCATGCCCGCCATCGCCACCGGCTGGTAATCAGCGCTGCGGGTCAGCACCCAGTTGTGGCCCATCGCGGTGACCGCCAGCTTGCCGGTATGGCGCAGGGTCAGGTCCACGGCGGTGCAATCAGCGGCAACCTTGATCTCGCGGCTGCTGAAGCTCATCTGGTCGGTGCTGTCGATGCTCACCGCACACACCCGCGCCATCGCCGACGGCGCCAGCATCAGCGCACCCAGTCCCACTGCCACCCTCCAAGCCTTCATCATTGCATCTCCTGCGGATTCAAGCGCCATTCTAGGCAGCCCCCTGCGGCGCCGTCTGCGACCGTCTGTCGCATGCCAGCTCCAGGGTTTCCCGCGCACTCATCGCAATGGCATGCTCAGCCGATGCGGATCGACCTGTTGCTGCTGGATGTGGATGGCGTGCTGGTGCAGTACCAGCGCGGGCAACGCGTGCTGCATCTGGCCCGGACACTGCAGGTTCCGACGCACGCCGTACAGGCCGCGCTGTACGACAGCGGTCTGGAAGCAGCGCATGACAATGGCACGCTGGACGGCCCGGCCTATCTGGCGCAGCTGGGAGAGCTTCTGGGCACGACTGTCGATGTGGCTGCATGGACCGCGGCGCGACGGGCCGCCAGCCATCCTCAGGCGGCCGTGTTGCAACGATTGCAGGCCCTGCAACTGCCAATCGCGGTGCTGACCAACAACGGCGCGCTGATGCAGCAGGCATTGCCCACCCTGCTGCCGGAACTGTTTCCTGCCCTGCAGGCGCGCGTGTTCTGCAGTGCGGATTTCGGCCTGCGCAAACCTGCGCCGGCGGTGTTTCTGCGCACGCTGGAAGCGCTGGGCGTGGCACCTTCGCGCACGCTGTTCGTCGATGACCTGTTCGCCAATGTGCGTGGCGCGCGCGCTGCCGGCCTGCACGCGGAAACCGTGCGCGATGGCCGGGGATTGGGCAAGGTGTTGAAGCGCTACCGGATTGCGTGAACTACTGTAGAGCCGAGCCCATGCTCGGCTGCTGTGGCCTGGCATCGCGATGAACCGAGCATGGGCTCGGCTCTACGGGCATTCCTCAGCAACGGGGTCAGAGCCCTCTCCGCAGAAGAGGGATCCGACCCCGGCACGATGGCCTCAGCGCGCGGCGATGAACGCGGCAATCGCCGCGCGCAGGCGCTTCAGGCCTTCGGCCACTTCTTCGTCGGTGATGTTCAGCGACGGCACGAAGCGCAGCACGTCCGGGCCGGCCTGCAGGGTCAGCAGGCCCTGCTCGGCGGCGTGGTCGAGGATCGCACCGGCCTGGCCGGCGAAGTCCTTGCTCAGCACCGCGCCCAGCATCAGGCCACGACCACGCACGTCGCTGAACACACCGAACTCGTCGTTGATGCGGGCGAAGCCATCGCGCAGCGCCTTGGACTGGCGACTGACGTTGGCGGCGATCTCCGCCGAGGCCAGCTTGCGCAGCGCCACGCGGGCCACCGCAGCAGCCAGCGGGTTGCCACCAAAGGTGGTGCCGTGCGCGCCGAACTGCATGGTCTCGGCCACCTTCGGGCCGGCCAGCATCGCGCCGATCGGGAAGCCGCCACCGAGTGCCTTGGCCAGGGTAACCATGTCCGGCACCACGTCGTCCTGCCAGTGCGCGAACAGCGTGCCGGTGCGGCCCATGCCGGCCTGGATCTCGTCCAGCACCAGCAGTGCGTTGTGCTGGTCGCACAGTTCGCGCACGCGCTTGAGGAAACCGGACTTGGCCGGCATCACGCCGCCCTCGCCCTGGATCGGCTCCAGCATCACCGCCGCCACGTCGCCGGCGGCCATCGCGGTTTCCAGCTGTACTTCATCGTTGAAATCGATGTAGCGGAAGCCGCCGGGCAGCGGCTCGTAGCCTTCCTGGTACTTCGGCTGGGCAGTGGCGGTCACCGCGCCCAGGGTGCGGCCGTGGAAACTGCCACGGAAGGTGATGATCACCCGCTTGTCGGCCGGGCGGCCCTGGCTGGAGGCCCACTTGCGGACCATCTTGATCGCCACTTCGTTGGCTTCGGCGCCGGAGTTGCACAGGAACACGCGCTCGGCGAAGCGGCTGGCCTTCACCAGCTCCTCGGCCAGGTGCAGCGGCGGCGCACTGTAGAACACGTTGCTGGTGTGCCAGAGCTTGCCGGCCTGCTCGACCAGTGCGGCCACCAGGTCCGGATCGTTGTGGCCCAGCCCGCACACGGCGATGCCGGCGGCCAGGTCGATGAACTCACGGCCCTGGCTGTCCCACACGCGGGCGCCCTGGCCTCGCTCCAGTACCACCTGACGGGGCTTGTAGACCGGCAGGTAATAGTGCGAAAGGGAGATCAGCGGATCGGTAGCGGCGGTCATGGCAGTCGGCAGGGTTCAGGAATCCCCATTCTCGCGCCGGAACCCCTGCGGCACAATGCGCCCATGCGACCGTTTTCTGCCCCCCAGCTGAACCCCGCCACCGAGACCGGCTGGCGCCGCCGGTGGTTCGACATCATCTACCGCCACGACTCGCGGCCCTCGCGCAATTTCGACCTGATCCTGGTAGTGGCGATCGTCGCCAGCATCCTGGTGGTGATGATCGACAGCGTGCAGCACCTGCATGCCGAATGGTCCACCGGCCTGTACATCCTGGAATGGGCCTTCACGATCATCTTCACCGCCGAGTACCTGCTGCGGCTGGCCGTGGTCAAGCGTCCGCTGCGTTACGCGGTGAGCATCTGGGGCATCATCGACCTGCTGTCGATCCTGCCCGCCTACCTGTCGATGTTCATTCCTGGCGCGCAGAGCCTGCTGGTGGTACGCGCGCTGCGCATCCTGCGCGTGTTCCGCATCCTCAAGCTGACCCGCTACATCGAGGAAAGCGGCGTGCTGATGACGTCGCTGTGGCGCAGCAGGCGCAAGGTGCTGGTGTTCCTGTTCACGGTGATCACCATCACCATCATCGCCGGCGCGCTGATGTACGTGATCGAGGGCCCCGAACACGGCTTCACCAACATCCCGGCCAGCATGTACTGGGCGGTGGTGACCATGGCCACGGTCGGCTTCGGCGACATCGTGCCGCAGACCGTGCTTGGCCGCTTCGTCACGTCGGTGCTGATCCTGATCGGCTACAGCATCATCGCCGTGCCCACCGGCATCTACACCGCGGAGCTGGCCAGCACCATGCGCGAAGCCGAGCTGGCCGCGCGCCGCGATGCGCGTGGCTGCCCGCACTGCGGGCTGGAAGGCCACGAGCCGGATGCCCGGCATTGCCGCAAGTGCGGGGGTGAACTACCGGATGCATTCAGCCATTGAGGCACATGCCGGCCAGCGGCCGGCACTACCAAACCCGCAGGGTGCGTGCCGGGCGTGACCCGGCACTACCCTCGGTAGCTCCATGCCATGCGTGGATCCTCCTCAACGCATGCGGTTGCTGGTGGTCACCAGGTCGTTGTAGGCATCCAGGATCGTCGACTGCGCGCCCTCAGGATCGGTGGTGAGCCAGCTGCCCGACGCCTTGCGCTCGGCGGCCAACGCATCGGCGGTGATCGGCTTGCCCTGCTCCAGACGTTCGACACCGCGACCGGCGGTACGCACCAGCTTGTCGGCCGAACGCTGCACATGACCCCACATCGGGTCGTCCTTGCCGACACCACTGTTCTGGATTTCCGTCACCAGCGCCTGATAGTCGGCCAGCTGGCCGCGCAACGCCGCAACGTCCGGTGCGTCGCTCTGGAACGCCATCGCCAGCTGCTTGCCATCGCCGACAAGGCGCAGGTGGTAATAGGCCAGCGAGCGGCCTTCGCTTTCCTCGATCTGCTTCAGCTGGGCGGCGCGGCGATCGTTCTCGTTCTTTTCCAGCGCAGCATCCATCGCTTCGCTGGCCTTGAAGAAATCAGCATAGGCCTGCATCAGCGGGGTATGCTGGCTGCGCATCCCTTCGCCACCATCGCGACGATAGTCCTCGCGGGTGAAGTACCCATCGGCACGCTCGATCAGGGTGTTCAGTGCCTGGAATGCCCGCTGGTACTGTCGCGCTGGTGCATCCAGCGGCGTGGCAGGGGTCTTTGCCAGCGCATCGGTCAGCGGCTGGCCGCAATAGTCGACCCGGTGCGACAACAGCTTGCCGGGTGAACGCGGCTGCGCTTCCTTGCCGGTCGGGCCGGCCTCGGGATCCTTCATCCAGCCCGTATAGGTCTGGAAACCCTCGCGGATGGGCTGTTCGACGCCGTTGTAACACTCGATGTAGGCGTTCACCTTCCCCAGCCCGGGGTCGGCGACCGCCAGCCCCGCCGGGTTGTTGCAGCCGGCCAGCGCGCCAAGCAGGAGAACGGGAATCAGGCGTGTGGATGCGTTCAAATCAGTTCCTTGCACCAGTGAAAACTGCAGGCATCTTCATGCATGGCGCGGGCGCGCGCTCCAGCACCTCGGGAAGGTGCTGGCATTCGGGGCTGCGGGGCGCGTCATGTCGCAATCATCCTGCTCGATCGCGACAAAAATAACGTTGAGCTTCGCTACTGGCGGTTGCTCTGGAAAACCAGCGAGTTGTATTCCTGCATCAGCTTGTTGGCGGAGCCACGCGGCGCCATCGACGGCGAATCCAGCATGCGTCGTTCGAAATCGCTGTAAGGCTTTTTCTCGCTGACGCGCTGCAGCCGCTCCTTGCCTTCGCGACGGAAGTTCTCGGCTTCACGCTCGAAGCTGTTCCAGTCCAGCTTGCCCGGCTCCTGATCAGCCACCTTCGCATGCGCTTCGTCGGAAATGCGGTTGAACGCATCCAGACGCTCGCGCGCCTTGGCCTGATCGAAGTCATCCTCACTCATCAGATCCATGATGGCCTTGGCTTCCAGCATCATTGCCAGACGGTAGTACTCGCGCGTGCGTCCCTCGGCCTGTTCCAATACCTTGAGCTGCTCGCGCTGGGCGGCGTCGTTCTGGCGCTCCAGCTCGGCGTTGAACGTTTCGCTGGCAGCCACGAACTCCTTGAAGGCGGCCATCAAGGGCGCGTGCAGCTGCTTTCCCTTGGCGAACTGGTCGTCTTCGTAGTCCTGGCGATCGTAATAGTCGTGCGCGTCCTTGCTGAGCGGCACCAGTGCCTTCAGCGCCTGCTGGTAATGGCCAGCAGCGGCATCGAGCTCAGCCAGCGCCGGCTTGGCAGCCATCGCCTCGGTCACGGGGCCATCGCACTGCTTCATGTCGTAATCGCTGATCTCGAACGGACCGTACACCTGGGTCTCGCGCCCGCTCGGGCCGGCCTCGACGTCCTTGATCCAGCGCGTATAGGACTCGATGCTGCCGTGGGTCTTCGAATCCAGCGTGTTGAAGCAGCCGATGTAGGCGTTGAGCTTGGCGGTCAACTGCTGCTGTGCGTCGGACGGCGCCGCGCTGGCGTCGGGCGTGCTGGAAGGGCCGGCGTCGCCAGTGGTTGCGGGTGCCTTGCCGCCGCAGGCAGCCAGGACAATCGACAGCGAAGCGGCCAGCGCCGCGACGGAAAGAGTGCGTGACATGGGTTCACGTCCTTGTTGAAAACGATTACAGCCTCGCATTCTAGCGCAGCAGGCCGAAGGTCGCAGCCCTCGGCCTCTGCCGGCGACGCGCGATCATTCCAGGAACAGATCCGGCAACAACGGACGCGATGGATCCACCGCATAGCCGGACAGATCGGTGATACCCGCCTGTGCCAGCACGTCATCGTCGATCAGGAACTGGCCGTGGAAACCCGCCGCCTCGCGCACCAGCACCGCGTGCGCAGCATCGGCCATGATCTGCGGCGTGCGGCAGCCGGCCGCATCGACGCCCGGAATCATGTTGATCGCATCGGTGGCGATCACCGTGCGCGGCCACAGCGCGTTCACCGCCACACCCTGCGGGCCGAATTCCGCGGCCAGGCCGAGCGTGACGAAGCTCATGCCCATCTTCGCCAGCGTGTAGCCGGTATGCGCGCCCCACCACTTCGGTTCCAGGCTCGGCGGCGGCGCGAGAGTGAGGATGTGCGGGTTCGGCGCCTGCAGCAGGTATGGCAGGCAGGCCTGCGCGCACAGGAAGCTGCCGCGCGAATTGACCTGCTGCATCAGGTCGAAGCGCTTCATCGGCGTATCCAGCGTGCCACGCAGCCAGATCGCGCTGGCATTGTTGACCAGGATGTCGATGCCACCGAAGGTGTCGACCGTGGCCGCAACCGCCGCGTGCACCTGCTCTTCCTCGCGGATGTCGCACTTCAGCGCCAGCCCCTGGCCGCCCGCTGCTGTTACCGCTTCGGCCGCGGTATGGATGGTGCCTGGCAGCTTCGGATTCGGCACCGATGACTTGGCCGCAATGGCCACATTGGCGCCGTCGCGCGCAGCGCGCAGTGCGATGGCCAGGCCGATGCCGCGCGAGGCACCGGTGATGAAAAGCGTTTTGCCCTGCAGACTGCCCACGTTCCACACTCCAGCGTATGCAATAAGCCGCTAGTATGCCGCGCCGACGTGGAGTTCACCCGGCCTTGACGATACTCGGGCCTCCAGTCAACGCACGAGGTCCACGCCATGCGCCGTTCCCGCCTGTTGCTGCCTGCCCTGGGGCTTGCCCTGCTGACTGCCTGCCAGGGCCGTTCGCCGGAACCCGGCAAGGAGCCGCCTGCCGGTGACACCCCCAGCGCAGAGAAGGCCGCCGCCGACGGCAAGCTGCGCTGGAGCGAGGCAGTGGTGTGGGATGGCGACCTCAACGCCTGCCGCCAGGGCGAGAACGCCGCCACGCGTGATTGCCTGCGCGATGCGATGCGCGCCGGCGGCGCCAGCGCCGATGCGATCACCGCCGCCGAACAGCTGTCCACCGGCGGCGAGCTGGCCTACGTGACGGCCTGGCACGAGAACGAAGGCCTGGGCATTGCCACGGTCGAATATCCGTTCCGCGCCAACACCAACGAGGGCACCCGCCTGGTCGACGCCACCGGCAAGCGCATTGATGTGGATGCCGTGCAGCTGGACGACACCCTGCGTGCCGATCCCACCGTGCAGGCCCTGCTGAAGGACCACCCGCAGGCCACGCCGTTCGCACCGGCGCAGTCGGCCGGGGCCACGCCGCTGGAGAACGACGGCATCCGCGTGATGTACCGCACGCCGCTGCGCGACTGCCACGCCTGCCCGGATGTGGGCCAGCTGCAGATCGCGTACGACTTCGACGCCAAGCGCAACTTCATTGGCCAGCAGGTGGTGCCGGCGACGCCGTAAGGTCACCCGCCTCTGTAGAGCCGAGCCATGCTCGGCTCTACATTTCCATTCCTGGTACAGCACTTCCACGCCATCACCACGGGCAAGACGTCTCACCTGATCCAACGTATCCACCGCCATGACGGAGTACGTGACCTCCACACCGGAGTGCAGGCGTCCCTCGGCAGGGTCCTCATCAGTCTCTACTGATATCAGCTTGCGGATTCCGGCGCATCGATAGAGGGGCGCTCTACCGTCTTCACCCATCAGGCGGCCGCTCGGATCCTCATACCCGCGAGCAAGCGCGTTTGCATTCTCAAGAGCGCGCTCGTCGTTATCGGCACTGATCAGGTACACGTTCTCATGCACCAGGAGCGAGTCCTGCCCTTGGCTCTCGTAATAGAGGATGGCGTGTGCGCAGTCCCACATGCATTACCTCAACAGCACTCTGGTCAATCAACCTCATCGACCTTTGATGTGCGCGATATGAAAGGCGCCCTCAGTTCGCCCACGCAGGCACCGTTCACTGCCCCCCCCGCGTAATACATCCCCTGGAGCATGACAAAGTACAGGCCTGGCTCGATGCCACGCACGGAGTCCTCGTACTCCGCGCCACTCAGATCGACCAGCGCATCGGCGGAGGGGCCGAGGGCATCACTGCTTCCACCCTCATGGAGCAGGTAGCCGAACGCAGCAAAGTGCCCGCCATCATAGCCGCCCGAGTTCGCAAGAAGCGCCTGCAGCGGTGTCTGGCAGGACTGCACATCATTGCGCGACCCACTCATTCCTTGGCAGATGCCTGGATGCTTGTCTCTGGAAAAGGCGGGAACCAGACCCGTCCCACCCGCTGCCAGCAGCAGGGATATACCAAGTGCTCTATTCAAACCGTTGCACGTCGACCACTTTCCGTTGTGATGGGCAGACCCCTTTGACAGCCATCAGCCACCGACGGATTGATGACCATATGACCCTTCAGAGCTGAGCCGACTCTCGATCACCGATCTGACATAGGCAGCCCTCGCTGTGCCAGACCCGGAGTGCTCAGCCAGGAGCTCCATCGCCTCAGACCTCATCTCAGCACCGCCAGTGGCCACGAACACAGAAAATGCTGGCTCCAGGTAGCCAGGTGCCTCACAGATGAACCGCTTGCGTTCATCAAGCGGGAAATCGATGGCGTAGTCCGCCCACTCGATGTAGCGCTTCCAGAAAGCTGGCGCCGCGCGCTGCTGATCCTGCTGATCCTGCTGATCCTCCATCCGCATCAGCAGGGATAGCTGATCAGCGCACGCATCCACAACGTCCCCAGGCAAGTCCAATGCGGCGACGCGCCCGGGATCAACGGCCTGCCAACAGAACACCATGAAGTCGGCGACGAACGCCGCATCGCTTCGTTCAAGCATCAAGCGCTGATACATCGCAAGCGCTTCCGCGACATCCACTGGCTCTTCGAGGCTGGCATTCTGCACATTGCCCTTGTCGTCACCAGAATCCTTCTTCGCCACCTCATGCATAGCAGACCACGCTCTCGATCTGCGGAGATATCAGCTCGCCACCATCCCAACGAATGATCTCCAGCTCCAGTAGCCGGTCGTTTGCGTCCGCATGAAGAATCGGCGTGAGTTCAGCACCATCTGCGTCCTGCATCTGCAGCTCGACGGGATATGCGTGCTGCCCTAGATACGGCGGACGCTCATATCCAGAAATGACGAATCCCACCCGAGCTCCACCCAGACTGGTTTCCACAGCGCTTGCGGAAGCCAGGTCGGCTTGAAGCTGCGAAGCAGAGGCCGCAGGCAGGCAGACTGCCACAGCTTCAATCAGCGCTCTTTCAACGCTGGAAACGGTATGCATTGGGTTGCTCATTTCGTTCTGTTGCCAGCTTCCAAACTCAGCGACGCCATCTACCCTTCAAGGCATCTACAAAATATGACGACAGCAGAAAGGCTTGAAACACAAAAAAAGGGTAAAGAGCAATTCGAGCCGCGTTGCCAATCCCTCTGTAGTCAAGGATGACGTAGATCAGCACAAAGAACAGCACCCCTCCTATCTCATAAACTAACAAAGAACGCGTTGATGTCTTCACTTCCTTTTCTCCAGTTCCTTCTGTGCTGCCGCAGTCGCCATCTGAGCTGATGCCTGGGCAGTCTGTGACATGGTGGCCTGCCCCAAGCTCTGCTTCGGAATAGCTGCTGCAGTTGACGCGGTCGCATGGGCCATATTTGGCACTCCGGGTGCAGAGGAGGCGACCATCCTTTGTAGATTCCCTTTGGCCGCAGCTCCCGCAAAATCACCAGCAGCCACACCAATTCCGCTCGCAACTAGACCGCCACCGACACTACCCGCCATCGCTGACGCAAGCTCCGCACCGGACGTGGGCTTTCCTTCCTAGGCATTCTGAGCAAGAACACTGCCCGCCCCCGTGAAGGCGTTGGTCACCGCTTGAATCGCGACAGCTCCTCCCACTGTAACTGTCCCTCGACCAATGGCACCGATCAACGCGCCTCCGACCCCGCCGCTCACAGCTCCGCGTTGTTGCCTGGCAGGCTGACATCGGTGACGGCAAACTCACTTGCACGCGACCATTGAATTGCTTAATTCATCCACGCATGGCGTGGATCTACCGGTACGCCTGCACCTGCTTCCTCAGCAGATGCGGCACGATCAGCCGATGCACCGGGGCGACCGGCAGCATGTACACACGCCCGAACGCGTTGTGCGTATGCACTACCGTCGCCACTTCCAGCACATCGCCCTGCCACTGCAGGGCCAGCTGCACACGCAGGTGGCGGTCGTCGTCTTCCAGCACGATGGCATCGTCATCCAGCGACTGCAGGGTGAAGATGCCCAGCCGTTGCCCCGGACGCGGCTGCGCGATGTCCTGCACCGCGCGCAACGAGCCCAGGTGCTTCATGCCGAGCAGGCGCATGCCGCGATTGCGCAGCGCCATCAGCCCATCGAACCAGCCGGGAATGGTCGCCGCCATGTCGCGATAGGCCTGCAAGGCCGAGCGCCCATCGCGACGGGTCGTCGCCTGGCAGGCGTGCACGAAGTCGGCACCGGCCAGCTGTGGGCGCAGGACGCTGCCCGCGCTCGGCGGGCCGGTCACCACCTGCGCACGGCTCACGGCTTCGGCCCCTGCCCCTCGTTGTCTTCCCAATGCAGGATGCGGCGGGTGACGAAGCGGTAGACCGGCTTGCCGGTGGCGAACCACAGTTCGCGCACCCACGAGGTGCGCTTGAGCACCCGCTTTTCCACCGGGGTGAGCGACTCGCGGCAGTACATGCGCTTGTGCTTGAGCAGGTGGCGCAGGTCCTCACGGGCCAGCAGGCGCATCCAGCGCGAACGCGGGTTGCCGATCACCGCCAGCTGGAAGTCGATCAGCGCCGGGCGGCCATCGTCGGTGACCAGCCAGTTGGCTTCCTTGGCCAGATCGTTGTGGGCCACGCCATTGCGATGCAGCTGCTGCAGCAGGCGACGCGCGGCGCGGAACCAGGCCAGGTCACCGCGAGGCGGACGCTGGTACATGGCGTCGCCGGCCATGAAGCTGCGGTCGAGATGACGTCCATCCCACGCCAGCAGCTGCGGCACATCGGCCATGCCGTGGATGTGGCGCAGTGCGCGTGCTTCACGGCGGGCCAGCCACCAGGCTGGCAGCCGCAACCACAGTGGTGTGGCGCCCAGATCACGGCGTACAAAGGGGCCGGCCGGCCCTTCCACAAGGAGGATGCGACCGAAGCTGTCGGCCTTCAGGGCGTGCGAGGGCGTGTCTGGCGAATGCGGCATGTGCCCATTCTAGGCGATGGCGCCCGTTGCAAACGGTCACCAAGCGGCTGGGAACCAGTCACCTTCACGCCCCTATAATCGGGCAATGGACTCTTCATGGATCGACGCCACCCTCGCGTGGATTGCCGCTCACCCCGTGCTGGCGGGTGCCGTTATCTTCCTCATCGCCTTCTGCGATGCGGTGATCATTCTCGGCGCCATCGTGCCGGCCCTGCCGCTGCTGTTCGCGGTGGGCGTGTTCATCGGGCTGGGCCAGATCTCCGGGCCGTATGCGGTGGCGGCAGCCGCACTGGGCGCATTCGCCGGTGATGGCATCAGTTACTGGATCGGGCGCCGCTGGGGTGACCGCCTGCGTGGCGTGTGGCCCTTCAGCCGTTACCCGCAGCTGCTCGACCGCGGCGAAAACCTGTTCCGCCGCAATGCCTTCAAGAGCATCCTGGTAGCACGCTACGTGGGCGCGATCCGGCCGTTCGTGCCGGCCATCGCCGGCATGATGAAAATGCCGGCCAGCCGCTACATGCAGGCCAGTGGCATCGCCAGCATTTCGTGGGCGGTGCTGTTCCTGGCACCGGGCTGGGTGCTCGGCGAGGCCTACGACGCGGTGGCCGCCGTCGCAGGGCGCCTGGTGGTGGTGGTCGGCCTGCTGGCAGTGATCCTCGGCCTGGTCTGGGCCATCGTGCTGTACGGCTACCGCTGGTCGGCCGCGCGCATGGACAACTGGCTGGCGCGGCTGCTGGACTGGTCCAACCGACACCCGACGCTGGGCCGCTACACCGTCGGTGTGCTGGACCCGAAGCGCCGCGAGTCGGTGCCGCTGGCGATGCTGGCGCTGATGCTGCTGGTGCTGGGCTGGGGCTGGTTCGCGCTGCTGACCGTGGTGGTCGCCCATGGCGAGCCGCTGGCGATCGACCTGCTGGTGCACCAGGCCATGCTGGCGCTGCGCAATCCGCTGGCCGATTACCCGATGGCCGCGCTGGCATCGCTGGGCGCCTGGCAGGTGTTGTTGCCGGCCACCGCTGCAGCGATGGGCTACCTGATCTGGCGCCGCCGCTGGATGGCAGCCGCGCACTGGCTGGCCGCGCTTGCCTTCGGCCTGGCGTTGACCATGCTGCTCGGCGCAACGGTGGATGTGGTGCGACCGGTCGATGCCAGCAGTGGCTTTGGCTTCCCGTCGGTGTCGGTGACCATGGCCACCATCACCTTCGGCTTCTTCGCGGTGCTGATCGCCCGCGAGATGCCTGGCCGCACCCGTGTCTGGCCGTACCTGGTGTCGGGCATCGTGGTCAGCCTGATCGGCTTCTCGCGCCTGTACCTGGGCGCGCACTGGCTGAGCGATGTGATCGGCGGCATGCTGTTCGGCACGTTCTGGCTGCTGGTGCTGGGCATCGCCTACCGCCGCCGCTTCAACCGCTCGTTCTGGGTGAAGCCGGTGGCGTGGCTGTTCTACGGTGTCTTCGCCGTGGCGGCGATGTGGTACGCGCCGCGCCACATTCCGGTGAAGCTGGAACGCTTCGAGCCGACCCTGCCGGCGGCGCAGGCGATGGACATGCAGGCCTGGTGGCAGCACGACTGGGCGACACTGCCGGCGCGCCGCAACGAGTTCGACGACGACCAGCGCTGGCCGCTGGACGTGCAGGTGGCGGGCCCGCTGGCCCCGCTGCAGGCGCAGCTGGAAGCACGCGGCTGGAAGCGGCAGGAACAGGCCGGCTGGCAGGAGGCGCTGCTGATGCTGGACAAGAACACGGGTGCCGACGAACTGCCGGTGCTGCCAGCCACGCTGGACACGCGCGTGGAAGCGCTGTTGATGGTGCGCCCGGGTACACACCGCGATGAGCGCTACGTACTGCGCCTGTGGCCAGCCCCTGCGCAGTTGCAACCGGGCAGTACGCCGCTATGGCTGGGCAGTGCGCAGACCCTGCGCTACGAGCGTCATTTCGAGTGGATCGGCATGTGGCACCCGCTGCGTGGCGTCGACCCGGCGCTCAACGCAGTGAAGGACGCCGTGCAGGACCTGCCGCAGCGCGAGGACGTGCACAGCGAAACCGGGTTGCCGGTGCTGCGGTTGAAGACCACAACGCCCTGACCGGCACCGGTGCGCGATCACCCACTGTAGAGCCGAGCCCATGCTCGGCTGCTCTTCGCGGGAACCATCAAGCCGAGCAAAGGCTCGGCTCTACAGTAGATCCCACGCCGTGCGTGGATGGCATTCCACGCATGCCCCAGCGTGTGCACCAAGGTGCACACCCACCCAAGGCAGGCTGCTACGGCATCCAGCCCAGCAACTGCTGCAATCGCTGGTGCGGGTCGTCCATCTGCAGCAGCTGCAGGCGCTGCTGCTCGCTCAGCGGCAACAGCTCGGCCAGCCGCCAGCCGACCCAGCTGGCCTGGTCCAGCAACGCCGGGTTGGACGGCGCATAGGCCTCGCCGGCCTGTTCGATGATGTGCCCCAGCACCGTGGCCAGCAGCGCGTGCTGTGGTCGCAGTTCGTCGTCCGGGTCTTCCTCGCACCAGCGCACGTCGGCCACCACCAGGCCGTTGTCGCGCACGCGGGTACGCTCGACATGGAAGCGACGGGTGCCGCGCAGGCGAAGCTGCAGCACGCCATCGGCACCGACATCGAAGTCTTCGATGCGCACCTGCACACCATAGGCCGCCGGCGTCGCCGGTGCGCCGACTTCCTCGCCATCGAGGATCAGGCAGACACCGAACCCCTCACCACTGCGGCCGCTGTCGCGGACCAGGTCCAGATAGCGGCGCTCGAAAACACGCAGGCCCACCGCCGCACCCGGCACCAGCGTGGTGTGCAGCGGAAACAGCGGCAGCGGGCTGTCGACGCTCATCGGGCCTGCAACGCGGCGAGGAAGCGGCGCGGGGCGCCGTCGAAGCCACCGTTGGACATGAACACCACGTGGTCGCCGCTGCGCGCGCTGGCCTGCAGCTGTTCCAGCAACGCGTCGGTATCCGGCACCGCGTGGGCGTCACCACGTACCGCAGCGATCACCGCAGCGGCATCCCAGGCCAGTTCCGGGCGATGCAGGAACACCACTTCATCAGCCAGCGCCAGCGACGGTGCCAGTGCCTGCGCATGTGCGCCCAACCGCATCGAGTTGCTGCGCGGTTCCATCGCAACCACGATGCGCGCATCGCCGACCCTGGCACGCAGGCCCTCCAGCGTGGTGGCGATCGCGGTGGGGTGATGGGCGAAATCATCGTAGACGGTGATGCCGCCATGGCTGCCGATCACTTCCATGCGGCGCTTGACGCTGCGGAAGCGCGCCAGCGCCGGGATCACCGCGGCCGGCGCCACGCCCACTGCATGCGCAGCGGCCAGCGCGGCCAGCCCGTTGAGCACGTTGTGGCGGCCCAGCAGCGACCACTGCACGTCGCCCAGCGCCTGCCCACGATGGTGCACGCGGAACGCGCTGCCATCGGCGGCCAGCAGCTCGGCATGCCACTCCAGCGAGGGATCGAAACCAAACCGCTCGACCGGGGTCCAGCAGCCCATCGCCAGCACTTCGGCCAGGTGCTGATCCTCGCCGTTGACGATCAGGCGGCCACGCGCCGGCACCGTGCGCACCAGGTGATGGAACTGGCGCTGGATCGCCGCCACGTCCGGGAAGATGTCGGCGTGGTCGTATTCAAGATTGTTGAGGATGGCCACCAGCGGCCGGTAGTGCACGAACTTGCTGCGCTTGTCGAAGAAGGCCGTGTCGTACTCATCGGCTTCGACCACGAACTCGCGGCCCTGGCCCAGGCGCGCGGAGACTCCGAAATCCTCGGCGACACCGCCGATCAGGAAGCCGGGCGAGCGCCCTGCACTTTCCAGCAGCCAGGTCAGGATGGTGGTGGTGGTGGTCTTGCCATGGGTACCGGCCACGGCCAGCGTGTCGCGGCCCGGCAGCACCTGCTCGGACAGCCACTGCGCGCCGGATATATAGCGCTGGCCGGCATCGAGCACGGCTTCCACGGCGGCATTGCCGCGCGACAGCGCGTTGCCGATCACTACCTCGTCGGTGCCGGCCGGCACGCTGTCGGCACGGTAGCCCTGGTCCAGGGTGATGCCCAGCTGTTCGAGCTGGGTCGACATCGGCGGGTAGATGGCCTGGTCGCTGCCGCTGACGGAATGCCCGAGTTCCCGCGCCAGGGCGGCCACGCCGCCCATGAAGGTGCCGGCAATTGCAAGGATATGTACGCTGCTCATGACCGAGGATTGTGACCGATGACGGCTGTATAGGGCCAATGTCCGCTATCGGTAAGACAACCCCTACACGGGATGTGAGAAAACTCCAATCAGCTGTCAGGGAATTCCCGATAGCGATGTTCTGTGAACCCGGACACAATTCGAACTGCCAGCCGCAGTACCCGAACCGGTCCTACTCCCCAAGAGGCCATCCCCAAGGGAGCTCATGCTGCGGGGCCCTGAGCAAGCCCTTCGCTGGCGCCTGTCAAACGACACAGGCCTGATCCTCGCGGACCAGGCCTGTGTTTTTTTGCGCCCGGGGAGCCGGCAATTCGCGCCGGCCCGGCCGGATCAGGCCTTGATCGCCGCCAGGATGCGGGCTTCGATCTCGTCCAGCTCACCGACGCCATCGACGCGGGCCAGGGTGCCACGGCCGGCGTAGAAATCGACCACCGGGGCGGTCTGCTCGTTGTAGACCTGCAGGCGCTGGCGCACCGCTTCCGGATTGTCATCGGCGCGGCCCTGCTCCTTGGCACGACCGGCGATGCGATCCACCAGCAGCTCGGTGGCCACGTCCAGCTGCACCACGGCGTCCAGCGGCTGGCCGATCTTGGCCAGCAGGCCGTCCATCGCATTGGCCTGGGCCACGTTGCGCGGGTAGCCATCGAGGATGAAGCCCTTGGCGACATCAGCCTGGGTCAGGCGCGACTCCAGCATGCCCAGCAGGATGTCGTCCGACACCAGGTTGCCGGCATCCATCACCGTCTTGGCCTGCTTGCCCAGCTCGGTGCCGGCGGCGATTTCCGCGCGCAGCATGTCACCGGTCGAAATGTGGGCGATGCCCAGCTTTTCCTTCAGGCGCGTCGCCTGTGTCCCCTTGCCCGAACCGGGCGGTCCCAACAGAACCAATCGCATTGACCTGACTCCAACGTGTTGAAAACAAAGAAGGTTCGCGTCCCGGACGGTCCGGTATCGCTGCACCGCAATAGCGCCACTTTACCGCATCCGGGTAATGTCCCTGCAATGTCCCCTCCCCCGAGCAGGTAGAAGCATGCGCAACGGTACTCTCCTTTATGCCCAGTCCGGCGGTGTCACCGCCGTCATCAACGCCACGGCGGCGGCGGTGATCGAGCAGGCGCGGGCCAAGGGCATCAAGGTCCTGGCCGCCCGCAACGGCATCCTCGGCGCCCTGCGCGAGGAGCTGATCGACACCAGCAAGGAGAGTGCCGCGGCCATCCGCGCGCTGGCCCATACCCCGGGCGGTGCCTTCGGCTCGTGCCGGGTCAAGCTGAAATCGCTGGACGCCGACCGTGCCCGCTACGACCGCCTGCTGGAGGTGCTGCGCGCGCACGACGTGCGCTGGTTCCTCTACAACGGCGGCAACGACTCGGCCGATACCGCGCTGAAGGTCTCGCAGCTGGCCAAGGCCTCCGGCTACGACCTGACCTGCATTGGCGTGCCCAAGACCATCGACAACGATCTGGCGGTGACCGACACCTGCCCCGGCTTCGGCTCGGCGGCCAAGTACACCGCCGTCTCGGTGCGCGAGGCGGCGCTGGACGTGGCGGCGATGGCCGAGACCTCCACCCGCGTCTTCATTTACGAGGCGATGGGCCGCCACGCCGGCTGGCTGGCCGCGGCCGCCGGCCTGGCTGGCAACGGTGATGACGAAGCACCGCACATCATCCTGCTGCCCGAGCGCGCCTACGACGAGGCCGCATTCCTGGCCAAGGTGAAGGCCGTGGTCGAGCGCGTCGGCTACTGCGTGGTGGTGGCGTCGGAAGGTATCGCGACCGCAGATGGCCGCTTCGTCGCCGACGCAGGCGGCGGCAAGGACTCGTTCGGTCACTCGCAGCTGGGCGGCGTGGCGGCGCACCTTGCTGCACGGGTCAAGGACCAGCTGGGCCTGAAGGTGCACTGGGCGCTGCCCGACTACCTGCAGCGCTCGGCCCGCCACCTGGCCAGCAGGACCGACTGGGAGCAGGCACAGGCGGTCGGCAAGGCCGCCGTGCAGCTGGCACTGAAGGGCCAGAACGGCGTGATGCCGGTGATCGTGCGCAGCAGCGATGCGCCCTATCGCTGGAAGATCGAAGCGGCCCCGCTGTCGAAGATCGCCAACCACGAGAAGAAGATGCCAGCCGGCTTCATCCGCCGCGATGGCTTCGGCATCACCGCCAAGGCGCGCGCCTACCTGTCGCCGCTGATCAAGGGCGAAGCGCCGCTTCCCTATGGCACCGACGGCCTGCCGAAGTACGTCACTCTGAAGAACGTGGCGGTGAAGCAGAAGCTGCCGGCCTTCGAGGGCTGAAGTGTGCCTGCGTCCTGTGCGGCGCACAGGGCGCATTGCGGCGGCCGCCGAAGCGCCCCACAATCGGGCTCCGGCCCGGGGCAAAGGGGCCGCTGCAAGCCAGATTCGACGCTGCCCGGCCCTCAAGGCCCGGGCCCGTGCTGCCATTTCACAAGGACTGTAACCATGAAGCACCCGATCCTGATCGCCGCGCTGCTGTGCGGTGCTGCCGCGCCGGCCTTCGCTGCGACCTGCGAAAGCAACTTCCAGAAGAAGGGCAATCCCTTCGTCGGCACTACCTTCACTTCATCGGTCACCCATCCGGACCTGACCGTGGCCAGCGCCATCGGCCAGATGCGGGTAATCGCCAAGAACGCCAACATGGACGTCCTCAGCGAGGACGTGGAAGGCGGCTCGATGCTGATCGAAGAGCCGGAATCCATGGCCCACAAGCCGATTCCGATGATCATCAGTGCCACCTCCGAAGGCGGCCAGGGCACCGTCGGCATGGTGGTGAAGGTCAACAAGGGCGCCATCGCCCCGGCCGACGGCGTGCGCGAAGAAATGTGCAAGCTGCTCAACCAGATCAAGCCAGGCAAGGCGGGCGAACAGGCGGCCAAGGCCACTCCGCAGGCCTCGGTGGTGACCATTGCCGCCGACCGCTTCGGCTTCCAGCTGCGCAACCAGAACAAGGACAACCCGGCCGCGGTCGAGCCGCGCTACAAGGGCAAGACCTACGCCATCACCGGTCGCATCACCACCGTGCTGCGCAGTGGCGGCACCTACAACACCAGCTTCGACCTGCCCAGCGATGGCAGCATCGATTTTGAGCGTGTGGCCATTTCCTGCTCGTTCGCAGCCAACCAGGCCGCGTATGCGCTGGCCCTGCGCCCGCGCGAGAAAGTCACGCTGACCGGCGTGGTCGACAGCTACGACCAGATCGGTCGCGTGTTGTGGCTGAAGGACTGCCGCGGCAACTGACCGCTGCCGGCATGGGAAAAGGCCCGGGTGCGCAGGCGCCTGGGCCTTTTCGTTTCCCCAGCGGTTCACGTCTGGCGCACGTGCATCGCAGGATGATGGACGCCCCGCTTGGAGGTCATCATGGCACTGCGTGTTGTTCGTCTCGGCAGCCCGCGCCAACCCGGTGAGGGCCTGCGCATCGGCACCGTGCGGCGACCACCGCGCGGCGTGCCCCGCAGCGAATTCGCGAAACGGGACTGGTACGACGTCTGGTTCCCGACTCTGTCACCCGGCGCGGAGCTGGTGAAACAGGCCCATGAGGCGAAGACCGCCGCCGACTGGACTGCGTTCTTCCGCCACTACAAGGCCGAGATGAAAGCGCCCGATGCTGCGCACGCGCTGGACCTGCTGGCCGCGATGTCGCAGCACAGCGACCTCAGCGTGGGCTGCTACTGCGAGGACGAAGCGCACTGCCATCGCAGGGCGTTGCGCGAGCTGCTGGTGGCGCGCGGGGCGACGCTGGCGGAGTGAGATCAGCCGGATGCCGGCCAGCGGCCGGCACTACCACGTGGACGACTGCGTGCGCGCAGCGCACGCATCATCTCAATTGCAGGCCTTTCCTTCCATCTGCAGCTGCGCGGCGAACATCGTCACCTGCGGAATCTGGCCGGCTGCCGCCTGCTTCTTGGCCTCTTCCAGATAGATGCGCGACTGGCCCTGCCCATCCAGCTCGACCTTGTTGCTCGACGGCAGGCGCCACACCCGCACCACCGCCTGCTGCGCCGGGCATGCCGCGTTGGGCACGCGGATCACATCGTTGAGCTTCCAGCCCTTGTCGGCACTCGGCTGTGCCTTGGTGTAGTCGACGAAGCGCGCACGTGGCTGGCACTGCTCGCTGGTACGCACGGCGGAGAAGCGGTACGGGGCGGCGGCATCGCCGGTGAACGCACCTTCCAGGCGTGCGCAGGCCTCGGGAATCTGCCGCAGCGTATGCACCGCGCCCACCGCCTGGGGTGCGCCCACGGCACGCTGCAGCTCCGGGGTTTCCGCAGCGAGTGCCGGCACGGCCGGGGCCAGGGCGGCGAGCATCAACAGGGACAGGCGCATGGGGGATCTCCATCGGGACTCCGCGCAGGCTTGCAGAGGCTGGCTTAACGGGGTGCAAAGGCCGGTGGCTCGCAAATCATGCCCTTGCCTGGCGGCGGGTCCGCGCGCATGTCGACGCGTTCATTGGCAGGGCGCCCACGGGTCATGCGGCGCGGCTCCCACGGGCCAGTCGAGCATGGCTCGACTCTACAAAGAGCGGCACGCATACTGCAGGCACCAGGGAATGCTGAACACCGCCATACGTCGGACGACCACCAAGGTCGGTACGGGTTGGTTCCAGGCTGCAGCCCGTCGTCCCCCTCGTGGTGCCGTTCATCGCCACTGGATGCCTACATCCATTCTGCGGAGGGGTCTAATGCTGGAACGTCACGGGCTGTCACTGGCGCTGGGCTGCGCCATTCTCGCGATCCTGTTCGGAATCGTCTCGGCGCGCTGGATCCTGCGCCAACCCACCGGCAATGAACGCATGGTTGCGATCGCCACCGCGATCCAGGAAGGTGCGCGTGCCTACCTCAACCGTCAGTACCTGACCATCGGCATCGCCGGCGTGGTGCTGTTCGTGCTGGTCGGGGTGTTCCTCAGCTGGTACACCGCGATTGGTTTCGCGGTCGGTGCGGTGCTGTCCGGCGCCGTCGGCTACATCGGCATGAACGTGTCGGTGCGCGCCAACGTGCGCACCGCGGAGGCGGCGCGCCAGGGCATCAGCGCGGCGATGGACGTCGCCTTCCGCGGCGGCGCGATCACCGGCATGCTGGTGGTCGGGCTGGGCCTGCTGGGCGTGGCAGGCTACTACGCACTGCTGCTGCGCATGGGCCTGCCGATGGAGCAGGCGCTGCACGCGCTGGTCGGGCTGGCGTTCGGTTCGTCGCTGATCTCGATCTTCGCGCGGTTGGGCGGCGGCATCTTCACCAAAGGAGCCGACGTCGGCGCCGACCTGGTCGGCAAGGTCGAAGCCGGTATTCCCGAAGATGATCCGCGCAACCCGGCGGTGATCGCCGACAACGTCGGTGACAACGTCGGTGACTGCGCCGGCATGGCCGCCGACCTGTTCGAGACCTACGCGGTGACCGTGATCGCCACCATGCTGCTGGGCAGCCTGATGCTGGCCGAGGCCGGCGCCAACGCGGTGCTCTACCCGCTGGTGCTGGGCGGCGTATCGATCATCGCCTCGATCATCGGTGCGCTGTTCGTCAAGGTGAAGCCGGGCGGCTCGATCATGGGGGCGCTGTACAAGGGCGTGATCGTCTCCGGCGTGCTGGCGGCGATTGCGTTCTATCCGATCACCACCGGGCTGATGTCCGACAACGTGCATGGGCCGATGGCGCTGTATGGCTGCGCGTTGATCGGGTTGGTGCTGACCGGGCTGATCGTGTGGATCACCGAGTACTACACCGGCACCCAGTACAAGCCGGTGCAGCACGTGGCGCAGGCCTCGACCACCGGCCATGGCACCAACATCATCGCCGGCCTAGGCATTTCGATGAAGTCCACCGCGCTGCCGGTGGTGGCGGTGTGTGCGGCGATCTGGGGAGCCTTCGCGCTGGGCGGCCTGTACGGCATCGCCATCGCCGCTACTGCGATGCTGTCGATGGCCGGCATGATTGTCGCCCTCGATGCCTACGGCCCGATCACCGACAACGCCGGTGGCATCGCCGAAATGGCCGAGCTGCCCTCGGAGATCCGCGACATCACCGATCCGCTGGATGCAGTGGGCAACACCACCAAGGCAGTGACCAAGGGCTATGCGATCGGATCGGCGGCGCTGGCCGCACTGGTGCTGTTCGCCGACTACACCCACAACCTGCAGGCGGCCAATCCCGGCCAGGAGTTCCGCTTCGATCTCAGCGACCACACGGTGATCATCGGCCTGCTGATCGGCGGCCTGATTCCCTACCTGTTCGGTGCGATGGCGATGGAAGCGGTCGGCCGCGCCGCCGGTGCGGTGGTGGAGGAAGTGCGCCGCCAGTTCCGCGAGATCCCCGGCATCATGCAGGGCACCGGCAAGCCCCAGTACGACAGGGCGGTGGACATGCTGACCCGCTCGGCGATCCGCGAAATGATCGTGCCGTCATTGCTGCCGGTGGCGGTGCCGGTGGTGGTCGGCTTGCTGCTGGGGCCACGCGCGCTGGGCGGCCTGCTGATCGGCACCATCGTGACCGGCCTGTTCGTGGCCATTTCGATGACCACCGGCGGCGGTGCCTGGGACAACGCCAAGAAGTACATCGAGGATGGCCACTTCGGCGGCAAGGGCAGCGAGGCACACAAGGCGGCAGTGACCGGCGACACCGTCGGCGATCCGTACAAGGACACCGCCGGCCCGGCGATCAATCCGCTGATCAAGATCATCAACATCGTGGCGCTGCTGCTGGTGCCGCTGTTGTAGATCCGCGCCATGCGTGGATGACGGCCTCGATGGGGTCAGAGCCCTTTCCTGCGGAAAGGGATCCGACCCCACCGTCAATCACCGCCCACGCAGGAAGAACGACACCGGCACCATCACTTCCACCGGGTCGCCGGCCATTTCGGCCGGCGGCGCCGGCAGCGGGCTGGCCCGCTGCACGGTGTCCAGCGTCTCCTGGTCGAGCAGCGCGAAGCCACTGCTGCGGCCCAGTTTCAACCCCGAGACCGCGCCATCGCGGGCCACGGCAAAGCGCACGTAGACCACGCCCTGCTGGCGCAGCCGCTCGGCCTGGCGCGGATAGCGCCGATGCTTCTGCAGATGCCCGAGCAGGCGCCCTTCCCAGGTTGCCTCGGCGCGACTGCGTTCGCCGGCCGTGGTCTGCGGTGCGGTGTAGCGTGCGGCCGCGTCGGCCGCCACCTGCGGCGGTGCGCTGGTCTGTGCAACGTCGGTGTCAGCGGTGTCCGGCGAGGGCGTCGGCTCCGGCGTACGCGGCGGTGGCAGGTCACCCTGCGGCTGTGCCGGCGCCTTCGGCTGCTCGCGCAGGGCCGGCTTCGGCACCTGCCGCTGCTGTTGCTGCTGCAGCGGGCCGGTGGCGACCTCGCGCGGCGGCACCGGCGGTGCCTGCACCATCGGTGCCAGCTCCAGCGTCAGCGCTGCCGGGGGAGCCGTTGCAGCCTGCACCGGTGCGCGCGCCACCCACCAGCAGGCCGCGCCGATCAACAGCGCGTGCACCAGCAGTACGATCGCCAGGCTGGTCGCCCAGCGCCGCAGTCCGCTCATTGCGTGCGCTGCTCCAGGCTGACCAGTGCCACCTTCAGGTAGCCCGCCGCACGCAGCGCATCCAGGGTGGCCATCAGTTCGCCGTAGGGCACGCGGGTGTCGGCGCGCAGGAAGATGCGTTGCGCGGTATCACTGTGGGTGGCCACCTGCAATGCAGCCGCCAGCCCGTCACGCGCCACCGCCTGCTCGCCGACGCGCAGCGACAGGTCGGCCTGCACGGTCACGTACACCGGTGCCTGTTCCGGCGGCGCGGCATTGGCGCTGCTGGCCGGCAGCTGCACCGGCACCGACACCGTGGCCAGCGGTGCGGCCACCATGAAGATGATCAACAGCACCAGCATCACGTCGATGAAGGGCGTGACATTGATCTCGTGCGCTTCTTCGGGGGCATCGTCGCGGTCGGACGCGGTCCTGATCGCCATCGTCGCGCCTCAGTGCACCGCGCGCAGCGGCGCCGCAGCGGCACGCGGGACGGCACGATCAAGATCGCGCGACACCAGCTGCTGCACGGCGGCCGACAGATCGCCGAGCAGCCCCCGCAGGCCGGCCAGCACGCGGCTGAAATGGTTGTAGACCAGCACCGCGGGAATCGCCGCGACCAGGCCGAGCGCTGTCGCCAACAGGGCCTCGGCGATGCCGGGCGCAACCACCGCCAGGCTGGTGGTGTTGCTGTGGGCGATGCCGATGAAACTGTTCATGATCCCCCACACCGTACCGAACAGGCCGACGAACGGCGCCACCGCGCCGATGCTGGCGAGCGCGCCGATACCGCGCCGCTGCACGCGCGCGGTTTCCAGCTCGATGCGTTCCAGGCGCGAGGCGACGCGCTCCTTGATGCCGTCGTGGCTGTCCAGCTCCTGCGACAGGCGCAGTTCGGTGCGTGCAGCGTCCAGCATCGTCAGTGCGGCGCCCTGTCGCAGGGTCGCTTCCTCGCTCTGCGTCGGCAGCTGTGCGCACTGCAGCAACAGCGCGCGTGCCGCACGCAGCTGCCGGGCCTGCCGCGCCAGCTCCCAGCCCTTGGCCAGCAGCACGGTCCAGGTGGCCAGCGACGCCAGTGCCAGCGCGATCATCACGGCCTTCACCACCACGTCGGCGGCCAGGTACATGCCCCACGGGGTCAATGCGGGGGCGGCCACAGGGGCCAGGTCAGCAGGCAGCATCGTCTCGGTTTCCATCAGCATCAGGGGTCGCTGCGCGACGGCGGGTCGCACGCGGATCATTGGCGTCGTCCACTTCCACGACCGGATGGGGCTGCAGCCGCGGCGCGGGTCGGCTGAGCACGTAGCCGGCGCTGACCGCGAAGAACAGGCCCACGCCCAGCAGCAGGCGCCACGACGGGTGCGCTCCCCAGCAGAACAGCGCAAAACCCACGGCCATGCCGGCACTGGCGAACGCCTTGCCCTTTCGCGACACCGCACCCTGCTCACGCCACAGCCGCAGTGACGGGCCGTAGCGCGGATGCGCCAGCAGGCGCTGCTCGAACTTCGGCGAGCTGCGTGCGAAGCAGCCCACGGCGAGGATCAGGAAGATGGTGGTCGGCATCACCGGCAGCAACGCGCCGATCACCCCGAGGACGACCATCAACCACCCCAGCGCGAACCAGAGCCAACGCATCAGCGCTGCATCCGCAGGCGGGCACCAGGCATCAGGCGAATTCCACTTCGACGTGGCCGTGCACGCTGCGGAACGCGGCGTCGGCCGCATCGATCACCTGCTGCTCCTGCCTGGCACTCAGCGGTACCGCGTCCAGCGCGGCGGTGAACTCGCGCCAGTGGCGCGCCGCGCCATCCGGATGCGCGGCCAGGTGGCGGGCGCCGAAATCACGATCCAGGCCGAGCCTGGCGGCCATCTTGTACAGAATGGTGCCGCCGAGGTTGGACCCTTCGGCCACATACAGCCACCCCAACGCGGCGGGCAGTTCCAGATCGAACGGCAACGCCGCGATGTCGGCCCCGGGCAGCGTCTGCTCCAGATCCTGCAGGTCGCGCGCCACCTGGGCCAAGCGGCGGCGCTCGCCCAGGTCCGGCAGCAGTGCGTCCAGCGCAGGGTTGGCATACAGCGCATCGATGCTGCGATGGAAGCGGTACTGCACGCGCAGGAACCGGGCGAAGTTGCTGCGGTCGGCGAAGATGTCACCGGCCATGATGCGCTTGTCCAGGGCGCCATGGCTGTCGCGGGTGGCGGCCTTGAGCCGCAGGCTGCGGCTGTCTTCAGGGGCGATATGTGCGTTCATGGGGGATGCCAAGGGGGTCGTCCTGCTGTAGACGTTCGCCACGGGTCTTTCCCCAAGGCTATGTGCGCCGATAATGGCGCATCCCTTCTTACCGCAGGAACCGACGATGATCACCACCGAACCGCGCATGACCAACCTGTTCCTGCAGCTGGGCCTGGACGCCAGCGCCGAGGGCATCGCCCGCTTCATCCGCGAGCACCAGCTGGCCACCGATGTGGAAGTGGTCGAGGCGCCGTACTGGAACGATGCGCAGCGCCAGTTCCTGTCCGAGTCGCTGCAGGCCGATGCGGCATGGACCACCGTGGTGGATGAGCTGAACGAGTCGCTGCACGAGGACGCGGTGAAGGCGGCGACGGGGCTGTAAGCGGGGTATCCCGCGCTGTTGGGGTCAGAGCCCTTTCCGCAGGAAAGGGATCCGACCCCGCCGCTCGCCCTTTCCGCAGGAAAGGGATCCGACCCTGCCGCTCGCCCTTTCCGCAGGAAAGGGATCCGACCCCAGCGCTCATCCGCGACCGATCAGTACTTCCAGGTCAGCGCCAGCCGCGCGGTGCGGCCCGGTGCCGGCATCACGCCCAGGGCCAGCGGGTCCAGGTAGTAGCGGTCGGTCAGGTTGTCCACGCCGGCTTCCACCGAGAGCTGGTCGTTGAAGCTCCAGCTGGCGAACAGGTCCACCAGCGTGGTTGGCCGGTACAGCTGCTGGATCGCCGACAGGCCCACGTTCCAGTCCTTGTCCAGCTTGCTGATCGGGCCGGCGTTGTGGACCACGCGGGTGCCGAAGGTCAGGCGCTCCTCGAACAGGCGCGAGCCCAGGGTCAGGTTGACCATGTAGCGCGGCGGGTTCTGGGTATTGGTGTACGAGCCCTCGAAGCCGCCGTCCACGCAGTCGGGCGTGTTGGCCAGCTCGCCGTTCCTGCGCTGCGCCCCATAGGCACGGCGCTCGGCGGCGATGTCCGGCGCGCAGGTCTTGGCCTTGAAGTAGTAGTGCGCGGACAGATCGGCAAATACCTTGCCGCTGTCATAGCTGGACTGGAACTCCATGCCCGAGACCTTGAACTGGTCGACGTTGCGGATCAGGCCCGCCGACAGCGTGCGGTAGTCACGGGTGATCAGGTCGTCGATACGGGTATCGAAATACGCCAGCTTCAGCGCCAAGCGGTCGCCGGCAGTGAACAGGTCGTAGCGGAGGGTGCTGGCGCCGATTTCCCAGCTGCGCGCGCGCTCCGGCTTAAGCTCGCCCACCGGCTTGGCGGCGGTGAACAGGCCCAGCGTGGTCTCGAACAGGCTCGGCAGCTTGGTGCCTTCGGCGTACTTCACGTAGACCATGGTGTCTTCGCTGAAGCGATAGGCCACGCTGGCGGTCGGCGAGAACGCGCTGTCGCGGCGGCGGATCGGCTGCGACCAGCTCCAGCTGACCGGCACTTCCAGATCCTGCGCCTTGCCAGCGTCGTAGAAGTTCCAGCCACCGATGTCGGCCACCGTACCCTTCTTGTACGGCGAGGCCAGCAGCGATTCCCGGGTGAAGTTGCCGTTGGCATCCGGGTACCAGTTCAGCAGCGCGATGCGCTTGGCCCGCCACGACGGTAGCGCCGGGTTGCCATTGAGCAGTTCGGTATAGCGGTACTGACCCTGTACCTCATAGGCATCGGGCGTGGCCAGGCGGTTGCGGTCTTGCACATCCACGCGGTTCCAGCGGCCGCCGGCCAGCAGTTCCCAATGCTCATCGGGCTGCCACTTCAGCGAGGCCACGGCGCTGTACTCCTTGCGCTCGGCGTTGCGCAGGAAACGGTTGTTGACCAGGTCGTCGTGCATGACCGGCGCCGAACTGCCCGGCGCGATGTCTTCGTCGCTGTAGGACAGTCCGTAGTCGAGGGTGAACGCACCGGCGCGGGTGTCGAACCTGGAGGTACTACTGGCATCCAGGCCGAAGCGTTTGTGCCGCAGCGGATTGCGGTAGGCATCCTTGTAGCCGGGGTCACCGCTGAAGCTGGGCGCGTCATACCACTCGGTGCGGCGGTCGAAGTACCACGGCGTGATGCCGGTCAGGCTGTTGTACATCACGCTGTCGGTGTCGGTGTACGCGGCATTGACGCGCAGGTCGATCAGCTCGCTGTCCGGATTGAAGCGGTAGCGCAGGCTGTAGCTGTCCATGTCGACGTGGCCCGGATCCCACTGTGGAATGCGGTCACGATCCACGCGGATGATCTGCGAGGCCATGATCTCGCCGGCAGTGCCTTCATAGCGGCGGTAGCCGGCTTCCAGCGTCTGCGTGTCGTCGATGCGCCAGGTGCCCTTGAGCAGCGCCGACTTCGAGCGCGAAGAGGTATTGAAAACCTCGGTGCGCGGCGGATTCAGCGGCGCCAGCGTGCGCCGATCCTGCGGGAAGTCGTCGTAGCCGTGGCGGCCGGAGAAGTAGTTGCCGTTGTCACGGTAGGCGTAAGCGGCGACCAGATCGAAGCGGTCCCAGTGCCCTGCGGCGGCCACGTTGAAGAACTGGCTGCCGGTGGCGCTGCGATCGGTGCGCGGTGCCGCACTGTAGGACGGCAGGCTGTTGGCACTGCCATTGGCCAGGCCGCCGCGCACGCGCACGCCGACGTCGCGGCCCTCGCGCAGCACGTCACCGATCTTCAACGTCTCCATCTCGACCACGCCGCCGATGCCACCGGACGCGTTGGCCTGCAGGCTCGGGCCCTTGGTGATGGTCAGGCTGGAGATCAGGTCCGGGTCGAGGTAGGTGCGCTGCGACTGGCCGGCGTAGCCACGGTAGGTATCCATGCTGGACTGGCCACCGTCGATGATCACCGGCACGCGGCCCTGGCCCTGGATACCGCGGATGTTGACGTCGAAGCCGTTGCCCACGCGCGGATCACCGGCGGTGACACCGGCCACACCCTTGACGATGTCGCCGTTGGAGGTGCCGCGGAAACGCTCCAGATGCGTGCGATTGAGCGTGGTGGTCGAACCCACGCTGCGATAGCTGTCGAGCAGGCGTGCTTCATCACTGGTCGCGCCGCTCCCGACGCGGTCGCCGGCCACACTCAGCGTGTCGGTGACGATCACACCACTGTCGGCCTGCAACGGCGTTGCCGCTTCCAGGGTGACCGCATCGGCGCTGACCCGGCGCACTGCCAGGCCACTGCCCTGCAGCAGCTGCTGCAGCGCCTCGTTGGCCGACAGGCTGCCGCCGACCGCGCGAGAGGTTACGCCACGTGCCAGCGATGCGGGATAGACCACCTGCACACCGGACTGGCGCATGTAGCTGCGCAGCGCGTCATCCAGCGGTTGCGCCGGAATATCGAAGCGCAGCACGGCCGCGTGGTCGCTGCTGGCGCTCTGCGCCAGTACGGACGGCGCGGCACTGGCCAGGCCGGCGGCGAGCAACGCGATGCACAGGCGGGACGGGCGCAGCACGCGGCCCGGGCGATGGAAGTCGAACATGGGGGAACCTGTCAGGTAATCGGTGCCGCGAACGCGGCGTCATCCGCAACACGGGCGGACACGGCGACGTACGTGGCGGCGGCGGGTACGTTCGCGGAGTAAGACGGATGAAAGCGTGGCAACCCCAAGGGGATTTGCAGTCGAAGCAGGTGCCGACGGTTGCGCGCCCGGTTGCAGTGGTGGGCGCCGACGGTTGCGTGGCTGGTTGCAGTGGTGGGTGCCGACCGTTGGTCGGCACCGGGGCAATGGCGTGGATCTACCGATGGACGATGGCGACGCCGAGCGGCAGCCGGGTCACCTGCAATCCAGCCGTCGCGGCCAGCGCATCCAGCGCCTGTTCCGGGCGGTCGATGCGCAACGCCGCGCTTACCGCCGGCAGCTGCGATAGATCACCACGCACGAAGGTCGGGCCAGCGCGATAGCGCCCCACCCATTGCACCGCGTCAGCGACGCGGGCCTGTTCCAACAGCAGCTCGCCCTGACGCCAGGCGCCGACGCTGTCGGCCGCAACGTCCCCCAATCGCCTCACCCCACTGTGTTCACCGTAGGCCGCGCGCTGGCCCTGCTGCAGGTAGGTCCAGCCACCGTCAACCGGGCTGGCCATCCGTACCCTGCCCTGCCCGACCTGGGTTTCCACCTGGTCGTGACCCCGCGCCACGGTGAAGGCGGTCGAGATGTCCTCGACCACGCCATTGCCGGCGCGCACGCTGAAACGTCGCTGCGCGTCCGGACTGACCTCGAACCAGGCACGCCCGCGCAACAGCTCGACCTGGCGGGCGTTCGCATCAAAGTGCACGGCAATCGCACTGTCGGCGTCCAGCACCGCACGGCTGCCATCAGGCAGCAGTACGTTCTGCACCTGGTGCGTGCTGCGGTGATCGGACTGCAGGCGCAGCCACGCCTCCGGCCATGCCACCAGCATCGCCAGCATTGCCGCCGCAGCCATGGCCCAACGCCGTCGGCGCGGGCGTCGACCAGCCACGCGGGCCGGCTGCGCTCGCGGCCCGACGCTGCGCCACAGCGCGCGCTCGTGTTCGAAGGCCCTGCGGTGCCCCGGCTGTTGCAGCCAGTGTTCGAACGCCTGCATGCGCGCGTCGCTGATATCGCCCGAGGCCAGCCACGCGATCCAGTCCCGGGCCTGCTCGGCCAGGGCATCGTCATTGGCGGCAGGCAGCATGTTCGGCGGGCTCATCGGCTGGCGGACAGGCGCATTCAAGCGCGGGGCGGAGAAACTGGACCGCATCCACGGTCCAATGATCAAGACGTTTGCGCGAAGGCCAGCCCCAAGGCGGCGCGATCATCGGCCGCTGCGGGCCCAGGCCAGGCGCTGCAGCGCGGTGCGTACGTGATTCTCCACCGTGGTCACCGATACCCCAAGGCGGCGTGCGATCTCGGCCTGGGTCAGGCCCTGAAGGCGGTTGAGCCGGAAGATGGTGCGGGTCGGCTCCGGCAGATGGCCGGCCGCGTCGAGTACCCGCTGCAGCTCGTCCTGCGCCATGGCCTGCTCTTCGGTGGAGATCGCCTCGTCCGGCCCCCACAGGTAGTGATCGGCCAGCAGGCGGTTGCGCCGGGTCGACTCGCGGCCGTGGTCGGTGGCGAGGTTGGCGGCCAATCGATACAGATAGGCGCGTGGGTTGTCGATGGCCTGGCTGTCATCGACCCCACGGGCCTTGAACCACACCGCCTGGATCACGTCCTCGGCGCCGTTGTCGCCCCCCAGTATCCGTTGCACCCGGCGCAGCAGCGCTGGCCGCTCGCGGATCAGCAGTTCGGTGAGGGAGGCAGCATTGGAGGACATGCGCGGAGCCGGGACGACAGACGGGAGGCGCCGCGCATGCTACTCCGCAAATGCGAATCAGTCACGTTTGCATTGTCGAAATGGTCACAGGCAATCAGTCAGCCCCTCGTAAACGTGGGTGCTGGTTCCGGGCAGGGTGGCATTCAGAGCTTCATGCCCGGCGCGCTCCCACGCTGCCAGCAGCTCGTCCAGGCGGGTTCCCGCCGCCAGTGGCAGCATGCAGGCATAGCGTCCCTGGTCAACATCGATCTGCCCGGTCTTCTGGACCCAGGAGTAGCTCCCGGCGAACGTCCAGACACAACGGGCCACGACACCGGTGGCCCGCTGCACTGAGCAGCGCAAGCGCATCGCCCGCAGGTTGTAATACTGCCCTTCGCAGAAGGTATCCCCACAGATATCGTCAAAGCCGCGCACCAACAGACGTTCGGCCGCCAGAAAGCGCTCGCGCCCGGTTGCCGGATTCGGGTAGTCACGGGCATCGACAAATTGAGGGGTCGCCTGGGCGTTGGCTGCCATCAGCAGCGCGCAGACCAGCCATCGTGCCGGGAAGACGCGCATCACCCCACCCTCCCGGTCTTCCGGAGGCAGTCCGGCAGCGCGTCGAACAGGCCATGGTCAAGTCCAGGCAGGTTCGCCGTCAGGCCATCTGGTGCTTCCAGTGAAGCATGGAAGGCGTCAACAGGTACCCCTGGCCCCAACTCCAACGGACAGACCCAGCGGCCATTGTCGACCTGCACCTCCCCGGTATCGGCGTGCACGGCCAGCTCGCTGGCCACCACCACCCAGGCACAGCGCTGCACCGTTCCGCGATGGGCCAGCACCGCGCAGCGGACCTCCATCACCCGGTAGTTGCTGTACTCACCTTCGCACCAGGTATCGGCACAGAGCCGGTCGAACTCCCTTGCCAGGGCGGCCTGCAGCCCGTAGGCGCGCTCCCAGTTGGCCTCGGGCCGGGGGTAATCGATCAGGTCCACGTGCAGACCGCGGGCGGAGACAGGCAGGGACGCCAGCAACAGCACGACCCCCATGCATCGGGCATACCAGGACATCGGCGGAACTCCTCGGGAATGAGCGTCCAGCCTGCGCCGGCCTGCCCTCCTGCCCCATCGGCCAAGGGCAGCGCGCCCCGTCAGGCCTTGCCGCCTCGGCAGGTCGGCGACCCGCCCGCTGCACAGCGCCCGGCAAAGGCATAAAATGGTGAGCTATCCGTCTATATCCCCCCACCTGGAGCACACCATGGGTCTGGAACTCGTCTCGCCCGGCAAGAACCCGCCGGAAGAAATCAACGTCATCATCGAGATCCCGAAGGACTCGGAGCCGGTGAAGTACGAAGTGGACAAGGAAACCGGCGCGATCTTCGTCGACCGCATCCTCTCCACCCCGATGCGCTACCCGTGCAACTACGGCTACGTGCCGAGCACGCTGTGTGGCGACGGCGATCCGGCCGACGTGCTGGTGGTGCTGCCGCTGCCGCTGGTGCCGGGCTCGGTCGTGCGCTGCCGTCCGGTCGGCGTGCTGAAGATGAGCGATGAGGCGGGCAGCGACGAGAAGATCCTGGCCGTGCCGGTCTCGAAGATCTTCAGCGGCTACGCCCACGTCGAAGACATCGCCCAGGTCTCGAGCCACTGGCTGGAGCGCATCGGCCACTTCTTCGAGCACTACAAGGACCTGGAGAAGGGCAAGTGGGTCAAGCTGGACGGTTGGGGCGGCGCCGCTGAGGCCAAGCAGATCCTGATCGAGGCGCACCAGCGCCATCTCGACAGCAAGGCCTGAGCCTGAACCGGATCGCTCCGGCGGCACCCTGCCGGAGCGATGCGGGTCACGTTTCATGACGACGGCACATCACTCTTGCTGCCGTATTAGGTAAATTGCGTCACTTCACACGTCATCGACATCCATCGTCGAGACAGCCAGGGGAATGTGTCGTGCGTATTCTGCTTGTTGGGGATGCAGCCAGCCTGCCGGCCGAGCTGACCGAATTCATTGCCGATCTTGGGGAAGACTGGCAGCCGTTGACCACCACCGATGGCCAGGCCGCGATGACCGCGGTGGCCACGCAGGGCGTGGACGCGGTGATCGTCTGCCCGCAATTGCCGGATCTCAATGCCACCACGCTGCTGGGGCAGATCCGGACCTTGCGCCCGGAGACCATCCGCATCGCGCTGGTCGATGCGCAGCATGGCAACCGGCCGCCGCCGGCGCGCCTCATTGGTGTCGCCCACCGCTTCCTGCCGCTGCCGCTGGCGCCGGAAGTGCTGCTGGAGGCACTGACCAGCCTGGAAGAACTGCGCGAAGTGCTGGACAGCCCGCGCCTGCGCGATGCCATCGGCCGTATCGAGAAACTGCCCTCGCCGCCGCACCTGTACCTGAGCCTGACCCAGGCCCTGGAACATGACGACGACGCCGACAGTGCCGATGTCGCCAAGCTGGTCGCCGCCGATCCGGCGATCGCCGCCAAGGTGCTGCAACTGTCGAACTCGGCCTTCTTCAGCCAGGGCCGCACCATTGCCGACCTGCGCACCGCCGTGACCCGGCTGGGCCTGGCCACGCTGCGTGACCTGGTGCTGGCCAGCGAAGTGTTCTCCGCACCGACGCTGTCGGCCGCCGAGCGCAACTCGCTGCAACAGCGCGCACTGCTGGCCTCGCGGCTCGCCGCACGCCTGCTGCCCGAATCCAGTGCCGAACTGGGAGCGACTGCCGCGCTGCTGGCCGACATCGGCCTGCTGCTGCCAGGTGTGCGCAACGAGCGCAGCGAGCCCTCGCTGGCCGGCGACACCCGCCCTGGCCATGCCGAGGCCGGCGCCTACCTGCTGGGCCTGTGGGGCCTGCCGATGCCGATCATCGAAGCGGTGGCCTTCCACCTGCAGCCGCAGCGCGCCAACACCCGCAGCTTCTGGGTGACCGGTGCGGTGCACGTGGCCCTGGCGCTGGTCAATGGCGACCCGGTGGACGAGGACTACCTGCAGCGCGCAGGCGTGCTGAACAAACTGCCGCAATGGCGCGAACACGCCAATGCGCTGATGGGACTGGTGCCCAGCGACGCCTGAGCGCGTTGCATGATGTCCGGATGACAGAGGGCGCACCCACAAGGTGCGCCCTTTCCATGTCAGCGGGTACCGCAGGCGTCCTGCACGCAGCGACGGTACTGCGACTCGCAGATGACCGGTGACTTGCCACTGGCCAGGCACTGCTGGCGGAACTCCTCGCAGTAGAGCCCACCGCCGCAGACCCCGAGGCCCTGCGCGAACACTGCGCCCACCAGCGTTGCGTAGATCAATGCAGCGGCCGATGCCTGCCGCAGCAACGTGTTCTTCATATCCCTCTCCACATGCAAGCGTCCGGTAGTGGACCTCCTGACTGTGTTGATTACGACACGACGGGACCGTGACTGCGCTCACCTTCCAACAATTTCCGGAATTCCCCTACAAGAAAAAGGGCGGACCTTGCGGTCCGCCCTCCTTCTGTTGCTACCGCACTTCGATGGATCAGAAGCGCTGGGTGTACTTCATGTACAGGAAGCGACCCACGTCGAAGCCGCCGTAGTAGGCGAACGCCGAGTTCGGAGCCGAGTACTGCAGGGCACCCTTGTGGTCGAACACATTGTTCGCGCCCAGGGCGATGGTCGCATCCCACGGCGCCTTCCAGCTGACCTGCAGGTCGTGGAAGGTGTTGGAACCGGTGTGACGCAGCGGATCGGTCTCACCGTTGGCCATGTGGTTCGGAGCATCGCACCAGCCGTCAGCCAGCGAGATGCAGCTTTCCTTCATGCCCGAGTAGTAGCGCGCGGTGTAGTTCACACCGAAATCGCCGTACTGCCAGTTGACGCCCAGGTTCGAACGCACGCGGAACAGGCCCGGCTCGCTGACGCGGCCGACCATGATGTTGTCACCCGCGCTGTTCTGGCGCTGCTCGTCGTACTTGGCGGTGTAGCTGGTCTGCCAGTCGATGCTGAACTGGCCAATGGCCAGTTCCGGCAGGCGGTACTTGATGCCCAGATCGTAGCCCTGGGTTTCCATCTTGCCGAGGTTGGCGGTGCCGTAGGTGATCGCACTGACGTGGCCGTCAGCCGCACGGGTCACGCTCGAGCAGCGCGAAGCGTTACCCAGCACGTAGCAGTCACGCAGGATGCGGTCGACGCTGTCAGCGATGATCATGTCGCTGATTTCGTACTTGTACCAATCCAGCGACACGTCCAGGCCCTGCACCCAACGCGGGCTCCACACCAGGCCGAAGGTGGTGCTCTTGGAGGTTTCCGGCTTCAGGTTCGGATTGGCACCCGAGATGAACTGGTCACCCGACTGGCACGGCAGGGTCGAACATTCCTTGCCTGCCTGGCCCAGCTGCACGTAGTTGGCCGGCACGCCTGCGCCGGAGCACGCGGCATTGCCTGCAACGCTGCCCGGAGCCTTCACGCCGCACGGATCGATGTAGGACTCGAAGCTCGAGCTCAGGCCACCGTACAGGTCGCTGATGGTCGGAGCGCGGAAGCCCTCGGCGTAGGTGCCGCGGACCAGCAGTTCATCCAGCGGACGCCAGGTCAGGCCGAACTTGCTGTTGGTGGTGCCACCGAAGTTGCTGTAGTCCGAATAACGGCTGGCAACGTTCAGGGTCAGTTCCTTGGCGAAGGCCATGTCGGCCAGCAGCGGCACGTTCAGTTCGAGGTAGACCTCGTTCAGATCGTACTGGCCGCGGGTCGGCTTCTGGCCCAGGCCGGTGGACTGGCCCGACTGTGCGAAGGCGTCCGGCACGTAGCTGCCTTCTTCCTTGCGGTGCTCGACACCCAGGGCGAAGCCCAGGTCGCCGGCCGGCAGGGTCACGATGGCGCCCGACAGGTTGGCGGTGAAGCTGGTGGTCTTGGTGACGCCACGGGTGGTGAAGGTCGGGAACAGGAAGTCCTGCAGCTCCTGGTTCGCCAGCGAGCCCTGACCCTCAACGCCGTACGGCAGCAGCGGGTTCCACGGACGGCAATCGCCCAGGATCGGGTTGGCGGCGGTGCCGCAGCGGGCAACGCCACCGGCATCGATGAACGACGGGCCCAGCGCCTGACGCGCGCCGATCAGGCTCATGTCACCGCGGTTGCTCTTGATCGACTCGTTGCGGTTCCACAGCGCGCCGACATCCCAGTCGAAGGTCTTGCCACCCAGCTCGAAGAAGCCGGTCAGGGTCGGAGCGAAGCGCAGGGTCTTCAGCTGGCTGTCAGTGGTACGCGGCACTTCCCACAGGCGGCGGCGGAAGCTGACGTCCTGGCCAACCGGGTTGAAGGCGCTGTCTGCCGACAGCGGGGTGTTGATCGACTTGGAAGCGGACTGGTACGGGTAGCCGGCGATCTGCTGGAACGTCTGGCGCTCGTTGTAGAGCACGTCGGTGTTCAGGCTGATCGAATCGGTGAAGTCGTAGGTGCCGTTGATGTAGACCGACTTGCGCTTCACACCGGTCAGCAGGGTCATCTGCTCGTTCGAGTTGGCGAACTCGTCTTCGGTGATCGCGTGGTAGTCGTTCGGGTTCTTCGGATTGCCACCCGGGTTCAGGGTCTGCCACACCGCGCTCGACTTGCTGCAGTCGTACAGCTTCGGGTTGCACCAGCTGCCGTTCTGGCTGATCGGGCTCCAATCAGCCGAGGTGGAGTTCGGACCCAGCGAGCCGTCACGGCTGTACCAGCGGTCCTTGGCCCACACCGGATCCTGCTTCGAGTACTCGGCCGACAGGGTCAGGCTGCCGCGCTCACCGCGGGCACCGAGGGTCATCGAATAGGTTTCGCTGTCGCCGTCGCCCTTGCCGTACTGGCCGACGTAGACATTGGCTTCGCCGCCGTCGAAGTTCTTGCGGGTGATCACGTTGACCACGCCGGCAATGGCGTCGGAACCGTAGATCGACGAGGCGCCGTCCTTCAGGATCTCGATGCGCTCAACGGCCGACATCGGGATCTGGCTCAGGTCCTGCAGACCCGAGGTCGAAGCGCCCAGGCGCTTGCCGTTCATCAGCACCAGGGTGCGCTCGGCGCCCAGGTTGCGGATGTCGACGTAGTAGCCGCCCACGTTCTCGCCCGAAGCCAGCGATTCCGAGCGCGAGATGGCCGGGGAGCCGGCCGAGGTCAGGTTGTTCAGCACGTCGGCGACGCTCGAGAAGCCCTGCTTTTCCAGGGATTCGCGGGTCATCGTCAGGATCGGCTGCTGGGTCTCCACCGAGGCGCCGCGGATGCGCGAGCCGGTGACCGAAATGCGGTCCAGGTCGGTGGTGCCCTTTGCTTCCTGAGCCGAAGCAAAGGCCGGCGCCAGCGCCAGCGCAATGCCGGCCGGCAGCAAGCCGAACCGCACTGCGGGATTACGAACGTTCATCTATCTCTCCAAGGTACGTGTTAGCAGCGTGTTAAAACACCCCAGCACGTTACGATTGCGTTGCAGCGCTGTATTTGCGCGAACCAACCGGAGACTTTGCGGATTGTGGCGGGAGCAAGCCGCCGTTCTCCCTGAAGCGCGACGCGGACTGGCCGTAGCGGGCGCGGAACGCACGCGCGAAGCTGCAGCAGTTGTCGAAGCCGCTGGCGGCGGCGACCTCGCCCACCATCATGTCGGTGTCGCGCAGCAGGTCGGCGGCGCGTTCGAGGCGCAGTCGTGCCGAAAGCGACTGCGGGCTTTCCTCGTACAGGCTCTGGAAGGTCTTGGAGAGGTACCAGCTGGAGAAGTTGGTCAGTTCGGCCAGTTCGCCGATGCGCACCACCCGGTGGCTGTTGCCTTCCAGATAGAGGCGCGCACGCTGCATGCGGCCGAACACCTGGCGCTTGCGGCTGCGCGAGCGGCCCGGGCAGCGCTGCACGTTGTCGGCCAGGCCACGCTGCAGGCCAGCAAGGTGCAGCAGCAGCGGACGCAAGGCCTGGGCCGGCTGGCCGCTGGCCAGCGCATCGCGCCACAAGCGCAGCGCAACGCGGGCGTCACTGCGGTTCATGCGGCCACGACCGGCATACAGGCCACAGTCGGCCATCTCGGTCAGCACGCGAAGCGCTTCAACGTTCAGGTTCAGGCCAACGCACAGCCCGTTGCGACCGGCCTGCACCAACGGCCGCGATTCCTTCTCGAAGGCGATCCACTCGCCCTGGCGCAGGCGGAATCGTCCTTCCTTGGCCTCCACCCACGAACTGCCACGCACCTGCATCCAGACAGTGAAGCTGGAGCCGGCGGTCTGCAGGCTGCCCAGCCGGGCCACGCCCAGGCAGGTCGGCGTGACATCGTCGAGCGACCGGTCCAGGGAGACGGTTTGGCCGCGATCGGCCAGCGAGAGTTGACGCATGGGGGCACCACGGATTTGCCTAGTACAGGACTCCGTTTTGCCTAATCAGGCGACACCGCGTCAGGAAAGTCCGACGAGATCGCCACGAATTCGCGACGAGATCCCGACGAAGAAATTACGAAGGCCCATTTCCCCTGAAAAACAACAACTTGGAGAACGCCGGGAACAGCGCGGGGGGGCGTTCGGGCAACCGCATCACACCGATGTCGGCACCATCGCTGACCGCCATCGCCACGAACAGGTCACGCCCGTCAGCGCTGGCGCTGAGTCCGTTGCCGGCGCTGAGCCGTTCCGCATCCAGGCAGCGTTCCGGCTCCTCGCGGCCGGGCAGGATGCGCACGAAGGTGGTGCCACACGTGCTCGAAGTGCCGAGGTAACCGACGCCACTGTTGCCGGCCACGGTCCAGGCCCGGTATCGCCAGCGGCTGGGCCGGTCATCGCTGATCTGCTGCACGCTGCCCGACGACAACGCGGCATCGGCCGACCACAGGCCACCGGCGGCCAGGCGGGTGAACAACACGCGGCCACTGCTGCGGTCGAAGCGCGCCTGCGACACCCCTTCGATGCTGGCCAACCGGCGCCAGGGCTGGGTGCTGCGGTCGAACAGACTCAACCGGGTGCGCTGGTCGGCATCGCGCTCGACCACAAACACCTGCTCCGGCGACGCGCCATACAGGGCCTGCAGCGGCTGTTCGGCCGGGACCGGCAAAGGTTGCAGGCGTTCATCGCGTGGCGCGATCTCGTAGACCACCGTGCGCCCATGCGCGTCGCGGCCGACCACGAGCAGCTGGCGGCTGTCGGCCGACCAGTCCGGTGCCTGCCGCGCTTCCGGCCGCAGCCCTTCAATGGGGCGCAGCGAATCCGGCCGCTGCATGTCCGCCCACCACAGGGCGAAGCTGCCGGAGCGATCCGAGGTGAAGACCAGCTGGCGGCCATCGGGCGCTGCCATCGGCTGCCCATCGCGGCCACTGGATGCAAACAGGCGCTCGGGCGCGCCGCTGCCCTGCACCGGCACCTTGAACACGCCGAACTGCGCGCGCCGGTGGACGAAGGCCAGCATCCCACCACGTCGCGACACGGCGGGCCACTGCGCATCATCCAGGCCGGCATCGCGCAGCGTGTGCCGCTCGACGTCCAGATAATAGAGCCGCGCCTCGCTGTCGACGCGGCGACCGAACACGATGGTGCGGCCATCGTCCAGCCAGGCCCAACCGCGCAGCTCTGCCGCCTCGTTGGTCAACTGCTCGGGCGTACCGCCCGCGGCCGGCACCCGCCACAGATCGCCCAGCTGCGGGTTGCGCACGAACACCAGCCATTGCCCATCGGGCGAGTAACGCGGTGCGTAGTCGAAGTCGTCCTGGTCGACGCTGTACGCCAGCGCGCGCCACTGACCACTGGCCAGGTCCAGCACGCGGATGCCACGGTGCGCGTAGCGCCCGACCATGCTGCCGAACACCAGGCCGCGACCATCGGGCGTCCAGTCGAAGCTGAGCAGCTCGGTGCCATCGCAGCGCGTGGCCTGGCGCAGTGCGCCACCGGTAGCGCTGGCGATCAGCACCTGGCAGCCACCGTCGGCAGAGAACCGTGCGAAGGCAATTTCGCGACCATCCGGCGACCAGTTCGGGAATCGATCGACGGCACCGGCCGGCGGCGCCAGCAACTGGCGCGCCGGCGCGTTGCCGGAGGTCTGTACCTTGATCGCACCACCGCCATTGCCATCTTCGTTGGCGCCTTCATAGGCCACCAGCGAACCATCCGGTGACAGCGTGGGATAGGTTTCAAAGCCGCTGGTTGCGGTGATCAACCGATAGGGACGCTGGGGGCTGCCGATCACCCGCGTGCCGTTCTCCACGGCGGCCTCCACCGGCGAACTGCTGGCCGGTGCGCGGCGCAGCAGCAGCGTGGTCATCACCAGCAGCGTGGCCAGCATCAACACGCCCAGCGCCAGCAGCACGCGGCGGCGGACATGGCGCCAGCGGCGGCGCGATTCCTGCGCGCGCGCGGGCAGCGCCGCGGCGGCGGCGAGTGCGGGCTGCACGTCCACACCTTCGTCGTCAGGCAAGCCCGCAGCCGACGGCTCCGCATCGTCCAGCGCCTGTACCGGTACCAGAAGCCGATAGCCGGTCTTGGCAATGGTCTCGATGTAGGCCTGGCCGCTGTCGTCGTCGTGGCTGAACGCCTTGCGCAGCTGGGTAACGGCCTGGGTCAGCACATCGTTGGTCGGCAGCGTGTCCGGCCACACCTCGGCGAACAACTCGTCGCGGGTGACCACACGGCCCGGCTGCCGCAGCAGCACGCGCAGCACGCCCAGCGCCTTCGGCGTCAGCCGGCGCGGACGACGCGCACCGACGACCTCGACTTCGCGCGAGGACAGAGTGACGATGCACTCTCCTATCCGTATCCGATCGGACACGGGTGGCTGTATTTCGCTGCTGTTCATTTTCTGCTACACAGTAGAGACAGGTCCCGGGCAGTGTTTGCCTTCGTTACGGTCCCGTCCTGGGAACAGCGAAAAGCCAGACTCCGCACAAAGCATCGGCGCATACCGCAAAAACAATCGAGCGCGCGAATACTAGCCTATGCAAGTTACCTCGCCTATCGCGTGGTCGACATCAGGCTCTCTCTCGCCGACGCATTCACATAATTCGCGACATCATTCGCGCCCTCTTGGGCGCGAAATTTTTATCTGGCGTTCATTTTCACATGCGCCGCAGCATGGTCAATCCGACCAGCCGCGAAACCACCAAAGCCACGTACATCACGCCGGAAAACTGCTCCAGCATGACCAGTGCTCGTGCCTGTGGATGAAGCGGCACGACATCACTCAAGCCGACTCCAGACAGCAAGCTGAAGCTGAGATAAAGCAGCTCCATCCAACTGCGCTGTGCCTGCCCGCCGGTGCCCTGGAAACTGCCCGGATACCACTGCTGGCACACCGCGAACGCGAAGGCGAACGCCCACGCCAGCAGGGTGAAGGTTGCGCCAGCTGCGAACAGTTCGTCGCGGGTGACCTTGTGGTCCTGGAGCATGTAGGCAATCAGGGCGCCAGCCGTGTAGAAGTACAGCAGGCTCTCCAGCACCTGCGCGGTGGTCAGCAATGCGGTGCGCTCGAGCAATGCGCCTGCCAACGAGAACACCACCGAGGGAATGGCCAGCAACAGCGCCAGCCAGGTGCCCAGCGGGCTGCGCTGGACCACCCACAGCGCCAGGCCGAGGACCGCCATGCCGAACATGCCCAGTGCCGCGCGGCCGGCGGCGGTGTCATCCAGCGCGGGATACAGCAGCACCGCCAGCAGCTGCGCGCCCAGCAACCAGGCCGAAGGATGCCGGCGGGCAATGGCCAGCCAACGGGTGGTCATGGCAACAGGCATGGTGTCCTTTCCCCGGGATGATGGGCGGAGGATAGCCGGGAGCGGCGTGATGAGCGGTAGTGCCGGCCGCGGGCCGGCACCACCGTCTGCGCATCACCCCTGGTGGTAGACCTCGGCACCCGCGGCGCGGAACTCCTCCGACTTCTCCTTCATGCCGGCCTCGGCGTAGTCACGCACATCCTGGGTGATCTTCATCGAACAGAAGTGCGGGCCGCACATCGAGCAGAAGTGCGACAGCTTGTGCGCATCCTTCGGCAGCGTTTCGTCATGGAACTCCCTGGCCTTCTCCGGATCCAGGCCAAGGTGGAACTGGTCTTCCCAGCGGAACTCGAAGCGCGCCTTGCTCAGTGCGTTGTCGCGTACCTGCGCGCCCGGGTGGCCCTTGGCCAGGTCGGCCGCATGCGCGGCGATGCGGTAGGCCATGATGCCGTCACGCACGTCCTGGCGATTGGGCAGGCCGAGGTGTTCCTTCGGCGTCACGTAGCAGAGCATCGCCGTGCCGAACCAACCGATCATCGCCGCACCGATCGCGCTGGTGATGTGGTCGTAGCCCGGCGCGATGTCGGTGGTCAGCGGCCCCAGCGTGTAGAACGGCGCTTCGCCGCATTCGCGCAGCTGCTTGTCCATGTTCTCCTTGATCAGCTGCATCGGCACGTGGCCGGGGCCTTCGATCATGGTCTGCACATCATGCTTCCAGGCGATCTTGGTCAGCTCACCCAGCGTCTCCAGCTCACCGAACTGCGCCGCGTCGTTGGCATCGGCGATGCAGCCCGGGCGCAGGCCGTCACCCAGCGAGAAGGTCACGTCATAGGCCTTCATGATCTCGCAGATGTCTTCGAAGTGCGTGTAGAGGAAATTCTCCCTGTGGTGCGCCAGGCACCACTTGGCCATGATCGAACCACCGCGGCTGACGATGCCGGTCACGCGCTTGGCGGTGAGCGGCACGTAGCGCAGCAGCACGCCGGCGTGGATGGTGAAGTAGTCCACGCCCTGCTCGGCCTGCTCGATCAGCGTGTCGCGGAAGATCTCCCAGGTAAGCGCTTCGGCGCGGCCGTCGACCTTCTCCAGCGCCTGGTAGATCGGCACGGTACCGATCGCCACCGGCGAGTTGCGGATGATCCACTCGCGGGTTTCGTGGATGTGCTTGCCGGTGGACAGGTCCATCACGGTGTCACCACCCCAGCGGATCGCCCACACCAGCTTCTCCACTTCCTCGGCAATGCCCGAAGAGACGGCGCTGTTGCCGATGTTGGCGTTGATCTTGGTCAGGAAATTGCGGCCGATGATCATCGGCTCGCTTTCCGGGTGGTTGATGTTGTTGGGCAGCACCGCACGGCCACGGGCGATTTCATCGCGCACGAACTCCGGCGTGATGATCTTCTGGATCGAGGCGCCGAACGCCTCGCCCGGGTGCTGCTGCAGCAGGCCGGCATCGCGGATCGCGTCCAGCCGCTGGTTTTCGCGGATGGCGACGAATTCCATTTCCGGCGTGATGATGCCGCGGCGCGCATAGTGCATCTGGGTGACGTTCGCGCCTGCACGTGCACGGCGCGGCAGGCTGCGTGTGGGGAAGCGCACAGCATCGAGCTTCGGGTCGTGCTCGCGATCGCGGCCGAACGACGAACTCAGGCCGTCGAGCTGTTCGGTATCGCCGCGCTCCTCCACCCAGCCACGACGCAGCGCCGGCAGGCCCGCGGACAGATCGATACGCGCGTCCGGATCGGTGTACGGGCCCGACGTATCGTAGACCGTGACCGGTGCATTCTCTTCGCCGCCGAACAGCGTCGGCGTGCGGGTCAACGCGATCTCGCGCATCGGCACCTGCAGATCCGGACGCGAACCGGGTACGTGGATCTTGCGCGAGCCGGGAATGGGCCGGGTCACGGATTCGGAGAGTTGCTGGGCCTGTTGCTGCAGGGCGGAGAGCTGTGCGTTCATCGGGCATCGTCCAGGAAGGTCAGGGACGAAGCGGCGGCGCACTGCGACCGCGCACGGACGGTCCTTGGGCGGTGTCCGGGCACGGCTGCACTGCAAAGCTTCCCTACGCCGGTATGAGCCGGATCAGGTTCCAAGGGACTGTCTCAACCGTGGCCACATGGCCGCGGTACCCCCGCTTCTTGGCGTGCATTAGAGCATAGACCGCCCGCTCCGGGAGTTGCCCCCGCGGTCAGATCCGCTTTCCTGTGGAAAGCGGATCTGATCCGGATCGTTGTTCGTTAACAGAACCATGACGTCGCGTTCAGTAACGTGCACGTCCGTCGCCCTCCAGCGACCGATGCGTCCTTCGCCGCCGACGCGGCCCCTGCCCGGTTCGCGCTGCATGCCGCCGGTCCTTCGCTGCAAGCTCTGCTCGCTCCCCTCAATCCCTTGATCGGAGAAGCTCCTTCATGGTGTTTCGCGTTTCCATCGCACTGGTTCTGCTGCTGGTGCTGCTTGCCGGTATTGCACCAGGCCCCTTCAATGCCGTGGTGCAGTCGATGCTGGCAGAAGTCATCCGCAGCGTCGGCTGGCTGTACCTGCTGGTGGTATTCCTGGCCCTGGTGTTCCTGATGTACCTGGCTTTCGGTCGCTTCGGCAACCTGCGCATCGGTGGCGAAGACGCCGAGCCCGAGTTCTCGCGAGCCAGCTGGATGTCGATGCTGTTCGCCGCCGGCATGGGCATTGGCCTGGTGTTCTGGGGCGCCGCCGAGCCCATTTCGCACTTCAGCAAGCCACCGGAAGGGCTTGCTCCGCAGAGCCTGGATGCGGCACGCGCCTCGATGCGCTATGCATTCTTCCACTGGGGCCTGCACCCGTGGGCCATCTATGCGCTGATCGGGCTGGCAATGGCCTGGTTCCAGTTCAACCGCAACGGCCGCGGCCTGGTCAGCGACATGCTGCAGCCGATCATCGGCCGCCACCATCGCGGCTGGATCGGTAGGGTGGTCAACATCGCTGCAGTGGTCGCCACCGCGATCGGTGTCGCGACTACGCTGGGCTTCGGCACCATCCAGATCGCCGCGGGCGTGGAACGCGTGTTCGGCCTGGAAGCTACGGTCCCGGTGCAGATGACCATCATCGCCATCGCCTTCGTGCTGTATATGGCCTCCACCGCCAGTGGCGTGGAGCGAGGTGTGAAGTGGCTGTCCAACTTCAACCTGGCGTTGGCTGCCCTGCTGGCGGCCATCCTGCTGGTGCTGGGGCCGACCGGATTCATCTTCGATACGTTCACCACCACGCTGGGCTCCTACCTCAACCAACTGGTGACGATGAGCCTGCGCATGTCACCGTTCTCCGGCAGCACATGGGTGGCCGACTGGACGATTTTCTACTGGGCCTGGTGGATTTCCTGGGCTCCGTTCGTGGGGTCGTTCATCGCACGCATCTCGCGCGGCCGCAGCGTGCGCGAGTTCGTGATCGGCGTAGTGCTCGCGCCGACGCTGCTGGGCTTCTTCTGGTTCGCCGTTTTCGGTGGAACGGCCTTGTGGGCACAGATCTTCGGCCATGCCGATCTGGTGCAGGCGCTGGGCAATGGATATGAGACGGTGTTGTTCACGTTGTTCGACAGCATGCCGCTGCCGCTGCTGCTGTCGTGCATCGCACTGGTACTGCTGATGATCTTCTTCGTGACCTCGGCCGACTCGGCGGTACTGGTTCTGGCCAGCATGTCCACTGACGAAGCTGGCGATCCTCCGTTGAAGCGCAAGCTGGCCTGGGGCATCGCGGTGGCGTTGATCGCAGCGGCCTTGCTGCTGGCCGGTGGCCTGGATGCACTGCAGGGCATGATCACGATTGCGGCGTTGCCATTCGCGCTGCTGATGGTGCTGGTGATGGTGTCGCTGTACCGCGTGCTCGACCAGGAGTACACGCGGGAGCGGCGGCAGGCGCAGCGCCAGCGGCACATGATCGATGCGTGGATCGCGCGCGAGATGGCGGCGCAGGAGGAGACCCAGGCCGAGGCCGCACGCGCGCACGATCAGGATTGAGGGTGTTTTGCAGCCTGCGGCTGCACCGCTTTTTTCAAGCAAGTGCAAGTGCAAGTGCAGAAGCCAAAGCGGCTCTGGGTTACTGCTGGCTGGGCGAGGCGGTGTGGGTGGGCAGGACACGCCGTGAACCCATCCATGGGGGCTCGATGGCGCCATCCATGGCGCCAACGGTCCTGCCCACCCACACCCCCC
>NZ_JBMRFS010000011.1:0-121125 GCF_049384825.1 Stenotrophomonas sp. CASM106
AGGTGGGGCGGTGTCGGAGTGCGGGGTGTCAGCCGCATGGGCCCGAGGCATGCCTCGGGCGGGTTGGGCAGGACGCCCAACCCCGGTCTTGCCGTGTGCGCAGGAAAGCGCACACGAGCAAGCGGCTGCCAAGCTTACAGGGACGTACTTGCAGCGTCCCCGCACTCCGACACCGCCCCGCCAAACCACGGAATCCGCTTTTGCTCTGGCTGTTGATCTGGCCTCCGCAGGTGCAGGGCGCAGCCCTGCCGAAACCCACCCTCAGGAACTGCAGGACAGCATCGAGCAACCGGCGCGATTGTCGGCCCACGCCGGGCGCTTGCCAGCGAAGTGTTCCAGGCCGGCACGCTCGGTGTACGGGTCGCGCAGCACGTCCTGCAGTGCATGGACGCCGCCGAGATCCCCCTGCTCTGCGCGGTCGATCGCTTCCTGGGCCAGCCAGTTGCGCAGCACGTACAGCGGGTTGGCCGCTGCCATCTTCGCCTGGCGTTCGCTGGCCGCCAGCGGATCGCGGCGCAGGCGCGCTGCGTAGTCCTGCAGCCAGTGCTGCAGCGGTGCCTGCACTGCCTGTCGCCGCGCCTCGTCGTAGTACACCGCGTCCAGAACCGTCGCATCTGCTGCCGCCGGGTCGATGCGCATCAGTGCGCGCCATGCCAGGGTCATGTCCATTGCGCCCTCCTGCATCAGCTGTTGCCAGCGCTGGTAGAGCTGCAGGTCATCACCGTCGGCAGCAGCCAGCCCCAGCTTCGCTGCAGCATCGCGACGCGTGCAGGCCACGAACGTGGACTGGTAAGCCGCCAGGCCTGCCTGCAGCGGTGCGACATCGGCGAACAGCGGCGACAGCGCCTGCGCCAATCGGCCCAGGTTCCAGTACGCCACCTGCGGCTGGGTGCCGAAGCGGTAGCGGCGCCCCTGGGCGTCGGTGGTGTTCGGCGTCCAGTCCGGATCGAAGTCCTCGACCCAGCCATAGGGGCCGTAATCCAGCGTCACACCGAGCACGGACAGGTTGTCGGTGTTCATCACGCCGTGCACGAAGCCGACACGCATCCAGTGCGCGATCATCTCGGCCGTGCGCACCGCGATCTGCGCGAACCAGTCGCCGTACAGCGCCTCGCCCTGCCCTTGCAGTTCGGGGAAGTCGCGGGCGATGCAGGCATCCACCAGCTGCTGCAGCAGGGCGGTTTCACCGCGCGAGGCCGGCAGTTCGAACGAACCGAAGCGCAGGAACGACGGCGAGACCCGGCATACGATGGCGCCTGGCTCGGCACGCGGATGGCCGTCATAGAACATGTCGCGCACCACGTCCTCACCGGTGCCGACCAGTGACAACGCGCGCGTAGTCGGCACGCCAAGGTGATGCATCGCCTCGCTGCACAGGAATTCGCGGATCGATGAGCGCAGCACTGCCCGTCCATCGGCCCCCCGCGAGTACGGCGTTGGCCCGGCCCCCTTCAACTGCAGCTCCCAGTGCTGGCCACCCGGCGCAACCAGCTCACCCAGCGAAATCGCACGCCCGTCGCCGAGCTGGCCGGCCCAGTGGCCAAACTGATGGCCACCGTAGTTGGCTGCCCACGGTTGCATGCCGGCGTACAGCGCGTTGCCGCCGAATACCTGCGCGAAACCTTCGCTTTCGACTTCAGCGGTATCGAAGCCAAGCATTTCGGCGACGTCCGGCGCCCAGGCCAACAGCGTGGGCGCCGTCACCGGGGTCGGCATCACGGGCGACCAGGCAGCGCCCAGCACTTCGCGCCTGCGCGGGCTGGATTCGGGGTCGCCCGGCAGGGTGTGCAGCAGGCGGTTGTCGAAACGGGGAGTGTCGGTATCCATGGTGCTGGAGATGAGGGCGACGGCCGCCTTCCTCAATTGCCGCCGAGCGCCTGCAGGTGGCCGCCGTGGGCCTCGGCACGCTGGTAGGCCGGGCGTTCACCGATACGCTTGAGGAAGCCACGCAGTGCCGGTTTGTCGTCCAGGCCACCACCGCGCGCGGCAGCGGCCTGGATCGGGAAGCTCATCTGGATGTCGGCCGCACTGAAACGCTCGCCGGCAAACCACGGGCTTTCGGCCAGGCGGCGCTCCATCCAGTCCAGGTGCAGGCGCCGCTGCGGGCCGATGAAGCCGCGCTCGGCCTTGTCGGCAATGCTGCGTGCGATCGGGCGCGCGAAGAACGGCATCGGCGCGTTGCGTATGCGGCCCATCACCAGGGTCAGCAGCAACGGTGGCATCGCCGAGCCTTCGGCGTAGTGCAGCCAGTAGCGGTAAGCGATGCGTTCGGCCCCGTCGGCCGGCATTGGTGACGGCGACAGCTGGCGTTGCGTGTCGTAACGGTCAGCGAGGTAGTCGAGGATCGCGCCGGACTCGGCCAGTACCAGCTCACCATCCTGCAGTACCGGAGACTTGCCGAGCGGATGCACGTTGCGCAGTTCCGGCGGCGCCAGCAGCGTCTTCGGATCGCGCGGATAGCGGCGCAGTTCGTAGTCCAACCCCAGCTCCTCCAGCATCCACAGCACGCGCAGCGAACGGGAGTTTTCCAGATGGTGGACGATGCGCATGGGGGTGATCCCTTGGGGAGACGCGCATCGTACCGCGCCGGCTGCATGTCCTTTGTAGAGTCGAGCCATGCTCGACTGTCTTTGGGCGCAGTCCAGCATGGCTCGACTCTACAAAAAAAAGGCGGGCAATAAAAAACGCCGGAAGCTTTCGCTTCCGGCGTTCTGGCTACCCAACGGTAGCAGACGGATTAGACCGCCTGCACCTGGTCAGCCTGCATGCCCTTCTGACCCTGGACGGCGATGAAGGTAACCTTCTGGCCTTCCTGCAGGGTCTTGAAGCCGGTGCCCTGGATCGCGCGGAAGTGCACGAACAGGTCCGGGCCGCTTTCCGGGGTGATGAAGCCGAAGCCCTTGGCGTCGTTGAACCACTTGACGGTACCGGTCTGACGTTCAGACATTTTTACTAACTCCTGAAACACATGTTGAAAAAAATCGCAGCCACCGGGTATCGGGGCCGAGACTGAGTTGCAGGCGTTGGTAAAGCGGATCGATGAGCGGATCGTGAGATCAACTGCACCAGGCCACGATTCACGGTGACCCTAGCAAACACAGTGGGTCGCACGATACGCGTGTTTTCTGCAAAAAGCGATAGCCCCGACGTTCATGGGAATACGTCACCCGCTAGGCGTGACAAGGGTTGGCAGCCTCTCGCGGCTAACTCCGAGTCCCCATTCAGGTTTTTCCTACCCTACACTGGGTAAATGACTGAAGCTGAAATCCCCGCTGAACACGCCTCTCCCCGCATCTGGGTGGATGCGGACGCCTGTCCGACCGTCATCCGCGACATCCTGTTCCGTGCGGCTGAACGGGTCGGGATCGAACTGACCCTGGTCGCCAACCAGTGGATCCGCACCCCGCCCTCGCGCTGGCTGCGCTCGATCCAGGTGCCGCAGGGGCTGGACGTGGCCGACAGCGCCATCGTCGAGCGGGTCGCCGCGGGGGACCTGGTGGTCACCCAGGACATCCCGCTGGCCGCGCTGGTGCTGGAGAAGCAGGCCGTCGCGCTGAACCCGCGCGGCCAGTTGTACACACCGAACAACATGGCCGAGCGACTGTCGATGCGCAATTTCATGGAGGAACTGCGCGGCGCCGGGGTCCAGACCGGCGGACCGCCGCCCCTGGGCCCCCGCGACCGGCAGCTGTTCGCCGCCGAGCTGGACCGCTGGCTGGCGCGACGCCCGGCCCGCTGAGCGCCTGGCCGCCCTAAGCCGGAAGGCTCAGGCTGCGGCCGCTGCTGAACATCCGTCGTGCACCACTCAACGGGTCATCGAAAGCCAGGGCCCGCGCCAGCAGCTGCAGCGGCGCCTCGGCTACGTCCGGTGCCCGTTGCCGAAGCTGCGGGTACAGGTCGTCACCCATGATCGGCGCCCCCAGCATGGCCATGTGCACGCGCAGCTGATGCTTGCGGCCGGTTTCCGGCAGCAGCCGGTAGCGCCAGATCGGCCCTTCGGCCTCGATCAGCTCGATCCGGCTGCGCGCATTGGCCTCGCCGGGGACTTCGGCCATGCGGAAGAACGGCTCGCCCGGCACCAGGCGGCTGTCCCGCTGCAGCGGAAACTCCCGCCCAGGCAGCGCCGGTGCCAAGGCCTCATAGGTCTTTTCGATGCGCCGCTCACGGAACAGGCGCTGGTAAGCATCGCGCGACGCACGCTGGGTCGAGAACAGCACCAACCCGGCCGTCAGCCGATCCAGCCGGTGCAGCGGCACCAGATCGGCATTGCCGGTGCGGGCGACCAGCCGCGCCAGCAGCGTCTCGCGTACATGCCCGCCCGCCGGTGTCACCGGCAGGAAATGCGGCTTGTCGGCCACCAGCAGGTGCGCATCCAGATGGACGATGGTTTCGGTGAAGGGGATCACCGGTTCGTCGGCCACCTCGCGGAAGTACTGGATGTCCAGCCCGACCTGCCAGGGCATGTCCGCGGTGAGCGCCCTGCCCTGTGCGTCCAGCACGCGGCCGCGCGCGAAGCGATCCTGCCATTGCGCGCGCGCGATGCGCGGAAAACGTGCACACAGGCCATCCAGCAGGGTGGCCCAGGGGCCGGGCGGCAGCTGCAACCGGCTGGGCAAGCTCATGGCGTCCACTCCGGCCACGGGAAAGAGCGCAAGAGTGCCACCGTTGACGGTGCGCAGACAGTCCGGCCACGGACACCCCCGGAGCAAACCTCTATCATTGTCCTCTTTAGTCCACGGATCCCCCATGGCTCTTACCGCCACCATCCGCAAGGCCGAACTGCAGATCAGCGACATGGATCGCGGCTACTACGCGACCCACAACCTGACCCTGGCCCAGCATCCGTCCGAGACCGACGAGCGCCTGATGGTGCGCCTGCTCGCCTTCGCGCTGAACGCCGGCGATCGCCTGGAGTTCGGCCGCGGCCTGAGTACCGATGACGAGCCCGATCTGTGGGAACACGACTACACCGGCGACATCCTGCAGTGGATCGACCTGGGCCATCCGGACGAATCGCGCATCCGCAAGGCCAGCAATCGCAGCCGCCAGGTGCAGGTGGTCAACTACGGCGGCAACGCCTCGGAGATCTGGTGGAGCAAGCAGGGCAAGGGCCTGGCGCGCTTCGACAATCTTTCGGTGGTCGCTCTGGACGGCGAATTCGTCGAGCGCTGGGGCCAGCAGATCCAGCGTGCCATGCGTTGGAGCGTGCTGATCCAGGACGGCGAAGTGCAGCTGCTCAACGACCAGATCCAGCTCGACGTGATCCCGGACTGGCGCAAGCGCGCCAAGGCATGAGCACCATCCGTTGCGATGTGGTGGTCATCGGTGCCGGCGCAGCCGGGCTGATGACCGCGATCATTGCCGGCCAGCGCGGCCGCCAGGTGCAGGTGATCGACCATGCCAACAAGGTCGGCAAGAAGATCCTGATGTCCGGCGGTGGCCGCTGCAACTTCACCAACACCGGCACCACCCCGGCCAACTTCCTGTCGGCCAACCCGCACTTCTGCAAGTCGGCGCTGGCCCGCTACACGCCCTGGCATTTCATCGAGCTGGTGCACAAGCACGGCATCGCCTATCACGAAAAGGAACTGGGGCAGCTGTTCTGCGATATCTCGTCCAAGCAGATCGTGAAGATGCTGGTGGACGAGTGCCAGGCGGCCGGCGTACAGATCCGTACCGACTGCAGCGTGCAGCGCATCGAGCACGGCAGCGATGGTTTCCGCGTGCACACCACCCAGGGCCTGTTCCATTGCGCCTCGCTGGTGGTTGCCACCGGTGGCCTGTCGATTCCCAGCATGGGGGCCAGCGGTTTTGGCTATGAGGTGGCCCGCCAGTTCGGCCACCAGGTACTGCCGACCCGCGCCGGGCTGGTGCCGTTGACCCTCAGCGGCAAGCACCAGGAGCGGCTGGCCGACCTCAGCGGCGTCGCACTGCCGATCGAGGCGCGCTGCAACGGAAAGAGTTTCCAGAACTTCATGCTGCTGACCCACCGTGGCGTAAGCGGCCCGGCCATCCTGCAGATTTCGTCGTTCTGGCAGCCCGGCGATGCGCTGGAGCTGGACCTGTTGCCGGGCCAGGATGCCGGCGAGTGGTTGCGCCAGATGAAGCGCGACCGCCCGGCCGCCGAGCTGCGCACGGTGCTGGGCGAGGTACTGCCGAAGCGGCTGGCGCAACGCCTGTGCGAGCACTGGCTGCCCGACCGGCCCGTGCGCCAGCTGGACGAGCCGGTGCTGCGCCAGGTCGCGCAGCTGCTGGGCGCATTCCCGCTGGTGGCCAGCGGCACCGAAGGCTACCGCACCGCCGAGGTCACCCTGGGCGGCGTGGACACCGCCGAAGTGTCATCCTCGACGATGGAATCCAAGCGCGTGCCCGGCCTGCACTTCGTTGGCGAGGTGCTGGACGTGACCGGCTGGCTGGGCGGCTACAACTTCCAATGGGCCTGGGCCAGCGGCCACGCAGCGGGCGGCGTGGTGTGAACCACTTCGCCGTTCGACGCGCGCCAGGGGTGCGCGCATGGACGGTTCGCCGCGCATCGTGTATCTAGATTCGCAGATTGGGGAGCAGTGCATGCAGAACGCGAACGACATCACCATCCGCCTGCTGATCGTCGATGACAGCGGCGAGAATGCCGAAGCCATCGTCAGCACCCTGCGCAACAGCGGCATCGCGGTACGTCCGTGGCGCCCGCAGGATGCGGCCGAGCTGGCCCAGGTGCTGGCCAGCCAGGCCATCGACCTGGTGCTGGCCTCGCCTTCGCAGGGCATCCCGCTGCAGCTGGCGGCCCAGCACATCGCCGCCAGCGGCAAGGACATCCCGCTGGTGCTGCTGGCCGAGCGCATCGACGAGGACGAACTGGTGCAGGCCAGCAGCCATGGCATCCGCGCCCTCGCCCTGCGCCAGCGCCCCGAGCATCTGCTCGCCGTGGTCCGCGACCAGTGGGTCGACCTGCAGGCGCGTCGCGGCCTGCGCCGGATCGAGGCGCAGATGCGCGAGACCGAGCGCCGCTGCGACGCGCTGATCGCCTCCTCGCGCGACCCCATCGCCTATGTGCATGAAGGCATGCACATCCGCGCCAACGACGCCTATCTGGAGATGTTCGGCTACGAGCATTTCGAGGACATCGAAGGCATTTCGCTGCTGGACATGGTCGCCGCCCAGCACGTGGAGGGCTTCAAACAGCTGCTCAAAGGCCTCAGCCGTGGCGAGGTGCCGCCGCCGCAGTACCAGCTCGACGCGCGCCACGAGGACGGCAGTTCCTTCCCGGCGACGATGGAATTTGCCGCGGCCACCTACGAGGGCGAGTCCTGCCTGCAGGTGGTGCTCCGCCGCCGCATGGAGTTCGACCCCGAGCTGGCACGCGAGGTCGAGGACCTGCGCCAGCGCGACCAGGTCACCGGCCTGCTCAATCGCCCGACCTTCATGCTGCAGCTGGAAAGCGCGGTGGCCCAGGCCGGGCGCAGCGAGGGTCAGTTCGGCCTGCTGCTGATCGAGCCTGACCACTACGCGCGCCTGCTGCCGGATATCGGCCTGGCATCGGCCGACATCCTGATCGGCGCTCTCGCCGCCCTGCTGGCCGAGGTGGTCGGCGAGGACGCGCAACTGGCCCGCTTCGGCGAACACAATTTCGCCGTGCTGCAGGCCGGGCCCTACGCGCAGACCGTGGCGCTGGCCGAGCGCATCCGCGAAGCCTATGCCGCACATGTCTTCAGCATCGGCGCACGCTCGGCCACGGTGACGGTCAGCATCGGTGGCGTGCAGGTGGGCGAGAAGATCGCCAGCATCGGCCAGGTGCTGGCGCGCGCCAGCGACTGCACCCAGGCCGCCGCCGAACTGGGCAACACCTGCCGCATCTTCGACCCGGCTGCCGCCGACCGTGTCGAGGAAGAACGCGTACAGCGCTGGGTTGCGCGCATCCGCGAGGCGCTGTCTGGCGACGGCTTCCAGCTGCACTACCAGCCGGTGCTGAACCTGCAGGGCGAGCCACTGGAGCTGTACGAGGCCTACCTGCGCCTGGAGAACAATGGCGAGCTGCTGAGCCCGACCGCGTTCCTGGGCATCGCCGAGGAACACGGCCTGCTGGCCGACATCAACCGCTGGGTGGTCTCGCAGGCCATCGCGGTGCTCGGCCAGCGGGCACGCGAAGGCAACGCCACCCAGGTGCTGGTGAAGGTGACGCCGGAATCGTTCGAGGACCCGCAGATGATCGCCACGCTGCGCCGCGAACTGCAGGCACAGGGCGTGCCCGGCGAACGGCTGTGGCTGCATGCGCCGGAAGCGAAGGTTTTCACCCACCTGCGCAGTGCGCAGCAGTTCCTAGCCGAAGTGGCGCCGCTGGGCTGCCGCATCGGCCTGGAGCAGTTCGGTTCGGGGCTGGATTCATTCCAGCTGCTGGCCCACTTCCAGCCGCAGTTCCTCAAGCTGGACCGGGGCTTCACCAGCGACCTGGCCGCCACGCGCGAGAACATCGACCGCATCAGCCAGATCACCGCGCGCGCACAGGAAGCGGGTATCCGCACCATTGCCGAGTTCGTCAGCGATGCCAACTCGATGACGCTGCTGTTCAGTGCCGGCGTGGATTACGTGCAGGGCGACTTCGTCGGCCCGGCGCTGCCGGAGATGGGCTTCGAGTTCGGGTGACGCCTCTCTGTAGAGCCGAGCCACGCTCGGCTGCGGGACTCAAGCGAAGAGCAGCCGAGCATGGCTCGGCTCTACACAAACGAGAAGGCCGGCGTTCGCCGGCCTTTTCGTTGATCAGGTCATGTCGACCAGATTTTCGATCTTCACGTCCGGATTGACGTCGGCCTCGTAGTCCACGCCCTCCACGCCGAAGCCGAACAGGCGCAGGAAGTCGGCCTTGTAGCCGGCCAGGTCGCTGATCTCGTACAGGTTCTCGTTGGTCACCTGCGGCCACAGCGCGACCACCCTGCCCTGCACATCTGCGGCCATTTCCTTGTAATCGGCGCGCAGGCGGCCTTCCTCATCGATCAGCGCAACGGTGCGGCCATCGCCATCGACCAGGTCGTGGCGCAGGCGATCGATCGCCACGCCGTCGGCCTTGCCGCCGTAGAGGATGTCGTACAGCACGTCCAGCTGTTCGATGCAGCCTTCGTGGGTGCCCTTTTCCTTCATCGCCTTGAACAGCAGCGACAGGTACAGCGGCATGGTCGGAATGGCCGAGCTGGCCTGGGTCACCACCGCCTTCAGCACCGATACGCGTGCATCGCCACCGATCTTGGCCAGCTTCTCGCGCAGGCCCAGCACCTTGGTGTCCAGGTCCTTCTTGGCCGCACCGATCGAGCCATTCCAGTAGATTGCCTGGGTGATCTCTTCGCCCACGTAGGTGAAGGCGGTGGTGGTGCAGCCGTTGGCCAGCACGCCGGCATCGGCGAGCGCGTCGATCCACATCTGCCAGTCTTCACCGCCCATCACCGCGACGGTACCGGCGATCTCTTCCGGGGTAGCCGGCTGCAGGTGGGTCTCGGTCAGCACTTCCTTGTCGGTATCCAGGCCACGCAGGGTGATCGGCTCGCCGATCGGCTTCAGCGAGGAGCTGATGATCTCGCCGGTCTTCGGATGCTTGCGGCGCGGCGCCGCCAGGCTGTAGACAACCTGGTCGACCTGGCCGAGATCGGCCTTGATCATTTCGATGGTCTTCGCCTTCACTTCATCGGAGAAGGCATCGCCGTTGATGCTCTTGGCATACAGGCCGGCTTCGTCGGCGTACTTGTGGAACGCAGCCGAGTTGTACCAGCCCGCCGTGCCCGGCTTGGTCTCGCTGCCCGGCCGTTCGAAGAAGATGCCGAGGGTGGCGGCGCCACTGCCAAAGGCAGCGGTGATGCGCGCGGCCAGGCCGTAGCCGGTCGACGCACCGATCACCAGCACCCGCTTGGGACCGTTCTGGATCGGTGGGCGCGCGCGGATGTAGTCGATCTGCTGCTTGACCGCGGCCTCGCAGCCGGTCGGGTGGGTGGTGACGCAGATGAAGCCGCGGACGCGCGGTTTGATGACCATGGATACCTCGGGTTGGCAGATGCGGCGCACGGGGCGCTCAGCAGGAATACGGGCGCGCGCCTGCGCGCGCGAACCGCAGGATCGTAGTGCGCGGGGGACGATTGCACAACCGACGCTGGCGTAGGGTGGGGTTTCTCTTTGCAGGGCTGCACCCTGCACACGCGGTAGTGCCGGCCGCTGGCCGGCAACAGCAACGGCGGGCTATCCGTGGGCTGGCGGGGCGGGTCCGGTTGCGGGGGACGCCGTAAACCCGTCCCTGGGGGCTTGGCCGCGGCATCCATGCCGCGGACACCCCCGCAACCGGACCCACCCCGCCTTCGACAGATTTCCGCGACCTGTCGGGACAGCACTCTTCTCTGGTGGGTGTCGATCTTGGTCGACACGGTAGATCTGATTCCAATTTGATTATCGATATCTGACAGATGTGTCGACCAAGGTCGACACCTACCAACAGCCGCAGGAATCTGTCAGAGGCGGGGCGGTGTCGGAGTGCGGGGTGTCAGCCGCATGGATGCGGCTGCCAAGCCTACACGGACGTACTTGCGGCGTCCCCGCACTCCGACACCGTCCCGCCCAACCACGGAATGCACTCTGTTGCTGTTGCTGTTGCCGGCCAGCGGCCGGCACTACCGTGGGTGCAGGGCTGCAAGCCCTGCACACAAAAAACCCCGCTTGCGCGGGGTTCTCTGTGTGCCGCATGCAGCAGATGCTTACGGGCGACGGGCCAGGGCCTCGACGTCCTTCGCCTTCGGCAGCAGGTCCTGCTTGCTGACGCGCAGGAAGCCGATCGTCAGCATCGGCACCGCGACCAGGATCGAGGACAGCACCACGATCACCGCACCGATCATGTGCGTCTCGGCCAGGCCTTCCATCGACGCACCGCCGTACAGGTACAGGGCAAGCGCCGACAGGAAGAACATCACCGCGGTGATCACCGTACGCGACAGCGTCTGGTTGATCGAACGGTTCAGCACCTCCATCGAGTCCACGCGCAGGCTGCGGAAGTTCTCGCGGACGCGGTCGAACACCACGATGATGTCGTTGATCGCAAAGCCCATCACCGACAGCAGGCCGGCCAGCACGGTCAGGTCGAACTCACGGCCCAGCAGGGACACGTAGGCGACCGTCACGATCAGGTCGAACATCGCCACGATGCTGGCGGTGACCGCGAACTTCCATTCGAAGCGCACCGCGATGTAGATCAGGAAGCCGGCCAGCATGAAGATGGTGGCGTACAGGCCGTTCTTCGCCAGGTCCTTGCCGATCTGCGGGCCGACGAATGCGGTACTCATCACCGTGGCCTGGTTGTCGGCGCTGGACAGCACCTTCACCACGGCCGCGGCGGTGGCCTTATCCTCGGCAGCGGCATCACCGGTGCCCGGCGCATGCTCGCCGTGCGGCGCCAGGCGGATCAGCAGGTCGGTATTGCCACCGACGCTCTGCACCTGGGCACCGTCGAAGCCGTTCTGCTCCAGCTTGGCGCGGACCTGCTCGACGTCCACGGCCTTCTCGAAACGCGTTTCGATCAGGGTGCCGCCGGTGAAGTCCAGTGCGTAGTTGAAGCCCTTGATGCCGATGATGGCGACCGAGGCCAGGAACACCACGATGGTGACTGCCATGGCGACATGGCGCCAGCGCATGAAGTCGATCTTGGTGTCGTTCGGGAGGATGTGCAGCGGAAACAGTTTCATTGTGCGTGTCGTCCCGTCAGATGGCCACGTTCTGGAGCTTCTTGCGACGGCCGTAGATCAGCGTCGCCAGCGCACGCGACACGGTGATCGCAGTGAACATGGAGGCGAAAATACCGATGATCATGGTCAGCGCGAAGCCCTTCAGCGGACCGGTACCGAATGCGAACAGCGCCACGCCGACGATCAGGCCGGTCAGGTTGGCGTCGAGGATGGTGCCCGAGGCACGCTCGTAACCGGTCACGATCGCGGTCTTGCCCGGCACGCCGGCGCGCAGTTCTTCACGGATACGCTCGTTGATCAGCACGTTGGCGTCCACCGACAGGCCCACCGACAACGCCAGGCCGGCGAAGCCCGGCAGGGTCATGGTGGCGCCGAACAGCGACATCACCGCCACCACGATCAGCAGGTTGAACAGCATCGCCGCCGAGGTGATCACACCGAACATGCGGTAGTAGATGCTGAAGAACACCAGGGTGAACAGGAACGCGAACACCACCGCGCGCATGCCGTTCTTGACGTTCTCGGCGCCCAGGCTCGGGCCGACCACGCGCTCTTCGACGAAGTCCATCGGCGCGGCCAGCGAGCCGGACTTCAGCAGCTTGGCCAGGTCCTCGGCTTCCTTCTTCTGCAGGCCGGTGGTCTGGAAGTTCTTGCCGAACACGCCGTTGATGTTGGCCACCGAGATCACTTCCTCGTTGACCTTGAAGCCACGCACTTCCTGGCCGTCGACGACGGTCACGGTCGGCACGCGTTCGGTGTAGACCACCGCCATCGGCTTGTTCACGTTGGCGCTGGTGAAGTCGAACATGCGCTGGCCGCCGACATTGTTCAGCGTCACGCTGACGGCCGGGGAGCCACTGTTCGAATCGGTCACCGCCTGCGCGCCGACCATCTGGTCACCGGTGACGATCACGCGCTTGTTCAGCAGGATCGGGCCGCGGCCATCACGCTGCTGGTAGACCTTCGCTTCCGGCGGGATGCGGCCGGAATTGATGGCGTCCTGCGCATTGCCCTCGACCACCGCGCGGTACTCCAGGGTGGCGGTGGCGCCGATCATGCGCTTGGCTTCGGCGGTGTCCTGCACGCCCGGCAGCTGCACGACCACACGGTCGGCACCCTGGCGCTGGATGATCGGCTCGGCCACGCCGAGCTGGTTCACGCGGTTGCGCAGGGTGTTGATGTTCTGCTCGATGGCGCCGTTGGCGATCTGCGTGATCTCGGTCTCCGGCACGGTGACCGTGATGCGGTTGCCGCTGACGTCGTAGCCGAGGGTCGGCTGCGCCTTGACCAGGGCGGTACGGGCACGCTGCGCGGCGTCATCGCCGGCGGACGGGCTCAGGTTGGCCACGATGCTGTTGTCCGCGCGGCGTTCCACCGACTGGTAGGCGATGCGGGCGTCACGCAGGGTGCTGCGCACGTCTTCGGTGTAGGCATCCAGGCGCTTGTCGAGGGCGGCCTTCTGGTCGACCTGCAGCACGAAGTGCACGCCACCCTGAAGGTCCAGGCCGAGCACCATCGGGCGACCGCCCAGCCGGGCCAGCCAGTCCGGCACGGTCGAGGCCAGGTTCAGGGCCACCGTGTACTTCTCGCCGACGGTGTCGCGCAGGGCATCGCTGGCCGCAGACTGCGACTTCAGGTCCGGCAGACGGACGATCAGGCTTTCCCCTTCCTTTTCGGCACCGATGGCAGTGACCCCGGCCTTCTTCAGGTCGGCCAGCACACGGTCGCGCAGCGCATCGTCGATCTGCCCGCCACGGTTGGCGGTGATCTGGATGGCCGGGTCCTTCTGGTAGATGTTGGGCAGCGCGTACAGCGCACTGAGCGCCAGTACGATCAGGATGACGACGTACTTCCAGCGTGGAAATTCGAGCATTGCTTGGGTCCCGCGCGGCGCCATCCCCGGCGCCGCGGTTGTGCTTCGGAAAGGGAGTGGCTTACTTGGCCGAATCCAGGGTGCCGGTCGGCAGCACGCTGCCGACAGCGCCCTTCTGCACGCGGATGCGCACGTTCTCGGCCACTTCGATGGTGATGAAGTTGTCGCCGATGTCGGTGACCTTGCCGGCGATGCCACCGTTGGTCAGCACTTCGTCGCCACGCTTGATCTTCTCCAGCATGGACTTGTGTTCCTTCTGCCGCTTCATCTGCGGGCGGATCATCAGGAAGTACATGATGGCGATCAGGATGATCGGGAACAGCAGCGTGGTCAGGCCCATGCCCTGCGGTTGGCCGCCGGCGGCCTGGGCGTGGGCGGCGGGAATCAGGAAAGCAAGCAGGTTCATCGTTGGTCCTTTGGTTGGGCGGCGCTCCCGTCCCTTCAGGGACGGGGGTGTCGACCGCGGATCTGGGTCAGCCTTGAAGTATGCCACGGCCCCGGGCGTTCGTCCTTGGGCCGTTTGGCAGGGGGCGTTCGGGTTACAGCGGCGGGGCCACCGCCCCGCGTGCCGCGTAGAAGGACTCACGGAAGGCCAGGAAGGTTCCCGCCTCGATCGCCGCGCGGATGTCGGCCATCAGCTTTTCGTAGTAGAACAGGTTGTGCAGGGTGCCCAGCATCGGCGCCAGCATCTCGTTGCAGCGGTCCAGGTGGCGCAGGTAGGAACGGGTGTAGCCGCCGGTGCAGGCCACGCAGCCACAACCCGGCTCGATCGGGTCCATGTCGCGCGCGTACTGGGAGTTGCGGATGCGGACGGTGCCGAACGAGGTGAAATAGTGGCCGTTGCGGGCGTTGCGGGTCGGCATCACGCAATCGAACATGTCCACGCCACGTGCGACACCCTCGACCAGGTCCTCCGGCCGGCCCACGCCCATCAGGTAGCGCGGGCGGTCGCCCGGCAGCTCCGGGTCCAGGTGGTCGAGCATGGCGTTGCGCTCGTGCTCCGGCTCGCCCACGGCCAGGCCGCCGATGGCGTAGCCGTCGAAGCCGATCGCCTGCAGGGCATCGGCCGAGCGGCTGCGCAGGTCGGTATGCACGCCGCCCTGGACGATGCCGAACAGGGCCGCGTCGTTGCCCAGTTCGTCATGCGCGTTGCGGCTGCGCTGCGCCCAGCGCAGGCTCAACTCCATCGAACGGCGGGCAACGTCCTCGGTGGCCGGGTACGGGGTGCATTCGTCGAAGATCATCACGATGTCCGAATCGAGCACCTTCTGGATCTTCATGCTCTCCTCGGGACCGAGGAAGACCCGTGCGCCGTCGGTCGGCGAGGCGAAGGTCACGCCCTGCTCGGTGATCTTGCGGCGGTGCGCCAGCGAGAACACCTGGAAGCCGCCGGAGTCGGTCAGGATCGGGCCATCCCAGCGGCAGAAGCCGTGCAGGCCGCCGTGGTCGGCGATGATGTCCAGGCCCGGGCGCAGGTACAGGTGGAAGGTATTGCCGAGGATGATCTCGGCGCCCAGCGCGCGCACCTGGTCCGGCAGGATGCCCTTGACCGAGCCATAGGTCCCCACCGGCATGAAGGCCGGCGTTTCCACCGTGCCACGCGGGAAGGTCAGGCGGCCACGGCGGGCACGGCCGTCGCGGGTCTGGAGCTGGAACTGCAGTCGGGACATGGAGCGGTCATTGGGGCAAATAGTTGCCTATTGTCTCCCAAGAAGGCGTGCGCACCAAGGTGCGCACCCACATGGGGCCCCTGCCCTCCCGGGGCGCTACCCCGCCTGCGGGAACAGCAGCATCGCGTCGCCGTAGCTGAAGAAGCGGTAGCGCTGCTCGATCGCGTGCTGGTAGGCCTCGAACACGCGCTCCTTGCCGGCAAACGCGGAGATCATCATCAGCAGCGTGCTTTCCGGCAGGTGGAAGTTGGTCACCATCGCGTCCACGCTGCGGATGCGGTAGCCGGGGGTGATGAAGATCTGCGTCTCGCCGGCGAACGGCAGCAGCTCGCCATCACGCATTGCGCTTTCCAGCGCGCGCACCACGGTGGTGCCGACGCCGATCACGCGGCCGCCGGCGGCGCGCGTGCGCCGCACCTGCTGCACCAGTTCTGCACCGACATTCAGCCACTCGCGGTGCATCACGTGGTCCTTCAGGTCTTCGGCACGCACCGGCTGGAAGGTGCCCGCGCCCACGTGCAGGGTGACGTGGCCGAACTCCACGCCCTTTTCCTTCAGTGCGGCCAGCAACGGTTCGTCGAAATGCAGGCCCGCGGTCGGTGCCGCCACCGCGCCCACTTCACGCGCGAACACGGTCTGGTAGCGCTCGCGGTCGTCCACGCCCGGCTCGCGCTGGATGTACGGCGGCAGCGGCAGGCGGCCGGCATGCAGCAGCCACTGCTCCAGCGACTCGGGCACGTGGAACTGCAGCACGTAGAACTCGCCATCGCGGCCCAGCACCTCGGCTTCGCCACCGGCATCCAGCGCGATGCGGCTGCCGGCCTTCGGCGACTTGCTGGCGCCGACCTGGGCACGGGCCTGCTGGCCGCCGAGCAAGCGCTCGATCAGGATCTCCACGCGGCCGCCGCTGGCCTTCTGCCCGAACAGGCGCGCCGGGATCACCCGGGTGTCGTTGAACACCAGCAGGTCGCCCGGCTGCAGCAGCGACGGAAGGTCACGCACCTGCAGGTCGGTGAACGCAGCGGGGGCTTGCGGCACCAGCAGCAGGCGGCTGGCGGAACGCTCGGCCAGGGGCGCCTGCGCGATCAGTTCGGCCGGCAGGTCGTAGTTGAAATCGGACTTCTTCAAGGCAGTGGGCGGCAACAGGTCGACAATGGCGCGCATTGTACGTCCAGCGTCTGCGAGCCGGCGTGCTTCGCGTCGAACGTCGCGCAAAATGCTGCTATGCAGCAGGTTTTTGCGGGGTTATCGCGCAAAAAAACAAGTGCTAGCATCGAGTCGGAAGTCCGCTGCACGAGCCTGCCCCCAAGCGCGCGTTGACGCGCGTTTTGCTTTTGAAGGCCCGTGCGACCCATCGTTTCAGGAGATCTGCAATGAGCTTCATCGAACGCCTCGCCCCCCTGCGCACCCAGCCCGGCACCCGCCTCACCACCGGCCTGGACGACGCCACCCTGACCGCCCTGTCCGTCCGCCACCCGCAGCTGATCGCCGCAGTGGATGCCGCCGCCGAGGAGTTCGCGCGCGTGCAGGCCGACCTGGGGCCGCTGCTGGCGCAGGACGAACAGGCGCAGATCGACGCGATGCAGGACGGCTTCGTCAATTTCTACGCCGATGATGCAGTGACCCCGTACGTGGCGCTGGCCGCGCGTGGCCCCTGGGTGGTCACCCTGAAGGGCGCGGTGCTGTACGACGCCGGCGGCTACGGCATGCTCGGCTTCGGGCACACCCCGGATGCCGTGCTGGAGGCGATGGCACGCCCACAGGTGATGGCCAACATCATGACCCCCAGCCTGTCGCAGCAGCGCTTCATCACGGCCCTGCGCGCCGAGATCGGCCACCGCCGTGGCGGCTGCCCGTTCGCGCGCTTCATGTGCCTGAATTCCGGCTCCGAGGCGGTTGGCCTGGCCGCGCGCATCGCCGACGTCAACGCCAAGCTGCAGACCGACCCGGGCGCGCGCCACGCCGGTGCCACGATCAAGCGCGTGGTGGTCAAGGGCAGCTTCCATGGCCGTACCGACCGCCCCGCCCTGTATTCCGATTCCAGCCGCAAGAGCTACATGCAGCACCTGGCCAGCTACCGCGGCGAGGATTCGGTGATCACCGTGGCGCCGTACGACGAGGCCGGCCTGCGCAAGGTGTTCGAGGACGCCGCACGCAACCAGTGGTTCATCGAGGCGGTGTTCCTGGAACCGGTAATGGGCGAAGGCGACCCGGGCCGTTCGGTGCCGCCGGCGTTCTATGCCGTGGCCCGTGAGCTGACCCGTGCGCACGGCAGCCTGCTGCTGCTGGACTCGATCCAGGCTGGCCTGCGCGCGCATGGCGTGCTGTCGGTGGTCGATTACCCGGGCTTCGAAGGCCTGGACCCGCCGGACATGGAAACCTACTCCAAGGCGCTCAACGCCGCGCAGTACCCGCTGTCGGTGCTGGCGGTGACCGAGCACGCCGCGCAGCTGTACCGCAAGGGCATCTACGGCAACACCATGACCAGCAACCCACGCGCGCTGGACGTGGCCTGTGCCACCCTGGCGCAGCTGACCCCGCAGGTGCGTGCCAACATCGCCGAACGCGGTGCCGAGGCCGTGCGCAAGCTGGAACAGCTCAAGAGCGAACTGGGCGGTCTGATCACCAAGGTGCAGGGCACCGGCCTGCTGTTCTCCTGCGAGCTGGCCCCGCAGTTCAAGTGCTACGGCGCCAATTCCACCGAGGAATGGCTGCGCCAGCACGGCATCAACGTGATCCACGGCGGCGAGAATTCGCTGCGCTTCACCCCGCACTTCGGCATGGACAGCGATGAGCTGGACCTGCTGGTCGGCATGGTGGGCCGCGCCCTGCGTGAAGGCCCGCGTCGCGAACAGGCGGCTGCCGCGTAAGCCTGCTTGGCGTTTGTAGAGTCGAGCCATGCTCGACTCAGCCTTTGCCGCGATCTGAACGAAGCGCAGCCGAGCGTGGCTCGGCTCTACAGAAGGCCTGTCAAGGCCTCATAATCCACCGACACCCCGTCCCTGACCGCCCTGCGGTTGGCGACGGGGCGTTTTCGTTTCCGGCCAAGAGACAGGAAGATCCATGAAATCGATCTGTGTGTACTGTGGTTCCAACGCTGGCAGCAAGCCGGCCTACACCGAACGCGCCATTGCCCTGGGTGATCGCATCGCCCGTGACGGCCTGCGCCTGGTGTATGGCGGCGGCAACGTCGGCCTGATGGGAACCGTGGCCAATGCCGTGCTCGCCGCCGGCGGGGAGGTGACCGGCGTGATCCCGCGCCAGCTGGCCGACTGGGAAGTGGCCCACCGCGGCCTGACCGAACTGGAGATCGTCGGTTCGATGCATGAGCGCAAGTCGCGCATGTTCGACCTCGCCGACGGCTTCGTCGCCCTGCCCGGCGGCTTCGGCACCATGGAAGAGATCTTCGAGATGCTGACCTGGCGCCAGCTGGGCATCGGCAACAAGCCATGCGCCTTCCTCGACGTGGAAGGCTTCTACGCCCCGCTGATCGGCATGATCGATCGCATGGTGGAAGAGCGCTTCCTGCATCCGGACCAGCGCCAGGACCTGTGGTACGGCTCGGACATCGAGGAAATGCTGGAGTGGATGCAGAACTATCAGCCGGCCCAGGCTTCCAAGTGGATCGACGAGAAGCGTCGCTCCGCCCTGCGCTGAGGCGACCCGGCGCGGTGGCTCAGGCCACCGCGCCGTCCCACGGCGCCGGGCGGCCCAGCAGGTAGCCCTGGCCGTAGTCGCAACCAAGTTCGCGCAGCGTCTGCCGCTGCGCTTCGGTCTCGATGCCTTCGCCGATGGTTTCGATGCCCAAGGTGCGGGCCAGTGACAGCACGCCCTCGACCAGCGCGCGCGTGCTCTGCACTTCCGGCCCATGCAGGCCGGCGATGAAGCTCTGGTCGATCTTCAACGTGCTGATCGGGAAGCGGTGCAGGTAGGACAGCGCCGAGAAGCCGGTACCGAAATCGTCCAGCTGCACCTGGATGCCACGCTCGCGCAGGCCCTGCAGGATGCGCAGCGTGTGCGGGCCATCATCCAGCAGCGCCACCTCGGTAATCTCCAGGCGCAGCCGGCGCGGGTCGGCACCGCATGCATCGAGCAGACCGAACAGGCGGCCACTGAACTCGGCCGAGCGGAAATGGCGTGGCGATACGTTCACCGAGACATAGCCGTGGCCGCCTTCGGCCAGTCCCGCGATGACCTGTTCGTAGATCAGCCAGTCGACCTGCTCGATCAGGCCGCTTTCCTCGCCCAGCTCCAGGAACGCCCCGGGCAGCAACAGGCCACGGCGCTCGTGCTGCCAGCGCAGCAAGGCCTCGTGCCCCACCACTTCGCCATCGGACAGCCGCACGATCGGCTGGTAGAACGGCACGAAGTCGCGGTTGTTGATCGCACGCCGCAGATCCGCTTCCAGGTCCAGGCTGCGCATCGCTTCTTCGCGCATGTCTTCGTCGAAGATCGCGCAGCGGTCATGACCCTGCGCCTTGGCCCGGTACATCGCCGCGTCTGCGTCGCGCAGCAGTTCTTCACCGGTCCGGTAGCGCGGGTTCCACAAGGCGATGCCCAGGCTGCCGGACGGGAACAGTTCGCGCCCGGCGATCCACATCGATTCCTGCAGTGCCAGCAACAGCCGCTGGCCGAACTCCAGCGCCTGTGCCAGCCCCTGCGGACACTGCAGCAGCACCGCGAACTCATCGCCGCCCAGCCGCGCCACCACGTCATCGGTGCCGGCCATCGATACGATGCGCTTGGCCACCTCCACCAGCATGCGATCGCCGGCAGCGTGCCCGATGCTGTCGTTGACCAGCTTGAAGCGGTCCAGGTCGAGGAACAGCACGGCGAACACCGGCCCACCCTCGCGTTTGGCCAGCGCCAGCGCATCCTGCAGGCGATCGAGCAGGTGCAGGCGGTTGGGCAGGCCGGTAAGCGCATCGTGCATGGCCTGATGGGTCAGGCGCTGCTCGGCACGCAGGCGCTCGCCGATCTGCCCGAGCAGCTTCTCGTTGACCTCGGCCAGCTCGCGGGTACGTTCCTCCACGCGCTTTTCCAGCTCGGCATGCGCCGAACGCAGCTGCTGCTGGTCGCGCTGGCGCGCCAGCCCGGTTCCGATGTTCTGTGCAACGAAGGTCAACAAGCGCTGATCGTGCACGCTGAACGTGCTGTTCTCGCTGTAGCTCTGCACCACGATCGCGCCGACCACCTCGTCATCGCGCAGCAGCGGCACGCCCAGCCAGCAATGCGAACGTGCGCCCGATTCGCGCACTTCGCCGCTGGCCAGCAGTGCGTCGATCTGCTGCCGCGAAGCCAGCAACGGACGCCGGTTGCGCACCACGTACTCGGTCAGGCCGCGGCTGAACGGGCGTGGCGCACGGCTGGCGTTGTGCTCGTCCACCGAGTAGACGAAGTCCAGGCCGCTGCCGGCCCCGTTCACCAGCGCGATGTAGAAATTGCGCGCGTCAAGCAGGCGCCCGACCACGCCATGCACCTGCCCGTAGAACTGGGCCAGGCTGTCGGCCGACATCGCCATCTCGGCGATGTTGTACAGCGCGGTCTGCAGCTGCTCTGCGCGGCGGCGCTCGGCCACTTCATCCTGCAGGCTGTGGTTGGCACGCTGCAGCTCCAGCGTGCGCCGCTCCACCTGCTGTTCCAGCCGGACCTGCGCCTGGCGCCGGTCCATCGCGGTCTGCACGTGCTGCGCGACAAAACCCAGCAGCGCCCGCTCGGCCTCGCCATAACGGGCCGCCAGCTCATAGCTCTGCACCACGATGGCGCCGCATACCCGGCCATCGCGCAGCATCGGCACGCCCAGCCAGTCCAGGCTCTCCGGTCCACGCTGCGGGTCGTGCTCCTGCTCGACCACGCGCGCCAGCAACTCGCGCGAGGGGCCGCTGAGCGGCTTGCCGTGGCGCAGCAACGCCACGGTCAGGCTGCGCGGCATCTCGTCGGCGTCATGGCTCTGCGACGGATCGGCGACGAAGTCATCGACCTGGTCGGCGAAGTACAGGAAGCGGATCTGGTCGCGGACATCGTCGTACTCGACGATGTAGCAGTTTTCCGCGTACATCAGTGTGCCAAGCACGCCGTGCACGTGACGCAGCATCTCCGACATCTCCAGGTCGGCGCCAGCCAGATCGGCGATCTGGAACAGCGCCTGCTGCAGCCGTTCAGCTTCTTCCAGCGCCTTGATCTGCCCGGCCTGGCGACCGCGCTGCAGCGCCAGCTCCATGGCCTGCCGGGCCAGCCCCCACCACGCCGCTGAAGGCACGGCGCCTTCGACCGACAACTGCAGGCGGGCACCGTCATATTCCCAGCCATGGCAACCGTTGCCCACGCCGGGCACCGTCAACGCGTCGGCCGCCGCGACAGCCGGCCAGCCGCCCTGTCCGCGGCCCAGCTGCGGGTCATCCCAGCCAACGCGGACCACGGCCGAGTCCGGCAGCAGCGCATGCAATGCGCGCACCAGCGCCGTGCTCAGCACGGCCTCGTGTGGTGGCTCTTCCGCCGGTTCAACGTGCGTGGACAAATGACAATCTCTCGGCGCCGTCTGTGCGTCGCCTCCCCTGAGCCGCCGAGCATAGCGCGCCACCCGGGGGGCAATGGAAGCCCGTAAACCCCGAATCGTGCGCCCGTACGTTTTTCCTCCTGCCCGTAGCCGCTTCCACGCCATGAACCTCGCCCTGCCCGCCCCCGTCACCGGCTATGCGCCACCGCCTGCAGGCCTTACCCTGTACGGCGTGGAAGCCAGCGCACTGCCAACCGATGAAGCCTTGATGCTGGCCTGGGCCGGTGGCGACCTGCGCGCGTTCGAAAGCCTGTATGCACGCCATCGCAAGCGCCTGTTCGGCTTCCTGCTGCGGCAACTGCGCGACAACGCGTTGGCCGAGGAGATCTTCCAGGATGTCTGGCAGCGGGTGATCAGCGCGCGCGCGGGCTGGCAGCCTGACGCTGCATTCAGCACCTGGCTGTTCCGCATCGCCCACAACCGCCTGAACGACCACTGGCGGGCCGCTCGCCATCGCCCTGCCGCACCGGCCGACGCCGACCTGCGCCTGGCCGCGATCGAGGACGGGCAGACCCCGGAAGCCGAGCTTTCCGAATTCGAACAACGTCGCCGCATCCAGCTGGCGATGGAGCAACTGCCGCCCGAGCAGCGCGAAGTGCTGCAGCTGCGGCTGGATCAGGAACTGAGCCTGGAGGAGATCGGCCAGATCACCGGCGTAGGCCGGGAAACCGTGAAATCGCGGCTGCGCTATGCGATGGACAAGCTGCGTGCGGGATTGAACGCATGAACCGAGACGAACCGCTGACGCCGGAAGAACGCGAGCTGGCGCGCCTGCTCGGCCGTCGCGTCGAACAGGCCCCGCCGGCCGCGCTGGACGCCACCATCCTGGCCGCGGCGCGCGCTGCCGTGCACGCACCGGCGGCCGATGCTGCTGTCTCCGCCGAGGCGCCGCGCAGGCAGCGCACACGTCCGCGTTGGCCGGCGGTGTTCGGTATCGCCGCCTCGATGGTGTTCGCCATCGGCATCGCCTGGCAGCTGCGCCCGGAACCGCCGCCGGTTCCGGCAGGCGAGGCCGCTGTTGCTGCGGCACCCGCTGCGGCAGACGTCGCGGCCGCCGATCAGGCCGCTGGGAGCAGTCCAGCCGACAGCGCGGCTGCGGCATCGGAAACGGCCACCGAACCTGCAGCACCCGAGGCGGCCCCTGTTGCCGCTCCCCCGGCGCCGTCCGTCGCGCGGGTAGCCAAGCCTGCGCCGACCGAGACTGCTGAGGCTCCGGCCCAGGCTGCACGATCGATGGCGGCGGATGCGGCCGCCGATACGTCCTTTGCGGCGCTCCCGCCTGGTCCGGCCGCCGCACCGGCAGCGGCACCGCCCGCGCCTCCCGCACCGGCTGCCTATTCGGCACCTGCACCGGCATTGGCGCCGGCCCCGGCAGGGGCGCTGAAAGCACGCACCGCCGAGGCGCCAGTGGCCAACGCTGCCGATGCGGAACGGGCGCAGGCACTGGATCGGGTAGAGATCACCTCGATGAAGCGGCAGGCCCCGAGCCGCTCCGCGCCCGGCGTCATGCGCCGCGGCGCCGACGCGCGGCTCAGTGCGGATGCCGTGCAGGCCGAGGTGGACGCCGATGCACAGCTGCCGCGACGGCAGTGGCTGCAGAAGATCCGCGCGCGCCGCGATGACGGCCAGCGCGACCTGGCCCGCGCCAGCCTGGAGCGCTATGTGCAGCAGTATCCGGAAGCGCGCCTGCCGCGCGACCTGCGCCCGCTGCTGGACGACTGAAGCGGGCAGTGACCTCCGGCGACCCCGTAGAATGGCGGGAATGCCCGATACCCTCGCCCAGCCGGTAAGCCACACGCTGGAAGTCAAACACAGCCGCTTCATTGCCCATGCCGCGCCGATCGATGGCGCCGCGGCAGCATTGGCGTTCCTGCAACAGGTGGCCGTAGCCGACGCAACCCACAGCTGCTGGGCCTACCGGCACGGCCAGGACTACCGCTCCAGTGACGATGGCGAGCCCGCCGGCACCGCTGGGCGGCCGATCCTGGCTGCGATCGACGGCCAGGGCTTCGACCGGGTGATGGTGGTCGTGACGCGCTGGTTCGGCGGTATCAAGCTGGGCGCCGGTGGACTGGTGCGCGCCTACGGTGGCGCCGCCGCCGAATGCCTGCGTACCGCCCCGCGCTTGCCGCTGGTGGCGATGGCCCGGCTGCAGCTGTTGGCCGGCTTCGAGGATCTGGGCACCCTGCATGCCACCCTTCCCAGCTTCGGCGCCGTGAAGCGCGATGAACAGTTCGATGCCAACGGCGTGTGCCTGCGGGTCGAATTGCCGGCCGATCAGGTCGATGCATTGAAAATCCGCCTGCGCGACGCCACCCGTGACCGTATCCGCATACAAGACGACGACCAGGATGACTGACAAGGACGACGCCCCTGCCTCGGCCCCACCGCTGCGCCGCCTCGGCAGCCTGCGGACGCTGTGGCCGTTCGTGCGCCGCCACAGCGGGCTGTTCACCGCCTGGCTGCTGGCGCTGGCGGTCTCTTCGGCCGCCACGCTGAGCCTGCCCCCCGCCGTGAAGCAGATGATCGACCACGGCTTCACCAGCGGTGGCCAGATCAACCGTGCCTTCGCCCTGCTGATGCTGGTGGCGGTGGTGCTGGCACTGGCAACGGCCGCACGGTTCTTCTTCGTGTCGCTGCTGGGCGAAAAAGTCGTGGCCGACCTGCGCAGCCGCCTGTACGCACACCTGATCCAGCTCGGTGCCGGTTTCCATGACCGCAGCCGCAGCGGCGAACTGGTCTCGCGCCTGACCGCTGACAGCGAACTGCTGCGCAGCGTGGTCGGCTCGACCATGTCGGTCGCCCTGCGCAGCAGCGTCACCGTGGTCGGCAGCCTGGCCATGCTGTTCGTCACCAGCCCCAGGCTGGCGGCATGGTCGCTGCTCGGCATCCCACTGGCGGTACTGCCGATCATCATCGGCGCGCGCAAGCTGCGCACGGTTGCACGCAGCAGCCAGGACCGCATCGCCGATGCCAACAGCCTGGCCAGCGAGACGCTGGGCGCCGTGCGCACGGTGCAGGCACATGCACGCGAGCCTTACGAGCGCGGACGCTTCGACAAGGCACTGGGCGATGCCATTGGCGCCGCGCGCCGACGCATCGGTGCGCAGTCGCTGGTCACCGCCAGCGCCATCCTGCTGGTGTTCGGCGCCATCGTTGGCGTGCTGTGGCTGGGCGCGCACGATGTCATCGACGGGCGCCTCAGTGCCGGCACGCTGGGCCAGTTCGTGCTGTACGCGCTGATCGGCGGCGGCTCGGTGGGCGCGCTGGCCGAAGTGTGGAACGAACTGCAGCGTGCAGCCGGTGGCATGGGCCGCATTGGCGAGCTGCTGCAGGAAGACATCGAGATCCGTGCGCCGGCGCAGCCGCACGTTCTGCCGCAACCATTGCGCGGCGAAATCCAGTTCGACGACGTGGTGTTCCACTATCCGCAACGTCCGGACCAGGCCGCGCTGGACCACTTCAATCTGCATGTCCGCCCGGGCGAGACGGTGGCCCTGGTCGGCCCGTCGGGCGCGGGCAAGAGCACGGTGCTGTCGATGCTGCTGCGCTTCCACGATCCGGCCAGCGGCCGCATCTGCGTGGATGGCATCGACGTACGCCAGGTCGATCCGGCCGAGCTGCGCGCGCAGCTGGCGCTGGTGCCGCAGCAGCCGACGCTGTTTGCGGCCAGTGCGCGCGACAACATCCGCTATGGCCGCCTGCAGGCCAGTGACGCCGAGGTCGAAGCTGCCGCGCGTGCGGCCGAGGCCGATGGCTTCCTGCGCGCGTTGCCGCAGGGCTACGACAGTGAGTTGGGCGAACGCGGTGCGCGCCTGTCCGGTGGCCAGCAGCAGCGCGTGGCGATTGCCCGGGCACTGCTGAAGGACGCGCCGATCCTGCTGCTCGATGAAGCCACCAGCGCGCTGGACGCACAGAGCGAGCACAGCGTGCAGCAGGCGCTGGAGCGGCTGATGGCCGGTCGCACCACGCTGGTCATCGCCCACCGCCTGGCCACCGTGCTCAAGGCCGACCGCATCGTGGTGATGGACCAGGGCCGCATCGTGGCCGAAGGTACCCATGCCCAGCTTCTGGCCGAAGGCGGACTGTACGCTGAACTGGCACGACTGCAGTTCATCGATTGATGACGGCCGGCTAACATCGGCCGGACCAAGCTGGCCTCGCATCAGCAGCATCCGCTGAAGGAGGTACGCGATGTCGTTCCGTCAGTTCCCTGCAGTCGACAGCAATGGCGAAAGCCACATCATCATCGAGTTCAAGCCCGAGGCGAATGGCAGCGGGCATCACTCTGAATCCACGCCGCGTTACGAGCTGGATGACGGGCGTCATCTGGTTCGCAATGGCCGCGAATTCACCACCAGCGGCGGCGAACTGCGGTTGATGATCTAGCGCTGCCCACCTTGGTGGTCACTGGCCGTGTCGCCCTGCTCTGGTAGGTGTCGACCTCGGTCGACACGCTCTTTGCCAAGGGCAGTCGAGCACGGCTCGACTCCACAAGAAGGCGTGATCAATTTTTCACCAAGCATCTTGACAGCCTTGCCTGACAGGGGCTGCGCAGGGTTATCCACACGTTTGCTCAGAAACCATCCACACCGCCTGTGGATGAATTCAGCCCAGCACCCGTCCGATGCCGCTGGCGTCCACGTCGGCCGCCGCCCGACGGATCGCCGTCGGATCACTGCCGGCCACGAATCCGATACGGAAATGCACCTCGCCCCCGGGCGTGCGTGAGGAATGGATCGAGGCCAGGCTGATGCGGTGCTGCTCGAACACGTTCAACAGCTCGCGCAGCGAGCCAGGCCGGTCCTCCGGCAGGTGCACCGACAGCGCGTTGCGCTCGGTCAGATCGGCCAGCAGATACCCCACGCGTTCGAACGTGTAGTTGCCATCCGCCAGGGCCTGCTCGCCGAAGGCACTGCGATTGGCTGACAGCAGCTGCTCACGGAATGCAGCCCGTGCGCCGTCGTCGCCCTGTCCGACCTGCACCTGCAGGGCCTGCAGCTGCCCCACCAGCCGCTCCAGCATCGGCGCCACGTACGGGTTGCCGAACTGGATGTCTTCGTAGATCGCCGGATTCAGCGACAGGATGCGCGAGATGATCGCCGTATCCAGCTCGAACGACGCCGAACGGTACGGCATCATCGCGGCCAGATCGCCCAGCTGCGGCTGGTACTGGCGCAGCACGCCTGCCTGCGCCAGGTGGGTGGCATGCACCATCGCCTGCACCAGCGCCATCATCTGGTCGTGGTGCTGCGGCGTCGCGCGCACGCACTCGGCCTGCAGCGCGGTGCACAGCGTATCGACCCATGCCCGCCAATGCTGCAGCCGCGCTTCGCAGACCACCATCACCCGCCCCTTCAGGGTCGGCGCCTTGGGTGGCGCGGTCATCGGGTGCAGTCCGACCACTTCGGCCTGCGAGGCCAGCATCGCCTGCACCGGTGCCTCCTTTACCGAGGTCACATCCAGCCACAGCCTGCCCTGCTCGCGGCCCGCCGATTGCCGCACGTACTCGGCGATCAACGCCGGCGTGTGCCGGATCGGTGCCGAGAACACCAGTACATCGGCCTGCGCCAGCAGGTGTTCCGGCGTGTGCGAGTCCGGGTCGGCCGGGTCATGGCCGATCACCTGCAGCTGCAGGTGCTGCTGGAAGAAGCGGCACAGCCAGCGCCCATAGGCACCAGCGCTGCCGACGATGCCGACCGTGCGCGGCGTGCGTGGATCCAGGCCGCTCATGCCACGCGTTCAGCGCGGAAGCGCGTTCCTTCGGCCAGCGCCGCCGGCGCGGCAGCGATCACGTCAAACTCCTCGAAGCCGTTGTCCAGGGTCGCCTCCAGCGCCGCATGGGTGCCGGCAATCGCGCGCGAAATCGCCTGCTGCATCGACTCACCGCGCAGCAGGAACGACACCACCAGCGACATCAGCACGTCACCGGTACCGGCCACGTCCACCGGCAGCAGCGGTGAGGTCCAGCGCCAGGTTTCCTCGTGCCCGACCGCCAGGGTGACCAGCTCACCCGGGTTGCCGCCTACGCTGTGCGCGATCACCCAGTGCGGGCCACGATCCAGCAGCGTGCGCGCGGCGGCGATGGCATCGGCCTCGGCCAGTGCCGGCATGCCGGTCAGGCGATTCAGTTCGAAGGCATTGGGCGTCACCAGCCAGGCGTGCGGCAGCAGGCGCTCGGCGAAGATCGCTTCCAGGCCCGGTTCCACGTAGGGTCCGGTATGGGTATCACCGATCACCGGGTCCAGGCAGTAACGCAGCTGTGGGCAGGCCGGCAGGATGTTGTCCAGCCAGTCGGCGAAGGCCGCACCGTTGGCGGTGCTGCCGAAGTAACCGGACACCAGCATCTTCGCCCGCTGCGGCAGGCCACGCTCGTGGGTACCCAGCAGCAGGTCGGCAAACCAGTCGGCGGGCAGCACGCGGCCCCGCGTAGTGTCGTAGAACGGCGCATTGCTCAGCAGCACGGTCGGGATTTCGGCGACGCGCACGCCCAGTGCGCGCATCGGCGGGACGGCGGCACTGTTGCCGGCGTGGCCGTACACAAGTTGCGACTGGACCGAGATGACATCGATCGGCGACGGCCCATCCGGCCGCTGGCGGCGGCCGTGGACCAGGTGGTTATCAAGGGATTCGCTCATGGCCGCATTCTACGCCCAAGGGAGTTTTCGGCAGGGCTTGCAGCCCTGCACCTGCCGAAGGCGAAGCCGAAGCAATATCAAGAGCCGCATTCCGTGGGATGGCGGGGCGGTGTGGGTGCCGACCGTTGGTCGGCACATCTGTGGGATACCGAAATAAATCGGGGTCAGATCCGTTTTCCTTCGGAAAACGGATCTGACCCCAAGAGCCGTTCCGACGGATCGCAGGAAACTGTCGAAGGCGGGGTGGGTCCGGTTGCAGGGGTGTCCGCGGCATGGATGCCGCGGCCAAGCCCCCAGGGATGGGTTTACGGCGTCCCCTGCAACCGGACCCACCCCGCCAACCCACGGATAGCCCGCTTCTGCTGTTGACGTTGCCTCTGCAGGTGCAGGGCTGCAAGCCCTGCAAACCCAACCCCCTCAGTGAGCAGCAGGCCGCGACGGTGGCAGCCACGCTGCGACGATACCGAGCAGCGGCAGGAACGCGGTCAGCTGATAGACGTATTCGATGCTGGTCCTGTCTGCCAGCATGCCCAGCACGGCCGCGCCAAGCCCGCCCATGCCGAAGGCAAAGCCGAAGAACAGGCCGGACACCATGCCGATGCGGTGCGGCATCATCTCCTGCGCGTACACCACGATGGCCGAGAACGCCGAGGAGAGCACGAAGCCGATCAGCACCGCCAGCACTGTGGTCCATAGCAGATCGGCGTGCGGCAGCATCAGCGCGAACGGGGCCACGCCGAGGATCGAGGTCCAGATGATCGGCTTGCGTCCGATGCGGTCACCCAGCGGGCCGCCGAGGAAACCACCGGCGGCAGACGCCACCAGGAACGCGAACAGATGCAGTTGCGCCTGTGCCACTGGAATGCCGAAATGGTGGATCAGGTAGAAGGTGAAGTAGCTGCCGATGCTGGCCATGTAGAAGTACTTGCTGAAGATCAGCACCAGCAGGATCGCCAGCACCTTGGCCACGGTGCGCGGCGGATGCCGCGGGGCCATAGACGCGGTGCTGGCCGGACGCGGTGTGCCCAGGTGCAGTGCATACCAGCGACCAACATAGGTCAGCAATGCGATGCCGATCAGCGCGGCGCCGGCAAACCACGATGCGGCATGCTGGCCATACGGCACGATCACGGCCGCAGCGATCAACGGCCCCAGCGCGGTACCGAAGTTGCCACCCACCTGGAACACCGACTGCGCGAAGCCATGACGGCCACCCGAAGCCAGCCGGGCGATGCGCGAGGCCTCCGGGTGGAAGATGGCCGAACCAATGCCGACCATGGCCGCAGCCATCAGCACCACCGCGTAGTTCGGCGCAAAGCCGAGCAGCAGCATGCCGCACAGGGTCAAGGCCATGCCGATCGGCAGCGAGTACGGTGCCGGGCGGCGGTCGGTGGCCATGCCGATCAACGGCTGGAAGATCGACGCGGTGAGCTGGTAGGTCAGCGTGATCAGGCCGATCTGGGTGAAGCTGAGGTTGAAGCCGCCCTTGATCACCGGATAGATGGCCAGGATCAGGGACTGCATCATGTCGTTGACGACATGCGAGGTGGAGATGGCGGCCAGCACGCCGGGAGCCACCGGGCGTGAGGTCGTTGCGGGAGAAGCCAGGGTCGACATGGACACAGTCAGGTTGGGGGCGAGCCACGCATGCTACGGTGGACCCCCCACTCCCTTCTGCCGCGTTCGGGTCATGGCATATCGCAAAAAGGACACTCCCTGCCCGATCCGCGAGACCGCGCCGTGGAACGAAGTGCCGGTACACCGCCCGGTGACCAGCCGCGCCCGGCACTACCCGCCCGGTACCCACATCGCGCCACACCGGCATCGCCGTCACCAACTGGTCTTCGCCATGTCCGGCCTGATGGTGGTGCGCGCAGACGGTGGCCGCTGGGTCGTGCCCTCCACCCGCGCGATCTGGGTTCCGGCCGGCATGGTGCATGCGGTGGACTGCATCGCCGAGGTGCACATGCGCAGCCTGTACGTGGAACCGGACTTTGCACCGCAACTGCCGGATGGCGCGTTCGCAGTACAGGTGGCGCCGCTGCTGCGCGAACTGCTGCTGGCTGCCAGCCTGATCGAGTCCGCGCACGTGGACGACAGCCGCGACGGTCGCGTGGTGCGCCTGCTGCTGGACGAGCTGCACCGCATGGACGTGCTGCCGCTGCACCTGCCCTCGCCCACCGACCCGCGCCTGCAGAGGATCTGCCAGCACATCCAGAAGCATCCCGCCGACGACGCCACGCTGCAGGACTGGGCCCAGGCCCTGCAGGTGGACGTGAAGACCATCCAGCGCCATTTCGCCGGCGAACTGGGCATGACCTTCGGGCAGTGGCGGCAGCAGGCGCGCCTGCTGGCCGCCCTGGAGCGGCTGGCAGTCGGCGACAAGGTCATCGATGTGGCGCTGGCGATGGGCTACGACAGCCCCAGCGCGTTCACCAGCATGTTCAAGCGCCAACTGGGGCAGACGCCCGCGGCGTTTTTCCGCTGATCGCAAACGAAAACGCCGGGCATGACCCGGCGCTACCGCTCAACGCTTCGGTTGAAAAACTCAGGACGTCATCCGGTCCCAGAAGCCCTTCACGCCATCCATGAACGTCGCCGACTTCGGCGAATGCTTGCGTGCTTCCTCGCCGACAAAGGTGGCTTCGAACTGCTCCAGCAGCTTGCGCTGTTCGTTGGTGAGGTTGACCGGGGTCTCCACCACCACGCGGCAGTACAGGTCGCCCTCGCTGCGGCTGCGCACCGAACGCACGCCCCTGCCACGCAGGCGGAACAGCTTGCCGGTCTGGGTCTCGGCCGGGATGCGGATTTCCGCTTCGCCGCCGAGGGTCGCCACGCGTACGGTGTCGCCAAGCGCTGCCTGCGAGATGCGGATCGGCACTTCGCAGTGCAGGTCGTCGCCATCGCGCTGGAAGATCGCATGCTCGCGCACGCGCACTTCCACGTACAGGTCACCCGGCGGCGTACCGGCCGGACCGGCCTCACCTTCACCCTGCAGGCGGATGCGGTCGCCGGTATCGACGCCCGCCGGCACCTTCACCGACAGCACCTTGTCTTCCTCGACACGGCCGTTGCCGTGGCAGGTCTTGCAGGGCTTGGCGATGATCTGCCCACGGCCGCCGCAGTTGTGGCAGGCCTGCTGCATGGCGAAGATGCCGCGCTGGATGCGCACCTGGCCGCGGCCATGGCACACATTGCAGGTTTCGACCTTGCCGTCTTCGGAGCCACTGCCATCGCAGTCGCCGCACTCGGCCAGGGTCGGGATCTCGATGCGGCGCTCAACGCCGCGTACCGCCTCTTCCAGGTCCAGCTCCATCACGTAGCCGATGTCGGCGCCGCGACGGGCCTGGCGCGGCCCACCGCCGCCCCCGCCAAAAATGTTGCCGAAGATATCGCCGAAGATATCGTTCATGTCCGGGCCGCCCGGACCACCACCGCCCATGCCGTGCTCGAACGCGGCGTGGCCGTGGCTGTCGTACATGCGGCGCTTGTTGCCATCGGACAGCACTTCGTAGGCTTCCTTGCACTCCTTGAAGGAGGCTTCGGCCGCCGCATCACCCGGGTTGCGGTCCGGGTGGAACTTCATCGCACAGCGACGGTAGGCCTTCTTCAGCTCGTCGTCGGTGGCGGTGCGGGCAACGCCCAGCACTTCGTAGTAATCGCGCTTGCTCATATGGTGAATCTGGTTCCGGAAAGTCGGGATTCGTCAAAGCGGAAGAGCGGAACCAGGTCCGCTCTTGCGTCGGGCGCCCCGACACGCCGGTGGGCGGTCAGGACCCTGATGCGACAACGGGACGCTGATGGCCAGCGTCCCGTGTCGGTCCGGATCAGGACTTCTTGTCGTCCTTGACTTCGGTGAACTCGGCGTCGACCACGTCGTCCTGCGCCTTGCCGGCGTTGCCGGCGTCGGCACCCGGGGCACCGCCCTGGTCGGCCGAAGCAGCGGCGAACAGCGACTGGCCGGCTTCCTCCAGCACCTTCGACTTGGCTTCGATCTGTGCCTTGTCGTCACCCTTCATCGCGGTTTCCAGGTCGGCCAGGGCCGCCTCGACCTTGCCGATGACATCGCCGCCGACCTTGCTGCCGTGCTCGGTGATGGCACTGCGGGTGCCGTGGATCAGGGCATCGGCCTGGTTGCGGGCCTGCACCAGCTCCTGGAACTTCTTGTCTTCTTCGCGGTTGGCTTCCGCGTCGGCGACCATGCGTGCGATCTCTTCCTCGGACAGGCCCGAACCGGCCTTGATCTCGACCTTCTGTTCCTTGTTGGTCTTCTTGTCCTTGGCCGACACGTGCAGGATGCCGTTGGCGTCGATGTCGAAGGACACTTCCACCTGCGGCAGGCCACGCGGGGCCGGCTCGATGCCGGACAGGTCGAACTTGGCCAGCGACTTGTTGAAGCGGGCCTGCTCGCGCTCACCCTGCAGCACGTGCACGGTCACGGCCGACTGGTTGTCCTCGGCGGTGGAGAACACCTGCGAGGCCTTGGTCGGGATGGTGGTGTTCTTCTCGATGATCTTGGTGAACACGCCGCCCATGGTCTCGATGCCCAGCGACAGCGGGGTCACGTCCAGCAGCAGCACGTCCTTGACGTCGCCGCCCAGCACGCCGCCCTGGATCGCAGCACCCAGTGCCACGGCTTCGTCCGGGTTGACGTCCTTGCGCGGTTCCTTGCCGAAGAATTCGGTCACCGCCTGCTGCACCTTCGGCATGCGGGTCTGGCCACCGACCAGGATCACTTCGCTGATGTCGCTCGAACGCAGGCCGGCATCGTTCAGGGCGACGCGGCACGGCTCGATCGACTTCTTGATCAGGTCTTCCACCAGCGCTTCCAGCTTGGCGCGGGTCAGCTTGATGTTCAGGTGCTTCGGACCCGAGGCGTCAGCGGTGACGTACGGCAGGTTCACTTCGGTCTGCTGGGCGCTGGACAGCTCGATCTTGGCGCGCTCGGCAGCGTCCTTCAGGCGCTGCAGGGCCAGCGGATCCTTGCGCAGGTCGATGCCCTGGTCCTTGTTGAATTCTTCAACCAGGTACTCGATGACGCGGTTGTCGAAGTCTTCGCCGCCGAGGAAGGTGTCGCCGTTGGTGGCCAGCACTTCGAACTGCTTCTCGCCGTCGACGTTGGCGATCTCGATCACCGAGACGTCGAAGGTGCCGCCGCCCAGGTCGTACACCACGATCTTGCGATCCTTGTTGTCGCCCTTGTCCAGGCCATAGGCCAGCGCGGCCGCGGTCGGCTCGTTGATGATGCGCTTGACGTCCAGGCCGGCGATGCGGCCGGCGTCCTTGGTCGCCTGGCGCTGGCTGTCGTTGAAGTAGGCCGGCACGGTGATGACCGCTTCGGTGACCTTCTCACCGAGGAAGTCCTCGGCGGTCTTCTTCATCTTCTCCAGCACCTTGGCCGAGATTTCCTGCGGGGCCATCTTCTTGCCATCGCTGGTCGACACCCAGGCATCGCCATTGTCATGGGCCAGGATGCCGTACGGGACGTGGGCGATGTCCTTCTGCACTTCGGCGTCGGTGAACTTGCGGCCGATCAGGCGCTTCACCGCGTAGAAGGTGTTCTTCGGGTTGGTGACGGCCTGGCGCTTGGCCGAGGCGCCCACCAGGACTTCGCCGTCCTTGGTGTAGGCGACGATCGACGGGGTGGTGCGATCGCCTTCCGAATTCTCGATGACGCGGGCCTTGCCGCCGTCCATGATCGCCACGCACGAGTTGGTGGTGCCGAGGTCGATACCAATGATCTTGCCCATGGGGGAGACTCCTGAGGATGCTTGTTGGGGTCAGTCCGGCCGTTCGGCCGGTGGATGAATACGATGTGGGGGAGGCTCGTGGAACATTCAAGCCATCTCCCGAACGCTGTGTTTCCGGTCGCCCGGCGCGTTCAGCGTCGGGCCGGTTGACGGGACATTCCCGCCTTCCGGCCCTGGAGGGGTCAGTCGGCGGCCACCACCACCAGCGCCGGCCGCAGCAGGCGCTCGTTGAGCAGGTAACCCTTCTGGAACACGGTCACCACGCTGCCCGGGGCGGCGTCTGGGGCCGGCACCTGGCTGATGGCCTGGTGGTGTTCCGGGTTGAACGGCTGGCCGATCGGGTCCAGCAGGACCAGCCCGTTGTCGGCGGCAACCTTCAGCAGCTGCTTGTAGGTCAGCTCCAGGCCCTCGCGCAGCGGATGCGGGTCATCGCCGGCCGCCTTCAAGCCGGCATCCAGGCTGTCGAACACCGGCAGCAGCTCGCCCAGCAGCTTCTCGTTGGCGAACTTGCGGGCCTGCTCGATGTCACGGGCAACGCGCTTGCGCTGGTTCTCGAGGTCGGCGCGCTCACGCAGCGCATCGGCCTTGATCTGCTCGACCTCGGCGCGCAGGCGCTCCACTTCGTCGTTGACGCCGGCGGCGGCGGCCGCATCGGCGGCAGTCTGCTGGGATTCGATATCTGGATGTTCGTGGTTCATGTCTGGGTCCCTGGCGGTCAGTCTCCGCCTCCACCCACCCTAGTGTGGGCGGGATGCTGCGTTTCAAGCGTCGGATGTTCCAGGAGTGCGCCCGGCTGGCGAAAACGCCGCGCCGAGTACATCGGCAGTAGCCTGGACCAGCGGGATCATCCGGTCGTAGGCCATCCGCTTGGGGCCGATCACGCCCAGCACGCCCAGCACCTGGCCATTGGCGGTATAGGGGGCGGTGACCAGCGACACCCCCTGCAACGGCATCATCCCGGTCTCTTCGCCAATGAAGATGCGCACCCCCGGGGCCTGGATGGTGCGCTCCAGCAGCTGCAGGATCTCGCGCTTGCTGGAGAACAGCTCGAACAGCTCGCGCAGCCGCTCCAGGTCGGACAGGTCCTGCACCCCCATCAGGCGGGTCTGCCCGGCCACCAGCATGTCATCGGCCGCCGGCTGCAGGGCCTGCTCGGCCAGCTCGATGCTCTGCGCCAGCAGCTGCTCCAGCTCCGAACGGGCATCACGCAGTTCCAGCAGCAGGCGGGTGCGGATCTCGGCCATCGGCAGGCCGGCGAAATGCGCGTTGAGGTAGTTGGCGACCTGTTCCAGCTGGCCCGGCGCGAACTCCTGGCGGGTCTCGATGACCCGGTTCTGCACCTCGTTGTCGGCGAACACCAGGATCGCCAGCACCCGGCGCCCGTCCAGCGCCACGAAATCGATCTGGCGGAACGCGAACTGCTCGCGCCGCGGGGCGCTGACCACGCCGACGAAGTGGCTCATCGCCGACAGCAGCTCCGAGGCGCTGCCAAGCAGGGCCTGGGTGCTGCCGCCGCTGGCCAGTTCCTGGCGCAGCCGGGCCAGCTCGCCTTCGCCCGGCGGCTGCATCTGCAGCAGGCTGTCGACGAACACCCGGTAGCCATGTGCGGTCGGGACGCGCCCTGCCGAGGTGTGCGGCGAAGCCAGCAGCCCCAGGTCTTCCAGGTCACCCAGGATATTGCGGATGGTGGCCGGGCTGACCTCCAGCCCGGCCACGCGCGCCAGCGTCTGCGAGCCGACCGGCTCACCGTCCTGGATGTAACGCGCGATCAGCGTGCGCAGCAGATGGCGCGCACGCGGGGCAAGCTGGTCGGGAGAACCGTGCATGGAATCAACCTGTGAGACACGGACACTAGATAATGGCGGCGGATCACCTTGGCAAGTCATTGGACCTCCCGCGCCCGCGTGCTAGCGTTGCGCGGCTGCTGACACCCCCTTACCCATGCTCAGACATCTTTCGATCAAGGATTTCGCCGTCGTCCGCGCCACCGAACTGGAGTTCGGGCCAGGCATGACCGTGGTTTCAGGCGAGACCGGCGCCGGCAAGTCACTGATGGTCGACGCGCTGGGCTTCCTGTCCGGCCTGCGCGCCGACAGCGGCGTGGTCCGCCACGGCGCCGCGCGCGCCGAGCTGTCGGCCGAGTTCGCGCTGGATCAGCTGCAGGCCGCGCGCCAGTGGCTGGCCGACAACGAGCTGGACGACGAAGAACAATGCCAACTGCGCCGCGTGATCCGTGCCGATGGCGGATCGCGGGCCTGGATCAACGGCCGCCCGGTGACCCTGGCGCAGCTGGGCGACCTGGCCTCGCTGCTGGTGGAGATCCACGGCCAGCACGAGCAGCAGGCCCTGCTGACGCGCCCTTCGCAGCTGGCCCTGCTGGATGCCTATGCCGGCAACGAGGACGAGCGCCGCCAGGTGCGCCGCGCCGCTGCGGCCTGGCAGGCCCTGGTCGATGAATCGCTGGCGCTGTCGCAACAGGGCGACGTCAGTGACCGGATCGGCTTCCTGGAGCACCAGCTGCGCGAGCTGGACCGCGAGGATCTGGAACCCGAATCGATTGCCGCACTCGGTGCCAGCCACCGTCGCCAGGCCCACGCCAGCGCCCTGCTGGGTGCCTGCCAGGCGGCCAGCAACCAGCTCAATGGCGACGACGGCAGTTCCGCGCTGGACCTGCTGCAGCAGGTGCGCCACGAGCTGTCGCGCCTGATCGAACACGACCCGCGCCTGGGCGAGGTGGACGGCCTGATCGAAAACGCCTCGATCCAGCTGCACGAAGCCCTGTCGCTGCTGGACCGCGTGCATGACGACCTCGACGCCGACCCGGAACAGTTCGAGGAGAACGAGCGTCGCCTCGGCCGCCTGCACGACCTGGCCCGCAAGCACCGTGTGCCGATGGACGAACTGGGCGCGCAGCGCGAGCGCATGCACGCCGAAGTGGAACAGCTGCGTGGTGCTGACGAACGCCTGCAGCGCCTCGCCGGCGAGATCGACAAGGCCGCTGCGGCCTGGCGAGTGCAGGCCGGGCTGCTGACCGCCAGCCGCCGCGCCGCCGCTGCCGAGCTGTCGGCCACCACCACCGGCATCATCGCCGAGCTGGGCATGGGCGGCGGCCAGTTCCTGATCGAGCTCGAACCGCAGGACGCCGGCAAGCCCGACCCGCAGGGTGCCGAGCGCGTGGAATTCCTGGTGGCGGCCAATGCCGGACAGCCACCGCGTGCCCTGCGCAAGGTGGCCTCGGGTGGCGAACTGTCGCGCATCTCGCTGGCCATCGAAGTGGCCGCGCTGGACCTGGATGCAGTGCCGACCATGGTGTTCGACGAAGTCGACTCCGGCATCGGCGGCGCGGTGGCGGACATCGTCGGCCAGAAGCTGCGCGCCCTCGGCGAGAAGCGCCAGGTGCTGTGCGTGACCCACCTGCCGCAGGTCGCCTCCAAGGGCCATGCCCATTACCGGGTCAGCAAGGCCCCGGTGGAAGGCATGACCCAGAGCGCAGTGGAAAAGCTGGACAGCAAGGCGCGCGAGGAAGAGCTCGCGCGCATGCTCGGCGGCGTGGAAGTGAGCAAGGAAGCGCGCGCCGCCGCACGCAAGCTGCTGCAGGTGTAACACCGGCCGAGCCGAGCATTGGCCCGGCTTCCGCAAGGTAGTGCCGGCCGCTGGCCGGCACCCCGATGCGGGTGGATGAAGATCATGAGGTTGCCGGCCAGCGGCCGGCACTACCCCTGTGGCTGCGTCAGATCGACGTTCTCCACCAGGAAATCAAGAAACGCGCGCACCCGCAGCGGCAGGTAGCCGCCCTGCCCCAGGAACACCGCGTGCACCTCTTCCAGGTCACCGGGATTGGCGTCCTCCAGCACCGGCAGCAAGCGCCCGGCGGCAATATCCTGCTGCACCTGGAATGCTGCCAGCCGCGCCATGCCCAGCCCACCCAGCACCAGCTGGCGCAGCGCATCGCCGTTGCTGGCGCGCGCGTTGCCACTGGGCAGCAGCATGCGTTCGCGCCCGTCCTGCAGCAACGGCCAGCCCTGCATCGCGCGCGCATGGCCGATATCCAACCGGTTGTGCGACTGCAGCTCCTCGGCAGTGCGTGGCAGCCCGTGCCGCTGCGCGTAGGCCGGTGCAGCCACGATCATCATCCGCGTCGCACCCAGCCGCCGCGCCACCAGGCTGGAGCTCTTCAGTGGACCGGCCCGCACCGCCACGTCGGTGCGCTGCTCAAGCAGGTCGATCACTTCGTCATTGAGGGTCAGGTCCACGCCTACCTGCGCGTTGCGTTCGAGGAACGCCGGCAGCAGCGGCAGCAGGAAATGCTGGCCGAACGGCACGTTGGAGTTTACCCGCAGCCGTCCGCGCGGCTCGGCATGGGCACTGGCACAGCGCTCGGCCTCCTCCAGGTCGGCCAGCACGCGCAGGCCGCGCTCGTAGAACGCACAGCCTTCCGGGGTCAGCTGCAGCTGGCGGGTGGAGCGTTGCAGCAGGCGCGTACCCAGCCGCTGCTCCAGCCGGGCCACCAGCTTGCTCACTGCTGATGGCGTCATGTCCAGGGTGCGGGCGGCGGCGGAGAAGCCACCGGTCTCGATCACCCTCACGAACACTTCCAGTTCGCCGGATCGGTTGATGTCGGGTCGCGCCATGACGATGAATCCAGTTCACAGATGATTGTCCATGCGCAGTCTAGTTCACAGATGACCCCGGAATCACCATGGCGTTCCCTCCCACCTGGATTGCCCGATGAACCGCTTGAGCCAGCTCACCGCCACCGCCCTGCTCGCCCTGTCCAGCGTCGCCAGTGCCGCATCCGCCCCGCACTGGGTCGCCAGCTGGCAGGCCAGCCCGCAACCGGTCTGGGACGCGGATTTCCTGTTCCCGACCCTGGTTCCGGCCACGCTGCAGGACCAGACCTTCCGCCAGACCGCGCGCATCAGCCTGGGCGGGTCCCGGCTGCGGGTGCGGCTGAGCAATGCCTACGGCACCCAGCCGCTGCGGATCGGGGCGGCCAGCGTGGCCGCGGGCGCGGGCGCCACCCCGCAACCGCTCAGCTTCGACGGCCAGCCTGGGGTGTTGATCGGTGCCGGTCAGGAACGGCTGAGCGATCCGCTGGCGGTGGCCACGGAAGACCACCAGGCGCTGCAGGTCAGCGTCTTCGTGCCGGGGCCGACGCCGGTGCAGACGTTCCATTGGGACGGCCGCCAGACCAGCTGGATCGCCGGCGGCAATCAGGCCCGGGCGCGCGACCTGCAGGGTGCCAGTTCCACTACCGCACGCCTGTTCCTCACCGGGATCGAGGTCGAGGCCGCCGCCAGTGCGCGTAGCGTGGTGGTGATTGGCGACTCGATCACCGACGGCGCCACCGCCAGCCTCGACCAGGACCAGCGCTGGACCGACCATCTGGCCGCGCGTCTGGCACCGCGCGGCGTCGCGGTGGTCAACGCGGGCATTTCCGGCAATCGGCTGCTGAGCGACGGCATGGGCGAGTCGGTTCTGGCCCGCCTGCGGCGTGACGCACTGGATCAGCCCGGCGTCGCCAGCGTCATCGTGCTGATCGGCATCAACGACATCAGCTGGCCCGGTACTGCCTTCGCCCGCGCGCAGCCCCGGCCCAGCCTGCCCGAGCTGCAGGCCGGCTATCGTGCCCTGGCCGAACAGGCCCACCGGCGGGGTCTACGCATATTCGGCGCCACCCTGATGCCGTTCGCGGGCGCCCTGCCCGGCACGCCGCTGGACGACTACTACCACCCGGACAAGGAGGCCCTGCGCCAACAGCTCAATGCATGGCTGCGCAGCAACAGCCCGTTCGACGCGGTGATCGACCTGGACGCGGCGCTGCGCGACCCGGCCGATCCGTCACGGATGGCCGCCGCCTACGACTCCGGCGACCACCTCCACCCGGGGGATGCCGGCAACCGGGCGATGGCCGAGGCGGTGGACCTGGAGATCCTGCTTGGTTGCAAGGGGTCAGAGCCCTTTGCTGGCGCAAAGGGATCAGACCCCGCAGAGCGCCCGGGGCCGGCCCCCTTTCCTGGAGGGAAAGGGCCCTGACCCCGGCAACGAAAAACCCCGGGCAAGCCCGGGGTTTCGTCGCTAGCGGCTGGCCGGAACGGCCTACTTGCGCTTCTTGCGCACGTACAGCACCAGCGAGTGTTCTTCCAGCTCATAGCCGTGATCGGCCGCGATCTTGCGCTGCAGCTCCTCGATCTCATGGCTTTCGAATTCGATGATCTTGCCGCTGTCCACGTCGACCATATGGTCGTGGTGGCCACCACGGTCCAGCTCGTAAACGGCCTGGCCGCCCTCGAAATTGTGCTTGAGCACGAGGCCGGCGGCCTCGAACTGGGTCAGCACCCGGTAGACCGTCGCCAGGCCGATCTCGTCGCCATGCTCGAGCAGCTGGCGGTAGATGTCCTCGGCGGTCATGTGGTGCTGGTGGTGCTGGGCATTGCGCTGTTCGAGCAGCGCCAGGATCCGCATCCGCGGATGGGTCACCTTCAGGCCGACTTTACGCAGGTCGTGGGTTTCCATAGGTCTCCGTTCATTGGCGATTTAGCGCCAGCTGCCTCGGATTGGGTCGCGGTGGCACGCCGGGAGTGTATCATCGGTTTGATTTCCCCAACCGCCAGTCCCGATGCGCAATCTCCTGTTGGTCGCCGCCGTCGCCCTGTCCACCACCGGGTGCGGCATCATCTACAAGCAACCCATCTATCAGGGCAACCTGATCCGGGAAGATGCCGTGGCCAAGCTGCAGGTCGGGCAGAGCAAGCAGCAGGTCACCGCGCTGCTGGGCACCCCGTCCATCCCCGACCCGTTCCACGCCCAGCGCTGGGACTACACCTCCAGCCAGCGCGTGAACCGCCTCGGCCGCACCGAAGTGAAGAACTTCGTGGTGTTCTTCGAGAATGATGCCGTGACCCGCTGGGAAGGCGACTACTTCCCGGGCAACGACAAGGCCCTGGCCCAGCAGACCGTGCGCCAGTTCGGCCGCAACCTGCCGAAGGACAAGAAGAAGAAGGGCCGCTGAGGCCCCTGCCTGTCCGCAGGGACGGGTTGCCGGGATCAACCGCCGAGCGCGCGACGCCGGCGGTTGTCCTTGGGGTCGGCCAGCAGCGGGCGCAGCAGCTCGATGCGGTCCCCGTCCAGCAGCGCCTGCTGTGGACGGGCCAGCACGCCATGCACCGCGGCGGCCGGACAGTCGGCACTACCTTCCAGCGCAGCGGCGGCGATGGCGTCGGCCACGGTCGCTCCCTCTTCCAGCTGCAGGTGGCGCGACAGCACGCGCTCCGGCCAGGCCAGCACCACCTCGACCCCGATCATCGCTCAGCCCTCGTCGGCGACGCGGACGAAATCATTGACCATGCGATCGGCCAGTCCCTGGAAGCCGATCGCCAGGGCCGGACCGAGCAGGCGCGAGCTGGGTTCGAACTCCAGGGTCAGGGTGACCTTGCACGCATCCTCGGCCAGCGCATGGAATTCCCAGCGGCCGTGCAGCTGCTTGAACGGGCCATCGCGCAGCTGCATGTCGATGCTGTGCGGGCGCTGCAGGGTGTTTTCAGTCTGGAACCAGGTACTGAACGAGCCCAGGCCCAGGTCCAGGCGCGCCACCAGGCGGTCCTCGCCCTGCTCCAGGATCTGGGCAGCCGAGCACCAGCGGAAACGGCGCGGATAGGCCTGGACGTCGTTGACCAGGTCGAACATGCGCGCGGCCGAATGTTCGACCAGGGCGCTGCGGCGGATAGTAGGCATGAATACAGGACGTTTCGGCAATCGACCGGGCGGGCCCGAATCGGAGACAATACGGAAATGAGCAAGAACAGCGGCAAGGATAAAGCAAAGAGCGCGACGGCCAACAAAACCATCGCGTTGAACAAGCGTGCCCGCCACGAGTACCACATCGAAGAGCGCTTCGAGGCCGGCCTGGCCCTGCAGGGCTGGGAGGTGAAGTCGATCCGCGCTGGCCGCGGCAACATCATCGACGCCTACGCCTACGTGAAGCACGGCGAGATCTTCCTGATCGGCGCGCAGATCACCCCGTTGATCCAGGCCTCCACCCACGTGGTGGCCAATGACCGGCGCGAGCGCAAGCTGCTGCTGCACCGGAGCGAGATCGACAAGCTGGTCGGCAAGGTCGAGCGCGATGGCTACACGATCGTGCCCACTGCGATGTACTGGAGCAAGAACAAGATCAAGCTCGAAGTCGCGCTGGCCAAGGGCAAGCAGACCCACGACAAGCGCGATGCCGCCAAGGACCGCGACTGGGCGATCGAGAAGCAGCGTGTGATGCGTCGCGGCAACCGCGACGCATGACCGTCCCCATCGGCGCCATGGTGACTGCCAGCGCCGATGAAACGCGCACGTTGTGCGCGCGCCTGCTGGCCTTCAACCAGGCCCACGGCGGCGATTCACTCGATGAGACTCCAGTCCGCCTGGCCTGGCATGACGAGCACGGCGCGCTGCGCGGTGGTGTGCTGGCCGACGTCTGTGCCGGCTGGCTGCAGGTACATGTGCTGTGGGTGGATCCGGAACTGCGCGGGCAAGGCATCGGCCAGCGCCTGCTGGCGGAAGCAGAAGCCGCCGCGCGCCAGCTTGGCGCCCGCAACGTGATGCTGGATACCTTCGACTGGCAGGCCGAAGCTTTCTACCTGCGGCAGGGCTACACCGTCTATGGGCGGCTGCCCGATTGCCCGCCCGGGCACGAGCGGATCTACCTGCGCAAGCCATTGTCAGGTTCCTGACCGCGGCGGCGGAAACCGCCGACCGGTCACCCTGCCAGCACGCCCTGCCCGCGCATGCGCGGTGCCAGCGCTGCGTGCATCACGGCCAGGTGCATCACCACTGCCAGTTCCGGCGCATGCCGGTCATCGCCGGCGCGCCACCGCTGCGCCAGCTGGGCCGCGTCGGCCGGCAGCAGGGCCAGCAGCTGGGCGTCATCCAGCGAATCAGCCGCGCCCTGGAGCTGCCGCGCCATCTGTCGGGACTGCCATACATGCACGCCGATGCTGAGGCTGGCCAGCGACATCAGGACCACGGCCAGCCCGTGCTCGAACCATTGCGACAGCACTTCCGGCCCCCACAGCAGGGCCGCCAACACTGCCAAGCCCGGCAGGCGCCAGCCCAGCCAATGGATGCGACCGCGCTGCGACCAGTGCACAACCACCGCACTGGCCACCAATGCCGCGGCCGCAGTCGCCGGCAGCTCGGTCAGCGCGGTGGCCGCAAGCAACACCGCCAGCACCGCCCACACCCAGCCGGGCGGCAGGGCGCGCCGCTGGTAGTCGGCACCGACCGGCCCGATCAGCTGCCGCAGGCTGCGTTGTTGGCTTGCATCGGTCACCCACAGTCTCCGTGTCTGTCCTGGCCCGGATGGTCGCCGCCAGTGTGTCGCAAATTCGTGCCAATGACGTTACCAATCCGCTATGCCGCTGGCTCTACAACATGTTGTGGATTGCCACGGTGACTGTTCAGCTGTTTTGGCGTAGCATTGGCAGCGTTGGGCAGGCACTGGCCGTGGCGACACGAAACAGGCCTTGTACCTTGCAGAACTTGAAGAAACCGGGGGTGCATTGGTTTCGACGGGGGTTGTGAAGTCGCCTGGCGCATGCCGAGGGGGTAGCTTTCCTCGTAAATCCAGCTGCAAAACTCTAGTTGCCAACGACGACAACTACGCTCTGGCCGCTTAAGGCCTAAGCCTCGAAACCGCTTGTGTCCATGCTCGCGGTGTAGAGTCACTATCATGGAATCGCGCTGGATGGCTGCCTGTCAGTCCGGCACTAGAACACAACAGGCTGGTTCCCGGATGCGCTTTGCGCACCGTGCTGTTCGGGGACGAGATCCAACGGTGAGCTAAGCATGTAGTGCTGGGGATGGAGTGCCTTCGGACGGCGGTTCAATTCCGCCCACCTCCACCATCTGTATGGCCTGTCGAGGCCGCAAGAAGCCGGATCTCCCGTCGAAGGGGTTCCGGCTTTTTTGTGCCTGCTCGTCGTGCGGGAAGCGTGGGGCATAATCGGGATGGAGCTTTCGCTCCATCGCTGCATTGCCCCGGCCTGCTGCCGCCAGAAGGATCTGCAATGAAAACCGCCACAACCACGCTCGTCCTGCTCCTCACCACCCTCGCCGCAGCCCCAGCCACGCACGCTGCGGCACCGGCCATCGCGCCCCCCGGCACCGCCACGCTGGAAGCGCTGCTGGCCTGCAAGGCCGGCTCGAACTTCAGTGCGGCCGACGCCATCGATGCGCTGCAGGCCGCCGGCCTGGCCAAGAAACCGGGCGGCACCTTCGAGCCGGAGGACAAGCCGGTCGCGCTGTTTGGCGGCACGGTCACCAGTGCCGATGTAAACGTGGCCGAAGGCGAGAAGAGCCTCTTCGTGTACTTGAACGGCGTCGATTCCAAGCGCCTGGCCAAGGCCTGGTCGGTGACCGAGGTCAACGAGCATGCCAACACCGAAGAACCGTCGTACGTGAAGCGCATTGACAAGCGCCACACCCTGCACGTGATCGCGGGCGACGACTACGAGGGTTATTCGGCTGCGGTGAAGTGCCAGATCAGCCGCTGATGGCGTAGCCGACGCTACAGCCAGCGCGGCACGCGATGATGGTACTGCGCGTACGCCTCGGGAAAGCGGGCCATCAATGCCCGCTCCTCCGGCAGGATCTGCAGCCGGGTGATGTACACCAGGAACAGCGGCACCACCAGCAGCGCGATCAGGTTCTGCAGGTACACCATGGCGCCAAGCAGGACCAACGCCTGGCCCAGATACATCGGATTGCGCGTGCGGCGGTAGATTCCGCTGGTAACCAGCGCGCTCGACGCCGAAGGTCGCAGAGGATTGACGGTGGTACCGGCGCGCTGGAAAGACAGCTTGGGCAGCAGATTGAGCACGACACCCAGCGTCACCGTCACGCCTGCGAGCAGAACCGGCACCGGCACCCGAAGGTGGAAACCCGGCCACAGCCAGCGTGCTGCAAAGCCCGCAGCGGCGAACAGCAGCATCACCACGGGCGGGGGAATGCGGGTTTCCAGCCAGGCCATCGCGATCACCGTGTCCCTTCCATTCGCCGCAGTGTCACACGGGAATGGCTGAATCGCCCACGGCGGCCAGGCCCCAACCGACCGTTCGGTCTATTCCGCTTTGACAGGCCGGCCGCTAGAGTGACGCCACCGCGCAGGAGCATCGTATGGCTACCACGGGCATGGGCTTCATCGGCCGCACGACCCTCATCATCACCGTGCTGCTCACCCTGGGGGGCTGCGCGACGCTGCGCCAGTTCGGGCCGTCGGTGCAGGTCGCCTCGGTCACGCCCGGCCAGTACATCGCGCTCAAGCGCGGTGACATCCTCACCTCCGGCAAGCTCAGCGCGGCGACCACCGAGACACTGCGCGTGGCCGGGCTCGATGAGGGCGTCTGTGCCAAGCCCGGCCTGCCCTGCATCGAGGCCATGGAAAGCAGCATCGTGGTGCGCGAGGAAGACAAGCGCTCCAGCCTGGCCGAGCTGTGGCTGCAGCATGCGATGACCCTGCCGGCGCCGAAGCGCGAGTACTCGGCATCCGGCCGCGCCAAGACCGCAATCACCGAACTGGATGCCGACTTCCAGCCACGCCTCGATGCGTGGATGCAGGTCGCGCGCCAGGCCTATGCCTATCTGTTCTTCACCGAGCGCACCGCCAACCAGCGTGGTTTCGAGGACCGCCAGACCCAGGTGCGCGACTACTACAACCTGGCTGTGCAGGAAGCCTCGGTGCAGCTGTACAACGCGTACGCCACCGGGCGCGTGCACAGCCAGGCCAGCCATTTCCAGCTGGGTCGCTGGACCTTCGTGCTGGCCCCTTCAGGCGAAGCATCGCCGCTGGACACGCGCACCCCCACCGAGCTGGTACCGGCGGCCTCGCTGTCATTCACCGGTACGCTGCGCAGCGTGCATCGCCGCGATGGCTTCGGTGCCGAGCTGGTGGCGGTGATGGACGATCCGGCTGGCAGCACGGCCACCCCGCCTTCGGCAGCGACGCCCGCTGCGCAGGCAAGCACCCCGGCCGCGCAGAGCTGGAGCGAGATGCCCTCGCCTTCGATGACGGTGCTGCTGCGCTTCTCGGGAAAGAACCTGTGGGAAGTGCTGCACGACGACGAGCCGGAACTGGAGATCCACGATCCCTACCAGGTCTCGGAAGTAACCCTGCACGGCCAGCAGGTGCCGTTGGCGGCCAACTTCACTGCGGGCTACGCACTGTGGCTGGCGCGCTCCAACTTCAGCCAGCAGTCGCTGCGCTCGTTGTTTGGTGGCAAGGGCGGCATCGACGCGCCGCATCTGTACATGATGCAGCCCTACGACCCGAACCGCCGCGTGCTGTTGATGATCCATGGCCTGGCCAGCAGTCCCGAGGCCTGGGTGAACGTGGCCAACGAACTGATGCGCGACGACGAGATCCGCCAGGACTTCCAGGTCTGGCAGTTCTACTACCCGACCAACATGCCCATCGCGATGAGCCACGATGCGATGCGCCACACGCTGGCCGAAGTGCTCAAGCACTTCGACCCCAGCGGCAAGGCGCAGGCCTCGCATGACATGGTGCTGGTCGGGCACAGCATGGGCGGGGTGATCGCGCGGTTGATGGTCTCTTCCTCCGGCGACCACCTGGTCGACACTCTGCTGGCCACCGCGCAGATGACGCCCGCCCAGCGCGAGCTGCTGCGCACCAAGGGCGCGCCGGTACTGACCTTCCTGCCGGAACCGGAAGTATCGCGGGTGGTTTTCATCGCCACACCGCATCGCGGCACCGACGTGGCCGGTACCCGCCTCGGCCGCTGGATCGGCCGCTTGGTACGGCTGCCGCTGACCGTGCTGGAGGACGTGGCGACGCTGGCCAACGACGGCCAGATCGACCGCAATGACGGCAAGCACGGCTACCAGATGAACAGCATCCAGAACCTGGACAAGGACGACCCGTTCGTCCGCGCCGTGGCCGACCTGCCGATGTCACCGAAGGTGCACTACCACTCGATCATCGCCCGCGCCAAGGCCGATGGCCCACTGGAAAAAACCGATGACGGGCTGGTGCCCTACTGGAGCTCGCACCTGCCACACGCCGTTTCGGAGAAGGTGATCGTGTCCGGTCACAGCGTGCAGGAAGCCACGCCGGCCATCGTCGAGCTGCGGCGGATCCTGCATGAGGACATGCAGGAACACGGGCGTACGGCAAAGTAAGCCGTCCGCCCCTGCAGATCAGGCACCGGCCGTATGGCGCGAGAACGTGCCGTGCAGCGCCGCGGGAATCGCGAAGCCTTCCATGCGCACCTCGGGCCGGTAGTCGGCGCTGGGGGTGAAACGGAATTCGCGCGCCAGCAGCGCACACAGCAGTACCAGTTGCGCGTTGCCCACCGCCGACCCCACGCAGGAGCGCGTGGGGAAGCCATAAGGCACATAGATGCCGGCGGTGCGCTTGCGCCGCTCGGGCAGCCAACGATCGGGATCGAACTGCAGCGGATCATCCCAGTACTTCGCCGAGCGATGCTGGATGAACGAACTCAGCTCGAACACCGTGCCCTCGGCGATGGCCTGCCCTTCCACCTGCAGATCGCAGGCGGCCACCCGGCGGTTGTTGAAGGGTGTGGAATACAGTCGCATCACTTCCTTCAGGAAGCGCATCGTGCAGGGAATCCTGGCCATCGGCAGCGCATGGATTTCCGCATCCGAGAGCGGCGCGAATTCCTCCTCGATGCGCTGGCGCCAGTGTGGATGCATCTGCATCGCCAGCAGCAGGCAGGCGGCCATCATGCCGGGCACCCCGGAAATGGCGATCAGCTGCACGGTGACCAGGTAGGTGACCTTGTCCAGGCCGATGCGCTCGCGAAGGGTCAACAATGACTGTGCATAGTCCAGCGGCGAACGTCCGCTGCGGACCCGGCGCCTGAGTTCGGCGGCGATCGCCCGCGATTCGCCACGACCGATGAGGAAGTTGCGCAGCAGATGACGCCGATGGATGACCTGCTCGACCTGGGTGGTGTAGCGCAGATGCAGGGCGCGTTCGATGGCCTCGGTACCGCGCGCGTCGAGCCCGTCGATCACCAGTGGCACCAGCGGATGCGCCATCACCTTCCACACGGCTGGCGTGGCATCCAGCTCGCGCCCGCACAGTGCGTCCAACGCCTGCCGCATGCGCGACTGCAGCGCCTCCAGGGTCTGCGCTCCGGTAAGCTCAGCACTGCGGGTCGCGATCAGGCTGCGCACTTCGGTCCAGCGCACGCGTTCGTGCCGGCGGAACAGGTCGGCCAGCGACTCGACCACGAACAGGTGCTCGGAATTCTCCTTGTCGACCTTGCCGGCCAGCTCTGGGCAGAACACCCCGATACCGCCGGTTTCCAGTTTCAGCACCGGTCCTTCGCGCTCCACCCGCGCAGCCAAGCGCTCGGCAGCAATGGCGCTGCCTTCATTCGACATCCCTTGCATGCAGTGCGTCTCCGGCAGGAAGGGACTCGAAAGACGAGTCCCTTCGTCTTGCTACCGCTCAATCGCGGGGTTGCCCCGCAGGATCAGAACTCGACCCAGAGCGGCCAGGTATTCCACACACTGCTCTTCTCGTTCGGATGGATATTCAGAGTGACGCGCAATGCTCGGGCGAATCTTCTCATTTTCATTCCTTTGCTTGCTGTGTGGTTATGCCGGGATTATCCCGGCACCGGCTAGATAACACGACATAATCCCGCTGTCCAACCGGGCCGGTGGCGCGATGCAGCATCCGGGTGGTGGTCCATTGAGGGGAATCCCTCATCGCGCCTGCGCACGCGGCCTCCTATGCTGGGCTCACTTTCCCCCAACGGAGGTCCGCATGAACACGCAAGAGCCCAGCCGCCAGCCCAGCCCCGATCCGGCCGAGCGCGATGCCTTCTTCCCGTCGCCGTACTCGCTGTCGCAGTTCACCTCGCCCCAGAGCGACCTGTCCGGGGCCGACTATCCGGATGCACGCCGCGACGGCCGCTGGAAGGTGCTGATGATCGCCGCCGACGAGCGTTATCTGCCGACCGCCAATGGCCACCTGTTCTCCACCGGCAACCACCCGGTGGAAACCCTGCTGCCGATGTACCACCTGGACAAGGCCGGCTTCGACATCGACGTGGCGACGCTGTCCGGCAACGCCGTCAAGTTCGAATGGTGGGCCTTCCCGCGCGAGGACCGCGAGATCGGCGCCCTGTACGAACGCTATGAGGCGCGCTTCCGCCAGCCGTTGCAGCTGGATGAGGTGGTGGCCGGCCTGGGAGCCGATTCGGACTATGCCGCCATCTTCATTCCAGGTGGCCACGGCGCACTGATCGGCCTGCCGGAGAGCGCGGCGGTGAAGGCCACGCTGCAGTGGGCCATGGCCGGGCAGCGCCACATCATCACGCTCTGCCATGGCCCGGCGGCGCTGCTGGCGGCGGGCGTCGACGAAGCCGACGGTGGCTCGCTGTTCCGTGGTTACCGCATCTGCGCCTTCCCCGACGCAATGGACCGGCAGACACCGGAGATCGGCTACATGCCGGGGCAGCTGCGTTGGTTCTTCGGTGAACGACTGGCGCAGCAGGGCGTGCAGATCGTCAACGAGGGGATTGATGGCAGCGTGCTGCAGGATCGCCTGCTGCTGACCGGCGACAGCCCGCTGGCCGGCAACGCGCTTGGCAAGCTGGCCGCACGTACGCTGCTCGATGCACTGGCGGGGCGCTGAACCCATGCCTGCGCTGGTGCCCCCGCTGCTGGAACTGGAACAGGCGCGGTCACTGCCCGCGGTGGGCGGCGTGCTGCGCGCCGCCGCCTCACCCCTGGGCTACGATCGACTGCTGGTGTTTGCCACCGGGACCGGGCTGGAACGCGACGCGCAGCGCGTGTACTGGATCGAGGGTGACTGGTTCGGCGACGGCAGCGATACCGCACTCGCCCGCTACCTGCATGCCTGCCCGGTCAACCGCCATGTACTGGACAGCAATGCGCCGTTCTTCTGGAGCAAGCGCCAGGGCGTGCGCGGCGAACGCTATCAGGTGGTGAAGCAGCCGCGCGGCGATGGCCTGCATGGGTTGCAGGTGCCGGTGTTCGGCCCGACCGGCCTGGAGGGTGCGGTCAGTTTCGCCGGCACCTCGATTGATGCATCCGCCAGCGCGCGCCTGCTGCTGGAAATGGTCGGAACGTCAGCCTTCCGTGCGGCGCGCCAGCTCGCCGAGGCGCCCGCGGATGTTCGCGCAGGCGCGTTGAGCGCACGCGAACGCGAGGTGCTGCGCTGGGTCGCCGCTGGACGGCGCCAGGCGGAGATCGCGGCCACGCTGGGGCTGTCTGCACGCACGGTGGAGAACCACCTGCGGCGAGCGCGACAACGGCTCGGCGTGGCCACCACCGCGCAGGCGGTGCGCGCGGCAGGCCGCCGTGGCGAGATTGAAGACTGAGCCAGGCAGTACAGATGCTGTCAGGCGTGCCGCGGCGTCAGCGTACCGATGAAATCGACCGGAATGGCGAAGCCTTCCAGCTGCATCCACGGCGTGGGCTCATCCTGCACCGTCAACTCGAAATCGCGGGTCACCAATGCGCAGAACAGCAGCAGCTGCGCGTGGCCGACCGCACTGCCGATGCAGGCCCGCGAGGAAAATCCGAAGGGCACGTAGGCGCCCTTGTTGGCCTGGCGTCGCTCCGGCAACCAGCGATCAGGATCGAAGCTGTCCGGGTTCTGCCAGTACTCCGGCGAATGATGCTGGAAGTAGGACGACAACTCGTATGCCCCGCCCTTGCGGATGCACACGCCCTCGATGTCGATATCGTGCGAGGCCGGACGATGCAGGGCGAACAGTCCCGGCCACAGCCGCAGGGTTTCCTTGACGAAACGCGACGTGCACGGCAGTGACTTGATCGGCAGCGCATACAACTGCTCCAGGCTCAGCGCCGAGGTTTCCTCGCGGATGCGCGCCTGCCAGTGCGGAAATCGATGCATCGCGTACAGCAGGCTGGCCGCCGTGATGCCCGGCAGGCCCGACATGCCGGCCAGCACCATCGACACCAGATAGGCCACGCGGTCCACCCCGACCCGCTGCACCAGCGGCAGCAGGGATTGCAGGAAGTCCTCGCGTGGCACGGTCTGGCGCGCACGACGCCGGATGTGCCGCGACACCGTGCGCGCCGCGCGGCGGGAAAGATGGAAGTCGATGATCCGCCGCCAGAACGAGAAGTTCTGCAGCACGATGGCGTTGTATCGGGTCTTCTGCTCACCGATGAGCGCATCGACGTCGGATCGACTGAGGCCGTCGATCAGCATCGGCAACAGCGACTGCGAGATCGTCCACCAGCTCAGTTCGCTGAGGTCATGCGGCCTGTCCGCGCGCTGGGCAAGGAAGCCATGCATGCGCGTGTAGAGGTCGCGCATGTGGCCGGGACTGGCCAGCCGCCCGGCCTGCTCGCTCAGCAACGCCCGCACCTCGCGCCACGCAACGGGGTCCCTGCCACTGCGCAGCCCAAGAAAATCAATCAGTGAATCCGGTACGGTGTGCTGGTCGGTGTTGGCCTTGTCGATCCTGACCGCCAGGGCCGGATCAAAGATGCCGACAACATCATTGTTGAAGCGCAGTACCGGCCCTTCGCGACGCACGCGTTCGAGCAGGTCGTCGATGGAAACCACTTCCGCATCCGCTGCACGCTCATCCATGCCCTGCCTCCAATGCCAGGGAAGATCATCGACCTTCCCTGGCGATGTCATCGAATACGTGGAGTCCTTCCGGTCAGAAGATATTCCAGTAGCGATACTTGGAACGGATGCACTGCGTGGAATTGTCCGAACGCAGGTTCAGCGACACCTGCAGGGCGCGAATCAATCGTGTCATGGCACAGCTCCTTGTGGTTCCGTTGATGGTTGCTGCGGTGCCGGGTTCAGTGGCCGGCAGCGCCGTTCTAGCACGCAGGCCCGCGCGGGCGGGTCAATGCGCTGTCAAAGGCCCTGCTGAATACGCCGCAGCGACCGGCGGATACCGCCAGCGCGCGCACAGCCATGAACAGGCAATCCGTGCGATGCTCCATGAAACCGTTTTCATGGAATGGAGGGATTCCACGATGTTGTCGCGTTTCCGTCGCCCTGTACTGTCTGCGCTGCTGGCGCTTGCCCTGCCTGCGACCAGCGCCTGGGCCGCAGCCCCCGCGCCGTTGAAGGTGATGTCGTTCAATGTGCGCACCCCGGCCGATACCGAGCCGGGCAAGCGCTGGCCCGACCGTCGCGACGCGATGGTGAAGGTCATCCTCGATGCGCACCCGGCGGTGATCGGCACCCAGGAACTGGTGCAGGAGCAGGCCGAGTACCTGGCAGGACACCTCCCCGGCTACCGCTGGTTCGGCGAGGGCCGCCGCGGCGGCAGCGGCGACGAGCACATGGGCGTGTTCTACGACAGCAAGGTGCTGGCGATCGAGGAATCAGGCAACTTCTGGTTGTCCGATACGCCCGATGTGCCCGGCAGCATCACCTGGGGCAACCTGTATCCGCGCATGGTCACCTGGGCGCTGTTCCGCCGCATCGACGACGGCCGCCGCTTCTACTTCATGAACACCCACCTGCCCTACCGCGACGAAGACGAGCCGCGGCGGGTCAAGGGTGCCGAACTGATCGGCAAGCGCGTAGCCAACCTGCCGGCCGATCTGCCCGTCGTGCTGACCGGCGACTTCAACAGCGAACCCGGCGGCGACACCTACAAGGCATTCACCCGCGTGCTGCAGGACACCCGTACCCAGGTGAAGGCTCCGCAGGGCCCGCGGCTGACCTTCCACGATTTCACCGGCAAGGCCACCGTGCAGCTGGACTGGGTCCTGGTGCGCGGCTTCCATGCGCGCAGCTTCCTGACCGATGACCGCCGCATCGGTGGCGTGCTGCCTTCGGATCATTTCCCGCTGGTGGTCGAACTGGACTGGCCCAGGCACTGAGCAGCCACGGCAGCCGCCGCTACGGCGGTGGCTGCCGCGACAGCAGGCGATACAGCGCCTGATGCTGGTCGCGCGCCTGGCAGATGCGGGCCCCGATCGCCAGGAACACGGCCACGCCGATCAGGCCCAGCCCCAACATCGAATCCTGCAGGCGCAGGAAACCGACCGCCGCCGCCATCGTCGCCAGCACCAGCAGTACCACGACCGCCACTGACAGACCTGCACCCGGTGGACCCGGATCGCCGAACAACATCCGTTGGGTATCCCGCCTTCCATCCGCCATCGCCTGTCCTCCCGAGTGCCTGACCCACTTGTTACACGTCGGGCCGGCATTCCGGCAGAGTCAGAAACGTCACGAAGGTGAAGATGTACGCGGAACGCATCGCGTTACCCTGCCTCCTCCCCCGAACTGCGGAGCAGGACATGGCCCACCAGAGCCGGCTGGCTGGATTCATCATCGACTGCCAGGACCTTCCCTCCGACGCAGGTGCCGGCTTCTGGGCCGCCGCGCTCGGCCTGCAGGCACAGGCGGCGCGTGTCGAAGGGGGCGCCGAGTATGCCGACCTGCTGGGTGCACCGGCGGGCTTGAACGTGGAAGTCCAGCGGGTCGGTCACCCGTCACGGGTGCACCTGGACATCGAGAGCGACGACATCGATGCCGAGGCCGACCGCCTGGAGAAGCTCGGCGCGCGCCGGATAGGCTTCGTCAAACGCTGGTGGGTGATGGAAGCACCGACCGGCCATCGCTTCTGCATCGTGCGCATGCGCGAGCGCGAGGTGCCGGCCAATCAGTGGCCCTGAAAGCAGGAGGGGACGGAAGCCACTGCCTCCGTCCCCTGCGGTTACTGCACCTGCGCCACGCTCGGTTGCTGCGGTGATTGCCCCCAGCCGCCCAGCGCCTTGTACACGCCCACCACGCTGACATTGACTTCGGACTCGGCCGCCGCCAGAGCGTCATCGGCCGCCAGCTGCGTGCGCTGCGCATCCAGCAGGGTCAGGAAGTCTTCCGAGCCTTCGCGATAGCGGATCTGTGCCAGCGATTCGGCACGCCGTGCCGCCTGTGCCTGCTCGACCACGATCGCCAGCCGTGCCTGCTGCTTGGAATAGCGGGTCAGCGCGTTCTCGGTATCTTCCAGCGCCAGCAGCACGGCCTGCTCGTACTGCGCGGCCACGCCTTCGGCTTCAGCCTTGCTGGCACGCAGGCGTGCACGCACGGTACCGAAGTCGAATGCTGCCCAGCTCAGCGACGGGGTCAGCGACCAGGCCTTGTTGTTGCCATTGACCAGGCCACTGGCATCGCCGCCGAGGAACCCGACGAAGCCGGACAGCGACAACCGCGGGAACAGGTCCGCGGTGGCCACGCCCACGCGTGCGGTCGCAGCCGCCAGGCGACGCTCGGCCACGCGCACGTCGGCGCGCTGGCGCAGCAGTTCGCGGGTATCGCCCAGCGGCAGCGCCTTGGCGAAGGCCGGCACGTCGTGCGGCGCGAGCATGTCGGTCAGCACTTCCGGGCGCTGGCCGAGCAGCACGGCCAGTCGGTTGCGCGACTGCGCCTCGGCCACTTCCAGCAACGGGATGTCGGCCTCGATCGCCTTCAGGCGGGCGCGGCTGCTCTGCACATCCAGCTCGCTTCCCGCGCCCAGTTCCCAGCGCGCCTCGGTCAGCTTCTGCGTATCGCGCAGGTTTTCCAGCGTGTGCTGGGCCACCGCGATGCGCTTCTGCGTTCCGCGCAGCTCGAAGTAATTGCGTGCCACTTCGGCGGCGACCAGTACCTGCGCATCGGCCAGGTTGGCCTGCTCGGCACCGAGGTCGGCGCGTGCGGCCTCAGCGGCACGGCGCTTGCGGCCGAACAGATCCAGCTCCCAGCCGGCGTCGAAGCCGAGCTGGTAGCTTTCACTGAACACCCGCTGCCCACCCAGCTGCGGATCGGGTTGCTTGCGGCGGTCGTAGCTGCCGCTAGCGGTGATGTGCGGCGCCTGGTCGAAACGGCTTTCGACGAATACCGCGCGGGCCTGGCTGACGCGGGCCACGGCCACGCGCAGGTCCAGATTGTCCGACAGGGCGCCATGCACCAGCTGTTCCAGCACCGGATCATCGAACTGCGCCCACCAGCTGGCCACCGGCGAAACGGTGCTGAAGACCGGCTGCTGTGCGCTCTGCAGGACCACCGGTTCCTGCACCGGGGCCTTGTAGTTCGGGCCGACGCTGACACAGCCTGCCAGCACCAGGCTGGAGACGGCCATCGCCAACGTGCGGATCACCATGGCAGCACCTCGCCCAGGTAGGTGAAGCTGCCGCTGGCACCGGATTCGCCGATCAGCGCCATCTGCACGCTGGAGCGCGCGCCTTCGGCGATTTCGATTTCGCCGTTGCCGCCGTTCATGTCGGTCTTCACGTAACCCGGATGCACGGTATTGACCTTGATCGGGGTGTTGCGCAGCTCGTAGGCCAGGCTCAGGGTCCAACTGTTCACCGCGGCCTTGGACGCGTTGTAGGCGGGAATCTTGAAGTCGTAGATGCCCGATGAGGGATCCGCGTGCAGGGTCTGCGAGCCGAGCATGCTCGACACGTTGACGATGCGCCCGGACTTGGCCTGCTTGACAAGCGGCAGGAATGCCTGGGTTACTGCGACCAGCGCATACACGTTGGTGTCGAAGGTACGCTTCCAGGTGTCCAGCGACTGCTCCGACGGCGCCTGCGCCGGGTTCTCGATCATGATGCCGGCATTGTTGACCAGGATGTCGAGGCGGCCGTGACGCTGGCGCACCTGCTCCACCGCTTCGGCGATGCTGGCCGCGTCGGTCACGTCCAGTTGCAGGGCTTCGACCGGCAGGCCTTCAGCCTGCAGCTTCAGTGCCAGCTCCACCGCCGTATCGCGCTTGCGACCGGCCAGCAGCGTATGCACACCTGCCTGGGCCAGCTGGCGCACGGTTTCCAGGCCGATGCCACGGGTGGCGCCGGTGACCAGCGCGATCTTGTTCTGATGGGTATTCATGGATGCATGCCTTGTGAGGGGAAAGCCGCCGCCGGCCAGTGACCGGCGGCGACGGGGTTCCATGTCAGTGGTGGATGGTCGGCTCGCCGTGCTGCACCAGCTGGCCACCGCCGTTGCGGGTGACGAACTTGCGCAGGGCCACGTAGAACACCGGGGTGAGGAACAGGCCGAACAGGGTCACGCCCAGCATGCCGGCGAACACGGTGATACCGGTCACCGAGCGCACCTCGGCACCCGCACCATGCGACAGCACCAGCGGCACGGTACCGGCGATGAAGGCGATGGAGGTCATCACGATCGGGCGCAGACGCAGGCGGCAGGCTTCCAGCGCGGCTTCAACGATGCCCTTGCCGCCCATCTCCAGCTCTCTGGCGAATTCGACGATCAGGATCGCGTTCTTGCACGCCAGGCCCATCAGCACCACCAGGCCGACCTGCACGAACACGTTGTTGTCGCCACCGGTCAGCCACACGCCGAACAGCGCGGACAGCAGGGTCATCGGCACGATCAGGATCACCGCCAGCGGCAGCGACCAGCTCTCGTACAGCGCGGCCAGCACCAGGAAGGCCAGCATGATCGCCACCGGGAACACGATGAAGGCCGCCTTGCCCTGGGTCGCCTGCTGGTAGCTCAGGTCGGTCCATTCGGTGGTCATGCCCACCGGCAGCACCTTGCCGGCGATCTCGGTCAGCTTGTTCATCGCCTCGGCCGAGGACAGCAGGCGCGGGTCGGCCTCACCGGCCAGGTCTGCTGCCGGATAGCCATTGAAGCGCAGCACCGGGTCCGGGCCGAAGGTCTGCTTGATGGTGACCATCGAACCGATCGGCACCATCTCGCCGCGGTCGTTGCGGGTACGCAGCTTGCCGATGTCCTCGACCGTCTCGCGGAACGGACCGTCGGCCTGGGCGATCACCTGCCAGGTACGGCCGAACTGGTTGAAGTCGTTGACGTAGGCCGAACCGAGGTAGGTCTGCAAGGTGTCGAACAGCTCGGTGAGCTGCACGCCCTGCGCCTTGGCCTTGACGCGGTCCACTTCGGCATCCAGCTGCGGCACGTTGGCCTGGTAGCTGCTGATCGGGAAGGCCATGCCCGGCGTCTGCGCAACGGTGCCCTGCATTGCCTGCACCGCGTTCTGCAGCGCGCCGTAACCCAGGTTGCCACGGTCCTCGATGAACATCTGGTAGCCGTTGCCGTTGCCCAGGCCGAGGATCGGCGGCGGCATCATCGCGAACGCGAAGCCTTCCTGCAGGCCGGCGATCTTCTGGTTGATCTCGGCATTGATCTGTGCGGCGGTGCGGCCATGGCGCTCGGCGAACGGCTTGAGCGGGATGAACGCCACACCGGTGTTCGGCGTGTTGGTGAACTGCAGCGCGTTCAGACCCGGGAACGAGATGGTGTGGGCCACGCCATCGGTTTCCTGGGCGATCTTGGCGACCTTGCGCAGCATTTCATCGGTGCGCGCGATCGACGAACCTTCCGGCAGCTTCACACCGGCGATCAGGTACAGCTTGTCCTGGGTCGGGATGAAGCCCGGCGGCACCAGCTTGAAGATCACGCCGGTACCGACCAGCAGGATCGCGTAGACCACGAACACCGCGCCACGACGGCCGAGGATGCGGGCTACGCCACGCTCGTACTTCTCCGAGCTGGACTTGAAGAAGCGGTTGAACGGACGGAACACCCAGCCGAACAGGCGGTCGATCAGGCGGCTCGGCGCATCCTTCGGAGCACCATGGGCTTTCAGCAGACGCGCGGCCAGGGCCGGCGACAGGGTCAGCGAGTTGATCGCCGAGATCACCGTGGAGATGGCGATGGTGACTGCGAACTGCTTGTAGAACTGGCCGGTGACGCCGGACAGGAAGGCCATCGGCACAAACACGGCACACAGCACCAGCGCGATCGCCACGATCGGGCCGGACACTTCACGCATGGCCTGGTGGGCCGCAGCGGTGGGTGACAGGCCTTCCTCGATGTTGCGCTCGACGTTCTCCACCACCACGATCGCGTCGTCGACCACGATGCCGATCGCCAGCACCAGGCCGAACAGGCTCAGCGTGTTGATCGAGAAGCCCAGCAGGTACAGCGCGGCGAAGGTACCCACCACCGACACCGGCACCGCGATCAACGGGATGATCGAGGCACGCCAGGTCTGCAGGAACAGGATCACCACCAGCACCACCAGGGCGATGGCTTCCAGCAGCGTGGAGACCACGGCCTTGATCGAGTCGCGCACGAAGATGGTGGTGTCATACACCGCTTCGTACTTCACGTCGGCCGGCATGGTCTTCTGCATCTCGTCCATCGTCGAGATGACCTGGTCACGAATCTCCAGCGCATTCGCACCGGGCGACTGGAAGATACCGATACCGACCGCGTTCTTGCCATCCAGCTGCGAGCGCAGGGTGTAGTCACCGGCACCCAGTTCAAGGCGGGCCACGTCGGCCAGGCGCACGATCTCGCCATCGGTGCCGCTCTTGAGCACGATGTCGCCAAATTCCTTTTCGGTCTTCAGTCGGCCCTGGGCATTGATCAGGGTCAGGAACTGGCTGTTCGGCAACGGTTCGGCACCGAGCTGGCCGGCCGACACCTGCACGTTCTGCTCGCGCATGGCACGCACCACATCGCTGGCGGTCAGGCCACGCGAAGCCACCTTGTCCGGGTCCAGCCAGGCACGCATGGCGTAGTCGCCGCCGCCGAAGATCTGCGCGTCACCCACGCCCGGAATACGCGCCAGCGCATCCTTGACGTGCAGGCGGGCGTAGTTGCGCAGGTACAGGGTGTCGTACTTGCCTTGCGGCGAGGTCAGGTGCACCACCATCAGGAAGGTTGGCGACTGCTTCTGCGTAGTCACGCCCTGCCGGCGCACGTCCTCGGGCAGGCGCGCCTGCGCCTGCGCCACGCGGTTCTGCACCTTCACCGCCGCCGCGTCCGGATCGGTACCCGGGCGGAAGGTGACGGTCATCTGCAGCACGCCGTCCGAGCCGGCAACCGACTTCAGGTACATCATGCCTTCGACGCCGTTGATCGCTTCTTCAAGCGGCGTGGCGACGGTCTCGGCAATGACCTTGGGGTTGGCGCCCGGATACACCGTGCGCACGACCACCGACGGCGGCACCACTTCGGGGTACTCGCTGATCGGCAGGATTGGAATCGTGATCAGGCCTGCGGCGAAGATCACGATCGACAGCACCGCCGCGAAGATCGGCCTGTCGATGAAGAAACGGGAAAAGTCCATGGAGGAATTCCTGGGAAAGGCGTTCGGCGGGCAACAGCCACCCTGCCCCTCGCCGGGATGACGAAGGCAGGGAAGGCTGCCGCTGGCGCCGGCAGCTAAGCGGGGACGCGGATCAGTGGTTCAGTGCGGCAGTCGCATCACGGCCCGGTGCCGGCGGCGCAGCCTGCGGCTGCATCGCCACGGCCTTGGCCTGCACCGGCATGCCCGGCATGAAGACCTTCTGCACGCCGTCGATGATCACCTTGTCGCCGGCGGCAAGGCCGTGCTCGACAATGCGCAGGCCGTCGGCGGTGCGGCCGAGCTGGATGTCGCGGCGCTGGGCCTTGCCATCCTTGTCGACCACGTAGACGTACTTGCGGTCCTGGTCGGTCAGCACGGCCTTGTCATCGATCAGCATGGCCTGGAACTGGCCGCTGCCGAGCAGCTGCACGCGGGCGAACAGGCCCGGCGTGAACTGGCGGTCGGCGTTGTCCAGCAGCGCACGGACGCGGATGGTGCCGGTGCTGCGGGCCACCTGGTTGTCGAGGAAGTCGACCTTGCCCGCATGCGGGTAGCCCTCTTCCCCGGACAGGCCGACCTTCACCGGCAGCGCGCTGTCACGCTCGCTGGGGCGCTCGCCCTTGCGTGCCATCTGTGCATAGCGCAGGAAGGTGCTTTCGTCGGCATCGAAGTAGACGAACACGGTATCCAGCGAGACCAGCGTGGTCAGCACGCTGGCGCTGTCGCCGGCGGTGACCAGGTTGCCGGCGGTGACCATCGCGCGGCCGGCACGGCCATCGATCGGTGCACGCACCTTGGTGAACTCCAGGTTGAGGCGGGCTGCATCCAGAGCCGCCTGCGCGGCCTGCACGGCGGCGCCGGACTGGTCGGCAGCCGCGCGGCGCTGCTCGGCGGTCTCGGTGGAGATCGCCTGCTGCTCGGACAGCCGCTTGGCACGCTCGGACTCGCTGCGGGCCAGCGTGGCCTGGGTGCGGGCGCGGGCCAGCTCGGCGGCCGCGCGATCGTACTCGGCCTGGTAGCTGCGCGCGTCGATGGTGAAGAGCACTTCGCCCTTCTTCACTTCCTGGCCTTCGACATAGTTGACCTTGTCGATGTAGCCGGACACGCGCGGGCGCAGTTCAACGCTCTGCACCGCTTCGACGCGGCCGCTGAACTCGTCCCACTGGCTGACCTGCTTGACCAGCACCGGCGCGGCGCTGACCTGCGGCGGCGGCGGAGCACCGGCCTCTTCGGCATGGCCGCCGCTGCAGGCCGCAAGCACGGCCGCGGCGAGAATCGACACGCCGACCATCGCGATGCGATGGCCGAAACGATGTGGGGTGGTATTGGGGGAAGTCATGGCATGCATCCGTACGGAGGGGTGGTACAGCTATATGAGAACGTGTTGCAAAAATCGGCGGCGCATACTGCGACCTCAACCATGGTCGAGGTCAAGCGATGCCCGCGGTATCGCGCCACAGTGGAGGGACATCCAGGTGCAGCAGGCCGCGCGGCAGTTCGGCATCGCTGCTGTCGCAGCGGACGATGGCGCGGTTGTCGCGGCAGCCGTCCAGCAGGGAGACCACACGACGACCGACCAGCAACGAGCTTGGCCACTCGATGCACGCATTGGCCGCGTTGGCCGGGGTGCACACCGGGCTGCAGACTTCCAGCATCTGCGCGCGCACACCCAGTGCCTGCGCTTCCTGGTGCACCACCTGCGCGTACATGCGCAGCGCGGCGGTGGTGATCGAGGTCTCGCCGTAGCCCGCCCAGGGCTTGGCGTTGGCCGGGCTGCCGATCATCACGTAGCGGCGTGCATGCACGTTGTCCTGCAGCAGCGGCAGCAGGTGACGCACCGCGTGCACGTGCGGCATCAGGTCGGCCTGCATCGCCCCCAACAGCTCATCGCCATTGCGGTCGGTCACCCGGCCGCGACGGTAGGGGCCACCCATTGCGGCGATGACCGCCGCCAGCGGACGGGGGCGCTGCGCGATGCGTTCGGCCAAGGCACGCGCCGAGCCGTCATCGCTGAGCGAGCCCAGCAGCGTCTCCAGGCCGGGCTCGTCGGCGAACTGCTCATGCAGCGCCGCCAGCCGACCCGGGTCGCGGCCAACCACCAGCACCGGGCTGCCGGCTTCCAGCAATGCGCCGACCACGCCCTGGCCGACGGCACCGGTGCCGCCGAGGACCAGGACTTCGGGCGTCAGTATCCCATTCACGGGACATTTCCTCCCAAATCCGGGATAGTCCCGATCCGGCGCAGCCGGTCACCCTTGTGCGGGGCCAGGCGGATGGCACCGCCACGCTGCTGACGCATGGGCGCGGTAAACTCACGAAAGTCCTTGTGTACCAAGGAACTCGGACGGGCTTCGACGGTCATCGCCAGGTCCAGGGTGTTCTGGCCGACATGCCGGAAGCGGGCAAGAATGTTGCGCAGGCTCATGGCGAGGGGGCTCCATTTCACGAATGGCGCCACGATAGACCTCAAACCTTTACTTGATTAGTCCTGATTAAGGGGAATAATCATCCCGCTCCCGGTCCAATCGTTCTGTCACGATTGTCCCATCCCCGACGTCCAGGATCCCCGACCATGTCCCACGATCTCAACGAGACGCTGATCTTCGTCAAGGTGGTCGAGCAAGGCAGTTTCATCGCCGCTGCCAAATCGCTCGGCCTGCCCAAGACCACGGTCAGCCGCAAAGTGCAGGAGCTGGAAACGCGCCTGGGCGCGCGGCTGCTGCACCGGACCACCCGCCGCCTCGGCCTGACCGAAGCCGGCTCGATCTACCACGAGCATTGCCAGCGCATCGCGCGCGAGCTGGAAGAAGCCGAAAGCGCGGTGAGCCAGTTGCAGTCCGGCCCGCGCGGCTGGCTGCGCTTCACCGTGCCCTATTCGATCGGCATCACCTGGATCGCCCCGCTGCTGGGCCAGTTCCATGCGCAGTATCCGGAAATCCGCCTGGACATGCACATGGGCAACGAGAAGCTGGACCTGATTGCCGGCGAAGCGGATCTGGCGCTGCGTGTGGGCGCCCTGCCCGATTCCAACCTGGTCGCGCGCAAGCTGGGCAGCCTGCGCACGCAGGTGTTCGCCAGCCCGGCCTACATCGAGCGCTATGGTGAGCCGCTGCATCCGGAAGAACTGCAGTTCCATCGCATCCTGGCGATGCGCAAGCCGTATCACACTGGCAATTCACCGCGCTTCACCTGGCAGCTGGGCGAGAACGGCGGCGAACTGCGTGACTTCCCGGTCACCCCGCTGATGACCGCCAACGACATGTCTGCGCTGAATGGTGCGCTGGTCTGTGGCGAAGGCCTGCTGCTGACCGGTGATGTGATGGCCAAGCCGTTCGTGGAGTCCGGCATGGTACGGCGCGTGCTGGCCGGCTGGACCGGCCCGGAAGTGGACTTCAACGCCGTGTTCGCCGGTGGCCGCCTGGTCTCGCCGAAGGTGCGGGCGTTCGTCGATTTCCTGGTGGAAAAGCTCAACTTCGACGCCAACTACATGCTGGCGCAGTGCCCGGGTGCGAAGCTGGCACAGCAGCAGAAGGCCCAGGAAGACGCGGCGTTGGAGAGCAGCGGCAAGCGCATCCTGGAGAAGGTCGCCGCCTCGGCGGCGTAACCGGATTTCGTAGAGGCGAGCCATGCTCGACTGCGGTTGGAACCGCGCCGATCAAGGTCGGCATCTACCAGGAGATGAGTTGCGGCATTTCCTTCCCGCTGCGCCGGGCGTCCGGTAGATGCCGACCTTGGTCGGCGCCGTTCGGAGAAGCCGCGAACGGGAACGCTGTCGGTGTGCCGAGCAAGCTCGGCACCCACAAAAATGCCGCCTGCAAGGGCGGCATTTTCGTTCCGGCTGCGTGGCTTTCGGTAGATGCCGACCTTGGTCGGCGCCGTTCGGAGAAGCCGCAACCGGACGCGCTATCGGCGTGCCGAGCAAGCTCGGCACCTACAGAAAATGCCGCCTGCAAGGGCGGCATTTTCGTTCCGGCTGCGTGGCTTTCGGTAGATGCCGACCTTGGTCGGCGCCGTTCGGAGAAGCCGCGAACGGGAATGCTGTCGGCGTGCCGAGCAAGCTCGGCACCCACAAAAATGCCGCCTGTAAGGGCGGCATTTTCGTTCCGGCTGCGTGGCTTTCGGTAGATGCCGACCTTGGTCGGCGCCTTTCGGAGAAGCCTCAACCGGAAGCGCTATCGGCGTGCCGAGCAAGCTCGGCACCTACAGAAAATGCCGCCTGCAAGGGCGGCATTTTCGTTCCGGCCAGGCCGGAACAGCAACAACGCTACGCGTTATTGCTTGAGCGGAATCACGCGGATCTCGACGCGGCGGTTCTTGGCACGGCCGGCATCGGTGCTGTTGTCGGCAATCGGATACGACTTGCCGGCCCCCAGCGTTTCGATGCGCAGGCTCTGCACGCCTTGGCCGATCAGGTACTGCGCGACCGAATCGGCGCGTTCCTTCGACAGACGGTTGTTGACCGCGTCGCTGCCGATGCTGTCGGTGTGGCCCACCACTTCGATCATGGTCTGGTTGTACTCGCGCAGCGTACCGGCCACACCGTTGAGCGAGCCGTAGAACTGCGGCTTCAGGGTGGCCTTGCCGAAGTCGAAGGTGATGCCGTCCGGCAGGTTCAGCATGATGTTGTCGCCCTGGCGCTGCACATCGATGCCGGTGTTGGCAGTGCGCTCGCGCAGCGCGCGTTCCTGGCGATCCTGGTACTGGCCGACGGCGGCGCCGCTGAGCGCACCGATACCGGCACCGATCAGCGCGTGCTGGCGCCGCTCGGTGGCGCTGTCACCGGTCAGCAGGCCGGCAGCCACACCGATGGCGGTACCGATCAGCGCGTTGCGGCCGGTACGGTTCTGCTGTTCGGTCGGGTTGCCGTACTGGTCGCTCTGCACATAGGAGCCGCCGGTGGCGCAGGCCGACAGGACGGCCGCACTCATCAGGGCCAGTGCGACGTTGCGGGTGGTGTTGCGGATCATGTGGTTCTCCTTGTTTTCCGGTCGGGTCGGCGGCTTACGGGCGCAGAGAGAATAAACAGCCCGATGCGATGTCGGGATGATGATCGGTCGCGGCAACAGGGCCGCGTTCAGCTAACTGACTGGAACGCTCAGCCCGCGCTTTACCCAGCCCCCGTCTGCCGGTAGGCGGCCAGCGCAGCATCGCGGCCGGCGGCCAGATCCACCAGCGGCGTACGCGGATAGCCCGGGGCATGCGCCGCCAGCAGCTGCGGGTGCTGCCATGGCGCGAAGCGCGCCTTCACCGGCAACGCCGCCAGTTCGGGCACCCAGCGGCTGATGTAGCGGGCCTGCGGATCGAACTTCTCGGACTGGGTGACCGGGTTGAACACCCGGAAGTACGGGGCCGCGTCGGCGCCGGTGCCTGCCACCCACTGCCAGCCCATCGTGTTGTTGGCCAGGTCGGCATCGACCAGGGTGTCCCAGAACCAACGCGCGCCCTGCAGCCAGTGCGCACGCAGGTGCTTGCACAGGTAGCTGGCAACAATCATCCGTACCCGGTTGTGCATGTAGCCGGTGTGCCACAGCTCGCGCAGGCCCGCATCGACGATCGGCACGCCGGTGTTGCCGCGCTGCCAGTCATGCAGTTGCGCTGCAGTGGGCGTGGCCCAAGGGAAGCGGTCGAAACGCGGATTGAGGTTGTCGGTCGGCGTCTTCGGGAAGTGATGCAACAGGTGGTAGGCGAAATCGCGCCAGCCCAGTTGGCGCAGATAGCCGTCGATGTCGGCGTCAGTGCCGGCACTGCGCAATCTCTCCAGCGCATGCGCGATGCGCCACGGTGCAATCTCGCCGAAATGCAGATGCGGCGACAGCCGCGAGGTGCCGACCCGGTCCGGCAGGTCACGCTGCTCGCGGTAACCGCGCAACGCGCCGTCCTCGAACACGGACAACGCCTCCAGCGCGCCGGCCTCGCCCGGCTGCCAGTGCTCCCAGAAGCCGGAATCCCAGTCCAGCGTGGGCGCCAGCCGCAGCTCGTCCAATGCGAGGCCGTCGACCGAGTGCGCGGTCAGTGCCTTCGGCGCGGCACTCAGCGTCGGCAGGCGCCAATGACTGAGTACGTTGCGCCAGTACGGAGTGAACACCTTGTACGGCTGACCCTGCTGTGTCGCGATGTCCCAGGGCTCGAACAACAGACTGCCATTGCAGCTCTGCGCGTCGATGCCCTGCTCACGCAGCGTGCGCTTGATGGTGGCGTCGCGTGGCTGGGTGGCCGGCTCGTACTTGCGGTTCCAGTACACCGCCTCGGCGCCGGTCTGCCCGATCAGCAACTGCAGGGCCGGCAGGCTGTCACCGCTACGCAGCACCAGCGACGAACCGCGCGTGCGCAGGTCGGCGTCCAAGGCACCCAGTGAACGGTGGCGCCACGCATCGGAGGCCGCGCCAGGCACCCACTCGCCTTCCTCGTGCGGCGCGTGGAGATAGACCGGCACCACGTCGTGACCCGCATCCAGCGCGGCCTGCAGGGCCGGATTGTCCTGCAGCCGCAGATCACGGCGGAACCATACCAACGCTACCGACACATGCACCGCCTTCGATGTGGAAGGCGGACATGATAGCCAGGGGCGGTGAAGGTGATGCGCGCGTCCGGCCACCCACGGCGGGGTGCTAGTGCTTGAACCGCTGCATGGCCTCGCGGATCACTGACCGTGCCTCGGCGGCGTTGCCCCAGCCATTGAGCTGCACCGGGTTGCGCCCGGCCGGCAGGTCCTTGTAGACGCGGAAGAACGCTTCGATCCGCTGCCGTTCGGCCTCCGGCAGGTCCGCCAGGTCGCGGATACTGGCGTAGGTCGGGTCGACCTTGTCGGTCGGCACCCCGATGATCTTCTCGTCGTGCTCGCCGCCATCGATCATCTTCAGGTAACCGATCGGTCGGAAACGCACGATCACGCCCGGATGCAGCGGTTCGCGGGTCAACACCAGTGCATCCAGCGGATCGTTGTCGCCGGCCAGGGTGCGCGGCATCGAGCCGTAGTTGGCCGGATAGGCGACCGGCATCGACTGGAAGCGGTCCACGTGCACCAGGCCGTCTTCCTTGATCTCGTACTTGGTGAAGCTGCCGGCCGGGATCTCCACCGCCAGGTTCACTTCCTGCGGGGCCTGCGCCGGCTGGGCGACCAGGAAGGGATGCAGCACGGTATCGGCGGCGGTTACCGCACTGGCCAGCAACAGCAGGGACGCGCCGATGGCAGCCAATGGAATGATGCGGCGGGGTGTGGTCATCGGCGTCTCCTCATTCCCAGCAGCGGTCGGCGCGACCCTTGGCGGTCTGCGCACGCGGGCAGTCGCGTGGCGTGATGCGGCCTTCGGTCAACTCCGTGCGCTGCTTTCCACCCTTGGCATCACGACGCAATTCGAAGGCATCGTAAAGACGGCCGGTCACGGTGCGTGCTTCATAGCGCAGGTGCTGCGGGTCGATGTTCAGCACCTGGAACAGCTGGGTGTCCTCGGCCACCGGGTCCATCGTCCTGCGCGCTTCGTCGGAAAGGCGGTACTGCTTCGGTCCGGCCACGGTCACCACATACTGCGGCGTCGCGGCCTGCCCTTCGCCACGGCGGCCATAGGTGTGGTCATGGCCCTGCAGCACCAGATCGACGTTGTGGCGGCGTACCACCGGCAGCAGCACGTCACGCAACGCGGCGTTCTCGCGCCCTTCGCGCGGCGAGTAGAACGGCTGGTGCAGCAGCACGATGGTCCACGCCTGCCGATTGCCGGTCAGCACCTTGTCCAGCCACTGTGCCTGCGCCTTGGCGGTGCCGAGGTCGAGTGCCGATGTGCCATCGACCACGGCCACGCGCACGCCCTGCGCATCGAACCAGTAGCTGGTCTGCTGCGCGGCGGTGGCGCCATTGCCCGGCAGCGCGAACGTCACCGGCCAGTGGCGGCCCAGCACGCGGCGCTCCTGCGGGGTGTCCTCGAATTCCTCGAAGTACTCGTGGTTGCCGATGGCCGGCGCCACCAGCGTTTCCTGCGCCAGCCAACTGGTCGCAGCGAACCACTCACCCCACTCGCTGTCATCCATGTTGTCGCCACCGCTGACCAGGTCGCCGGCAAACAGACTCATGCGCGCCTGCGGCGCGGCCTTCTGCGCGGCGCGCACCACGCGGCTGACATGGCTGACGTTCTTGTTCTGGGTATCGCCGAAGTACAGCAGGGTCAGCGGCTGATCGGCGCTGGCCAGCGTGCGCAGCTGGTTCCAGGCGCTCCAGCTGCCATTGCCCTGCACACGGTAGACGTACTGGGTATCCGGCTGCAGGCCATCGATATCTGCCCGATGGTGGTGCGACAGACCGTTCTCGGTCTGCAGCGCGCGGGTCGTCGCACGCACCTGGCGGATGCCTTCAATGGCCGGCGAATCCGCGGCCAGCGCGATTTCCAGCAGCGGCGCCTGCACGCTGTCGTCGGTACGCCAGGCCACGGCGAACCCATGGCTGGAATCAACCGCCGGCGAGGCGACGATGCGGTCCGGCACCGTCGTCGCCGCGTAGTGGCGGCTACCTGCCGGCACCTGGGTATTCGGTTCGGCCGCCGCGAACGACAGCGACGGCAGCGCCAGCAGCAGGCCCAGCGCCAGCGCGCGCATTACGCACTGCCCGCTCATGCGCCACACTCCAGCGGCAACGCCAGCTGCTTGGTGATGCTCTCCCAATCGAAGGCCACCACGCCCTGGTCGTCATGTACTGCATACAGCGCACCGTGTGGGAAGCGCGCGCTGGGCTGCTGCATCATCCAGATGCCATCGGTGTTGGCCACGGTATTGCCCTGGAACGCGCCGACCGGCTTCAGCGTGTGCCGGTCGAACAGGTGGAACACGCTGCGCTGCTTGCCCTGTTCGGTGGTGATCCACCAGCCGTCCTTGCCGCAGGTGCGCAGGGTCACGCCTTCGGCCTGGGCCTTGAACACGTCACGGCCAAAGGTGGTGCCAGTGAAGCGGCCCGCCAGGGTGTAGACCTTGAACTCACTGGCGTAGCGCTCGTCCTCTTCGGCAATCAGCAGCCGGTCGTTCTCGGGGTCGCCCCAGATCGACTCGACCACACGCAGTGCACCGGCCTCGGTGGTATCGCCGATGCTGGCCACCAGCTTCGCCTCGACCTTCGCGCCGTCGCGGGTCACATGGTACTGGCGCACGCGCTTGTCCAGCTCGGCCAGCGGCGGCAGGATGTCACGCCCCTGCGCATCCTCGCCGTTGTCCCAGGAATCGGTGACGTAGACGCTGTAGCCATCGGCACGGCGGTCGACCCACAGACCGTACGGCTTGCGCAGGTCGTCCGAAGCGAAGGTCGCCAGCGGCGCGAAGTCCGGCAGGCTCAGCACCTGCACGCGGTGATTGTCGCGCTCGACGATCCACAGCAGGTCGTCGGTCACCGCGATGCCGTTTGGGCGGTCGAACTGCCCCGGTGCGGTGCCGCTGCTGCCGACGTCACGCAGGTGCTGGCCGGTGCTGCCGTCGTAGACCACCAGCTTGTCGGTGGCCTTGGCGGTGGCGATCAGCCACAGCGCGCCGTCCGGCGCGCGCCAGGCCGCCGGCGAGTCGATGTTGTCGGCCGGGGTCATCGGTGACAGGAACGCTTCGGCGATGGTGCTCACCACGCGCTCGCCATTGGCGGCCGGCGCGGCCGCTCCCGCAACCGGATCGTTGCCGGTGGCCGGCGTGCAGCCGGCGACCAGCGTAGCCGCCAGCGCGGCGGCCAGGACAGTGACGCCACGCCCCATCACAGCGCCACCTTCAGGCCCAGCGCATAGGTGCGGCCGTACTCTTCCATCTGCAGGGTGCGCGAGCGGGTGCCCTGGTACAGCTCCAGCGGCTTGTCCAGCAGGTTCTGCGCTTCGAAGTACATGCTCACGCGCGGGGTGAACTTGTAGTCCAGCGAGAAATCGAGCTGGGTGTTGGGTGCCACGTAGATGTCGAATGCACGCCCCTTGCCGATGCTGTCCAAATACTCGCTGCGGTACACGGCCGCCAGACGCGTGCTTACACCGTACTTTTCATAGCCGATGTGTGCGCTGTAGACATGCTTGGAAGCGCGCGGCAGGGTGAAGCCCTCGCCCTCACGTCCCTTGATGCCGGCATCGAACGTGGTGTCCAGCCAGGTGCCACTGGCACCGACCAGCAGGCCATCCAGGCCCTCCGGCAGGAAGGCCAGCTGCTGCTGCCAGTTGAACTCCGCGCCACGCACGGTGGCCTTGCGACCATTGATCGGCTGGGTCACGTCGAATCCACCGTAGGCCGGATCATTGGTCCGCACGGTCTCCACGATGTAGCCATCGATCGACTTGTGGAACAGTCCCAGCGAAACGATGCCGCTGCTGCCGATGTACTTCTCCACCGACAGGTCGATGTTCTTCGACTCGTACGGATCCAGTTCGGGGTTGCCCAGGCGCACTTCCTCGTCACCGCGGCTGTAACCCACGCGCGGCGAGACGTCGCCGAAGGACGGGCGCGATACGGTCTTGTTGGCCGAGGCGCGCAGCACCCAGTCATCGGCCGCGTCATAGCGCAGATGCAGGCCCGGCAGCACGTTGGTGTAGCTGCTGTTGGCCACGCGCGGGGTGACGGTGAAGCTGCGGCCGTTGGCGGCCACGTCCACCTGGTTGCCGACTGCCTTGAAGCGGGTGTTCTCCACGCGCACGCCGCCGATGATGCGCAGCGCGCCCACATCCCAGGTACCCATGGCATAGCTGGCGAAGATGTCCTCGCTGGCCACGTAATCCTCTTCCAGCGACGTCATCGCATTGCCGCCGACATCCTGCGGGCGGGCGCTGTACTGGCCACCATTGGCGGCCCAGAACGCGCGCATCGCAGCCGAGTCCATGCCATCCCCCATGTTGCCGTGGCGATGCTCCGGCGAAGAGGTGGTCCAGCTCGACAGCACCACCTTCGGGCCGACGCGCAGTTCGCGCTCATCGACATTCACGTCGCGGTCGCGCCAGCGGCCGAGCAGGCCGAACTTGATGCTGCTGCTGTCGCCGTCGAAGCGCACGTTGACCTGCGCGCTGTGTTCCTTGTCGTTCACCTGCTTGGGCGAAAGCACGACGCGGTCGAACGCGTAGTTGCCGTTGTCCAGCCACTGCGGGTTGTCGAAGCTGTAGCTGGGCAGGCGGCTGCGCTGGTCCAGGGTGCCATTGAAGGCCTTGCCGTTGAGCTTGAAGCGCGCCTCCATCTCGTCGTTCACGCGCTCTTCGGTACGGGTGTAGCCGATCCGGTAATCGACCACGGCGTTGGTCAGCTTGTTCTCGCCACCTAGACTGGCCGCGAAGGTGTTTTCCTTCTTGGTGCGGTAGCGCATGCGCTTGTCGATCGAATCCTTCGGCATGCCATCGAGGCGATACTGGTCGGTGCCGGTCTTGACCATCTTCGCGTCGTCGAAGTTGAAGATCACGCGCTGGCGGGTCTCCGCATCGTCGAACTGGCTGTACAGCGTGCGCAGGTAGTACGTGCTGTCTTCGTTGGGGCGCCAGTCGAGGTTGAGGTTGGCACCGATGCGCTTGCGCTCGATCTCGTACTTGCGGTGCTGCAGGTTGATCGCGGTCACGTCACCGGGGGCGGCATCGTCCTCGCCGTCATATTCCACTTCGGTGTTGTCCGACTCGAACTTCCGCTTCTGGTAGTTCACGCCCAGCGCCACGCCGAACGTGTCGTTGAACACTTCGCTGTAGTTGAAGGCGGCCTTGGGGCTGGTCTCGCCGGACAGCTGCTGGTGGCTGCCCTCGATCTTGCCGCGCAGGCTGCGGCCGTCGCGGTCGAAGGCCGACGCCGATTCGACCAGCACGGCGCCGCCGATGGCATCACCGGGCATGTCCGGGGTCGGCGACTTGACCACGCGCAGGCGCTCGGTGGAGTCCGATGGGATCACGTCCAGCGGCGCGGCGCGGCTGGAATCTTCCGGCGTACCGATGGCGATGCCATCCACGCTGACGCTGTTGAGATTGGCATCCAGGCCGCGAATGACCACGAAGCGGCCTTCGCCCTGGTCGCGGGTCACGCTGACGCCCGGCAGGCGCTGCAGTGATTCGGCCACGTTCTTGTCCGGATACTGGCCCAGGGCATCGGAGGACACCGCGTCCTCGATGGCGTCGCTGCTGCGCTTGAGGTCGACCGCGCGGATCTGCGATTCGAGCTGGGCGCGCACTTCGATACGGTCCAGGTCGACCGCGTCGGCCGCCACGGCGCCGGTAGCGGCTACCGCCTGTTGCCCGGCAGCCTGCAGCGGTGCCGCGGCCCCCATCGCCAGGGTCAGGGTGATGGCAACGGCCAACGGAGTCTTGATATGCACTGGGAATCCCCATTCCTGTTAAGAATGGGTCTGCACGGTATGTCCGCAAGGTTGCATGGCCGTGACATGCGCCTGCACATTTCATGTAAAGCGGATCCAGGCCCGGTTTGGGGTTCGACACGCCAATCCGGCAAAATGGCGTCCTCTCTCCTTTTCCCCCTCCCCGACCATGAAGATCGTCGAAGTGCGCCACCCGCTGGTGCAGCACAAGATCGGCCTGATGCGCAACGCTGCGCTCAGCACCAAGGATTTCCGCGAACTGGCCAACGAGCTGGGTACGCTGCTGGCCTACGAGGCCACCGCCGACCTGGACACCGAGCCGCACACCCTGCCCGGCTGGGCCGGTCCGGTCACCGTGCAGCGCATCGCCGGTGCCAAGATCACCGTGGTGCCGATCCTGCGTGCCGGCCTGGGCATGCTCAGCGGCGTGCTGTCGCTGATCCCGGCGGCACGCGTCAGCGTGGTCGGCCTGCAGCGCGATGAGGAAACCCTGCAGCCGGTGCCCTACTTCGAGCGCCTGACCGGCCGCCTGGAAGAGCGCGACGCGCTGATCCTGGACCCGATGCTGGCCACCGGCGGCACCCTGATCGCCACCATCGACATGCTCAAGCGTGCCGGTGCCCGCCGCATCAAGGGCATCTTCCTGGTGGCCGCGCCGGAAGGCATCGAAGCGGTCAAGGCCGTGCACCCGGACGTGGAGATCTACACCGCAGCCATCGATGCCCAGCTCAACGACAAGGGCTACATCCTGCCGGGCCTGGGCGACGCCGGCGACCGCATCTTCGGTACCCGCGTCGGTTGATCCGGTGAACCGGGGTCAGAGCCCTTTCACAGCGAAAGGGATCTGCCCCCAACATCGCGGGGGTCGGACCCCTTTCGCAGAAAGGGCTCTGACCCCACCACCCCGCATTCCGGCCTACAGCCCGGCGGCGAAGGCTTCCAGCTGGTCGATGGCGGTGTTCCAGCCGTCGAAGAAGCCCAGCTGCTCATGCTGGTCACGCAGGGCCTTGTCCGGGTGCATCACCCGCGCGGTGTAGCGGCAGCCCTGCCCCTCGTCCTCCATCGTGATCACGGCGGTAAAGCCCAGCCAGGGTGACTGCGGTCGCCAGCCCGCACCCAGCATCGAGGTGAACACCAGGCGCTGCTGCGGCACGATCTCCAGGAAACTGCCCGGATTGTCACTGCTGCCGCCATCGGGGCCCTGCATGAAGGTGTGGAAGGCCCCGCCGGGGCGCAGGTCGAATGCGCGTACCTCGGTGGTCCACGGCTTCGGGCACCACCACTGGCGCAGCAGTTCCGGGTCGGTCCACGCCCGCCACAAGGCGGCGCGCGGTGCGTTCAGCACACGGCTGATCACCAGATCGGTGTCGGGGTTGTTACCTGCGGCTACGGCCATGGGCCTGCTCCTGTCGGTGAAGGGTTTCGACGAAATCGACCATGCGGTCGGAACGCGCTTCCCAAGCGGCACGCTGTTCTGCGAGCCATTGTTCGGCCTGGCCCAGCCGCGCCGGCACCAGTTCGCAGGTGCGTGTGCGCCCCTGCTTGTGGCTGCGCACCACGCCGCTGCGCTCCAGCACGGCCAGGTGTTTCATCAGCGAGGGCAAGGCCATCTCGAAGGGTTCGGCCAGCATCGACACCGTGCGCGGTCCCTGCCCAAGCGCCGCTACGATCGCGCAACGGGTCGGGTCGGCCAGTGCCTGGAAGACGTCTTCAATGGCAGGATAATACTTACCCATATGGCTAAGTAATACGCCGGTCTGAACGTTGCCGCAAGCAGGCGCGGCACTGGCGTGATTCTTCACGTGGCCTTGCCGGCCTGAAGCGAATGCTCCGCGCACCCGCCACCCTTGGAGCTCCCGATGAAAGCCTCTTTCCTGCTGGCCGCCGTCCTGCTGGTCGGCCTGCCCCTGGCTGCCAACGCCACCACCCCGCAGCAGCAGCGCATGGCCGAATGCTCGGCCAAGAACAAGGGCTTGAAGGGTGATGCCTACAAGACCGCGCAGAGCTCCTGCCTCAGCGGCCACGCCGCCGAGACCAAGGCGGTCAATCCGCAGCAGGAACGGATGCGCAAGTGCAACGCTGACGCGGGCGCGAAGAAGCTGGCCGGTGATGCGCGCAAGACCTTCATGAGCAGCTGCCTGAAGTCGTCGTAATCGTCGCGTCCGGATCGAACGCCATCCACGCATGGCGTGGATCTGCCACCGTCAGTGAAAGGCCGGGCATTGCCCGGCCTTTTCATTACCCCAGGGCGCGCGCCTTCAGCTCGCCCTGTTCGTGCAGGGTCACGAAACGTCCCTTGTCATCACGGCCCAGCTGCGCCAGCGCCACCTGCGGGTCGTGGGTGAAGAACAGCCGCACGTTGCGCGCCAGCTTGTCTTCAAGGAACTGCCGCTTCTCGTCGATCAGCAGCTCGGCGTTGCGGTCGTAGCCCATGGTGATCGGCACGTGTACCCATGAGCGCCCCGGGATCAGGTCGGCACAGAACACCACGCCACCATGCGCACTTTCGCCGGCATGCGCGTGACCGACGATCTCGGCCAGCATCAGTCCCGGCGTATGCCCGTCGCTGTAGCTGAAGCGCACGCTGCGGCCAAGTGCCTTCGAGTACTCCCCGTCCACCACTTCCAGCCGGCCACTGGCCTGCAGCAGGCCCGGCAGTTCCGGAATGAAGCTGGCACGGTCGCGCGGATGCGGCTGCACGGCGCGCTGCCAATGCTGCGCACCGACCACGTAGGTCGCGTTGGGGAACAGCAACTCGGGTTCACGCCCTTCGCTCCATGCCGCCAGCAGGCCGCCAGCATGATCGAAATGCAGGTGGCTGAGCACCACCACATCGATATCCTCGTGCTCGAAGCCGGCTTCGCGCAACGAATCGATCAGTACGTGCTGGCTTTCCTGCACGCCGTAGCGCTCGCGCATGCGCGGATCGAAGAACGCCCCGATACCGGTTTCAAACAGCACGGTCTTGCCTTCCAGCGGACTGGCAAGCAGTGCGCGGCAGGCCAGCTCGATGCGATTGAGCTCGTCGGGTGCCGCCCATTTTTCCCACAACGCACGCGGTGCGTTGCCGAACATCGCACCGCCATCGAGGCGCTGCGAGTTTCCGCGAATAGACCAGAGTTTCATGCGTCGATTATCGGCGCCGGCCCGTTAAATAATCGCTAGAAAGGAAACAGAAAACCCCGCCGGCAAAGGCGGGGTTTCGGTAATCTGACGGATTGCCGGCCAGCAGCCGGCGCTACCGGATCAGCGTGCCGGCACGACCTGGGCGCTGCCCACCGGGTTGCGGGGGTCGCTGCCGCCGAACAGCTTGTTCGCCTTGCGGTCCCATTCCACGGTCTGCAGGTTGCCCCACACGTGACTGGAACCGCGGCCGCCTGCGGCGACGTCACCCGGCAGGTCGATCTTGTGGCCCATCGCCTGCAACTGCTTCACCGTCGCCGCGTCGAACGCATCGTCCTCGGCTTCGATCAGGTCCGGCAGCCACTGGTGGTGGTAGCGCGGCAGCGCGGCAACCTGCTGTGCATCCAGGCCGTCGTCGTAGCCGAGGATGCCCAGCAGCACCATGGTGATGATGCGGCTGCCACCCGGGGTGCCCAGCACCACGACCTTGTCGGCGTTCTCCATGAAGGTCGGCGTCATCGAGCTGAGCATGCGCTTGCCGGCCTTCGGCGCATTGGCCTCATAGCCCATGACGCCGAACGCATTGGGCGTGCCCGGCTTCAGCGCGAAGTCGTCCATCTCGTTGTTCAGCAGCACGCCGGTGCCCTTGGGAATCAGCCCCGAGCCATACAGCAGGTTGACGGTCTGGGTGGCGCCGACGCGGTTGCCGTCGCGGTCGATGATCGAGAAGTGCGTGGTCTCGTCGTCTTCCAGCGGCGTCGGATTGCCCGACAGCAGGTCGCTGGGCGTGGCCTTCTCCGGATGGATGGTCGCCCGCAGGCCCTGCGCGTAATCCTTGCTGGTCAGCACTTTCTGCGGGATCTGCACGAAGTCCGGATCGCCGAGGAAGAAGGTGCGGTCGCGGTAGGCGCGGCGCATCGACTCCACCACCAGGTGGGTGCGGTGGGCCGGGTCCATCTTCCTGATGTCCCAGCCTTCCAGGATCTGCAGCATGCTCGCCAGCGCGATGCCACCGGACGACGGCGGCGGCGCGGTGGTGATCTTCCAGCCGTTGTAGTTGAACACGATCGGCTCGCGCTGCTTGACGCGGTAACCGGCCAGTTCTTCAGCGGTCCACTTGCCGCCAGCCTGCTTCACGCCCGCCAGCAACAGCTTTCCGGTCTGGCCCTTGTAGAAGCCATCAAAGCCACCCGCGGCCAGGCGCTCCAGCGTCTGCGCCAGTTCCGGCTGCTTGAACAGGTCGCCGCTGGCGATCGGCTTGCCATTGCGCAGGTAGACCTCGCGCGTGCCGGGATAGCGCTCCATCACTTCACGCCGCGACGCGTAGCCCTTGGCCATGCGGTCGTACACCGGGAAACCTTCGCGCGCGATGCGGATCGCCGGCTGCAGCGAGGCCGACAACGGCAGCTTGCCGTGCTTGGCCGACAGCTCGACCAGCGCTGCGGGCAGGCCGGGAATACCCGCCGACCAGGCACCGTTGACCGAACGATCACGGTCCAGGTTGCCCTGCTTGTCGAGGAAGGCCTGCGGGGTCGCCGCAGCCGGGGCGGTCTCGCGCGCATCCAGCATCACATCCTTGCCGGTGGCCGCGTCGTGCAGCAGGAAGAAGCCGCCGCCGCCCAACCCGGAACTGATCGGCTCGACCACCGCCAGCGTGGACGACACCGCCACTGCAGCGTCGAAGGCGTTGCCGCCCTGCGCCAGGATGTCGATGCCGGCCTGGGTGGCCAGTGCGTGGCCGCTGGCAATGGCCGCGCCATCAGGGCGATCGGCACGGGCCGGGCTGTCAGCCCAGGCCATGGGGCTCAGCAGCAGGCCGAGCAGCAACAAGGGGCGGACGATCAGCGTCTTCATTCGGATGGGGGCTCCGCGTAGAGTTCGGGGTGATCGTGCTGCAGCTGGCGCAGCTTGGCCAGCAGCTGGTCTTCCGTTTCCACGATCTCCGGGTCCGGGTCGATGCACTCGACCGGGCAGACGACCACGCACTGTGGCTCGTCGAAATGACCCACGCATTCGGTGCAGCGCGCAGGGTCGATCACGTAGATGGTTTCACCCATCGCAATGGCCTGGTTGGGGCAGGCCGGCTCGCACACGTCGCAGTTGACGCAGAGCTCGTTGATTTTCAGCGACACGGCGATACTCCTCGCCCGCGCCCTGGGACAAAGGACCGGCCAGCGCGGGCGCGCGGGCCGGTCAGGTCATCAGCGGCGCCCTTGCAGGATGCCGCCCGGGCCATGCCGGAGCATGGCCGCCATGGCTCGGTATTACTTGGCTTCGACGAAAATGTACTCGGCACCGGTCGGCTGGATCGCAGCCTGCACGCGGGCGTTGTCGGCCGACTGGCCGATGAAGACGACGCGCACGCCCTTCATCGAATCCGGCGACACGTCCTTGAACACGGCCTGGATCATGTCAGCCATCTTGCCCGAGGCCGACGAACCGAAGGCCAGCATGTTGCCCGGCTGCACGCCACGGGCCACGGCCTGGGTCGCGCTTTCGGTCTGGCGCTCGTACTTGGCCTGGAAGTCCGGGTCCGATTCCGGCGAGAGGTAGTACAGGAACGGGCTGTTGGTGATGTTGCCCATGTTCTGGATCGCCACTTCCTGCAGGTACTTCTTCCAGCCTGCATCGTCGTCCTTGGCCGGGGCGACCAGGGCCGGCTTGGCCTCGTCGACCGGAGCGGCCTCTTCCTTCTTGCAGGCGGTGAAGGCCAGGGCCAACGAAGCGATCAGCATCGCGCGCATGGTGGTGTTCATGGGTTTCCTCCCGGAATGGTGCGTGGTGGTGTACGTAATGGGGTGCGGGTACAGCGGGGCTTACGACTGTGCCGACTTCGCTTCGCGGACCTTGCGCAGGGCTTCGAGCACCGCGGCCGGCACGAAACCGGACACGTCGCCGCCCAGGCGCGCGATCTCGCGGACCAGCGAGGACGAAATGAAGCTGTGCTGCTCGGCCGGGGTCAGGAACAGGGTCTCGACCTCGGGGATCAGGTGGCGGTTCATGCTGGCCATCTGGAATTCGTACTCGAAGTCGGACACCGCGCGCAGGCCGCGCAGCAGCACCCCGCCCTGCACCGAACGTACGAAATGGGCCAGCAGGGTATCGAAGCCGATGACCTCGACGTTGCCGTGGTGGGCCAGCGCGCCACGCGCCAGCTGCACGCGCTGCTCCAGCGGCAGCGCCGGGCCCTTGGACGGGCTCTGCGCCACGCCGACCACGACCTTTTCGAACAGCGGCGCGGCCCGGCTGACCAGGTCGATATGACCGTTGGTGATGGGGTCGAACGTGCCGGGGTAGACGGCAATGCGGCGATTGGCCACGGTCATGGGCGGATGCAGATGTTCAGATGAGGTCAAAGTGTAGCAGTGGCACGGCGGTACAGGGCAAAGCGCACCTCGCGGGTGCCACCCTCGCGGTGCAGCAGCCAGTCCGGCGGCAGCACCGGCACGTGGCCGGCTGGCGATTCCAGGTACAGCCAGGCGTCGGCGGCCAGGTGCCGCGGCAGCTGGGCCAGCACGTCCTGCCACAGGCCATCGGCAAACGGCGGGTCGATGAAGACCAGGTCGGCCTGCTGCGCCTGCGCCCCTTGCAGCCAGCGCAGGGCATCGGCCTGCACGACGGTGATCTGGTCGCTGGCCTGCAGCCTGGCGACGGCGGCGGTCAGGTTGCGTCCCAGCTGCGCATCGCGCTCGACCAGGGTGGCGTGGGCAGCGCCACGCGAGACCGCCTCCAGGCCCAGCGCGCCACTGCCAGCGAACAGGTCCAGCACGCGGGCGCCGCCGAGCTTGGGCATCAGCCAGTTGAACAGGGTCTCGCGCACGCGGTCGCTGCTGGGGCGAAGGCCCGGCAGGGTCGGCACCGGCAGCCGGGTATTGCGCCAGCGCCCGCCGATGATGCGGACCTGGCCGTCATTGCCACCGCGGCCGCTCATCGGCGCCCCCGGCGGGAGGAATTCGAGAAATTCAGCATGAGCGGGATTGTAGTTCGGCCGGGCTTTGCCCAGCACCCGTCGAAGCCACGGCAACGGCCGAAGCAACGGCAAAAGCCGGCTATCCGTGGGTTGGCGGGGTGGGTCCGGTCGAGGGGGACGCTGCAAGTACGTCCATGTAAGCTCGGTCGCCGCATCCATGCGGCTCACGCCCCCTCAACCGGACCCACCCCGCCTTCGACAGTTCCCTGCGATCTGTCGGAACGGCTCTTGGGGTCAGATCCGTTTTCCTGCGGAAAACGGATCTGACCCCAGATTTATTTCGATGTCTGACAGATGTGTCGACCAAGGTCGACACCTACCAACAGCCGCGGGAAATCTGTCAGAGGCGGGGCGGTGTGGGTTGGCGTTGCTGTTGCTTCGGCCTCTGCAGGTGCCGGGCGCCGCCCGGCCGACCAACCCCTTGATTTCGGGACAATCAGCCATACCCCTTGGCGAGGCCGCACGCGCTGGCGCGGCATTGCACATGGAGCCCTATCGATGACCGAGACCACCCAGACCGAAACCCTTGGCTTCCAGACCGAAGTCAAGCAGCTGCTGCAGCTGATGATCCACTCGCTGTACTCCAACAAGGAGATCTTCCTGCGCGAGCTGGTCTCCAACGCCGCCGACGCCGCCGACAAGCTGCGCTTCGAGGCCCTGACCCAGCCGGCCCTGCTGGAAGGCGACAGCGAACTGCGCGTGCGCGTCAGCTTCGACCCCGCCGCCCACACCATCACCATCGAAGACAACGGCATCGGCATGAGTCGCGCCGAGGCGATTGCCCATCTCGGCACGATCGCCAAGTCCGGCACCGGCGATTTCCTGCGCCAGCTGTCCGGCGACCAGAAGAAGGATTCGCAGCTGATCGGCCAGTTCGGCGTCGGCTTCTACAGCGCCTTCATCGTTGCCGACGAGGTCGAAGTGACCTCGCGCCGCGCCGGCTTGGCCGCAGGTGAAGGCGTGCGCTGGACCTCGCGCGGCGAAGGCGATTTCAACGTCGCCACCGTCGACAAGGCCGAGCGCGGCACCCGCATCGTCCTGCATCTGAAGGATGGCGAGCATGATTTCGCCGACGGCTGGCGCCTGCGCAGCATCCTCAAGAAGTATTCGGACCACATCGGCCTGCCGATCCAGATGCCGAAGGAAGGTGGCGAAGAAGGCGCCACCGTCGAGTGGGAGACCGTCAACCGCGCCAGCGCGCTGTGGACCCGTCCGCGCACCGAGATCGGCGACGCCGAGTACACCGAGTTCTACAAGCACGTGGCGCACGACCACAGCGATCCGCTGGCGTGGAGCCACAACAAGGTCGAAGGCAAGCTGGAGTACACCTCGCTGCTTTACGTGCCCGGCCGCGCGCCGTTCGACCTGTACCACCGCGATGCGCCCAAGGGCCTGAAGCTCTATGTGCAGCGCGTGTTCGTGATGGACCAGGCCGAGCAGTTCCTGCCGCTGTACCTGCGCTTCATCAAGGGCGTGGTCGACTCCAACGACCTGTCGCTGAACGTCTCGCGCGAGATCCTGCAGTCCGGCCCGGTCATCGATTCGATGAAGGCGGCGCTGACCAAACGCTCGCTGGACATGCTGGACAAGCTGGCCGCCGACAAGCCGGAGCAATACGCCACGTTCTGGAAGGAATTCGGCCAGGTGCTGAAGGAAGGCCCGGCCGAGGACTACAACAACCGCGAGAAGGTGGCCGGGCTGCTGCGCTTCGCCTCCACCCGCGGCGACGGCGATGCGCAGACGGTGTCGCTGGCCGATTACCTCGGCCGCATGACCGAAGGCCAGGACAAGATCTACTACCTGACCGGCGAGAGCTACAGCCAGGTGCGCAACAGCCCCCACCTGGAAGTGTTCCGCAAGAAGGGCGTGGAAGTGCTGCTGCTGACCGACCGCATCGACGAGTGGCTGATGGGCTACCTGACCGATTTCGACGGCAAGGGCTTCGTCGACATCGCTCGTGGCGATCTCGACCTGGGCGCGCTGGAAACCGAAGCGGACAAGCAGGAACAGGAAGCCGCGGCGAAGGACAAGCAGGGCCTGGTCGAGCGCCTGAAGACCGTGCTGGGCGATGACGTGGCCGAAGTGCGCGTGTCACACCGCCTGACCGATTCGCCGGCGGTACTGGCCATCGGCGAACAGGACCTGGGCCTGCAGATGCGCCAGATCCTGGAAGCCAGCGGGCAGAAGGTGCCGGACAGCAAGCCGGTGCTGGAAATCAACCCGGGCCACCCACTGATTGCCAAGCTGGATGCCGAAGCCGATGGCGCGCGTTTCGACGACCTCGGCCGGGTGCTGTTCGACCAGGCCGCGCTGGCCGCCGGTGACAGCCTGAAGGACCCGGGTGCCTACGTGGCGAGGCTGAACAAGCTGCTGCTGGAGCTGTCGGCCTGATCGACAGGGTGGTCGCCGGGCATGGCCCGGCTTACCCGGCGGTGCTCTGGTAGAGGCCGACCTTGGTTGGCGCCCCAAAAGCGTGCCAACCAAGGTTGGCACCTACCGGGGCGGATCGAGCGTGCCAACCAAGGTTGGCAGCTACCGGCGCGGGTGGAGAGTGCCAACCAAGGTTGGCACCCACCAGGGGCGGCGGTTGGCGCCTGCCGGGCCGCACGGCGCAGCCCTCCGGACCGGTTAACGGCCGGCGGGCCGCGACCTTGAGTCCACATCGGCCCGACAGGCCCGAGTGGTAGCATATCCCCCTGATTTCAGCGCCTTTTGCCAATGCTCAGTTTTTTCCGCCGCAAGAAGCCCCAGGATGCCCCCGCAGCGGAGGCACCCAAGACCCAGCACTACTCGGCTGAAGAGCTGGCGGCGGCGTTCCCGTCGGCCGCGCCGGTCGAGGACAAAGAGCCAGCACCGGTAGCCGTACCGGCCGCGCCTGCGCCGGTCGAGCCGCCGCCGGCAGCCGTCGTTCCGGTCGCTGTCGAGCCCACCCCGGTGGTTCCGGCACCGGTCGTTCCCGCTCCGAGCGCTCCGCAACCGGCCGCCCGGATCGACGTCGCCCCGGTGGCGGCCCCGGCCATCGAACCGGCACCCGCGCCACTGCCTCAGCCCCCCCCGGCACCGGTCACCGACGACCTGCCTGCCGCCGCCTCGATCGATGCCGTTCCGGCGCCTGCCGGCAAGCCCGGCTGGCGCGAACGCCTGCGCAACAGCGTCATCGCGCGCAGCTTCGGTGGACTGTTCTCGCGCAACCCCAAGCTCGACGACGATCTGCTGGACGAGCTGGAAACCGCACTGATCACCGCCGACGTCGGCGTGGGCGCCACCACCGATCTGGTCGAGGGCCTGCGCAAGCGCATGAAGTCGCGCGAGTTCGCCGACGCCAATGCGCTGCTGGCCGCGTTGCGCGCCGAGCTGATCGCGATCCTGCAGCCGGTGGCCAAGCCGCTGGTGATCGACCGCAACGCCAAGCCCTTCGTGGTGCTCACCGTCGGCGTCAACGGCGTCGGCAAGACCACCACCATCGGCAAGCTGGCCAAGCGCTTCAAGGATGACGGCCACAGCCTGATGCTGGCTGCCGGCGATACCTTCCGCGCCGCCGCCGTGGCCCAGCTGCAGGCCTGGGGCGAGCGCAACGGCGTAGCCGTGGTCGCGCAGGGGCAGAACGCCGATGCCGCTTCGGTGGCATTCGACGCGCTGCAGGCCGGCAAGGCCCGCGGCACCTCGGTGCTGATCGCCGATACCGCCGGCCGCCTGCACACCCAGTCCGGCCTGATGAACGAGCTGGGCAAGATCCGCCGCGTGCTCGGCAAGATCGACCCCACCGCCCCGCACGAAGTGCTGATGGTGATCGACGGCACCACCGGCCAGAACGCACTGTCGCAGTTGCGCCAGTTCAATGCCGCAGTGAACGTGACCGGCCTGGTGGTGACCAAGCTGGACGGCACTGCCAAGGGCGGCGTGGTGTTCGCGCTGGCCCGCGAGTTCGGCATCCCGATCCGCTTTGCCGGTATCGGCGAGCGCCCGGAAGACCTGCGCGTGTTCGATCCGGAAGCGTTCGTCGACGCCCTGCTGCCCGAAGCGCTGGGCGCCTGATACACCGCGCAGCCACGCATGGGGTGGCTCTAGCGCAGCCTGGTAGAGCCACCCCACGGTTGGCTGCCTCTCTGGAACTCCAATGCCCCGCCAGTCGCACGCCAGCGCCGCAACCACGCAGACCGACGACTTCGTCGCCCGCCTGCTGCACTGGTTCGACGGCCACGGCCGCCACGACCTGCCCTGGCAGCATCCGCGCAGTCCCTACCGGGTCTGGCTGTCGGAGATCATGCTGCAGCAGACCCAGGTAGCCACGGTCATCCCGTATTTCCAGCGGTTCCTGCAGCATTTCCCGACGCTGCCCGACCTCGCCGCCGCCAGCAATGACGCGGTGATGGCGCAGTGGGCCGGGCTCGGCTACTACGCCCGCGCACGCAACCTGCACGCCGCCGCGAAGCGCTGCGTGGAACTGCACGACGGCGACCTGCCGCGCGATTTCGATGCATTGCATGCCCTGCCCGGCATCGGCCGCAGCACCGCAGGTGCGATCCTCAGCCAGGCCTGGAACGATCCGTTCGCGATCCTCGATGGCAACGTCAAGCGCGTGCTCAGCCGCTACCACGGCATCGACGGCTTTCCCGGCCTGCCGGCCATCGAGAAACAGTTGTGGTCGATTGCCGAGGCGCACGTGGCGCAGGTGCCGGCCGGGCGCATGGCCGACTACACCCAGGCCCAGATGGACCTGGGTGCGACGGTGTGCAGCCGCGCCAAGCCAGCCTGCGTGATCTGCCCGCTGCAGGACGCGTGCGCGGCGCGCCGCGAAGGCCGCACCGCCGAACTGCCCACGCCCAAGCCCAGCAAGGCCCTGCCCGAGCGCGAAGCGATGGCCCTGCTGCTGCGCGACGCCCAGCAGCGCGTGCTGCTGCAGAAGCGGCCGGACACCGGCATCTGGGCACAGTTGTGGACGCTGCCGCAGGCCGAGGCCGGCAGCGAACTGCAGGACTGGTTCGACGCGCACGTTGAAGGCACGCTGGAAGACGCCGAGGAGCTGCCCGTGCTGCAGCACACCTTCAGCCACTACAAGCTGCACCTGCAGGTACTGTCGCGGCAGGTGCACGGCCTGCGCGTGGAAGAGCCCACGCTGCGCTGGGTCGCCACCGACGAACTGCCCGCGCTGGGCCTGCCGGCCCCCATCCGCAAGCTGCTCGATGGCGCCACGATCAAGGCGCCGAAACGAACGCCCAAGAAACCCCGCAACCACGAGTGAGTACCATGTCCCGAACCGTCTTCTGCCAGTACGAACAACGCGATGCCGAGGGCCTGGACTTCGTGCCCTACCCCGGCGAACTGGGCCAGCGCATCTTCAGCAACATCGGCAAGCAGGCCTGGGCGGCGTGGCTTGCGCACCAGACCATGCTGATCAACGAAAACCGCCTGTCGCCGCGCACCCCGGAGCATCGCGCATTCCTTGAGGGCGAACTGGTCAAGTTCCTGTTCGAGAAGGACGCGGAAAAGCCGGCCGGCTTCACCCCGGAAGCCTGACCCACAGGTAGTGCCGGCCGCTGGCCGGCATCGCGCAGATGCCAGGTTGCCGGCCAGCGGCCGGCACTACCGCGCTATTTCGTATTTTCCTCGCGCTCCTGCACCTGCGCCTGGCGCAGCTCCTGCTCGGAGGCACGCAGTGCCTTCACGTCCAGCTTGCGGATGCTGTTGATGAAGCACGGCATGCGCGGGCCACCGGTCGGGTCGCGCACCAGCACCTTGTCGAAACGCGATGACACGCGGCCCATGCTGCTGGTCAACCCGATGGCGGTGGCGTACGACAGGTCCGGGCACGGACCACTCAGTTCCAGCAGGTAAGCCTCGCTCGGCCGGGTCCACACCGCCAGCGCGCTGTCACCCAGTTCGGTCCAGCCATTGAGGCTGCCGAAGAACTGCATGTCGTTCTGCGGCGCGCCGGCGTGGGCGCGGTACAGATCCAGTTTCTCGGTACTGCTGAGCCGGCCGGTGGTCGCGCAGGCGGCCAGCGCCAGGCAGAGTCCGGCGATCAGGATCGGGGTCTTCATGGCGATCTCCTCGGGGAACCTGCTGCGATCATGCGCCGGCCGATGTGCGCCCGGCGCGAGGGCAGGTAAACCCGTTCAGGCGCCGGGAGGCGGCCGTTGCCGGCCGCTCAGACGTCGGCGTGGGCCAGTGCGTGCAGGCGCCCTTCGCGCAGCTCCAGCACCCGGTCCAGGCGCCGCGCCAGGCTGCGGTCGTGGGTAACCAGCACCAGGCTGGTATGACGCGCGCGGTTGAGTTCCAGCATCAGCTCGAACACGGTGCCCGCGGTGCGGTCATCCAGGTTGCCGGTCGGCTCGTCACCGAGCACGCAGGCCGGATGATTGACCAGCGCACGTGCCACCGCGGCACGTTGGCGTTCGCCGCCGGACAGCTCGCCCGGCTTGTGGTCCAGGCGATGTCCGAGGCCGACCGCTTCCAGCAGCGTGGTGGCCCGGCTGCTCGCTTCGGCCACGGCAGTGCCGGCCAGCAGCACCGGCATCATCACGTTTTCCAGCGCGGTGAATTCCGGCAACAGGTGGTGGAACTGGTAGACGAAGCCCAGCGCCTGGTTGCGCAGCAGGCCGCGCGCGGTATCCGACAGCGCCGACATGCGCTGGCCCGTGACGTACACCTCGCCTGCAGTCGGAACATCCAGCCCGCCCAGCAGGTGCAGCAGCGTGCTCTTGCCGGCACCGGAGGCACCGATGATCGCCACCGTCTCGCCGGCGGTCACGGTCAGGTCCAGTCCATCGAACACCGGGGTCTGCATGCGCCCTTCGGCGTAGGTCTTGCCCAGTGCTTCGGCGCGGATCACCTCATCGCCGCGGTTGAAGACCTTATTCATAACGCAGGGCCTCCGCCGGCTGGGTGCGTGCTGCCCGCCAGGCGGGATACAGGGTGGCCAGGAAGCTCATCAGCAGCGCGACCACGGTGATCGCCACCACGTCGCCGGTCTGCATGTCGGTCGGCAGGCCGGTGATGTAATACACATCCTCTGGCAGCAGCTTGACGTTGAACACGCTCTCGATGGCACCGAGGATGCGTTCCAGGTTGAGGGTCAGGGTGATGCCGCCGATCAGGCCGGCCAGCGTGCCGAAGATGCCGATCAGCGAACCCTGCACCATGAACACCTGCATCACCCCGCCCGGGGTCAGGCCGAGGGTGCGCAGGATGGCGATGTCGGCCTGCTTGTCGGTCACCAGCATCACCTGCGAGGACACCAGATTGAACGCACCCATGGCGATGATCAGCGACAGCAGGATGCCCATCACCACCTTCTCCATGCGCAGCGAGTGGTAGAGGTTGGCGTTCTGCTGGGTCCAGTCACTCACGCGGTAGGCACCACCCAGGCTCTGCGCCAGGTCCACGCCCACTTCCAGCGAGCGGTCCATGTCGTGCAGTTTCAACCGCACGCCGGTGGCACCGTCGCTGCGCAGCACGCGCTCCAGGTCCTGCATGTTGGCGAAGCCTACGCCCCGGTCGACCTCGTTGTAGCCGGCCTCGAAGATGCCGCTGACGGTGAAGCGTTTCATCCGCGGCACGGCACCGGCAGGCGTGCCCTGCACTTCGGCGAAGGTCACCAGCACCTGGTCACCGACGTCGACGCCGAGCCAGATCGCCAGTTCCTTGCCCAGCAGCAGGTTGAAGCTGCCCGGCGTCAGGCTGGCATAGCTGCCCTTGGTGACCTTCTTGTCGATCACCGATACCTTCGGCTCCAGCGCCGGATCGATGCCCTGGATGATCGCGCCCTGCACGCGCGGGCCGCTGATCATCGACTGGATCTCGATGTACGGCGCGGCACCGGCCACGCGCGGATCCTTGCGGGCCACGTCGGCCACGCGCATCCAGTCCGGCATCGGCTCGCCGTCGCGGCTGATGGTGGTGTGCGCGGTCATCTGCAGCAGGCGACTGCGGATTTCCTTCTGGAATCCGCTCATCACCGCCAACGTGGTGATCAGCACCGTAACGCCGAGCGCGATGCCCAGGATCGATGCCATCGAGATGAAGGAGATGAAGCCGTTGCGGCGCTTGGCGCGCAGGTAGCGCAGGCCAATGGCCACGGGAATGGGTTTGAACATGCAGGCACGCCGGTCAATTCAGCTTATGGTGCCATCGTCCGGGGCTGACGGGAAACGGCGCGTGCGGCCACGGCCAGTCGCAGTTCACGTCGCTGCCCGGAATCGAGCACATCCGGCCAGAACAGCAGGCGCTGGCGGCGCCGATCCTCACGCCACAGCAACAACAGCCATGGGCCACGCACCACCAGCCGTGGCGTATCAACGTCCTGCCCGGCCACCTGCAGTGGCTCGGGAAGCGGCGGCAGAAGCACCTGCACGCGCGGCCTGCGCTGGCGCCAGGCCAGTTCGGCCAGGCCCGTGCACCAAGCCAGCACCACTGCGGGCATCAGCAGCCGTGAAGGCAGATCCGATGCGCGCAGCAGCCACGGCGCAGCCAGCAGCACCGCCAACTGGGCGGCGGCCTGCAGCCGCGAGGGGCGCCACTCAAGGCTTGAGGGCGAGGATCTTCTGCATGAGGGGGATCGCGTGCGCATGCGGGCAGGCCTCGTAGCCCATGAACCAGCGCCACAACTTATCGTCCTCGCAGTCGAGCAGGAACAGGAAAACCTCGCGCTCTTCGGTCGGCGCAGTGCTCCACTCGTGGTCCAGGTAGCGGCCGAACAGCTGGTCCAGCTCACGCATGCCGCGGCGGCAGCGCCAGCGCAGCTTCTTCAGCAGAACATCTTCTTCCATCGTGCTTCTCCAGATACAGCAAAGCCACGCATGGCGTGGCTCTACTGGGGTGGCACAGCCACGCGTGGCGTGGCTCTACCCGGTACAGCCGGGCCTGATCAGGCGCGGCGTTCCATCATCAGCTTCTTGATCTCGGCGATCGCCAGCGCCGGGTTCAGGCCCTTCGGGCAGGTCCGGGCGCAGTTCATGATGGTGTGGCAGCGGTACAGCTTGAACGGATCTTCCAGATCATCCAGGCGCGCACCGGTGTCCTCGTCGCGCGAGTCGATGATCCAGCGGTAGGCCTGCAGCAGGATCGCCGGGCCCAGGTAACGCTCGCCGTTCCACCAGTAGCTCGGGCAGCTGGTCGAGCAGCAGGCGCACAGGATGCACTCGTACAGGCCGTCCAGCTTCTTGCGGTCTTCCGGCGACTGCAGGCGCTCGCGGTCCGGCGGTGCCGGGGTCTGGGTACGGATCCACGGCTTGATCGACGCGTACTGCGCGTAGAAGTGGGTCAGGTCCGGAACCAGGTCCTTGACCACGTTCATGTGCGGCAGCGGGTAGATCGGCACTTCCTTCTTGCCGCAGTCCGAGATGGCTCGGGTGCAGGCCAGGGTGTTGGTGCCGTCGATGTTCATGGCGCACGAACCACAGATGCCTTCGCGGCACGAGCGGCGGAAGGTCAGGGTCGGGTCGATCTCGTTCTTGATCTTGATCAGGGCGTCCAGGACCATCGGGCCACAGGCGTCCAGATCGACTTCATAGGTATCGGTGCGCGGGTTGCTGTCGTCGTCCGGACTCCAGCGGTAGATCTTGAAGGTGCGCACATTCTTGCCGCCGTTCTTGACGGGGAAATGCTTGCCCTTCGTGATCTTGGAATTCTTGGGGAGTGAAAACTCGGCCATGGCTGCTCTCGTTGGCTCAGGCGGCCCGCGCCCGTGGGCGCGGATTGCATGGTAGGCGGGGTCGGATCAGTACACGCGCGGCTTCGGCGGCACCACGGACACGTCGTCGGTCAACGTGTACATGTGCACCGGACGGTAGTCGAAGCTGCACTTGCCCTTCTCGTCGACGCTGACCAGGGTGTGCTTCTGCCAGTTGACGTCGTCGCGGTCCGGGAAGTCCTCGTGCGCATGCGCGCCGCGGCTTTCCTTGCGCTGTTCGGCCGAGTTGATCGTCGCCACCGCATTGAGCAGCAGGTTGTTCAGCTCGTAGGTCTCGATCAGGTCCGAGTTCCACACCAGCGAACGGTCGGAGACCTTCACGTCCTGGAACGAGTCGAAGATCTTGTCCATCTTCTCGCAGCCTTCCTTCAGCGTCTGGCTGGTGCGGAAGACCGCCGCGTCGGCCTGCATGGTGCGCTGCATGCGATCGCGGATGACCGAGGTCGGGGTATCGCCGTTGGCGTGGCGCAGCTTGTCCAGCAGGCCCAGCGCCTTGTCGCAGGCATCGGCCGGCAGCGGCTTGTGCGCAGCGCCCGGCTTGATGGTCTCGGCACAGCGGTTGGCCACGGCACGGCCGAACACCACCAGGTCCAGCAGCGAGTTCGAGCCCAGGCGGTTGGCGCCGTGCACGGACACGCAGGCCGCTTCGCCGATGGCGTACAGGCCCGGCACTACCGCGTTGTCGTTGTCGCCGACCTTCTGCACCACTTCGCCGTGGTAATTGGTCGGGATGCCGCCCATGTTGTAGTGCACGGTCGGGATGACCGGAATCGGCTGCTTGTGTACGTCGACGCCGGCGAAGATGCGGGCGCTCTCGGCGATGCCCGGCAGCTTCTCGTCGATCACGCCCGGGCCGAGGTGGGTCAGGTCGAGCAGGATGTGGTCCTTGTGCTCGCCGACGCCGCGGCCTTCGCGGATCTCGATGGTCATCGAACGGCTGACCACGTCGCGCGAGGCCAGGTCCTTGTAGTGCGGCGCGTAACGCTCCATGAAGCGCTCGCCGCTGCTGTTGCGCAGGATGCCACCTTCACCGCGGACACCCTCGGTGATCAGGCAGCCGGCGCCGTAGATGCCGGTCGGGTGGAACTGCACGAACTCCATGTCCTGCATGGCGATGCCAGCACGCATGGCCAGGCCGCCACCGTCGCCGGTGCAGGTGTGCGCCGAGGTGGCGCTGAAGTAGGCACGGCCGTAGCCGCCGGTGGCCAGTACCACGCCCTGGGCGCGGAACAGGTGCAGGGTGCCGTCGGACATGTCCAGGGCCAGCACGCCGCGGCAGGCGCCTTCCTCGTCGAAGATCAGGTCGAGCGCGAAGTACTCGATCATGAAGCGCGCATCGTGCTTCAGCGACTGCTGGTACAGCGTGTGCAGCATCGCGTGGCCGGTACGGTCGGCCGCCGCGCAGGTACGCTGCGCCGCCGGGCCTTCGCCATACTTGGTGGTCATGCCACCGAACGGCCGCTGGTAGATCTTGCCTTCGGCGGTGCGCGAGAACGGCACGCCGTAATGTTCGAGCTCGATGATGGCCGGGATGGCCTCACGGCACATGTACTCGATGGCGTCCTGGTCGCCCAGCCAGTCCGACCCCTTGATGGTGTCGAAGAAGTGGTAGCGCCAGTCGTCCTCGCCCATGTTGCCGAGCGCGGCCGAGATACCGCCCTGGGCGGCAACGGTGTGAGAACGGGTCGGGAAGACCTTGGTCAGGCACACGGTCTGCAGGCCCTTGGCGGCCAGGCCGAACGTGGCGCGCAGGCCGGCACCGCCGGCGCCGACCACGACCATGTCGTACTTGTGTTCGGTGATCTTGTAAGCGGACATCTAATCTGGATTCCTGTGTAGGTGCCTGGGCTCAGGCAACGCCGAGGGCGATGCGGCCCACCGCAAACACACTGACGATCATGCCGAGCACGGCGACGAACTTCACCGCGGTCTGCAGCACCAGGGCCAGCAGCGATTCGTGGATGTAGTCTTCCAGCACGACCTGCATGCCGAGCTGCGCGTGCCAGAACATGGCGATCAGCAGGCCGATCAACGGCACCGCGTTCCACGGCTTGGCCACGGCGGCGGCGGCGGTGGCGTAGTCCGAGCCCAGCAGGCCCAGCACGAAGACCAGGAACCAGATGCCCAGCACCACCAGTGCGGCGGCGGTCAGGCGCTGGTGAACGAAGTGCTCGGTGCCGGTCTTGGCCGAGCCAAGGCCGCGCACGTTCTTCAACGGGGTACGGAACTTGCTCACGCGGCACCTCCGAACATCACATAGGCCCACACCAGCAGGGTGATCACCAGGCTGCCGATGACCGACAGCCAGCTGCTGCGGATGAAGGCGGGGATGCTGAAGCCGATGGCGAAGTCCTGCACGACGTGGCGGATGCCATTGCACAGGTGATAGGCGAACGACCATGTCCACGCGAACAGGAACACGCGGCCATACCAGGCCCCGGCATGGCCGGTGAAGCAGTTCCAGGACTCGGGCCCCATCATCAGGGCCAGCAGGCCGGCGGCGATGATGAGGGCACCAACAGACAGAAAGACGCCAGTGGCTCGATGCAGGATCGAGGTGGCCATCTGAATCTGCCAGCGATACACCTGAAGGTGCGGGGAAAGTGGGCGTTGTCTGGTCGCCATTCGCTGGGCTCGTTGTCTCGGCTGGGCGGCACACGGCCGCGTTGGCTCAATGCTGATCAGAAATCGATGCAGCGTCCGTTTTTCTCCCAATCGCCATACCGCACCGGATCAAGTCCGCCGCGGCCGCCGAATTCTTCCGCTTTTTCCTGTTCCACGGGCACGGGTGCCGCGGGGACCAGCGGGGCTTCAGATTCGTCGTCGGGAGTGGGGGTTGTTTGGCCTATCATGTTCGGTCTCGCAACGCACAAATTTTAGACCTCGTTCACGTGCCTGACAACCTGCCCCCTGCTTTCGTCGGATATCCGCGCCTGCCCGGCCACCAGCTGCTGAGCCTGCAGGGCCCGGATGCGGCTGTCTTTGCCCACGCCCAGTTCAGCAGCGATGTCACCGCCCTGCCCCTGCAGCACTGGCAGTGGAGTGCCTGGCTGAGCGCCAAGGGCCGTACCCTGGCGGTGTTCCAGCTGCTTCGGCTGGCCGACGACCACGTGATGCTGGTGCTGGCTGACGGCGATGCCGATGCGATTGCGTCGCAACTGCAGCGCTTCGTGTTCCGCCGCAAGGTGAAGGTGCAGGTGCGCAGCGATCTGGCGGCGGCTGGCGCGTTCACCGCGCCCGAGGCCGCCAGCGGCGCGGCGATTGCGCAGACCACAGGCGACGGCTGGGAGCTGGACCTGGGCAGCGATGCCCTGCCGCGCACCCTGCGCATTGGCAGCGCCGACGCGTTCGCTGCCGGCAATGAAGCCGATGAGGCCGCTTTCGCCCTGGCCTGGCGCCAGGCCGACCTGCGCTACGGCCTGCCGCGGCTGGAAGAAGGCCAGCGCGAAGTGTGGACCCCCCAACAGCTGGGCCTGGACCGCCTGAACGGCTACAGCGTGAAGAAGGGCTGCTATCCCGGCCAGGAAATCGTCGCCCGCACCCACTTCCTCGGCAAGGCCAAGCGTGCGGTGCAGTTGCTGCATACCGCAGCACCGGCACAGGCCGGCGATGGCGTGCAGCAGGATGGCGCGGGGCTGGGCACGATTGCCAGCGTGGCCGGCGACCTGGCACTGGCGGTACTGCCACTGGAGGCCAGCGACGCTGATCTGCAGGTGGGCGATGCCATTGCGCAGCGCGTGCCGTTGCTGGATGGCCTGGCCCGCTGAAGCAGGCGGGGACCTGTACGGGTGGGTGCAGGAATGGTAGTGCCGGGCGCCAGCCCGCGAAACAAACACGTATTTGGATGCAACCATGCAGGGTTGAGGTTGCCGGCCAGCGGCCGGCACTACTCCTTACAGGCGCGCGCCGGTTTCCGGGTTGAAGAAATGCAGGCCCTGCGGATGGATCGCCACGCGGATCTGCTCGCCCACCTCGGGCAGCGCCTGCGGCGCCACGCGCATGGTCAGCGCGTGCTGGCCACTGCTCAGGTTGACGAAGATCTCGTTACCGACCGGTTCGATGCCTTCAATGCGTGCGACGAACGCATGCGCATCGTCGGCGGCCGCCGGCTGCAGGTGCTCCGGACGCACGCCCACCGCGATCGGCTTCTGCAGCCAGGCCGGATCGATGGTGGCCTGGCCCAGCGGTGCACGCCACTCACCATCGACCACGGTCACGCCACCGGCATCGCCCTGCAGCGTACCGCGCAGCACGTTCATCGCCGGGCTGCCGAGGAAGCCGGCCACGAACAGGTTGGCGGGGCGATCGTACAGCGCCATCGGCGTATCGATCTGCTGGATGACGCCATCCTTCAGCACCACGATGCGCTGGCCCAGGGTCATCGCTTCGACCTGGTCGTGCGTCACGTAGATCATGGTGGTGCCCAGCTTGCGGTGCAGCTGCGCGATCTCGGTACGCACGCTGTGACGCAGCTTGGCATCCAGGTTGGACAGCGGTTCGTCGAGCAGGAACACCGCCGGCTCGCGCACCAGCGCACGGCCCAGCGCGACACGCTGGCGCTGGCCACCGGACATCGCCTTGGGCAGCTTGTCCATCATCTCGGTCAGGCCCAGCGTCTGCGCCGCCTCGGCGATGCGCTTGTCGATGGTCGCCTTGTCGTGACCGCGCAGCTTCAGGCCAAAGGCCAGGTTCTCGGCCACGGTCATGTGCGGGTACAGCGCATAACTCTGGAACACCATCGCGATGTCGCGATCCTTCGGCGCCACGTCGTTGACCACGCGATCACCGATGGTCAGCGTGCCGCCGCTGATCTCCTCCAGGCCAGCCACCATCCGCAGCAGGGTCGACTTGCCACAGCCGGACGGGCCGACCAGCACCATCAGCTCGCCATCGGCGACCTCGAAGCTGGCGTCCTTCACCGCGACCTGGCCGTTGTCATAGACCTTGCGCACACCCTGCAACTGCACTTTTGCCATATCACCTATCCGGTCCGCCCGAAGCCGGGCTGTCTTTTGGGACTGCCTCGGCCCTCCCGATGGCAGTGATGATTGCGCGCTTGCCGCATGACGGCGAGCACTGCAATCGAATACAGTTGCCCATTCTGCCATGTAAACGTTTTCACGTGGCACTATCCGATGATCGGTGCGCACCGATCTGCGTCGGCGGTTGAACGAAGGTTCCGCCGAGGCAGTGGTTTCGAATGGAACGGTCTTCCGGCACCCCGGGGAACGCCCCTGACGAACCTCGGACAGGCAGTTGCGCGGATGTCCCCCGAACCCAGCCATGAAGCGATTGACAACGATGTCACCCGGATCTGAAACTCGAGCGATGCACGACACCCTCTTCCTGTTCGGTGCCACAGGTGATCTGGCCCAGCGCTACCTGTTCCCTTCGCTGCTTCGCCTGCTTGGCGACGGCCTGCTGCCGGAGGACTTCCGCATCCGTGCGCTGGCCCTGTCCGGGCATGACACCGAAGCCTTCCATGACATCCTGCGGCCGCGCCTGCAGCAGGCCATGCCGATGGCCACGCAGGACGACATCAGCGCCCTGCTGCGTCGCATCGACTACCGCTCTGTGGACCTGCGCGACGTCGACTCGGTTGCCGCCGCGGTCGCCGACCTCGTGCACCGCAAGTGCGTCAGCTACCTCGCCATCCCGCCGGGCCTGTACATCTCCACCTGCGAAGGCCTGGCCAAGGGCGGCGCCCTCGCCGCGCCGGCACGCCTGATGCTGGAAAAGCCGATCGGCAGCGACAGCGAGAGCGCCGAGGAAATCATCAGCACCATCGGCCAGTGGATCGACGAGGACCGCGTGTTCCGCCTCGACCACTACCTGGGCAAGGCCGCGGTGCAGAACCTGATCGCACTGCGCTTCGGCAACACGCTGCTGGAAGCGGTGTGGAACCGCAACTACATCGAATCGGTGCACATCCTGGTGGCCGAAAGCGAAGGCGTGGATGGCCGCGATGCCTATTACGCCCGCTCCGGCGCACTGCGCGACATGGTGCAGAGCCACATCCTGCAGCTGCTGTGCATGGTGGCGATGGAACCACCGGCATCGCTGGAAGCCGATCGCATCCGCGACGAGAAGGTCAAGGTGCTGCGCGCCCTGCGCCCGCTCGATGCCCGGCACGCCGCGCGTGACAGCATCCGTGGCCGCTACACCGCCGGCACCATCAATGGCCAGCCGGCACAGGCCTACCAGCCGCCGGAAGGCAGCGACGTGGAAACCTTCGCCGGTGTCACCGCGCATATCGACAACTGGCGCTGGAGCGGCGTGCCGTTCCACCTGGTCACCGGCAAGCGCCTGCCCGAGCGCACCACCCGCGTGGTGGTCACGCTGAAGCCGGTCACCCACTGGCTGTTCGAGCGCCCGCAGCGCGCGCAGGCCGCACCGAACCGCCTGGTGTTCCAGCTGCAGCCGCAGGAAAACATCGAACTGGGCCTGATGAGCAGCCTGGCAGGCCCGGAATGGGGCGCGCTGGAGCTGCATCCGCTGGAGCTGGAACTGTCGGTGCCGACCGGCCTGCACCGCCGTATCGCTTACGAACGCTTGTTCCTGGATGCCTTCAACGGCAACCACACGCTGTTCGTGCGCGATGACGAAGTGCGTGCGGCCTGGGCCTGGATCGACAGCGTCGCCGACGCCTGGAAGGACGCCAAGCTGCCGCTGGAGCCCTACCCCGCCGGCCAATGGGGCCCGGGCAATGCGGGCGGGTTCCTGCCGCAGGACCTGGACGCGCCCGACAGCGGAGCGTCGGCATGAGTGCCAGCTCGCAGCCAGTGCTGGTCGCCGACATCGGTGGCACCAACGCGCGCTTCGCCCTGGCCGACACCTCGCTGGACGCACCGCTGCAGAAGGACAGCATCCGCGAGTACGCGGTGGCGGAGTTCCCGTCGCTGGGTGATGCCGCGCGCCACCATCTGGAACAGATCGGCGCCACGGCAAGCCGCGGCGTGTTCGCCGTGGCCGGTCGCGTGGATGGTGACGAAGCACGCATCACCAACCATCCGTGGGTGATCTCGCGCAGCCGCACCGCTGCCATGCTCGGGTTCGACGAACTGCACCTGATCAACGACTTCGCCGCGCAGGCGATGGCGATTTCGCTGCTGCAGCCCGATGACGTGGTCCAGGTCGGTGGGGCTGCCTGGGTACCGGGCAAGCCCGGCCAGCCACGCAACTACGCGGTGATCGGGCCCGGTACCGGTCTCGGCGTCGGCGGCCTGATCATGCGCCACGGCCGTTGCTATCCGCTGGAAACCGAAGGCGGCCATGTGAGCTTCCCGCCGGGAACCCCGGAAGAGATCCGCATCCTGGAGATCCTGTCCGAGCAGTTCGGCCGCGTCTCCAACGAGCGCCTGATCTGCGGCCCCGGCCTGGTCAACATCCATCGCGCCGTGTGCGAGATGGCCGGCATCGATCCGGGCCAGCTGCAGCCGGTGGACGTGACCGCCCGCGCCCTGCACGGCGATCCGCAGGCGATGCGCACCGTGGATGTGTTCTGCGCCGTGTTCGGCGCCATTGCTGGCGATCTGGTGCTGACCCAGGGCGCCTGGGACGGCGTGTTCCTGACCGGCGGGCTGACCCCGAAGATGCTCGATTCGCTGCAGCACTCCGGTTTCCGCCAGCGCTTCGAGCACAAGGGCCGGTTCTCTTCCATCATGGCGCGCGTGCCCTCGTTGGCGGTGATGCATCCCCACGCCGGACTGCTGGGCGCCGCCGCCTATGCCGCCGACGCCGAACGTGACGCACCTGGAGTTGCCGCATGAGCCCCACCACCTTCCACGACGACCGCATCGAGTTCATCAACCATGGCGATGCCGATGGCTGGATCGAAGCCGTTGCCGCCGAGATGGCGCACACCCTCAACCACGACATCAACGAAGTGGGCCGCGCCCGCATCCTGCTGTCTGGCGGCACTACACCGGCGCCGGTCTACCAGGCGCTGGCCGAGTTGGACGTGCACTGGGACCGGGTGGAAGTGAGCCTGGCCGACGAGCGCTGGCTGTCGCCGCAGGATCGCGACAGCAATGCCTGGCTGGTGCGCGAGCACCTGCTGAAACGCGCCGAGGGTGCGCATTTCGATCCACTGGTGCGGATCGGCAAGCCCCTGCCCGAATGCGTGTACACCGCCAACCTGCAGGCACAGCACAGCCAGCCGCCGAGCCTGGTGGCACTGGGCATGGGCAACGACGGCCACACCGCCTCGCTGTTCCCGGGCTCGAAGGACCTCGCCCGCGCACTGGAAAGCACCCTGCCCTATGCCGCGCTGGATGCCACCGGCTGCCCGGGCGCGAACCAGTGGCCGCTGCGCATCACGCTGACCCCGCATGGGCTGCGCCAGTGCCGACAGCGCCTGCTGCTGCTGCGCGGCAAGCAGAAGCTGCAGGTGCTGCGCCAAGCGTTGGACAGCAACGACGCCCAGCAGTATCCGATCCTCAACGCGATCAACCTGGAAGGCGCGCGCCTGCGCGTCCACTGGGCTGATTGATGTCGGCGGCGGTGCCCTGCCGCCGCTTGCCTCTCGCCACCTTGAACGCCGGTAGCCAATGAGCCTCCATCCGCAATTGCAAGCCATCACTGAGCGTGTCATCCGCCGCAGCGCCGCCTCGCGTGCCGCCTACCTGGCCGCGATCGACGCCTCCCTGCGCGAAGGCCCGTTCCGCAGCCGCCTGAGCTGCGGCAACCTCGCCCATGGATTCGCCGCCTGTGGCGGTACCGACAAGAGCCGCCTGCGCGGCGGCGTGACGCCGAACCTGGGCATCATCACCGCCTACAACGACATGTTGTCGGCGCACCAGCCGTTCGAGACCTATCCCGAGCAGATCCGCGAGATCGCCCGCGAGCTGGGTGCTACGGCACAGGTGGCCGGCGGCGTGCCGGCGATGTGCGACGGCGTCACCCAGGGCCGCGGCGGCATGGAACTGTCGCTGTTCTCGCGCGATGTGATCGCCCAGGCCACTGCGATCGGCCTCAGCCATGACATGTTCGATACCACCGTCTACCTCGGCGTGTGCGACAAGATCGTGCCGGGCCTGCTGATCGGCGCGCTGGCCTTCGGCCACCTGCCGGCGGTGTTCGTGCCGGCCGGCCCGATGACCCCGGGCATCCCGAACAAGCAGAAGGCGGAAGTGCGCGAGCGCTATGCCGCCGGCGAAGCCACCCGCGAAGAGCTGCTGGAAGCCGAGTCCGCGTCGTACCACGGCGCTGGCACCTGCACCTTCTACGGCACCGCCAATTCCAACCAGGTGCTGCTGGAAGCGATGGGCGTGCAGCTGCCGGGCGCATCGTTCGTCAATCCGGGCACGCCGCTGCGCGATGCCCTTACCCGCGAAGCCACCGAACGTGCACTGGACATCACCGCGCTCGGCGACGACTTCCGTCCGCTGGGCCGGATCATCGATGAGCGCGCGATCATCAACGCGGTCATCGCGCTGATGGCCACCGGCGGTTCGACCAACCACACCATCCACTGGATCGCAGTGGCGCGTGCCGCCGGCATCGTGCTGACCTGGGACGACTTCGACGAACTGTCGCAGCTGATTCCGCTGCTGGCCCGCGTCTATCCGAACGGCGAGGCCGACGTGAACCGTTTCGCGGCCGCTGGCGGACCGGCCTTCGTGTTCGGCGAGCTGATCAGGGCGGGCCTGATGCACGGTGACCTGGTCAGCGTGGCGCGCGGCGGCATGGCCGACTACGCGCGCGAGCCGCAGCTGCGCGACGGCCAGCTGGTCTACCTGCCGGGCCTGCAACACAGCGCCGATGACGAAGTGGTGCGTGGCGTCGACAATCCGTTCGAGCACCAGGGCGGCCTGCGCCTGCTGCGCGGCAACCTGGGCAAGTCGCTGATCAAGCTGTCGGCGGTGAAGCCGCAGTACCGCACGATCGAAGCACCGGCCGTGGTTGTCGATGCGCCGCAGGTGCTGAACAAGCTGCATGCCGGCGGCCTGCTGCCCGAGCACTTCGTGGCGGTGGTGCGTTACCAGGGCCCGCGTGCCAACGGCATGCCGGAACTGCATTCGCTGGCGCCGCTGCTGGGGCTGCTGCAGAACCAGGGCCGGCGCGTGGCGCTGGTCACCGACGGCCGCCTGTCCGGCGCCTCGGGCAAGATTCCGGCGGCGATCCATGTGACGCCGGAAGCGGCGCGCGGTGGTCCGCTGGCCAAGGTCCGCGAGGGCGACATGATCCGCCTTGATGGCGAGGCCGGCACGCTGGAAGTGCTGGTGGACGCGGCCGAGTGGGCCGCGCGTCCGCTGGCCCCGAACACGGCGCCTGCCGCGCATGACCTGGGCCGCAACCTGTTCGCGATCAACCGTCGCGTGGTGGGTCCGGCTGATCAGGGCGCGATTTCGATTTCGTGCGGGCCGGCGGCGGCCGATGGCGGGCCGTGGGAATACGACGCGGAGTACGAGCTGGGGCACGATGCCGCAGCGGCGGCGGCGCCGCATGAGGCAAAAGACGCCTGAAGCGAAAAGCGGCGGCAGGCTTCCCGGCCTGGGCAGTAGAGCGCCCTGGCCGGGACACGCCGTAAACCCATCCATGGGGGCTCGGTCGCGGCATCCATGCCGCTCACGGTCCCGGCCAGGGCGCTCTACTGCCCTTGGACAATTCCCGGCGCGTCATTTGCGCTGCGGCCACTGAATCTAGAAGAGCAAAGGCAAGGGCAAAAGCATGGGTATCGAACAACATCAGGTGAAGGCGGCGGAGTTGTTGCGTGCGGCGGGCATCCTGCCGGTGGTGACGATTCATACGCTGGACCAGGCGCGTGCGGTCAGTGCGGCGTTGCTGGAAGGTGGCCTGCCGGCGATCGAGTTGACGCTGCGTACGCCAGTGGCGATGGAAGCATTGGCGATGCTCAAGCGCGAGCTGCCGGACGTGGTGGTGGGCGCCGGCACGGTGCTGACCGTGGAGCAGATGCAGCAGTCGATCGATGCGGGCGCGGACTTCCTGGTGACCCCGGGTACGCCACCGGCGCTGGCCGATGCGCTGGCGGCGGCACCGCTGCCGGTAGTGCCGGGTGCGGCCACGCCGACCGAACTGCTGTCGCTGTATGCGCGCGGCTTCCGCGTGTGCAAGCTGTTCCCTGCCACCGCCGTGGGGGGGCTGGCGATGATCAAGGGTCTGGCCGGCCCGGTTGCCGACCTCAAGCTGTGCCCGACCGGCGGCATCACCGAAAACACCGCCGCCGAGTACCTCGAGCAGAAGAACGTGGTCTGCATCGGTGGTTCGTGGATGGTGCCGGGCAGCTGGATCGCCGACGGTCAGTGGGACAAGGTGCGCGCCAGCGCCGCCGACGCCGCGAAGATCATCAAGCGCGTACGCGGCCACTGAGCCCGACACAGCTGTAGAGCCGAGCCCACGCTCGGCTCCAGCATCATCGGGGGTCAGAGCCCTTTCCCACCGGGAAAGGGATCCGACCCCGGGCGACGAGCGCGCACAGCGCGCGACCCGCTCCCGCCTTTCCCTTCTTCTTTCCGCGGTGGACGCGCACGGAACCTGTCCGTGGCCGGGCGGATGGGCTGTGCAGGGGCGTGAGCCGCATGGGCCCGAGGCACGCCTCGGGCGGGTTGGGTAGGACGCCCAACCCTGGCCTTGCCGTGTGCGCAGGACAGCGCACACGAGCAAGCGGCGACCGAGCTTACATGGACGTACTTGCAGCGCCCCCTGCACAGCCCATCCGCCCGGCCAACCACCACAATCCAACCGCACCACCACCGCGAGGGGCTCAGCCGTTGGCCGAATCCCTTACAGCGGCCGTGCCGGATCCACCAGCCCGTACTGGCTGGCCATGCGCGCCAGCGCGATGTTGTCGTGGATCCCCATCTTCTCGAACAGCCGCGCCTTGTGCGTGTTCACCGTCTTCGCGCTCAGGCTCAGGCGCCGCGCGATGTCTTCCTGGCGCAAGCCCTGGGTCAGCAGCAACGCCACTTCCAGCTCGCGCGGCGACAGGCTGTCGAATGGAGAGCCGTTGCCTTCAACGGTCGACAAGGCCAGGTTCTGCGCGATGCTGGTGCCCAGGTAGCGACGGCCCATGGCCACATCGCGCACCGCACGCAGCAGCTCCTGTGCATCGCAGCCCTTGCCGATGTAGCCCGCAGCCCCGGCTTCCAGCAAGCGCTTCGGCAGCGGCCCGTCTTCCAGCACCGACACGATCACCACGCGGGTGTTGCGATGGCTGCGGACGATGCGCTCGGTCACCTCCATGCCACTCACGCCGGGCAGGTGCAGGTCGCACAGCACCACGTCCGGCAGCAGCTGGCGGACGTCGCGCAGCGCATCTTCGCCGGTCTCGGCTTCGCCCACCACCTCGATGTCGGTCTCCCCCGACAGGATCATCTTCATCCCGGTGCGGACCAGTGCGTGGTCATCCACCAGGTAGACTCGAATCGTCATTCACGTACCTCTTCGAATGCAGCCATTGCAGGTCAAGCTAGGCAGGGCGCCGATACCCCTGCAAGCACGTTCGAGATGCGACCCGGGCATTCTGCCTTGCGCATCACAGTACCGCGCGTTGTGCTTGCCCCCTGTCTTGCAGAACCTGCTGCAACGAAACAACTGATCTATTACGTAGACGCCCCGGAGGGGCCATCCACGTCAATCCCCCTGTGATGATGCTTCGCTGGCCGTCGCTGGCGGCGAATCCTGACGTCGCCAAGGATGCCGGCGACTGAACATGACCAGATAGCACCCTACCACCCAAACCAGCGCGGCACACCATCCGGCCAGGATATCGGAGGGGTAATGCACGCCCAGATAGACCCGGGAGACGCTGACCAGCAGGCTGAACGCGGGCGCCAGCAGCAGCACCGGCCAGCGCCAGCGGGTGTTCCAGGCCAGCAGCACCAGGGTCACGGCCAGGGTCATCGAGCCCATCGCGTGGCCGCTGGGAAAGCTGAACGTCGATTCCGGCGCGATCGATTCCCACAGGCTGGGGCGCTGGCGCTGGAAGAAATGCTTGCTGCCCATGTTCAGCAGCGCCGAGCCGACGAAGCTGACCGCCACGAACGTGGCCTCACGCCAACGCCGGTAGCCCAGCAGCACGCCGATGATCAGCACGTCGGCGGGAATCAGGAACCATTCGTAGCCCAGCCTGGAAATGAGCACGAAGAAGCGGTCCAGCAGCGGTGAGTGCAGGCCATGCATCTGCCACAGCAGCGGCGCATCGAAATGGAACGATTCAAACTCGTGCACTTCGTCGGCCAGGGCGACGAAACCCGCCAACGGCAGCAGCACGCCACCGAACAGCAGCACCAGGCGCCAGGCATTGTGCGCCATCCAGTGGCGGAAACCGGAGGCGGACTCCGGCGCAGCGAGGATCGCAGGCTTATCCGGCGCTTCGGACATATTTGTGTTCGACGTAATCGTCGATCAGGGCGACGAACTCCTGGGCGATGTTCTCGCCACGCAGGGTCACCTTCTTCTCGCCATCGACGAACACGGGCGCGGCCGGGGTTTCGCCGGTGCCCGGCAGGGAAATACCGATGTTGGCGTGCCGCGACTCACCCGGCCCATTGACGATGCAGCCCATCACCGCCAGGGTCATGTTCTCCGCACCCGGATGGTGGATCTTCCACAGCGGCATCTTCTCGCGCACGTGGTTCTGCACCACCTTGGCCAGTTCCTGGAAGAACTCGGAGGTGGTGCGGCCGCAGCCCGGACAAGCCGTGACCAGCGGCGTGAAGGCACGCTGGCCGGTGGTCTGCAGCAGTTCCTGGGCGACGATCACTTCCTGCGTGCGCGACTGGCCCGGTTCCGGGGTCAGCGAGATGCGGATGGTGTCACCGATGCCTTCCTGCAGCAGCACGCCCAGCGCCGCCGACGAGGCGACGATGCCCTTGCTGCCGATACCGGCCTCGGTCAGGCCCAGGTGCAGGGCAAAATCGGAGCGCTGGGCCAGGTCGCGGTACACCGCGATCAGCTCCTGCACGCCACTGACCTTGGCCGACAGCACGATGCGATCGCGCGGCAGGCCGAGCTCCACCGCCTGCTCGGCCGAATCCAGCGCCGAACGGATCAGCGCCTCGCGCAGCACGCGACCGGCATCCCAGGGCTGCTCGCGCAGGTTGTTCTCGTCCATCAACTTCGCCGCCAGGGCCTGGTCCAGCGAGCCCCAGTTGGCACCGATGCGCACCGGCTTGTTGTAGCGGATCGCGAACTCGATCAACTGGGCGAACTGCAGGTCCTTCTTCTTGCCGAAGCCGACGTTGCCCGGGTTGATGCGGTACTTGGCCAGCGCTTCGGCACATGCCGGCTCGGCGGTCAGCAGCTGGTGGCCGTTGTAGTGGAAATCACCGATCAGCGGCACGTCGATGCCCATCATCGCCAGCTTGTCGACGATGCGCGGGATCGCCGCAGCGGCTTCCACGGTATTGACGGTCAAACGCACCATTTCCGAACCGGCCCGCCACAGCTCGGCCACCTGCTTCACGCTGGAGGCCACGTCGGACGTGTCGGTGTTGGTCATCGACTGCACCACGACCGGCTTGCCTCCGCCTACGGTGACCCCGCCGATCTGCACGGCATGGGTCTGGCGGCGGGGCCAGGAGGTGGCATCGGAGGGAGGAGTCGGGCGGGTGACGGCGTCGTGCATGGGCGCATTCTACCGCCCGCCCCCGCATTCCGGGTGACTCGCATTCAGCCGGTGGCACGGCTGCGGCCGATTGTCGCAGGCACAGCCGCCCGTGAACGCATACGATGAGCGTGAATGACCGGTCCCGACGCCCCGTTTCTCCGTACCCTGTGCAGCCTGCGCTGGCTTGCCGTAGGCGGCCAGGCCGCCACCATCCTGGTTGCCACCTGGGTGCTGGGCCTGCCGTTGCCGCAGCTGCCGCTATGGGCCGGCGTGGCGGTGCTGGCCCTGTTCAACATCTATACCCAGTTGCGTCCGGACGCGGCTGACACCGCACCGCTGACCGCGTTCGGCCACATCCTGGTGGACGTGATCATCCTGACCTGGATGGTCGGCTGGAGCGGCGGCATGGCCAACCCGTTCAGCTCGCTGTTCCTGATCCTGATCGCGCTGGCCGCGTTCGCCCTGCCCCTGCGCTGGGCACTGGCGGTCGCACTGGCCTGCCTGCTCGGCTACGCCGCCAGCGGCATCTTCGGCCAGCCATTGCCGGACGGTTATTTCCGCGCGCAGGACCTGAATCGCTGGGGCGTGGTCGCCAACTTCCTGATTTCCGCCGCGGTGGTACTGGCCTTCTCCACCCGGCTGGCGCTGGCCCTGCGGGAGCGCGAACTGGAACTGTCGGCACTGCGCGAGCGCTTCGCCCGCAACGAGGGCATCGTCGCGCTGGCCACCCATGCCGCCTCGGTGGCGCATGAACTGAACACGCCGCTGGCGACCATGACCCTGCTCGCCGACGATGTGGCCGAGCGCAGCGAAGAGCCGGAAGTGCGCGAGGACATGGAAACCCTGCGCGAGCTGCTGGTGCAGTGCCGGGAGCGCGTGCTGGCGCTGGCTGCTCCGGCCTCGGCCGACGCACCGGGCCGCAGCCATTCCAGCGCACAGCAGGTGCTGGAGCAATGGCGCCTGGTGCGGCCGACCATCGACCTGCACCGCAACGATGATGCGCCACTGCGGCTACCGCTGGACCCGGGCGTTGGCCATCTGCTGATGGTCCTGCTCAACAACGCCGCCGATGCCGGCGAGAAAGCCGGCCGGCCACGCGTGGACCTGGACCTGCGCATCGAAGGCGACGACCTGATCGGCGAAGTCCGCGACTACGGCCATGGCTTCGACGCCCGTGCCGCCGTGCTGCCGGGCAAGCTGTTCGGCAGCAGCAAGAGCGAGGGCATGGGCGTCGGCCTGGCCCTGTCCCATGCCACCATCGAACGCCTCGACGGCGAGATGTGGATGCGCCCGGCCCAGGGGGCCGGCAGCCGCGTCGGCTTCCGCCTGCCGCTGGCCCCACGCGAGGACACCCCATGAGCCTTCACCATTCCACCCTGGGCCTGCTGGTCGACGACGACGAGCTGTACCTGCGTACCCTGCAACGCAGCCTGGCCCGCAAGGGGCTTGAAACGCAGACCGCACAGGATGCCGCCAGTGCGCTGGCGCTGGCCCGGCAGCATCCACCGGCGTTCGCGCTGATCGACCTGAAGCTGGGCAGCGATTCCGGCCTGGCACTGATCCAGCCGCTGCGCGCGCTGCGCGCGGACATGCGGATCCTGCTGGTGACCGGCTACGCCAGCATCGCCACCGCGGTGGAGGCGATCAAGCTGGGTGCGGATGATTACCTGCCGAAGCCGGCCACGGTGCCGATGATCCTGCGCGCCCTCGGCGAGGAAGACGACGGCCCGGCCGACGATGGCGAAATGGAAGTGCCCGATGCGATGACGCCGATCAGCCGCCTGCAGTGGGAACACATCCAGCAGGCGATGCACGAGACCGGCGGCAATGTGTCAGCGGCCGCGCGCCTGCTCGGCATGCACCGGCGCTCGCTGCAGCGCAAACTGGCCAAGCGGCCAAGCCCGGAGCGCGACCCGAGCCGGTGACGCGGTAGTGCCGGCCGCTGGCCGGCAACCCATCCGCTGCGGTAGTGCCGGCCGCTGGCCGGCAACCCATCTGCTGCGGTAGCGCCGGCCGCTGGCCGGCAACCTCATGAACGATTGAAGCATCACCTGGATGCCGGCCAGCGGCCGGCACTACCAGAGCATCAGCGCTTCAGCTGCGCCAGGATCTCGCGGGTCATCGGATCGGCAACCGCCACATCCTCGCCCTGCAGCGCCGGCAGCAGGCCACTGGCCAGTTGCTTGCCGAGCTCGACACCGAACTGGTCGAACGCGTTGATGTTCCAGATCACCGACTGCACGTACACGGCGTGTTCGTACATGGCGATCAGCGCACCCAGTGCCTGCGGGGTCAGCGCGTCGAGCAGGATCAGCGTGCTCGGCCGCCCGCCCGGGTAATCACGGTGCGGATCGTCGCTGCTCTGGCCATTGGCCAGCGCCTCGGTCTGTGCCAACAGGTTGGCCAGCAGGGCCTGGTGATTGATCGTGTAGGGATCATCGTTGTGCACACAGCCGATGAAGTCGGCCGGAACGACGCTGGTGCCCTGGTGCAGCGCCTGGAAGAAGCTGTGCTGCACATCGGTGCCTGCCCCACCCCACCACACCGGCACGGTGTCGGTGGTGACCGGCGCACCATCACGCTGCACGCGCTTGCCCAGGCTTTCCATCACCAGCTGCTGCAGGTAGGCCGGCAGCAGCGCCAGACGCTGGTCGTAGGTCATCACCGCATGCGTGGCATGGCCCAGCAGGTTGCGGTTCCAGATGTCGGTCAGGCCATGCAGCACCGGCAGGTTGCGCTCCAGCGGTGCATCCAGCGCATGCGCATCCATCTGTGCGGCGCCTTCCAGCAGCTGCTCAAAGCGCTCGAAGCCGATCGCCAACGCGATCGGGAAACCGACCGCCGACCACAGCGAATAGCGGCCACCCACCCAGTCCCACATCGGCAGTACGCGATCGGCGGCGATCGCGAAGGCCTTGGCGGCGCGATCCGGATTGGCGCTGACTGCATACAGGCGCTCGCTGCCGCCCAGCCAGTCGTGCAGGATCTGGCCGTTGAGCAGCGTTTCCTGCGTACCGAAGGTCTTGGAGATGAGGATGCCGGCGGTCTTGGCCGGATCCAGCGTGGCCAGCGTGCGCTGCATGGCGGCGCCGTCCACGTTCGAGACGAAATGCACGCGCAGGCGCGCACCGCTGACCGGACGCAGCGCGTCGGCGACCAGGCGCGGGCCAAGGTCGGAACCACCGATGCCGACGCTGACCACATCGGTCACGCCACTGTCTTCCAGCGCGCGCACCAGCACGCCCATGCGCTGGCGGATCCCGCGCGCGGTGGCATAGGCCTCGGCCGCCACCGGCGCATCGACCACATCGCCGCGCAGCGCGGTATGCAGCGCGGCGCGCCCTTCGGTCAGGTTGACCTGTTCGCCGCGGAACAGGCGCGTGATGGCACCGCCGACATCACGCTCGGCAGCCAGCGCCAACAGCGCCTGCAACGCCGCGGCATCGTATTTCTGCCGGGCGAAATTGACGTACAACGGACCGACCCGCAGCGCCAGCTCCTGTACACGGCCGGGTTCGGCGGCGAGCAGGCTGGGAATGCTTGCGCCCTTCAGGCGCTGGGCGTGGGAATGCAGCGAGTCGAATCCGTTGTTCGTTGTCATGCGGCCTGGGTCGGGATCGTGTCGTTGGTGTGGGTGATCTGGTTGTTGCCATCAACGTACACCAGCTTCGGCCTGAAGCTGTCAGCTTCCTGCTCGGTCATGCTGGCGAACGCGGCGATGATGATGATGTCACCGACCTGCACGTGGCGCGCAGCGCCACCGTTGAGCGAGACAACGCCGCTGCCGGCTTCGGCGCGGATGGCATAGGTCGAGAAACGCGCACCATTGGTCACGTCCCAGATGTGCACCTGCTCGAACTCGCGGATGCCGGTGGCAGCCAGCAGGTTGTCATCGATGGCGATCGAGCCTTCGTAGTTCAGCTCGGAATGGGTGACGGTGGCGCGATGGATCTTGGTCTTGAGCAGGGACAGGTGCATGGGGGCGCTGCAACGGCAAAGGAAAGAGCGGATTCTAGCACCCGCGCAGCGCGGGGCATCACGGCCGGCAACCTGTTCAGGTAGGCGGTGAAACCGGGGTCAGAACCCTTTTCCCCTGGAAAAGGGATCTGACCCCATGCATCGCGCGGCGCCGCCGGAACTCAGAACTCCAGGTTGTCGATCAACCGGGTGGTTCCCAGGCGCGCGGCAATCAGCGCCACGCGGCCACCGCCGTCGAAGGTCGGCTCGGCCAGCTCCGGGGTGCGCAGCACCGCGTAGTCGACCTGGAACCCGGCTGCCTGCAATGCGGCCGTGGCGTCGGCTTCGATGCGATCACGTGCCTGCCCCGCCACGTAGCCCTCGCGCATGCCCAGCAGGGTGCGGTGGATGGTGGTCGCGACCGGGCGCTGTTCGTCGCTCAGGTACTGGTTGCGCGAACTCTTGGCCAGGCCATCCTCGTCGCGCACGATCTCAGCACCGACGATCTGGATCGGGAACGACAGCTCGGCCACCATCTGCCTGATCACGGCAAGCTGCTGGTAGTCCTTGCGGCCGAACACGGCCACGTCCGGCTGCACCTGCAGGAACAGGCGCGCCACCACCGTGCAGACGCCATCGAAGTGCCCCGGGCGGCTGGCGCCTTCCAGCACTTCACTGACACCCGGCGCGTGCATGCGCGTGGTCCTGTCCACGCCCAGCGGATACATCGTCTCCACGCTGGGCAGCCACACGGCATCGCAGCCGACCTGCTCCAGCCCGGCCACGTCGGCCTCGGGCGTGCGCGGGTAGCGACTGAAATCCTCGTTGGGGCCGAACTGGGTCGGATTGACGAAGATGCTCGCCACCACCTTGTCGGCGTACTGGCGGGCCAGGGTCACCAGCGAATGGTGCCCCCCATGCAGGTTGCCCATGGTCGGCACCAGCGCCACGCGCAGGCCCTCACGCTTCCACTGGGCGATCTGCTCGCGCAACGCGCCGAGCTCGTTGAAGGTCTGGATCATTGGGCGTAGGCGTGCTGTTCGTCGGGGAAGCTGCCGTCGCGCACCGCGTCGGCAAAGGCACGGGTGGCACCGGCCACCGAGCCACCTTCGGCAAGGAAATCCTTGACGAACTTGGGACGGCGATGGCCACTGTCCAGGCCGAGGAAATCGTGCAGCACCAGCACCTGGCCATCGCACTGCGGGCCAGCACCAATGCCGATGGTCGGCACATCCACCGCAGCGGTCACTTCGGCAGCGACCGGGGTCGGCACGCATTCGAGCACCATGATGCTGGCGCCTGCGGCGGCCACGGCCCTGGCGTCCTCCACCAGCTGGCGCGCAGCATCGCCGCGGCCCTGGATCTTGAAGCCGCCCAGTCGCAGCACCGACTGCGGGGTCAGGCCGAGGTGCGCGCAGACCGGAATCTCGCGCTCGACCAGGTAGCGGATGATGTCGACCTTGAAGCCGGCACCTTCGATCTTGACCATCTCGGCACCGGCCTGCAGCAGCTGCAGCGAGGCATCCAGCGCGCGTTCCGGGGTGGCATCGGCGCCGAACGGCAGGTCGGCCACCAGCAGCGCACGCTGCAGCACGCGGGCCACGGCCCGGGTGTGGTAGACCATGTCGGCCACGGTCACCGGCAGGGTCGAATCATGACCCTGCACGACCATGCCCAGCGAATCGCCGATCAGGATCAGATCGACGCCGTTGGCATCGAAGGTGCGGGCGAAGCCGGCGTCGTAGGCGGTCAACATGACCAGCTTCTGGCCATTGCGCTTGGCCTCGGCCAGGGCGGGAACGGTCCAGGGCTTGCTGTCTGCGTGGGTGCTCATGTGCTGATAACCGGGGGAGATAACCCGGGCATTATCACCCTATCGGCGCGATCCCGCAGGCATCGACCTGCATCACTGCATCCTGCACGCGTCCATGGCCAGGAATTGTAAGTTCCGGCGCGATTTCGGCCAGCGGCACCAGCACGAAGGCACGCTCGTGCAGGTACGGATGCGGCACCTTCAGCCCAGGCTGGTCGAGCGCCTGCGCGCCATACAGCAGCAGGTCCAGGTCCAGCGCGCGCGGGCCCCAGTGCACTGCCGGATCACGCGTGCGACCGAAGCGCTGCTCCAGCGCCAGCATGGCCTGCAGCAGCTCATCGGCCGGCAAGGTGGTTTCGACCGAGGCCACCGCATTGACGAACGGCGGCTGGTCTTCATTGCCCCAGGCCGGCGTTGCGTAAAGCCGCGAGGCCTGGCGCAGCCGGGTCCCGGGCAGGCCGTCCAGCGCGGCAATCGCCGCGCCGACGGTGGCGGCCGCGTCGCCGAGGTTGGCGCCGAGGCCGATCCAGGCAAGGGTCATCGCCTACTCGCCCGCTGCACCGGCCGGGGCACCCGGACGACGGCGGCGACGGCGGCGCTTGCGCGGCGCTCCGCTCTCGTCATCGCCATCTTCGCTGTGCATCGCATCCAGCGACGATTCCAGCTCACGACCGGACTGCGCCTGCGCTTCGCGCCAGAACTCGACATCGGCGGCGTGCTCGGACGACGCCACCTGGCGCAGGCTGAGGAAATCGAACGCGGCACGGAAGCGCGGATGAGTCAGGGTGCGGAACACGCGCTTGCGCTGGCGCGAGCTGAAGCGCGACTGCAGCAGCCAGATTTCCTGCATCGGCAGCGAGAAGCGGCGCGGCAGCGCGATGGTGCTCAACTGCTGCACGGTGACGCGGTCGGCGGCGCGGCGCTGCGCCTCTTCCGGTGCCACGCCCTGCTTGAGCAGGGTCGCCTGTGCACGGCAGAACGCCGGCCACAGCAGCAGCGCGAACAGGAACGCCGGCGAGACCGGTTCGTCGTTGGCCACCCGCGCATCGGTATTGGCCAGGCCCTCGACCAGCATGCGGCGCAGCGCGCCGGTGCGGTTGGCTTTCAGCGCCTTGGCGCTTTCCGGGAACAGCACGTCGAGCAGGCCGTAACGCTCAAGGCCTTCGAAGCTGGCCACGCCGTGTCCGGACAGGAACAGCTTGAGCACTTCCTCGAACAGGCGCGCTGGCGCGGCTTCGTTGAGCAGGCCGGCCAGGTGCGGGATCGGCGCGGCAGTACCCTCTTCGATCTGGAAGCCGAGCTTGGCCGCCAGGCGCACCGCTCGCAGCATGCGTACCGGGTCTTCCTGGTAGCGCTGCACCGGGTCGCCGATCAGCTTCATCAGGCGCGCCTGCACGTCCTCGAAACCACCGGTGTAGTCGCGCACCGAGAAGTCCTCGATGGCGTAGTACAGGGCGTTGCAGGTGAAGTCGCGGCGGATGGCGTCGTCTTCGATGGTGCCGTACACGTTGTCGCGCACGAGCATGCCGTTTTCCATCTCGCGGTCGCCGCTGCCGTCATCGCTGTTGGCACGGAAGGTGGCGACTTCGATGATTTCGCGACCGAACACTACGTGGGCGAGGCGGAACCGGCGGCCGATCAGGCGGCAGTTGCGGAACAGCTGCTTGACCTGCTCGGGCGTGGCGTCGGTGGCCACGTCGAAATCCTTGGGTTGGCCATTGACCAGCAGATCGCGCACCGCGCCGCCGACAAGGTAGGCGCCGAAGCCGGCATCGCGCAGGCGGTAAAGCACGCGCAGGGCGTTCGGGCTGATGTCCTTGCGGGAGATCGTGTGCTGGTCGCGCGGGATGACGCGCAGGCTGAACGGTGATGTAGCAGAGGAAATGATGTTGGCGCTTCCGGTTGAAGTTTCGGGATTGCCCAATGGCATCGAGGTGCATATACTAGCGCTCCTGCCTCGGCAGCGACACAGTTACGCTCCCTTCGTCTAGTGGTTAGGACGTGGCCCTCTCAAGGCTAAAACAGGGGTTCGAGTCCCCTAGGGAGCGCCAGTCGCCGCAGCAGGAACCGAAAAAGCCCGCCTTGTGCGGGCTTTTCTGTTTTCCGGGATTGCAGTGATTGCGGTCGGGTTGGTCGCTTTGGCGCCTCCCTGCAATCGGCTCGAGCCGGTGGGGTCACCCAGGGCAGGACACGCCGTGAACCCATCCATGGGGGCTCGATGGCGCCATCCTTGGCGCCAACGGTCCTGCCCTGGGTGACCCCACCGACTCTGGACGGTTTCCCGCCAGCTGCGGCAACAACCGACCAGCGCTTCGCCGCATCTGCACGCACCATGAAACTGTCCGGAGGGGGCCAGATCAGCCTGCCCCCTCACACTCTGGACAAGCAGGCGCCAACGGAACGCAACCGAAGCCAGTCGCCGTCAGCCTTCCATCTGCTCCAGCTCCTTGCCCTTGGTCTCGCGCACGTAGCGGACCACGAAGACGATCGAGAGGATCGCCGCCACCGTATAGATGCCATAGGCCCCGGCCAGGCCGATGCCGGCCAGCAGCATCGGAAAGGTCACGGTGATCGCGAAATTCGACGTCCACTGCGCCGCACCGGCAACAGCCAACGCCGGGCCGCGGATCTGGTTGGGGAACATCTCGCCCAGCATCACCCACATCACCGGGCCCCAGGACATGTTGAAGAACACCACGTAGACATTGGCGGCGACCAGCGCCAGCCGCCCCATGCCATCGGACAGCTGCAGGCGCCCGCCGGCCAGGCTGCCGCTGGCAAACGCCACCACCATCAGCACCAGCGCCACCAACATGCCGACCGAGCCGACCCACAGCAGCGGCTTGCGCCCGATGCGGTCGATCAGCAGCACGGTGAGCAGGCAGGCGCCGATGCTCAGCGCGCCGGACAGCACATTGATCAGCAGTGCGTCGCTTTCAGAGAAGCCCACCGCCTGCCACAGCACCGCGCCGTAGTAGAACACCACGTTGATGCCGACCAGCTGCTGGAACATGGCCAGGCCGATGCCCACCCAGAGGATCGGGCGCAGCCTGCCGGTAGCCCTGCTGCGCAGGTCGCCGAAGCGCGGCTTGTGCTGGTCCTGTGCCAGGCTGGCTTCGATCTCGGCCTGCTTGGCCCGGGCAGCGGCCTCGCCGTACAGTCGCGACAACACCGCCCTCGCCTGCCCCTGGCGGCCCTTCAGCACCAGGAAGCGCGGGCTTTCCGGAATCACCAGCAGCAACAGCAGGAACAGCGCGGAGGGCAGCGCCTGCATCCAGAACATCCATCGCCAGGCTTCGTGGCCCAGCCACAGCGGCTCGGTCGAGGCGCCGGCGGCGCGGGCCAGCAGGTAATTGCTGAGGAAGGCCGCGAACAAACCGCAGATGATGGCCATCTGCTGCACCGTGGCCAGCCGGCCGCGATAGCGCGCCGAGGCGACTTCGGCGATGTAGGCCGGTGACATCACGCTGGCCGCCCCCACCGCAAAGCCGCCCAGCACGCGGGCCGCGATGAACAGCCAGGACGCGTGGGCCGCCCCGGCGCCCAGCGCCGAGACCAGGAACATCAGCGCGGACACGATCAGGACACCACGGCGCCCCAGGCGGTCGCCCAACCAACCGGCCAGGAAGGCACCGACCGCGCAGCCCAGCAGCATCGAGGCAACTTCGAAACCCAGCGCCGCCTCGCTGGAGTTGAAGGCCTGGCGCAGGCCATCGACCGTGCCGTTGATGACACCACTGTCGAAGCCGAACAGGAAGCCACCAAGCGTGGCCACGCAACTGATCAGGACGATGAACGCCGTGTTTTCACCACCGTGGGAGGCGGTGCGGGACGGGGCCTGGGACATGGACGATCCTGCTGGGAAGGGAGCCCGGCCACCAGGACCGGTTGTCGCGCAGCCTCGCACACGCCCTGCCGTGCCGCCAATGGCCGCGCCTGCCAGACGCCCGTTTTCCGCCCCATCCCGACACCGGGGGCCAACCTGTTCTAGAATTGGCGGGTTCAGGAATCGATCCACCCCCAGCCCATGCCCTTTGTCGTCACCGAAAACTGCATCAAGTGCAAACACACCGATTGCGTGGAAGTGTGCCCCGTGGATTGCTTCCACGAAGGCCCGAACTTCCTGGTGATCGACCCGGATGAGTGCATCGACTGCACCCTCTGCGAGCCGGAGTGCCCGGTCAACGCGATTTTCCCCGAGGACGACGTCCCCGCCGGCCAGGAAGGCTTCGTTGCCCTCAATGCCGAGCTGGCGAAGGAATGGCCGGTGCTGACCGTGCGCAAGGACCCGCCCGCCGACGCCGGCGAATGGGACGGCAAGCCGGACAAGCTGAAGCTGCTGGAGCGCTGAGAAGCGCCCGCGGCGGCAACGAAAAAGGGCGCCCATGGCGCCCTTTTCTGTTCTCGGTAGGTGCCAACCTTGGTTGGCACAAAAGCGCCGACCAAGGTCGGCCTCTACCAAGGCACGTCTTCCGGTAGGTGCCAACCTTGGTTGGCACGGAAGCGCCGACCAAGGTCGGCCTCTACCAGGGCGGCCCTTACTGAGCCAGCTTCGCCTTCAGCGCGGCGATCAGCTTCACCGGCGCTTCGGCGGTGGCCGGCAGGCCACGCGGGTCGACCGCGGAGACGTAGGCACCTGCATCAACCGCCACCACGCGGACCAGGAAGTTGCTGCCTTCGTAGGCCACGTCGTACGAGCCCAGCAGCTGCGCGCGGCTGGCAATGGTCACGCCTTCCACGCCTTCCAGTGCGGTACCGACCTTGGCGAAGGCTTCATCCTTGCCACCGGCAATGGTGAAACCGGTGTTGCCCACCGCCGGGGCTGCGGCGACCGGCGCCGCCGGCTTGGTGGCCGAGGCCAGTGTCGGCACCTTGTTGTCGGTGGTGGCGTTGGGCAGGTTCAGGTCCGGCGGTACTTCCAGCGGGCGCATTTCCGGGGCCAGGGCGTAGTCGCCCTTGACGCCACGCTTGAAGCAGCCGGTGGTGCCGGCCGCAACAGCTACAGCAAGCAGGGCGTAGGACAGCACGCGGACAGTGGAAACGGATTGACGCATGTGAATCTCCTGGGTCAGACCAAGACGGAAGGTCAGTGGCTGGAAAGGGCTTCGAGGGCGGCGATGTCGCCGGCAAGGTGGTCGGCCGCGGGATGATGTGCTGCCGACAGCGGCAGCAGCGGCAAGCGCAGGTCATGGCCGATGCCGATGCGGCGCAGCAGCGCCTTGACCGGGATCGGGTTGGGTTCGACGCCACAGAAATCATGGAAGGGATGCAGGCGCGCGTCCCACGACTCGGTGGCTTCGTGGTCGTGCGCGGCAGCCAGCTCGCACATCCGGCGATACGCGCCCGGAAGCACGTTGGAACCGACCGAGATCAGGCCATCGATGCCGGCCCGGATCGAACGCGCGGCGGTGCCGTCGTCGCCACTGAGCACCGCGAACGTCGGGCTGCGCAGCGCCAGCAGCGCCTGCACCCGGCCGGTGTCACCCACCGCTTCCTTGATGCCGACGATATTGGGGTGGCTGGCCAGCTCGGCCACGGTCTCCGGCTGCATGTCGCAGCCGGTACGGCCGGGCACGTTGTACAGCACGACCGGCAGCCCTCCCTGGTCGGCCACCGCGCGGTAGTGCGCGATCAGGCCAGCCTGGGTCGGCCGCACGTACGGCGGGGTGACCACCAGCGCGTGGCTGGCGCCAAGGGCGGCGGCACGGCGGGTCTGTTCGATGGTCTTGGCGGTACCCGACAGGCCGGTACCGGCCATGACCGGAATGCGGCCGCCGATGCGTTCGACGGCGCTGGCCAGCAGCTGGTCGTACTCGGCATCGGTCAGGGTCGCCGCTTCGCCGGTCGAGCCAGCCACGACAACGCCATGGACGCCACCCTCCAGTTGCAGGTGCAGCAGGCGCTGCCAACCATCGGGATCGAGGGCGCCGTCGGCCCGGAACGGGGTCGCCAGCGCGGTGATGAGGCCGGAAAGGGACAAGGACGTGCTGCTCTTGGCTGGGAAGGGAAACGCCCGCCACGAAAGGCTGGGGGCGGCCTGAATGTTACTTGCGGCGCGAAAGCACGGGCAAGTATGCTGGACACCGGTGGATCCCCGCCTCTGGCGGGCATTCAGACTCATGCATGCATTACCCGGAATCGCCTTGACCGACACCACCCCGCGCCCCGCGCCGAGCGAAAACCACCTCCTGATCAACGCCTATACGACGCATCCGGAGTCCCCCCTGCTGTCCGTCACCCGCCGCATCGCCGACAGCGGCTGCAACCTGGTGGACGCACGCCTGGCCACGGTCGGCCGCGATGTCTCGGTCACCGCCCTGGCCACCGGCTCCTGGGACTCGGTGGCCAAGCTCGAGGCGATGCTGACCCGGCTGGAGCGCGAGGAGGGCCTGAAGCTGGTCTGGTACCGCACCGCCGCCAAGCAGGCGCAGTCCAACCTGCTGCCGTACATCGTCGAAGTGATCGCCGCCGACAAGCCGGGCATCCTGTTCCAGCTGGCCGATTTCTTCGACCGCCAGGGCATCACCATCGAGAACCTGCAGAGCACGCGCTACCGCGCCATGCAGACCGGTGCGGAAATGTTCAGTGCACAGGTCACCATCGGCGTGCCGGCCAACATGCACATCGCCGCGCTGCGCGACGATTTCCTTGAGTTCTGCGACCACCTGAACCTGGACGCGATCATGGACCCGATGAAGTTCTGAATGAATTCCTGATTTTTCGCGCGCCTCTCACGGGCGCGTGGCGTTTCATGCAATTGTCTTGGAAAGAACCCAGGCTCGACAGAAGGACCTCATGAACAACGGCGATACCCTGGACAGCACCACCCTCTCCCTGCCGCTGGCGCTGTCCGGTGGCGACCAGGCCACCCTCGGCGACTATGCCGGCCAGTGGCTGGTGCTGTACTTCTACCCCAAGGACAGCACTCCCGGCTGCACCACCGAAGGTATCGACTTCAACGCGCTGCTGCCGAAGTTCAAGAAGGCCGGCGCGGTCGTGCTGGGCGTCTCGCGCGATTCGGTGAAGTCGCACGACAATTTCTGTGCCAGGCAGGGCTTCGGCTTCCCCCTGGTCAGCGATGGCGACGAAGCGCTGTGCAGCGCCTTCGACGTGATCAAGATGAAGAACATGTACGGCAAGCAGGTACGTGGCATCGAACGCAGCACCTTCCTGATTTCCCCCGACAGCCGCATCGTGCAGTCCTGGCGCAAGGTCAAGGTCGCCGGCCATGCCGATGCCGTTCTCGCCGAACTGAAGGCCTCCCAGTCCAAGTGAGTCCCACTGCCTACTGTGTCTGCCATCACCCTGCCAGGCAGCAGGCCGTGGTGGTTTTTCCCTGTCCGTAACCAGGAATCGACGATGACCCGAGGCAAGCGCATCTACGTGCTGGATACCAACGTGCTGATGCACGATCCGACCGCGCTGTTCAAATTCGAGGAGCACGACGTTTACCTGCCCATGCAGGTGATCGAGGAGCTGGACAACGGCAAGAAGGGCACCTCCGAAGCGAGCCGAAACGCCCGCCAGGTGAGCCGCTTCCTCAACGAGCTGGTGCAGGCCTCCGGCCTGGACAACCTGGCCGACGGCATTCCGCTGCAGCGCCCGAATGGGCTGCAGCTGCGCGGCAAGCAGAGCGCCGGCAAGCTGCGCTTCCAGACCAGCCATTTCGACGCTGGCAAGAGCTTCGGCAAGGTGATCCCGGACAACGCCATCCTCGGCGCGATCCTGGCCCTGAAGGAAGAAACCCCCGACCTGCCGGTGGTGTTCGTCTCCAAGGACATCAACCTGCGGATCAAGGCCGCCATCGCCGGCATCGTGTCCGAGGACTACGAGAACGACCGCGCGCTGGACGATTTCAGCCTGCTCTACACCGGCGCTACCGAGCTGCCGGAAGACTTCTGGAAGCGCCACGGCGACGACCTGCGCAGCTGGAGCGACAAGGGCCGTACCCATTACGAAATCCAGGCGCAGGACGGCGAGGAGTGGTACCCGAACCAGTACGTCTACCTGCCCGGCGAAGATGAAGTCGAGCTGCGCGTCAGCCGCGTGGTCGGTGACGGCAAGGTGGTGCTGTCGCTGGTCGATGATTTCCGCCACGGCAGCCACGCCGTGTGGGGCATCAGCGCACGCAACCGCGAGCAGAACTTCGCCCTCAACGCACTGATGGATCCGGAGATCGACTTCGTCACGCTGCTGGGTACCGCCGGCACCGGCAAGACCCTGCTGGCGCTGGCCGCCGGCCTGGCGCAGACGATGGACCAGCAGCGCTACCGCGAGATCATCATGACCCGCGCCACGGTCAGCGTCGGCGAGGACATCGGTTTCCTGCCCGGCACCGAAGAAGAGAAGATGACGCCGTGGATGGGCGCGCTGACCGACAACCTGGAAGTGCTCACGCACAACCAGGAAGGCGGCACGTGGGGGCGCCAGGCGACCAACGACCTGCTGGCCAGCCGCATCAAGATCCGCTCGATGAACTTCATGCGCGGCCGCACGTTCCTGTCGCGCTACCTGATCCTGGACGAGGCGCAGAACCTCACCCCGAAGCAGATGAAGACGCTGATCACCCGTGCCGGCCCCGGCACCAAGATCGTCTGCCTGGGCAACGTCGAGCAGATCGACACCCCGTACCTGACCGAGACCACCTCGGGCCTGACCTATGCGGTGGATCGCTTCAAGAACTGGCCGCATAGTGCACACATCACCCTGCGCCGTGGCGAGCGTTCGCGCCTGGCCGATTACGCTTCGGAGGTGTTGTGAACCGCCGCACCCGCCTGCTGCTGCCCACGGCTGCAATCACCCTCGCAGCCGTGCTGGGCGCCTGCACCACTACGCGCGGCCCGGCCAGTGTGCCCACCGCCGAGCGCACCGGCCAGTCCTGGGTGGTCACCCGCCCGATCATCGCCGCGCAGGTGCTCGACACCTGCTCGCGGCCCAGCCCCGGCCGCGAGGCCGGGCGGGTCAGCGGCTACTGGGCACCCAGCCGGCAGCAGATCGACCAGCTGGAAGCGAATCTGTCTTCGCTGGAGGCCCAGGTGCCGAAGGTGCTCGACTTTGACCGGCAGTACGTCGGCATCGAAAGCGCAGGCCGACGGCTGATCTACATCAATGCCTTCCACCTGCCCGACGACAGCGGCATCAATCCGGCCCGCGAAGCGATCCGCGTCTGCGATGGCGGCGCGCAGTTCTGGGGCGCGGTGTTCGACCCGGCCAGCAACACCTTCAGCGAGCTGCAGTTCAACGGCGGCTTCGGCGGGCCCTGAGGGGCCCCGCCGATGGGAATACGCCTGCCCACCTGGGTCTGGATCGGCGCGGTCGCGCTCTCGTGCGTGGCCGGCATGGTCAACGTGGTCGGCTTCCTCGGTTTCGAGCACCAGGCGGTCAGCCACATGACCGGCAGTACCAGCCAGCTCGGCATGGCACTGGCCCAGGGTGACTGGCGCGCGGTCGGCCACCTGTGGGGACTGCTGATCGCGTTCTCGCTGGGCGCAATGCTCAGCGGCCTGCTGATCCAGGACAGCACCCTGCAGCTGGGCCGACGCTACGGCGTGGCACTGGCGCTGGAATCGGCTCTTTTGCTGGTGTCCATTCCGCTGTTCGAACGGCACCAGATCTGGGGCGCACTGGCCGCCGCCATGGCCTGCGGCCTGCAGAATGCAATGGCCACCACTTTCAGCGGCGCGGTGGTGCGCACCACCCACCTCAGCGGCATGTTCACCGACCTCGGCATCGGCCTGGGCCACCTGCTGCGCGGACTGCCGTTGCAGGTGCGACGACTGACCCTCAGCGGCCTGATCATCAGCGGCTTCCTCGCCGGCGGCATCCTCGGCGCCTGGCTGTTCGTGCGCTGGCAGTACGACGCCCTGCTCGCCCCGGCCCTGCTCACCGGCCTGACCGGACTGGGTTATGTGCTGTACCAGCAGTGGGCGCGTTGGCGGCATTGAGGGCGGCGCTCCAGGGGTCAGATCCCTTTTCCTGCGGCAAAGGGATCTGACCCCATCTATCAGCGGCGACGCTACCGCCTTTACGGTGACCACGGCACAATCGCTGGATGAGCCCGACCACTCCCGTTTCCGCCCTGACCATCGCCGGCTCCGACTCCGGCGGCGGTGCCGGCATCCAGGCCGACCTGAAGGCTTTTGCAGCGCATCGCGTGCACGGCCTCTCCGCGATTGCTGCACTGACCGCGCAGAACACCCGCGGCGTCATCGCCGTGCATGTGCCGCCGATCGATTTCCTGCGCGCGCAACTGGACGCCTGCTTCGACGACTTCGACATCCACGCGGTGAAGCTCGGCATGCTGGCCAACGCCGAGGTGATCAATGCCGTCGCCGATGCATTGGAGCGCCATCGCCCGCCACACGTGGTGCTGGACCCGGTGATGGTCGCCACCAGCGGCGCGCGCCTGCTGGAAGACAGCGCCCTGCAGGCGATGCGCGAGCGGCTGATCCCGCTGGCCACGCTGATCACCCCGAACACGCCGGAAGCAGAGCTGCTGGTCGGACGGAAGATCGGCAACGGCGATGACGCCGAACGGGCGGCCTCCGCCCTGCTCGACCTGGGTGCAGGTGCGGTGCTGCTCAAAGGTGGCCATCTGCAGGAAGGCAACCGCGTGATCGATCGTTACTTCGACGGCGTCAGCAGCGAAGAATTCATCCATGCCCGCCTGCCGCTGGACGCACATGGCACCGGCTGCACGCTGGCCTCGGCCATCGCCGCGCAACTGTGCAACGGCTTGAGCCTGGCCAATGCCTGCGAAGCCGGTATCGACTACGTTGCACGCGGCCTGCAGCAGGGCTATGCCCCCGGCCGCAGCGAGGTGCTGGTGCTCGATCACTTCGGCGCGGCACCACACGCATGAGCCTCACACCGGACGTCCTCGCCGTGCAGTGCGCTGATGGCCATCGCTACGAAGTGATTGCCTGCGTGCCTGCACAGCCCATCGCGCGCCTGCTGTGGCTGCCTGCACTGGGCGTGGCCGCTCGCCACTACCTGCCGCTGGCGCAGGCGCTGGCGGCGAAGGGCGTGGCGGTGTACCTGCACGAGTGGCGCGGCAATGGCAGCAGCTCACTGCGGCCGTCGCGCACGCAGGACTGGGGCTATCGCGAGGTACTCGAACAGGATCTGCCCACCAGCCAGGCGGTCCTTGTCGCGGCGGATGACGAGGCCGGCGCGCTGCCCTGGATCATCGGTGGCCACAGCCTCGGCGGTCAGCTGGCCTGCGTGCATGCCGGCCGCAATCCGCAGCACTTCAACCGCTTGTGGTTGGCGGCCAGCGGCTCACCGTTCTGGCGTGGCTTCCCACCACCGCGCGGCTGGCTGCTGCCGCTGGTCTACCGCTTCCTGCCGTGGATCGCACAGCGCCAGGGCGTACTGCATGGCCGGCGCCTCGGCTTCGGCGGCACCGAAGCGCGCGGACTGATCGCCGACTGGGCGCGCGTGGGCCTGAACAACCACTATGCCGCGGCCGGCATGGACGAAGACCTCGACGCACAGATGGCGCGCGTGCATGGCAGCGCGCAGGCGGTGTTGATGGAACACGACTGGTTGGCACCGACCGGATCGATGCAGGCATTGCTGGCCAAGCTGCCGAATGTGGACGCGCAGCTGCGCGTGCTGTCGGCGCAGGAACTGGGCACGCGCGCCGATCATTTCGCCTGGCTGAAGGCCCCTGACGCTGTGGCGGACCGCTTTTTCATTCAGTTGGATGAAAATTTTCACAAAACTGTTGACGGTACGCGCCGACATCCGCATAATTCCGCTCCTGTCGCAGGGCGCCCGTAGCTCAGTTGGATAGAGTACCTGGCTACGAACCAGGCGGTCGGGAGTTCGAATCTCTCCGGGCGCACCACTCGACAGGTTTTCAGCATCCGCCGCTGGAAATGCAGTAAAATTTGATTGTGTACCGCGCGCCCGTAGCTCAGTTGGATAGAGTACCTGGCTACGAACCAGGCGGTCGGGAGTTCGAATCTCTCCGGGCGCACCATACACAGTCAGCACAACAAGTTTATGTAATTGGCGCCCGTAGCTCAGTTGGATAGAGTACCTGGCTACGAACCAGGCGGTCGGGAGTTCGAATCTCTCCGGGCGCACCATTACACAGAAACAGCAGGCCTCGGCCTGCTGTTTTTTTATGCGTGTTTTTCGGCAGGGCTGCGCCCTGCACCCCTGGTAGTGCCGGCCGCTGGCCGGCAACCTCAACGACAACAGCAGCAGCACGCATTCCGTGGGTTGGCGGGGCGGTGTCGGAGTGCGGGGACCCCGCAAGTACGTCCATGCAGACTTGGCAGCCGCTTGCTCGTGTGCGCTTTCCTGCGCACACGGCAAGACCGGGGTTGGGCGTCCTGCCCAACCCGCCCGAGGCATGCCTCGGGCCCATGCGGCTGACACCCCGCACTCCGACACCGCC